>NZ_JALCZE010000001.1:0-590459 GCF_024586575.1 Chryseobacterium sp. WG23
TTAGAAGAAAATCAAAGATTTTCATAAAACTCATGTGTACTTCTCAGCAGTTTGATATTAACTAAAAAAATCTTAGGTGTCTAAATCTTTTGTGACTTTGTGGTTATATTTCTTTCGCAGATTGGGCAGATTTTTATTATGCCTGGATTCCTGCGGAATGACAAGTATGTTGTTCTAAAGACTGCATATTTTTTAAGCACTTTAGCCCACTTAAGTAAGTACAAAAACTACTGAATACAAGTAAGTTCACTTTAGAATAAAATCAGAGATTTTCATAAAACTCATGTGTATTTCTCAGCAGTCTGATATTAACTAAAAAAAACTCTTAAGTGTCTAAATCTTTTGTGACTTTGTGGTTATATTTTTTCGCAGATTGGAATCCAAACTCTCAAAGATTGTCTTCATAAAGCTGTCTATACCATTTATTCTACTGGTTTTTCCTTTTGTATTTCACTTTTTGCTTAATAATCTCAATGACATCTACATGCTGAACTTTAGATTTTATCCATCCGTGGATATCGATATAAAATAATGACCTTCTGTAATATTCATTGTTGGAAAACTCTTCCAGTTTTTTATCAAAAGCTTTAAAAGCTTTTTGCTGTTGATCTAAAACCTGATTATTCAGATTCTTAAAAAATTCAATGCTTTCAAAATGGAAAACTTCAGGTTTCTTCATTTTTCTCGCAAATTTAGATGTAGAAGCAATAAATTCATCATAGTCTTCATCATTTCCTGATTCATGTTTGGCCATCAGTATTAGAATCCGGGTGTGGAATAATAAATCTTCCTGCACATTTCCTTTTGATTCTATTACCCTCATAGCGTAATCAATGGATTTTTTAAACATTTTACTTCCAAAAAACATCGCTGCCATCTTAAGATAAAGAATCATAAAGTGATGTTCATCAATTCTTTCTCTAAGTTTATCCATTTTTAATTCAATCTCAGGAATAAGTTTGGTCCCGGTGAAAAACTCGCCCTTTACAAAGTGAATATTCATCAGCGTATTATAGTGAGTCAGGAAAATAAGGGACTGAAGATTTTCGTTTTGGGCGAAGTTTTCAGCATTGACCATTCTGTTAAAGCTTTTAAAATGTTCTTCCAGGATGTCTATATTTCCATAGAGAAACAGAATTTTAAGCAGATACGTATTTCCTTTAATATACCAGACTGGATGGCTATAGATCATTTCAGGGGTTTTATGAAATAAATCTACCCATTGATAGGCATACTTCAAGGTGTATTTATAATCCTGTAAAAGCTGATTTTTCCAGACATGCGCTTTAAAGTACCAGAGTTTTTCAGTGAAATTCAGTTTTTCAAGGCTGATGTTTTTGATCTGGGAATTGAAAAATTCAAGAACCTCCTTCCTGTCCGTATCATTTTTTACATAGCCATGAGTAAGCATTTCACTGTACAGTTTCAGTGAAAGATTGGATAATTTTGTTGTATAACGATTCTGCCTGCTTATTTCTTGAGACTGCCGGATGAGCTCGTCGGCACGTCCTTCAATACTCCTTGTAATAAATTGAGATTCAATCACTTTTTCAAGGTCTATGATTTCTGAAGCTATGCTTTTTTCATCCAGTTCCAGGGCAGTTTGCTTCGTTTTGTCCAGTATTTTCAAGGCTTGTTTATAAAGCCCTTTCTGATAGAGAATATTGGCAAAATCAAGCTGTTCCCTGAGCTGAATTCTATAGTTCTGGTGACTGGGGTTCATGCGGAGACTCACGAGGATCTGTTTGTAAAGGTGAGCCTTCAGATTGGAAAGCTGCTGTTTCGTTGAAATTTTTTTCTCGATGATAATGCTTTCATCGTACTCTTTCATCTTATCCATTTCTGAAAATAAAAGAAGAAATTTGGCATCTACATTAATACCGAGACGGTTGACATACAACTTAAACTGACGTTTTTCGGAGGTGGTCAATGACTTTACCAAAACAAACAAGAAATCTTTCTGCAATTCTGCCATTGTAAATTTTTATAATTTAAAACTTTAATTATCAAATGCATACACTTGTTTATTTCATTATTGAGTATTGTAGTTTTTACAAAATATAAACGTCTGAAAATATTTCAAGCTGTAGTTTTGAACCAAAATTAAGTAAAAAACTTCATTTATGAATTCCGAAAAAATTGAAATTTTTGATACCACACTGAGAGATGGGGAGCAGGTTCCGGGGTGTAAACTGAATACGGAACAGAAACTGATTATTGCTGAAAGGCTTGATAAGCTAGGGATTGATATCATTGAAGCGGGGTTTCCAATTTCCAGTCCCGGAGATTTTGAATCTGTTTCAGAAATTTCAAAACTCGTAAAAAATGCTAAAGTATGTGGACTCACTAGAGCCAATAAAAAAGACATAGACGTAGCAGCTGAAGCACTGAAATTTGCTAAAAGACCGAGAATCCATACGGGAATCGGAACTTCCGAATCTCATATCAGATATAAATTCAACTCCACAAAAGATGATATTCTGGAACGTGCTGCTGAAGCGGTAAGATATGCTAAAACTTATGTGGAAGATGTTGAATTTTATGCAGAAGACGCCGGAAGAACTGATAACGAATATCTGGCGCAGGTATGTGAAGCCGTGATTAAGGCCGGGGCTACAGTTTTAAATATTCCTGATACAACAGGGTATTGTCTGCCTGAAGAATATGGTCAGAAAATAAAATATTTGCGTGAAAATGTAAAAGGAATCGAAAAGGCAGTATTGTCATGCCATTGTCACAATGACCTAGGATTGGCAACCGCTAATTCTATTGCCGGAGTAATGAACGGAGCACGTCAGATAGAATGTACAATCAACGGATTGGGAGAAAGAGCAGGAAATACGGCTTTGGAAGAAGTGGTGATGATTTTAAAACAGCATAAAGATCTGAATCTTCATACCGATGTCAACTCCAGAATGCTGAATGAGATGAGCCTGATGGTTTCGGACCTTATGGGCATGTCTGTACAGCCCAACAAAGCCATTGTGGGAGCTAATGCATTTGCCCACAGCTCAGGAATTCACCAGGACGGCGTGATCAAAAACAGAGAAACTTACGAAATCATTGATCCTGAGGAAGTAGGAGTGAGTACATCTTCTATTATTCTTACAGCAAGAAGCGGACGTTCGGCATTGGCTTACCGTTTTAAGCATATTGGCTTTGATGTCACTAAAAATGAACTCGATTATCTGTATCAGGAGTTTTTAAAAGTGGCAGATCTTAAAAAAGAGATTGGTAATGACGATTTAAGCCGGATTATAGAGACTTTCAACCGAAAAATAGGATAGGTTTGATGTAAAATCAAGATAAAATAAAAATGAAGAACGATAAAAAGACACTTTTTGATAAAGTTTGGGATGCCCACGTGGTGGAAACCATTCCGAACGGACCTCAGATTATTTATATTGACAAACACCTTATTCATGAAGTAACCAGCCCTCAGGCTTTTGCAGAACTGGAATCCAGAAATCTTGAAGTTTTCCGGCCGGAACAGATTGTAGCAACCGCGGACCACAACGTACCCACTCTTCATCAGGAAGAGCCGATACGGGATGAATTGTCCAGAAACCAGGTTCAGCAGCTTACCGAAAATTGTGAGAAAAATAATATAAAACTGTTCGGTCTTGGACATGAATACCAGGGAATTGTTCACATCATTGCCCCCGAATTGGGAATTACCCAGCCGGGGATGAGTATTGTTTGCGGAGACAGTCATACTTCCACGCATGGTGCTTTTGGCGCTATTGCTTTTGGAATAGGAACAAGCCAGGTTGCCCAGGTTTTTGCAAGTCAATGTCTGCTGCTTAACAAGCCCAAATCGATGAGAATTACCGTAAACGGCAGATTGAATGAAAATGTTCAGCCTAAAGATGTGATTCTTTATATTATTTCAAAAATAGGAACAGATGGGGGAACAGGATATTTCTGTGAATATGCCGGAAACGTATTTGAAGAAATGTCTATGGAGGGAAGAATGACTGTTTGCAATATGAGCATTGAAATGGGGGCCAGAGGAGGAATGATTGCCCCTGATGAAACTACCTTTGAGTATATAAAGGGAAAGGTTTTTGCTCCGGAAGGTGAAGAATGGCAAGAAAAAGTAGCGTATTGGAGAGGTTTAAAAACAGATGAAGAAGCTGTTTTTGATAAAGAACTGACATTTGAAGCTTCAGAAATCTATCCAATGATCACGTATGGAACGAATCCCGGAATGGGGATCTCAATCCGTGAGCTTATTCCTGTTCCTCAGAATGAGTCGGAAGAAAAAGCGTTACGCTATATGGGATTAAAGGCAGGGCAGGCTCCTTCCCATATTAAGGTCAGTTATGTATTCATCGGAAGCTGTACCAATGCAAGGATAGAGGATTTCCGTTCTGCAGCTCAATATATCAAAGGAAAAAGCAAATCTGAAACAGTACAGGCATTAATTGTTCCGGGTTCTCAGCAGGTGGTAAAACAGATCTATGAAGAAGGATTGGATAAAATTTTCAATGAGGCCGGATTTCAGATTCGTCAACCCGGATGTTCAGCTTGTCTGGCCATGAATGATGATAAGATTCCGGAAGGAGAATATTGTGTATCCACTTCAAACAGAAACTTTGAAGGCAGGCAGGGACAAGGTTCCAGAACCATTCTTGCAAGCCCGCTTACAGCAGCTAAAGCTGCCATAGAAGGCAGGATCTCTGCTTTTGAAAGTTTAAATTAAACAGATTAAAAAGTACATGCAAAAATTAGTTGTTTTAAAATCCCGCGCAGTACCATTGCCGGCAGAAAATATAGATACCGATCAGATTATTCCGGCCAGATTCCTAAAAAGTATAGACAGAAAAGGTTTTGGTGAAAATCTGTTCAGAGATTGGAGGTACAATATGCATTCAGGAGAACCTAATCCTGATTTTGTACTGAATAATCCAAAATTCGAAGGGGAAATTTTAGTGGCAGGAAATAATTTCGGATGCGGAAGCAGCAGGGAACACGCAGCCTGGTCTTTAACGGATTATGGTTTTAAAGTCATTGTTTCCAGCTATTTTGCTGATATTTTTAAAGGAAATGCTTTAAATAATGGACTTCTTCCGGTAAAAGTTTCCGAAGACTTTTTAAAAGAAATTTTAGAAGGAATCACTGAAAATCCAAATAATGAAATTGCTATTGATGTAGAACTGCAGTCCATCAGTTTCAAAGATACAACCGAAACTTTTGAGATTGATTCTTACAAAAAAATATGCCTGTTGAACGGCTATGATGATATTGATTTTTTAATCAGCAGAAAACAGGTGATACAAGAGTTTGAACTAAAAACACAAAAGAAAAATGAGCGACAAGTATTTTAAAATTGCGGTTCTTCCCGGAGACGGAATAGGACCTGAGATCATCAAAGAAAGTATAAAAATACTGGATGTCATAGCTGAAGTCTTTCAGTATGAATTTCAGTTCGAACACGGATTGATTGGTGCTGAAGCTATTTTTAAGACCGGAGACCCTTTACCCGAAGAAACGTTGAGGATTTGCAAAAATTCTGATGCCGTTCTTTTTGGAGCAATCGGTGATCCTGTTTTCGATAATAATCCTGAAGCAAAAGTAAGACCTGAACAGGGGCTTCTAAAACTTCGTAAGGAGCTGGGTTTATTTGCCAATATCAGGCCTTTGAAAACCTATTCTTCACTGATTGACAAAAGCCCGCTTAAAAGAGAAATCATTGAAGGGGCAGATATTCAGATCTTCAGAGAATTGGTAAGCGGAATCTATTTTGGTGAAAAGTTTACAGATCCTGAAGGAGCGTATGCCTATGACATATGCAAATATAGCCGTGAAGATATTCTTCCTATTGCCCATATGGCGTTTCAGGAAGCTCAGAAGAGAAATAAAAAACTGACGCTTATTGACAAAGCCAATGTATTGGATACGTCAAGATTATGGAGGAAGATCTGTCAGGAGATTTCTTCAGAATATCCGGACGTGCAGCTGGATTATATGTTTGTAGATAATGCAGCAATGCAGCTGATTCTTAACCCTAAACAGTTTGATGTTATTGTAACTGAAAATATGTTCGGGGATATTATTTCTGATGAAGCCAGTGTGATCGGAGGATCTATCGGATTGCTTCCGTCAGCTTCCATTGGTGAGAAAAATGCATTGTTCGAACCTATCCACGGTTCTTATCCGCAGGCAAAAGGTAAGGGTATTGCCAATCCTATTGCTTCTATTCTTAGCGTTGCCATGATGTTGGATCACCTTAATTTACAGACGGCTGCAGATAAACTGAGGCAATCTGTAGAGCATGCTATTGAAAATAAGTATGTTACCATCGATCTTAATACCAAACAGTATTATTCCACAAGTGAAGTAGGAAGCTTTATTGCAGATCATATAAAATATTCCGAAAAATCTTATTACAATTTTGAAAATGTAAAGATCGGAAAGTCCACCATCGTATAGGTACAAAAAGTTCATTTAGATAGTTAGAAGAAAGGTCCTGCCTCATTAGAGACGGGACCTTTCAATTGTATTCTGTAAAAGAAGTGATAAGACCTTAATGGTTTTACTTTACTCCTTTGTATTATCCGTTTTTCCTGATTTACCTTTAGACGATTTTTGAATATCCTCTTTATCAATCTCAGGTGGATTGCTCTTTTTCGATGATGCAGGAATGTTTTGGAAATCTTCATTCTGCTTTTTGGTTTCTGCGGTATTGGCAGGTTCTTTCTTATTGCTTTTTCCTTTTGAGTCCATAGCTTGAATTTTTAGAGTCCTAGAAGACCGATCTTTCCGGTTTTATCTTCTATGGTATAATTCAAAGCCTTTGCCAAAACAAAAACATTATTAAGATTTTCCATTAATTGTTTGCGTCCCTCACTTCTCAATTGATTTTCATCAATAGATTTCATCGCAGTTTGCTTAGCTTTTTCCGTTACATTCTTAATGTCTTTTTCCGTAATCCTATTAAAAAAGGAATCGTCCAAAGATTGGATTTCAACACTGGGAGTAATTCTTATGTCTGCATCCGGAAGTTCGGTGATCACCAGCTTTTTGTTGATGGAATCTACCTCAATCTTCATCTTATTAAGATCATAAGAAACCTGTGCCGTGGTTTTGGTATAGGTAATGATGCTGTTATTTGAAACCTCTTTTCCGAATACTTCATAACCCATTTTGGTCTTCTGCATACTGGACGTATTCTGCTCCATTACCACCATCTTATTCATCTTGGAAATCTGGTTGGTCAGAATATAATAATCCGACTTCTCAGTTTTATTAGTGAGAGTAAGACAGGACTTAAGCCCGAAAAACAGAAGCACCATGACCCCTGCGCCTGCTACAAATGATAAAATTGTTTTATAATTTCTCAAATCTATTTAAAAATTTCTTTAATTACAGATGTATCATTCTTTTTCAAAATCTCGGCTAAATCTCTTTCAATATATCCTGAAGTAGGCATTTCTACAATTCTTCCAATTTCTTTTCCATATTTTTTCAAAATAATGGTAGGCACTTTCTGGATATTGTAAAGACTTTCGTCTCCCGTAGGAGATTCTTTTTTACGGTTTACCGCAATAATGGTAAGCTTAGAGTCCGGATAACCTACTTCTTCCAATATTTTCATCAGCCTTGGGATATCTCTGTGGCTGTCTTCACACCATGTTCCCATGAAAACAATAATGTCACAAGAACCCAGTCTTTCTTTTTTAAGCTCACTGATGGCTTTTGCGTCAAGAGCATATTCATCATATTCCTTTACATACCAGTCGGCATAAGGAGCTTTCAGAAACTGTTCTTTCAGCTGATGTCCCAAAAGCATTTTACCGTCATTCTGAGTTTCAACCTCCCGGTTAACCACTACTTTTTGAGCGCTAAATTGCTGGACAGCTAAAAAGATGCTTGAAAAGGCAACAATATTCGTAATAAATTTTTTCATATGTTATTTCTCAATGATTGATTTTAAATCAGCAGGAGAGTAGTATTTGTTTTTTAATACTTTATGATCAGCCTGTCTGTAAACATTGAATTTTTCTCCAGATTTTTCATAAAAAGAGGCTACTTCCTTTTCTTTATAAAACTCAACCGTTTCCTTTGCCTGTTCTTCATTATCGCAAGCTTTAGACATATTGGAACGCTGAACTTCGTTGAATAGCTCTACAAATTTGTTGCCAAGTCCGAATTCAAGCACGGCACCACTTAAAACATACTGAAGATCACAAAGTGCATCTGCAATTTCTACAATGTCATTATCTGCAATCGCTTGTTTCAGCTCATTTAACTCTTCCTGAAGAAGCTCTACTCTAAGGTTGCATCTTTCCGGAGAAGGAATTTGTGGGGTATCTAAAATAGGGGCTTTGAAAGTAGTATGGAATTCTGCTACTTGGTTCAGACTATCAATTTTATCCATGAATTTTTTTATTTATGGCAAAGATAGAAAACGATTTGGAGATTGTAAAATGTACAGCGTAAAATGTATTAATGAAGGGGTAGGAAGAACAATATTCCTGATCATCCTTTTAAAAATATAATTTCCCAAACAAAACAGAAAAACCCACAATTTTAGTTGTGGATTTTGTTTTAAATTCATGGTCTGTATTCAGATGTGGTTATTTTAATTCTTCATATTTCCAGATTCCTGAGATACTTAAGATCGTTAATCCCGGCTGTTTTTCACCATAGCCAAATACACAGAGGTATTTTGAATAACATGTCTGGCAGCTGGTTCCAAAATATAGGGTTGGCAGATTGTTTACCGTTAAAGGACCGAAATGTGACATTCCGGGTAAAGTTTCCTGTACCATCCCGTTTTTTAATAATTCATTTCCGGATAGTATCTGCTCATCGTGATAAAGCTGAAGGATAGGGAATCCTGACTGGTAAGGAATAATTTCCACTGTATTTTCATGATTGCAGTTACAGCATATGAATTTTACAACAGCAGAAGGAACGGTTTCATTATTAGTGAAAACATCCTTTTGAATAAGAGCTTTTTTACCAATGTTTATTTTTTTTGATATTGAATACATCTGAATTTATTTATTACTGAATAACAGTACCTGCCAGGTTATTGTATTTCCCGCTTGGACTTTTTTTAATAGTTACTTTTATATATCCCTCTTCAGCTAATTTATTCCATGTTTTTGGATATCCTGTGGCAATATCAATGGGAATTTTCCACATGGTTTGTTTTCCATTGCCAGCCTGATTAAACCAGGGAATAATATCTGCCGTTTGGGATTTGAAAGATAGTAAATTATTCAAAACATCTATCTCATAATAGAAATCATATTTATTTTCAGGCTGGTTTAATGCTCTTTGCGTGAAAGTATATACATATCCATTGATAATAGGGCTTGTAAAGCTGCCTCCTAAAGTAGGAACTCCCGTTCCGTCATAATTGCCAACAGCTCCGCTGTATCGGTCGAATTTTTGTCCTGCCACAATAGGAACATCATCAACGATATTATAACCACCATTGGCAGGAGGCCATCCTCCGTTCAGACTATTAGCTTTAAACAGCGCTTCCAGTTCATTCCATTTACCCTGTTTGTACAGGTCAAATGCCTGGTTTCTTATCGTTTGGTTTACAGCTCCCGGAGCATCATAAGTTAATGCAAAATCATCAGCGTTTTTGTAGAATACAATTTTAACGGGATTAGTGTCTATTACTTCATCATTGTCTGAGCTACAGGCAACCGAAAAGAAAGTAAATGATAAAAGAAAGATGTACTTCAATAAATGTTTCATATAAATAATTTTAATTATGTAAAAATTTAATAAAGTATTATTGGGATTGTATCAATGCTTCTCTGGTAAAAAATGCCTGCTTGAATGTGTCGGTAAGATCAGTGTTTTTCTAAAGGATATTTTCATGAAAAGCATTTGCTGTTAGGCTGGCTTTTAAAGATATGACAATCAGTTCCCATCAAAGAAGTGGCATTAAAGAAGCAGTATGATGAATCGTTGAAACGATTTCTCAGCTCCCTCAAATACTGGCTGGACAAACGGTACAATAATAAACAGTATTGAGTGATAAATTTAAATTAAAAAACCTGAATATTAATTATTTTATTTAATAAAAATTAATTATATGTAAATTAAATACATTGATAAATGGATTATTGAAGGATGTTTTTATTCGAATAAGATTATGGATATGTACTTAAAGAATAAAAAAAAGGCTACTCCTGTGTAGAGTAGCCTTTTCCATCGCGTTATTTTAAAATTAAGGTGATTAATCCTTAATGAATCGTTTTGTTGTTTCTCCTATCTGAATCATATAGGCTCCTTTTATAAGGTTGCTTATATTGGCAGAACCTCTTTGAAGTTTTCCTGTATGTACTAATTTTCCAGACATATCGAAGATTTTATATTCTTCTGTATCCGTATTGGAAACCGCCAGAACATCTTTCACCGGATTAGGGTATAGTCTCATATCGGCTGATGTTTCTTTTGGTGCTTCAGTCACGGATTTTGCTGCCGTAGCAGTTACCGAAATATTGGCATTATTCACATCAAAGAAAATATGATTGGTTCCTTTTACCATAATTCTTCCTGAAGTAGTAGAAGCATTGGGAATCGTAACGGCCTGAGAACCGTCATTTGGAGTTCCTGCCAATAGGGTAGTCCAGGTATTTCCGCTGTTGGTTGACCAAAGGATATCTACATTAGCAGTGTTTACACCATTTGCGGTAGTTCCTGCCACATTCCAGGTGATGGTTTGTGTACTTCCTCCGGCATAAGAGGCTGCAGTATTCTGTGAAGTAATATTGAAAGGACCTGCAGTAGCATTAACGGTGATTTTTGCATCATCTGAATTATTCCCTGAACCTCCAGCTCTGTTATCACGAACGGTAAATCTGAAATTCAGGGTTCTTGCTACTGAAGAAAGTGCTTCGACAGTAATTTCCGAACTTGCGGTAGTGGTTGCTCCTGCTAATACGGAAGCCATTCTTGGAAAGTATCTTACCGGGGAGGCTGTAGGTGTCCATGATCTGAAATTAGGACCTGATGTTTTAGTAGCTTTGGCTGCAGAACTGGCTCCTGTCTGACTAGATGTAGCGCTATCCATCTGCTCCCAAATATAGGTAAGGATATCTCCGTTAGCATCAGTTCCTGTTCCTGTCAGCATAAACGGTGTGCTTTTAGGAATGGTATAATCTAATCCCGCGTTAGCTGTAGGAATTGTGTTTCCTGTAAGGGTATTTACAGAGCAGGTTTTAGTTTTAATATTATTGGTGATCTGTTGAATGCTTATGGCATGGAAAAAAGCATCAGAGTTCATTTGGACATCCTGGTCGGTAATTCCTGCGTATCCCATAATAGTCGAACCTGAGCCCGGTTCCATATTATTACCCGTTCTTTCACTATCATGAGACCAGGTATGGTTTCCACCAAACTGATGTCCCATTTCATGAGCTACATAATCGATATCAAAAGTATCACCTGATGGTACGCCATTCGAAGGGGAAGTATAACCGCTTCCTTTATACGCACTAGGATAGGTTGTTCCCAGGTACACATAAGTAGACATATCATTACTGCATATACAGCCGATGCAGCCTGCATTACCACCTCCGCCATCTCTTCCGAACAAATGGCCTACGTCAAAATTAGCATTACCAATAGTGGAACTTAAAGTATTCATTAATTGCAGATTCCAGTTATTCATTGCTGAAGAGGGAGAATAAGGATCTGTAGAAGCATTGGTATAAATAACTGCATCAGTATTGGCAATAAGGACCATTCTTGCTGCAAAATCTTTCTCGAAAACACCATTTACACGGGTCATGGTATTGTTCATTGCTGCTAAAGCCTGTGCTTTTGTTCCTCCAAAATAGGAAGTGTATTCTCCTGTGGTAGACAGCGCCAGTCTAAATGTTCGCAGTGTGGAGTCATTAGCATTTCTGGCAGCAATAGTTGAAGAAGTGCCTTTTTGAGCTGCATCTAATACAGTACATTCAAATTTATTTAAGTTGTCTTTTCTGTCAGACTTCTTATAGATCACATAGGAAGATAAATCTTTAGTATAGGGCTCTATAAAAGTAGCCGATTTATCCCCATAAATTTCCATAAAAGAAAGTCCTAAGGAAGAGATGCTAAAGTAAACTGTTGAAGCAGAATCATCTATGCCTTCTCCAATATAAGACTTGATGTCCGGATACTTTGCTGCCAGTTCAGGCTCAAAGTTTGGATTTTCTGTTACCTTAAACTTTTCCATCTTTCCTTCCGCATTGGGAAAAGAAATAATAATTTGAGATTTTTCACCGGCTGCCAATCTTTTAGGAGCGCTTGCCAGTGCATTTTTCAAACCATTGATATTTAATTGGTAAATTTTCGGACCATCTATATTCGTCATGTTTTCGAAAACTGGTGAGGCGTTTTTTTGAGATCCCTGAGTCCATAGACGATCTGTCTGTGCGAAGGAAAAACCTGATAATACAAGCATTCCCATCATCAATAATTGTTTTTTCATATAAAAGTGTAATTTTTTACGTTATGTCAAATCTAACGAAAAAACCTTTGTTAAAAATTTAATGTTATCATAGAATATCTCGATTATTGTTAATAGAAATTATAATTAAATGAAAATTATTAAATAAAATACTAAAAAAACTGAAGACTGTCCTATACAGAACAGTCTTCATATTAATTTAATTTTAAATTACTAATTCTTAACGAATTTTTTCGTGATCTCTCCGATCTGGATCATATAAGTACCCTTGATAAGGCCGCTTACATTTACAGCACCTCTTTGAAGTTTTCCGGAATCAACTATTTTTCCTCCCAGATCAAAGATCTTATAATCTTCAGATGCTGTATTTGAAACATACAGCATGTCTCTTACGGGGTTAGGATAAAGCTTGATATCGGTGATCAGGTCTTTTGTATTGGATAAGTCTCCTTTTCCGGAAGAAACAATATTCAATGTATAATCTTCAACCTGTCCATACGTGTAAGTTTCACAAGATGAAGTAGGAATAGAGCTGTATTTCATCATGACCCTCATTCTTGTTGATCCAAGACTGGCTGTAGCCGGAATAGTAATAGATCCGGTAACAGGAGTTGTTGTAGAGCCTGCTTTAGACCATGCTAATTCTCCGCTGTCTGTAAAGTCTCCATCACCGTTATAATCTATGTATACTGCATAGGCTTCGCTGTATTTCGTAGAAGTCCAAACCGGAGTTACAGAAATGGTATATGCACTTCCTCTTGTAACATTGGTAGAAACAGAAGTGAAGTTTTCATAACCGGCAGTTCCTGTTGATGTGTTGTTGATAGTTCCGAATTTCACATTTCCGATTCTCTCATCAGCAGTATTGGATGCAGAAGAGGAACAATAAGTAACCGTTCCGCCGCCTAATGTTGTAACACTTACCGTATTACTAGAAACAGAAGCATTTCCTGCTGCGTCTTTAGCTTTAACAGAGAAAGAATATGTTGTGGATGGTGTTAATCCTGTTACGGTGTAGGTAGTAGAAGCAGAAGAACCAATTAATGAAGCACCCTGATATACGTCATAACCTGTAACAGCTACATTGTCTGTAGCTCCGGACCATGAAAGGTTTGTAGTGGTAGAAGTAGTTCCAGAAGCCGCAAGGGTAGGTGCAGTAGGCGCTACAGTATCAGGAGTACCCGAACCTGCATTTACAGTGATGTTTGCATTATTTACATCAAAGAAAATATGATTGGAACCTTTTACCATAATTCTTCCTGTACTGGTAGAAGCATTAGGAATTGTTACAGCCCGAGAACCGTCATTAGGAGTTCCTGCCAGCAGAGTAGTCCAGGTACTTCCGCTGTTGGTTGACCAAAGGATATCTACATTGGCAGTGTTTACACCGTTTGCGGTAGTTCCTGCAACATCCCATGTTATTGTCTGGGAGCTGCCTCCTGTATAGGTAGTGGCTGAGTTTTGTGAAGTCACAGCAAATGGCCCTGCAGTACTGTTCACAGTAATTACAGCGTCGTCTGAATTGTTTCCTGAACCTCCGGCTCTGTTGTCACGGGCTGTAAATCTGAAGTTTAATGTTCTGGCGACTGATGAAAGGGCCTCAACCGTAATCTCTGAACCGGCTGTAGTCGTTGCTCCTGTTAAGACAGAGGCCATTCTAGGAAAATATCTCACAGGTGCCGTTGTAGGTGCCCATGATCTGAAATTAGGACCTGATGCCTTTGTGGCACTGGCTGCAGAGCTTGCTCCGGTTTGAGAAGAGGAAGCATTATCCATCTGTTCCCAGATATAAGTTAAAGCGTCTCCATCAGCATCAGTACTGGTACCTGTAAGTACAAAAGGTGTTCCTTTTGGAATGGTATAATCCAGTCCTGCATTGGCGGTAGGAATTGAATTTCCAGTACTTGTGTTTACAGAGCAGGTTTTAGCTTTAATATTATTGGTGATCTGCTGAATGCTTATGGCATGGAAGAAAGCATCGGAATGTGGCTGGATATCCTGGCTCGTAATTCCTGCATACCCCATAATGGTTGATCCCGATCCGGGTTCCATATTGGCTCCTGTTCCTTCATTGCTCATAGAGAAAGTGTGGTTTCCTCCGAACTGATGTCCCATTTCATGAGCTACATAATCAATATCGAAATTATCACCTGAGGGAATAGCATCTGCCGGAGAAGTATAACCGCTTCCTTTAGAACCGTTAACACAGATACAGCCGATACAGCCTGCATTTCCTCCACCTCCGGAAGCTCCGAACAAGTGTCCGATATCATAATTGGCTTCACCAATTACAGATGTTAAGGTGCTTTGTAGTTGAGAATTCCAGCTGCTCATTCCTGAGGCTGCAGAATATGGATCTGTAGAAGCGTTGGTGTATACTACGGCATCATTGTTGGCTATTAAAACCATTCTTGCAGCGAAATCTTTTTCAAAGACTCCGTTTACACGGGTCATTGTGTTGTTCATAGCTGCTATAGCCTGAGCTTTTGTTCCTCCGAAATAAGTGGTGTATTCACCCGTACACGATAATGCCAGCCTGAATGTTCTTAATTTGGCATCATCGGCATTAGGTCTTGCCGCAAGACCTGCACTGGCAGCGCCTTTTTGTGCAACATCAATTACTGAGCATTCGAACTTGCTGAGATCATCCTTTTTGTCAGATTTTCTATACACTACATAAGTGGAAAGATCTTTGGAGTACGGCTCAATGAATACCGCAGACTTGTCACCGTAAACTTCCATTGAGGATAATCCGAGTGGAGAGATGCTGAAGTATACTGTGGATGCAGAATCGCCAAGCCCTTCTCCCACATAAGATTTAATGTCCGGATATTTTGCAGCAAGCTCAGGTGCAAAATTGGAATTTTCCCTCACTTTAAAATTTTCCATTTTCCCTTCAGAATTTGGAAAAGAAATAATGAGTTCTGATTTTTCGCCGACAGCCAGCCTTTTGGGTGCTTTTGCAAGCGCGTTCTTTAATCCGTTAATATCCAGGCTGTATACCTTTGGGTTGCTGATGCTGGATTTGTTTTCAAAAATCTCAGATGGATTTTTTCTTGAATTTTCGGACCAAAGACGATCTGTCTGTGCGAAAGAAACACCCGTAATCAGGAGCATTCCAATCAGTGTTAATTGTTTTTTCATATTAAATATTAATTTTAATTGTGGAATATCAAAGCTAATAAAAATTATATTACGAAAAATAAAAATTTTTAAGAAAAATTTAGAATATCTGTTCAAAATATTATGCAATACATTAAATATGATTTAAAATTATTTGCCAATAGTGTATGAATAAAGAAAAATGACATGTACGATCGTACATGTCATTTTATTTATAAAGGTAAATTAAGTTTTACTTACATTTTATCATCAGCAGTAGGTCCGTACAGTCCGGGAACCTTATTACCGGTTGATCTTAAATAAACAACCAGTTCACCTCTGTGATGGTACAAATGATTATACAAAAAGCCTCTCACTACCTGGATTTTCGGTGAAGGAGGAAAGAGAACATTGCCGTTCATTTCCATTTTCCATTCGTTGAAATAGGTATTTTCATCAGAACCTTCCAATACTTTTTGCGCGTTAGCAACATTTTCTTCAAATTTAGCGAGAATATTTTCAGCTTTGGAAATATCCCCTTTATCATACTTATACTTGCCCATATCAAACGTATCCTGATTGAAAGTAGGGTGGTACCAGTTATAGACTTCCGCAATATGAGAGGCCAACTGACCGGTTGTCCAGTTTTTTTCAGACGGTTTCCAGTCTAAAGCGCTGTCAGGAATTGCTTTTAAAATTTTTCTAGTGTTTTCAGCTTCATGTAGAAACTCACCTAAAAGAGCCTGTTTAATCATTTGTATTGAGAGTTTAGGGTTATCTTGTAATATCTCTTCCGATAACCAGTCTCTGGATCTCAGAAGTACCTTCACCTATAGTACAAAGCTTTGAATCTCTGTAGAATTTTTCAACAGGGAAATCCTTGGTATATCCATATCCTCCAAAGATCTGCACAGCATTATTAGAAATTCTTACACAAGCTTCAGAAGCATAGAGTTTTGCCATAGCCCCTTCTTTAGTCATTTTTTGCTTGGCATTTTTAAGAGTAGATGCTCTCTGGATAAGAAGTTCAGCAGCATCAATTTCTGTAGCCATATCAGCAAGCATAAAGTTGACAGCCTGGAAATCTGAAATAGGTTTTCCGAACTGATGTCTTTCTTTAGCATATTTTAAAGCCGCCTTATAAGCTCCTCTTGCCGTACCTAAACTTAGCGCGGCAATAGAAATTCTACCACCATCCAAAATTTTCATAGCCTGTTTGAAACCTTCACCCACTTCGCCTAAACGGTGAGAATCCGGTACACGTACGTTATCAAAAATGAGCTCTGCCGTTTCAGAGGCACGCATTCCTAATTTATTTTCTTTTTTTCCGGAACTAAAGCCAGGCATGCCTTTTTCTAAAACAAAAGCTGTAGAATTGTTTTTAGCCCCTTTTTCACCTGTTCTTGTCATTACCACAGCAATATCTCCTGAAATAGCATGGGTAATAAAGTTTTTTGCTCCACTGATAATCCACTCATCGCCGTCTTTCACAGCAGTAGTAGACATACCTCCTGAGTCTGAACCTGTATTATGTTCTGTTAATCCCCAAGCTCCGATTACTTTTCCGGAAGCCAGCTGAGGAAGCCATTTGTGTCTTTGCTCTTCATTTCCAAATTCGTAAATATGGTTGGTACAAAGAGAGTTGTGCGCCGCTACAGAAAGACCAATCGATGGATCTACCTGGGAAATTTCGTCCAGAATAGTAACATACTCATGATAACCTAAACCGGAACCGCCATACTGCTCAGGAACTACAACCCCCATAAATCCCATTTCTCCAAGTTGGTGGAATAAGTCTTTAGGGAATGTCTGGCTTTCATCCCACTCCATAATATTCGGTCGGATATTCTTCTCTGCAAATTCTCTAGCTGTCTCCGCTATCATTTTGATGTTGTCAATAGTCTCTGTATTCATATAGATAATAGTTAGTTCCCAAAGATAAATAAATTGACGGAAAGCCAAAGAAATTATTTTAACCGTGCTGCTTTAACTTCAACCTTTTAATTTTCAAATTTTTATGAATTGAAAATTAATGTTTTCGTAATAAAATATCCCCTCTTTTACGTATTTTATTTTACTATTTTAGCTTCCCAATTTTTATGGTATGAAAAAACTTCTACTTCCTATTATTTTAATTTCCTCTTATATTTCGGCACAGGCTCCCGCCGGATATTACAATGGAACAACCGGATTAACGGGCTATGCTCTGAAATCTAAGCTTCATGATATAATTTCTGAAAAGAATATCAACTGGCATTATGGTGATCTTCCAGGATATTATAACCAGACTGATCTTGATACATATTATGACCATGATGCTACGAATACTACTTATTTATTGGATATTTACTCGGAAATTCCATCCGGTCCGGATGTCTATGAATATACATCTGGTCAGCTGATCGCATCGTCCAGCGCAGAAGGAATGGGGTATAATAGAGAACATATGATGCCTCAGAGTACATTTAACAGTAATTATCCAATGTATTCCGATTTGTTTTATGTAATTCCAACCGATGCGAAAATTAATCAGTTAAGAAGTAATTATCCTTATGGTATTTCTACCACAGTACCGGCTAATATACTTTATACATTCACGAATACTTCTAAAATCGGACGAAGTGCTATACCCAACCTACCTTATACAGGCTATGTATATGAACCTATTGACGAATTTAAAGGAGATGTGGCCAGATCTTTATTGTATTTTGCAGTAAGGTATGAAGGCAAGCTGGGAACTTTTAAATATAATACCAATGCTAATCCTGCTTCGGACGCTAATGCACTTGACGGTACGGAAGAGAGGGCATTCGAACCGGCTTATATGGCTATGCTTCTTCAATGGAATCAGCAGGATCCTGTATCGCCAAGAGAAATTGACAGGAATAATGCGGTATATGCTATTCAGAAAAACAGAAACCCGTTTATAGATAATCCTGGTTGGGCGAATGTAATCTGGAACCAAACGCCGGACACTGTAGTGCCTCAGGCTCCATCCAATTTAACAACTACACAAACGAGTGCCTATTTTGTAAATTTAAGCTGGTCACCTAGTCCTGATGCTGATGTACTCGGCTATAAAGTATATCAAAACGGTACTTTGGTGGCTGCCACAAAAGGAACATCGGTCATCATTGATCATCTTACACCTTCTACTGTTTATAACTATACGGTAAAAGCATATGATAGTGGTTATCTTATTTCTCCAGATACTAATGTTGTTTCTGTAACAACATTGGCTTCAGATTCTTATGCTAAAGATCTTTTTGTTTCAAAATATATTGAAGGATCAACGAATAGTAATAAAGCTCTTGAAATCACCAATAAAACCGGACATCCCGTGAATTTGAGTGATTACAGATTATCCATTCAGCTTCAGGGGAACAATAATAGCCTGTATTTTCCAGCTCCTTTTGAAATGGAAGGAACCGTTCAGGATAACGAAACATTTGTTGTTTTAAACCCTTCAGCTACTTTTTCCTGCTATACAAAAGAGCAGGCAAAACTTGTAACTGCTGCTCCCCAGCTGACTTTTTATGGATATAACTATATTGAGCTGAGATATAAGTTTTCCACAGTAGATGCATTGGGAGTTGTTGGACAGAATAACTCTTCAGTATTAAAAGATGTTTCTTTATATAGAAAAGCTCCCATCAATCAGCCAACAAATACATTTAATACCACTGAGTGGGATTCTTACCCAATTGATTACTGCCAGAATTTAGGTGGAACATTATCTGCCACAGAACTTATCACTGCAAATAAAGAATTTAAAATATATCCCAACCCGGTATATGATAATCTTTTTGTAAGCGGTGAAGCTGAGAAGGTGAAAACAGCTCAGATTATAGATCGTTCAGGAAAAGTGATTTACACTGAGAAAGATCCGTTCAGAAATAAGAAGAATATTTCCGTACAGACTCTTCCAACGGGTTCTTATTTCCTGAGACTTGATGATCAGGTGCATCAATTTATTAAAAAATAAAGTGCAAGAAAATTTTTATGTAAAAGGTTTTTTTCGTTTTTGTAATTTTTTAATAGGACTTAAAACGTTTAAAAGTCTTATGTTTACTATATAATTGATATAAGCAGATTCACTAATAATCAATATCTATAAGTGTTTCTGCTTATATTTTTTATTTATAAGTAATTATGCTTATATTTGCAGTATGATAGCGGTCATTACCGGAGATATTATAAATTCACAGCATGCGGATACCGAAGTTTGGATTACCAAGCTTAAGAATCTTCTCGACAATTGGGGAAGCGCTCCTCAAGTATGGGAAATCTACAGAGGTGATGAATTTCAATTCAAATGCAATATCGATGACGTTTTCTGGCATTTTCTAGCCATAAAATCTATTATTAAAAGTCAGGAAAATTTAGATGTAAGAATGGCCATAGGGATTGGTGAAGAGAGTTTCTCATCTGACAAAATCACCGAATCTAATGGCTCAGCTTATGTGAATTCCGGAAGACTGCTTAACGATCTGAAGAGTGACGGCCACACCGTTGCTATTAAAACTTCCAATGATTCTGTAGACAGAGACCTGAATATTCTGTTAAAATGGTCGTCAAAAGATTTTGATAACTGGACTATGGCTACCTCAGAGATCATCCACGAAATGATCATGAACCAGGATATTACCCAGGAAGATCTTGCCAGGAAGTTTGCTATTTCACAGTCTTCGGTGAGCCAGAGACTGAAACGAGCCAATTATGAGCTTATTGTTGAAACGAACCAGTATTTCAGAAAGAAAATCTCAGAACTATAGCATGATCTTTATAAAACTCATATTGGCACATCTACTCGGAGATTTTGTTCTTCAGCCAGATTCATGGGTTGCAGATAAGGAAAACTATAAACTGAAAAGTAAATTTTTATACTTCCATGTTCTGATTCACACTGTTATAAGCTTTGTTTTTCTTTGGGATTTACAACTTTGGTGGGTAGCCCTTCTAATTGGGGGATCTCATTTCGTAATTGATGCTGCAAAACTTAGCTTTCAAACAATTAAAACAAAGAAAACCTGGTTTTTCATAGACCAGCTGCTGCATATGATAGTGATTGCAGGAGCTTCTTTTTATTTCCGGGAATTTGATTTCAGCTTTTTAGGAAACCATGAGTTTTTAAAAATCATTATGGCGGCTCTGTTCTTAACAACCCCTGCTTCTATTTTTATCAAAATATTATTGTCATCATGGACTCCCGTTCCTGATGCACAGAATGCTATACAAACCGAATCTTTATCAAGTGCCGGAAAATATATCGGAATTTTAGAACGCCTGCTGGTTTTCACTTTTATTATGGTGAATCACTGGGAAGGTGTAGGTTTCATGGTTGCTGCCAAGTCTGTTTTCAGATTCAGTGACCTTGCACAGGCAAAACAGAGAAAACTTACAGAATATGTGCTTATAGGTACACTCCTAAGTTTTGGACTGGCTGTCTTAACAGGAATAATAATTAAATAAATCAATAAATCTAACTACAATTTAGAAAGTAAAATTATGAGTCAAAAGAAAGAAATGTTGTACGAGGGTAAAGCGAAACAAGTATTTGCTACTGATAATCCTGAAGAAGTAGTAGTACGTTTTAAAGACGATGCTACAGCATTTAACGCTCAAAAGAAAGGCCAGGTTGACCTGAAAGGGGAGATGAACAATGCTATCACAACCCTTATCTTTGAATATTTAAATGAAAAAGGGATTAAAACTCATTTCATCAAACAATTAGACGAAAGAGAGCAATTAGTAAGAAAAGTGTCTATTATTCCTTTGGAAATGGTGGTAAGAAACTACTCTGCAGGAAGTATGGCACAGAGATTAGGAGTGGAAGAAGGAATCAAGTCTCCGGTAACAATTTTTGATATCTGCTACAAAAAAGACGAATTGGGAGATCCGCTTATCAATGATCACCACGCAGTTTTCTTAGGTGCAGCTACTTACGAGGAACTTGACGAAATGTATGAACTTACTTCAGATATTAACGAAATCCTGATTGACCTGTTTGACAAAATAAATATCATCCTTGTTGATTTCAAAATCGAATTAGGTAAAACTTCAGACGGTGAAATTATCTTAGCTGACGAAATTTCTCCTGATACATGCAGACTTTGGGATAAAGACACGATGAAGAAACTGGATAAAGACAGATTCAGAAGAGACTTGGGAGAAGTTACTGAAGCTTATGTTGAGATCTACAACAGATTGAAAAATTTACTTAGTAAATAAGAGATGTTAGAAGTTAGATATTAGAAATTAGTATGAAATCACACAGGATAGAGGATCTAAAAGTTTGGAGTCTATGGCTCTGGTAAAAGAAGTTTATTTAATTTCTGCTGAATTACCCATAGAAGAAAAATTTGGATCTACTTATGACTATAAACTCAGCTCCAGTTATTAATTGATTTGAACTTTATTTCTGAAACAGGAATAGTTCCTTTAAAAGAACTTTTAGCAGAAATTCAAAAAATGATATATTCATTAAAGTCAAGTTTAAAATTATAATTTGAAGTTAACTTAGACTAGATTCTAACATCTAATATCTAACTTCTAAAATAATTAGAAAAAATAGAAATGAAAAGTTTAGACATTCATAAAAGTGAATATTTAAAACAGTTTAAAGACCAAACCTACGGTAGAAATCTTTTCAGAACACAGGAAGAAGAAAGACTGGATGCTCCAAATGAGGAGTGCGGTATCTTTGGAATGTATTCAGATACTGATCTGGATACGTTTTCTCTTTCACAGTTCGGGCTTTTTGCATTACAGCACAGAGGCCAGGAAGCTTGCGGTATTTCCGTTCTTAAAGATGGAAAAATTACCAATATGAAAGATGAAGGCTTGGTTTTGGACGTTTATAAAGACATTCAGGAACCAGAGACTTTTATGGGAAATTCTGCAATCGGGCATACCCGTTATACAACAGCAGGAGATAAAAAGAAATATAATTTTCAGCCATTTTTCGCAAAAAACGAATATGACCAGATTATACTTTCTATAGCACACAACGGGAACCTTACCAATGCCAGGGAATTGAAAAATGAACTGGAGGCTGAAGGGGTGGTTTTCAGAGCCACTTCAGATTCTGAGGTAATTTTAAGACTGATTCAGAAAAACCTTGATTTAGGACTTCGTGGAGCGATAAAAGCTACGATGGAAAAAATTAAAGGAGCCTATTCTGTGGTAGGGATGACCAGAAATAAATTCTTTGCCTTCAGAGATTTTAACGGTATCCGTCCATTGGTTTTAGGAGCTATTGACGAGAGATCCTATGTGGTGGCTTCAGAATCTGTAGCATTAGATGCAGTGGGAGCTCAATACGTACGTGATATTCTTCCGGGAGAAATTATCTATACTAATGAAAATGAACCTGGAAAACTTCATTCTTATATGATGGATGAGGCTAAAGGAAAACAAAGGATATGTTCTTTCGAATATATTTATTTTGCAAGACCCGATTCTACGTTAGAAAATATCAATGTTTACGAAATCAGAGAGAAATCCGGTGAGAAAATCTGGGGACAGGCTCCTGTAGATGCTGATATTGTAATTGGAGTTCCGGATTCCGGAGTTCCGGCTGCTATTGGATTCTCAAAAGCTTCAGGGATACCTTTCCGTCCTGTATTGATTAAAAACAGATACATTGGAAGAAGTTTTATCGTTCCTACCCAGGAAATGAGAGAAAGAGTAGTTAATCTGAAGCTAAACCCGATTATTTCTGAAATTAAGGATAAAAGGGTTGTTATTATTGATGACTCTATCGTTCGTGGAACAACCTCTAAAAGGTTGGTTAAAATTTTGAAAGATGCAGGCGTAAAAGAGATTCATTTCAGAAGTGTTTCTCCACCTATTATTGCCCCATGTTATTTAGGAATTGATACGCCTTCAAAGGATGATTTAATTTCAGCTAATATGACTACGGAAGAACTTAAAAATTATTTAGGAGTAGATTCTTTAGAATTTTTAAGTACCGAAAACCTGAAAGAAATTTTAGGATCTTCTAACCACTGCTTTGGATGTTTTACAGAAGAATATCCGGTAGGAAAAGGAGAGGAGGTAGAATTATTCAATTAATTTATTGACAATAAAAATAAAGGGTCAGGTATCACAATTACCTGGCCCTTTTTATTGATATAAATGTAGCAAAAGCTTAATATTCCCGTACCATATACTCTGTAAGCAAGTTTTAATTTTGTTGGATTAAAATTTGAAGATATGAAAAGCACCTTGTGTACGGTTTTTTTTCTTGTAATGGCCCAGCTGTCTTGCGCCCAGTCTTTTGATAAGCAGGCACACCGGGGAGGAAAATCACTGTTTCCGGAAAATACAATTCCGGCTATGAAAAATGCTTTACAAATGAATGTTACCACGCTGGAAATGGATTTGGCTATCACAAAGGATAAAAAAGTAATTCTTTCCCATGATGCTTTTCTTTCCCCAGAATTGGTAACAAAGCCTGATGGAACCTATATACCCAAAGACTCCGGCTTTTATTATAAAATCTATGAAATGCCTTATGCAAAGATTCAGACATTTGATGTAGGCCTGAAAACACTGAGCAATTATCCTGACCAGAAGAAAATGGCGGCTCAGAAACCTCTTTTCTCAGAGGTTATAGAGGCATGTGAAAGCTATGCCCGGGAATTGAAGAGACCTTTGCCTTTTTACAATATAGAAACTAAAACACGCCCTTTCTCAGATCATATCTTTCATCCGGAACCAAAAGAATTTGTAGCATTAATGATGAAAATTATTACAGAGAAAAAGATCGGGGACCGGGTTATTATTCAGTCTTTTGATCCCAGAACTCTGGAGATTATTCATAAAGAATATCCTAAAATAATGACTGCCTTACTGGTAGAAAGAGTAGATGACAAAAAGCTGGAACAACAAAGATATTATTTCAAAAATATACCTGTAGAAAAATTTAGACTCTATCCCGATCATTTGAGTGGTGTAGCTGGAGATATGAAGTTTTTAAGCTTTACCCCTACCATTTACAGCCCGGATCAGAGTCTTGTTACCGCTGAGTTGGTGAAAGAATGTCATGCACTCGGCATGAAGGTAATCCCATGGACTGTTAATACCAAAGAAAGACTGCAGGAACTAAAAAATATGGGAATAGATGGAGTGATCAGCGATGATCCCCGGATATTTGAATAAATACTTTTACTTTTAATTTTTCAATAGAAATGGCCGGAAAAATTCCGGCCATTTTTACAATGCAGAAAACTGCATCTGGGAGTTAAAAAATTGGTTTTTTTTAAAATTAAAATTTATAGTTCACACCTAACTGGAAAACTCTGTTGTTGTTTTCAGCTGCCGGTCTGCTTTTATCAATCTTAGTTAAGCTGTTTACGTATCTTGCATTGATACCGATATTAGAAGTAATATCATATCCCAGACCAAGACCTAACCCAAAGTTGAATTTGTTGATATAATCTTTATTTACATCTTCAGAGTGAGTTTCTGTTTTAGTGGTAGTAACACCTCCTGTAGTACTTGAAACTGTAGACTCTCCTTTGTTTTTTCCATTGATGAAATAACTGAATTCCGGTCCTGCTTCAATATAAAACTTATCAGTGGGTCTCATTTGAACCATTAATGGAACTGAAATATAATTCATTGTTAATTTATCCTGCCCCTTTGTCTTAATAGTAGTTGATCCTATAGTACTTTCTGTTGAATAAGCTACATCTCTTGCACCCATTTGGTTGTACAATACCTCCGGTTGGAAGCTGAATTGCTTAGAGATTGGAATATTAGCAAATACACCTGCATGAAAACCGATTTTTTGGCTATTGGCACCAAAACTTTGTTGGCTATAATACGCTGAGTTTCCACCTGCTTTAATACCAAACCTAATAGGTTGAACATCTGTTTTAAGTGGAGAGGTTGTGCTTGCAGTAGTTACAGGTTGTGTCTCTTGAGCAAAAGCCAATGTCCCGGCTGTTAACGCCAGTCCTAAAAATAACTTCTTCATAATTTTATTTTTTAATTTTACTATTTGCTTCATTATTTTGCAAAATGCTTGCCAAACTTATGAAACCCTGATTAACAAGCAGATGCATGATGTTTTCATACTTTAAAAATACCATTTATATCCTCTTTTATGTGAAATATTTTCATGTATATTTAATATTTGTGATAAATTTTAAGTTAAAATTCATACATACGTAAAATGATCCTTTACTATGAATAATATGTATGATTTGAAACAGGAAGCTGGATGTATGTCTATTTAATAAAGCTTTATGTGAATATACAAGTTTTTAGGCCGGAAGGTCAAAGTATGACGTTACAGGATGTTTATGCTGAATTTATGTGGATCGGGTTATAAACTTGGGGACCATTAAATCTAAAACCTCTAGTTTGGACATTCAGAAATCTATGCTGCATTAAATAAAGTATGTGATTTTATATTTGACTTAAAAATAGGATGGAAATAGCCTTATTTCAAAGGAATGATAATTCGGATGTTCTATGGTAAGAAAACAAAGAAAGACGGCTTTTGTCACTGAATACGCGATATAAAAAGTTAGTTTCATCAAAATAGATTTCTAATCGTTCATTCTTGACTCACTTAAAATTAAATAAAAATAGAACTTTGTGTCAATGAGAAACTGTATGACGTAAGTTTATAGTATCCCAACTTTTGCACCAGATCCTGTGATGTGCTGCTATGCGTGGTAAGGAGAAGAATTATAAAAGTGAAAAGGTCAGACTTAAAATAAAGTCCGACCTTTTCTATTGAAATCAAAATGTATTACTAATTATTGTATAGAAATGTATTTCCGAATATTCCTGACAATATTTGTTCAATATTGTTTTTTTTAAAGTTGATACTTAAATAATATTGGGATTTTTAGTTATCAGGTTGAAAATGTGTTTTCAAATGAAATAATTATAATTCAGAAATAGTATAATGGTACAAGTGTTAAGTCTATTTGCAAATTCCTTGCCAAAATAAAAAGTCAGGTTAAATAAATAACCTGACTTTTTATTGAATATAAAAATTTGTTAGCTATGCTGGTGCTTATTAGAATTTATAAGCTAATCCTACCTGGAATACTCCATTTTTAGAAGAGTCAGCACCGCTAGGTTTGTCTTTAAAGATATCAGATAAACCTGCAACATATCTTACATTAACTCCGATGTTAGGAGTGAAGTAATATCCTGCTCCAAGTCCAAGTCCAAAATCAAAAGTTTTAAAAGCGTCTTTAGCATCTACAGACTCAGACTTATATTTCAGCTTTGAATTAATAAGGAAACTGAACTGAGGACCTGCTTCTAAATATAGGTTAGGAAGTGCATTGTACTGGAACATTACCGGTACAGCAATATAATCTAAATTAATTTTCAAATCACTATTTCCGTCAGCTTTTGCACCCATTCCACTATATAATACTTCCGGCTGTACAGAAAAATCCTTAGCTACCGGAATATTTGCAAAAACACCACCATAAAATCCTGCTTTTGACTTCGTATCGTCGCCAGAAACACTAGAAATATTAAGACCTGCTTTCAAACCAAATCTAACTGGTGAAGAAGCTGAAGTATTAGTAGATGTTTTTTGTGCGAAAGTGAAAGTACCTGCTACAAGGGCTAGGCCTAAAAGAATCTTTTTCATAAGTATTTATTTAATAGTTTTTAAGTTTTGTTTAACATTTTGTTTATTATCAAATAGCGTGCCAAAGAATTCGAAATATTATCAGATTATTAATAATCGTTGATATAGAACCGATATTTCCCCTATTTTTTTCTCTTTGAAAAAGGAACAAATTATTTTTTTTAACAAAATTTTAGAATTTCAGATAAAAAAAGATCAGATTATAAGTAATCTGACCTTTTTTATTGATACAAAATTTGTTGAATGTGAAACTACCAGGTTATCTAAATTTATAAGCTAACCCTACCTGGAATACATTGTTTTTAACAGCATCACCAGAGTTATTTTTATAAATATCTGTAAGACCTGCTGTATACCTTGCTGTAAGTCCTAAGTTAGGTGTAAAATAATAACCTGCACCGATACCAATTCCAAAATTAAATGTCTGGAAGTCGTCTTTATCAAGCGTAGCTACCTGAGTGTTGGTATTATTATTTGTTGAATTTTTAAATTTATCCTTAGCACTTACTAAGAACCCGAATTCAGGACCTGCTTCAAGGAAAAATTCCGGAGTCGCATTATACTGGAACATTACAGGTACTGCAATATATCCTAAATTTCTTGAATACTCATTTTTGAAAGTATTTCCTCCTGCGGAAATTTCTCTTGTTACTTTTGAGCCCAAATCATTATATATAACCTCCGGCTGTACACTGAATGAACTTGCTAACGGAATATTAGCAAAAACACCTGCATTAAAACCAATTTTGGATTTTGAATCACTTAAGTCTGCTCCATTAGAAAGCGATGATACGTTCATCCCACCTTTTACCCCGAATGTTACCGGATTTGTGCTGGTAGAAGGTTGCTGTTGTGCGAACGCTAATGTACTTGCAGTTACTGCTAATCCTAAAACTAACTTTTTCATAACTTTAATTTTTTAATATTTACTCTTTCTTAATTTTAAATTTTACTACTGTCAACATTTTCAGTTGAACGCAGAGTATCTTCCAAATTGCTTGCCAAAAATAATTTTCACTTCAAAATACACATGAAAACCACCTGTTTTATAGGTGGTTTTAAAATCTATATATTTGATTTATAGTTGGTTGAAAAATTAAATAAACATTTGTTTGAATAGTCCGTTTTTATTGAAAAACTGACTCAAAATAAAAGTTTTTTTTGTAAAAATGGCTAAAGAATGGATCATGCATCGTTCAGTTTTCTATAAAAATCTAATGATTTAAGGATATTTTTCTGACTGCACTGATAGTCATAATTGCATGCTCCGATCTCGGAAAGCAGAGAAAAATTGATTTTACTGTCTGTATTCTTTTTGTCGTTCATTAGTAATGCAGTAATATCATCGTCTTTAAAATCACTGATATCTAAATAAGGATAGTATCTCTGGATATTTTCAATAATGGACTGGGAGTCTTCTTTAGAAATAAGATTTTCAAGATAAGCTAAATGGGATTCACAAATCATTCCCATAGCTACTGCTTCTCCATGAAGGATAGGGTTTTTCTGCTGCAGACACAGGCTTTCAACAGCATGACCTATAGTATGGCCGAAATTAAGGGTTTTCCTGATGTTTTTTTCATGAAAATCTTTCTCTACCACGTCCTGTTTAATATCCATTGAAGTCTGGATATATGGAATTACCGTTTCTACCTCAAGCTTATGAATCTGGATCAGTTGTTCCCAATGTGCTTTATCAGCAATCAACCCGTGTTTTAGCATTTCTGCAAATCCGCTTCTTAATTCTTTGAACGGTAATGTTTCTAAAAATTTTGGGAAGATAAAAATCTGTTCCGGGAAAGCAAAAGTTCCTACCATATTTTTATAATGCATCAGGTCAATTCCTGTTTTTCCTCCAATAGAAGCATCACACATCGATAAAAGGGTAGTAGGGATATTAATAAACTGTATCCCTCTTTTATAAGTAGAAGCCACAAATCCACCCATATCAGTGATTACACCACCACCAAGATTAATGACCAGTGCTTTTCTATCCGCCTGCATTTCCGTGAGAATTTCCCAAAGCTGGTTAGCCGTCTGAATATTTTTCATCTCTTCACCAGCCTCAATTTCCAGAATTTCAAATCCCAGATCTGTTTCCATATTTCCTAAGAGAATGGGAAGACAGTATTCATGGGTATTTTCATCTACTAAAATAAAAATTTTACTAAAAGATTTTTCATGCAGAAATTCGTTTAACTGAGAGAAATTATCATTTAATATTGTTATCATCTTCAAATTTTTGTAAGGTTAAAAAGTAAACTATATTGCAAAGTTATGATTCTTAATTTTTAACTCGTAACTAAATTACTATCTTTGCAGAAATTTTTAGAATGAGCAGAGATAACAATAATTCAGACAGACCAAAAAGACCAAGAGTTTCAACACGAAAAAGCTCTGATGATTCTCGTGCTTCTAGATCTGGAAATTCCTCAGGATCAAAACCTTTTAAGAAATCTTTCTCTAAAGACGGAGACAAGAGAGGTCCGGAACATAAAGGGTCCAATTCAAAATTTGATAAAAAACCTTTCAAAAAAAATACAGAAAGCTCTGAAGGCTCAGGTGATGAGAATAGCTCAAAATCCGAGAAAAGAGCTTACATTACTAATAAAAGCGAGAGCTTCGAAAGAAAATCTTTTGGAAAATCTGCCCCTAAAAGAGGAAGCAGAAGTTTTGATGCAAGAGATAAATATGAAAGAGGCAGTTTAAAGTATGGAAGAAGGCCATCTGGTGGTGATGAAAGAAATGAAGACCGAGCAAAATCTTTTGTACAGAAGAGAAGACTGAATAAAATTGAAAAAGACGTCCATAAAGACAGCATCCGCCTTAATAAATATATTGCTAATTCCGGAATATGCAGCAGGAGAGAGGCTGATGAACTGATCACTCAAGGATTGGTGGAAGTGAACGGAAAGGTAGTAACGGAAATGGGATATCAGGTAGAGAAAACCGACAGAGTAGTTTTTGACGGACAAAACATTACTCCTGAAAAACCTGTATATGTACTTTTGAATAAACCTAAAGGCTATATTTCTACTACGAAAGATGATAAAGCAAGAAAAACTGTAATGGATCTTGTAGCTAATGCATCGCCTTACAGAGTTTTTCCGGTGGGAAGATTGGACCGTTCAACAACCGGGGTTATTTTGTTGACTAATGACGGACACATGACTAAAAAATTGACGCATCCATCTTTTGATGCTAAAAAGATTTATCATGTAACACTTGATAAGAAATTAACAGGTGAAGATTTACGTCTTATTGCAGAAGGAATCCGTCTTGATGAAGGGATAGCCGTTGTGGACCAAATTTCATATATTGAAGGTAAGCCGAAAAATGAAATCGGAATTGAAATTCATATTGGATGGAACCGTGTGATCAGAAGAATATTCCAAAGGTTAGGATATGAAGTAGAGGCTCTGGACAGAGTAATGTTTGCAGGATTAACGAAAAAGAATATCAAGAGAGGACACTGGAGAATTCTTACAGAACTGGAAGTAAATAATCTTAAAATGCTTTAACAATGATAAATAATAAGCAGTGAGCTTTGGTTCATGCTTGAGATTTATTTATTAATTGTAATTTAAGTTTTACATAAAAAGCGCAGAATTTTTTCTGCGCTTTTCTTATTGAATAGGTAATGAATTCTACTATTTAATCATGCCTAAAACTCATAACCTATAAATCACAATTCCTCATTATCCCAATACGGTTACCCCTTTCTGGATCATTTCATAAATGGCGTCTTTACCGTTATCCGGTTTTACATTTACAGCACGGGTTCCGTTGAAGTGTAAGCAGGTAACATATCCATTGGCAACGGCATCCAGGCTGGTGAATTTCACACAATAGTCCATGGCCAGTCCAACGATTTCTACCAGTTGGATATCATGATATTTCAAGAAATCATCCAACCCGGTTTTCATAAAATGATTGTTATCCTGAAAGCCGCTGTAACTATCTATTTCAATATTTTTTCCTTTCTGTATGATATGGGTTACTTTGTCTCTGTTCAGATCTTTATGGAATTCTGCTCCGAAAGTTCCCTGGATACAGTGATCCGGCCACATAAACTGGGGAACACCATTTAAAATGATACTTTCTCCAACCTTTCTGTTATTGCTGCTTGCAAAACTTTTATGGCCTACAGGATGCCAATCCTGCGTCAAAACAATCTGGTCATATTCATTTTCCTCCATCAAAAGGTTGATATAAGGAATGATCTCTCCAGATCCAGGTACTGCAAGTGATCCGCCTTCACAAAAATCATTCTGTACATCGACTATTATTAGCGCTTTTTTCATATTTAGATTTCTCGAATTTTTGATAAATTTACAAAACTAAGAGGCAAAAATTTATCCAAAATAGAATTATCGGACAAATAGGCAAAATATTTTTTTATACTGATAGATTGGAGCGGTAAAAATTTGGAATCATTAAACTTTGTCTCCGGGGTATTCTGTTTGAAGGCGTAAACCAAATTTCAATAGCTTATCTTTGCAGTAAATAAGTATTTTTATGTCATTTGAGTCTTTAGGATTATCACACAATATTATTCGTTCTGTTAACAAACTGGGGTATTTAAAACCATTTCCCATTCAGGAGCAGGCTGTTCCTGTTATTTTGCAAGGTAAAGATCTGATGGGAATTGCACAGACAGGTTCCGGGAAAACAGCTTGTTTTGTAATGCCAATTTTAGAAAAATTGCAGAATGCAGAAGTAAAAAAAGACCGTAATGTTCAGGTTTTAATACTGGTTCCTACGCGTGAATTAGCTATTCAGATTGATGAAGTTTTCAGAGCTTTTACAGAAAACCTGAAACGGGAAATCCGTACAATGGCTGTGTATGGTGGTGTTTCTATCAATCCACAGATGAAAGGAATGTTTGGAGTGGAAGTCCTGATTGCAACTCCGGGACGTTTATTAGACTTAATTGATCATAATGCATTGAGTATTTCGGGTATTCAGCATTTGGTGATTGATGAAGCAGACAAAATGTTTCAGCTGGGTTTTGGAGAAGAAATGAATAAACTTTTCGCTCTGATGCCTGTCGTAAAGCAGACCATTTTGTTCTCAGCGACTTTAAATGACAAGGTTTCTGAAATGAAAGAACGTTTGTCAATTAATCCTATTCTAATTGAAATAAAAAAAGAGGAAGTTGAAATTGATCATATTGAGCAACTGGCCTATCATGTTTCTCCGGAAAATAAAGGTCCTTTTTTGCGGTATTTAATTAAAGAAAAGAAAGTGGAAAAAGCTTTGATCTTTGTTTCCTCTACAAGATCTGCTGATAATTTAGTTGAAAAGCTTAAAAAAAATAAAATTAAAGCGGTGGCTATTCACAGTCAGAAGTCACAAGGTGCCCGTAGGAATAATTTAGAAGAATTTAAAGTAAACGGTGCCCAGATTTTAGTGGCTACAGATTTAATTGGCCGTGGGATTCATATTGAGTCTCTGCCTTGTGTGATCAATTATGAGTTGCCGCGTTCGCCTTTAGACTACATTCATCGTATTGGTAGGACAGGCCGTGCCAATGAAAAAGGGACAGCTATTACTATTCTGACGGATGATGAGCTTCAGCATTTCAGAGTAATTCAAAAGAAAATGGGTAAAAAAGTAACCCTACAACGAACAGAAGGTATTGATCTGCATGGTTATTAGTACATCAATTAAATAAAGTGGGCTTCAATTTTAGAATTGAAGCTTTTTTATTCACTGGAAATATCCTCTATTTTTGATAAATTTACAAACCTAACAGATAGAAATTTGTCCAGAACCTAATAGTCAGACAAATAAGCAATATTTAAAAAATTAAAACTATGAATAATGAGTGATTTAGAGAATAAGAAATTTCCAATAGGGCAGTTTGAAGCTCCCGAAAACATTTGTGATACAACTTTGGATACTTATATCAAAGTGATTAAAGATTTTCCGGGCAGGCTGAAAAACCTTATCGAAGACTTTACAGATGATCAGTTGGATACTCCGTACAGAGAAGGAGGCTGGACGGTAAGACAGCTTGTAAATCATCTTTCAGACAGTCATATGAATAGTTTTATCCGGTTTAAACTGGCACTAACAGAAGATAATCCAACCATTAAACCTTATAATGAGGCTCAGTGGGCAGAGCTTCAGGACAGCTTTCATATGCCTGTAAAACCGGCAATGAGAATGTTGAAAGGAACTCATCAAAGATGGGTTGTTCTTCTTAAAAGTCTTACCAATAAACAGTTTGAGAGAACTTTTCATCATCCGGAACATCATAGAAATTATGACCTGAGAAGCAGCCTTGCCCTGTATGCCTGGCATTGTAATCATCATTTTGCTCATATAGAAAATCTGAAGAAAGAAAAAGGCTGGTGAAAAAAAGCTTTAATAATCCCCTTTATTTTGAGGAAATTATAGAAAGGATTTCCAAATTATCCGAAAATTCCCCTGCAAAATGGGGAAAAATGAATGTGTGTCAAATGTTCAGGCACTGTGATATGGTTCTTCAGGTGGCTTTAAAAACAGTTGAGCTTCCGCGCATTAATCCTTTTTTCAGGGTAATTGGGATCGTTACTAAAATAGAAATGTATGTTTTCAATAATGGAATTCCCAGAAACATGCCTACTTTTCAAAAACTAATCATTAATTTTGAGTGTGATTTTGATGAATCAAAAACCAATCTGCTGAAGACGCTGGAGGAATTCCGGAAAGCCTGTACAAATAAAGAGCTGCCGGACTATCACAGACTATTTGGGAACATGACTGAAAAAGACTGGAAATTTTTAGAATATAAACATCTTGATCATCATTTAAAACAATTTAATGTATGAGTTTTTTTGATAAAATATTCGGTGGAAAAAGCGAAACCCCTGATCAAAAATCTTTCTGGAAAAAGATAGAATCTGCAGAAGATCTGGCGAAAGCCATTGAGCGTTCTCACCACCATAAAATAGCTGTATTCAAACATTCAACAGGCTGCTTTATCAGCAGGACTGTTTTGAAGAATTTTGAAAAGGAAGTTGAAAATTCAGATCCGAAAGTAGACTTATACTACCTGGATCTGTTAGCTCACAGAGATCTTTCAAATAAAATTGCGAAAGATCTTGAGGTAAGACATGAAAGCCCACAGTTAATTGTTATAGAGAACGGAAAGTCCGTTAAAAGTGCTTCGCACGAGGATATTTCTTTAAGCCAGATTATATAATGAAGAATATTAATAATTATTTAGCCAAAGTGTTAAACGTTCCTCTTCAGAACGTAAACACCTGCAGTCTGCATTATGAAGCAAAGAAAATTCCTAAGAATCAGTTTCTCCTTCAGTATGGTGAAATATGCAGGCATATATTCTTTGTGGAAAAAGGACTTATTAAAATGTATTCTATTGATAAAAACGGAAAGGAACATATTATACAGTTCGCCCCTGAAAGTTGGCTGATCTCTGACCGGAGCAGTTTATATTTCAATGAAAAATCCAATTATTATATAGAAGCAGTGGAAGATTCGGAAATACTGTTTTTGCATCCTGATTTCTTCAATAAGCTGGTAGAGCAATTTCCGAACAGTATTGAAAGAAGTGATTTTTTATTACAGAAGCATATCCGAAGTTTACAGAACAGGATCAATTCTTTACTGGGTGAAACAGCAGAAGAAAGATACATGAAATTCATCAAAATGTATCCGGATTTACTGCTGAGAGTCCCTCAATGGATGATCGCTTCTTATCTGGGAATTACCCCTGAGAGTTTAAGCCGTGTAAGAAAAGAACTGGCGAGAAAAAATTTCGTTCCGGATAATAAATAACAGGTATTAAATTTTTTTTGCAAGATTTCCGACCTGCCTGAGTTTGGCCTGGGTTTCTTCTGACCATGGAAGACCTATACACAGTCTCATACAGTTTTCAAACTGCTCCTGAAAGGTAAACATCCTGCCGGGAGCAATACTTATGTTCTGTTTGATGGCGAGATCATACAGTTCTGTAGTGCGGATTTTCTTATCAAATTCTACCCATAGAGACAATCCTCCCTGCGGACGGCTTGTTTTTGTGCCTTCGGGAAAAAATTCTGCAATGGTCTGCACATAATTCTGGTAATTAGTCTGCAGTGTTTTGCGAAGCTGCTGAAGATGTTTCTCATACCTTCCGGATTTCAGGAAATTGGCTACGGCTTCATTGACAATAGAGATGGAAGAGGTAGAGTGCAGAAGTTTAAGTTTAAGTATTTTATCTTTATATCTTCCGGGAGCAATCCACCCCACACGATAGCCCGGAGCCAATGTTTTGGAAATAGAGCTGCAGTAGAGAACATTTCCGTCTTTATCAAAAGATTTACAGCATTTTGGTCGGGAAGCCCCAAAATAAAGATCTCCATACACGTCATCTTCAATGAGTGGAATATTGTTTTCTGACAGAATTCTTACGACTTCTTTTTTGTTTTCATCAGGCATACAGCTTCCCAGAGGAGAATTAAAGTTGGGAATTAACAGGCACAGATCAATTTTGGGAATGAGTTTTTTTAAGGCTTCAATTTCTATTCCTGTTGTAGGGTGAGTGGGAAGTTCCAGCACTTTTAACCCTAATCCGTTGGCTAATTGCAAAATCCCGGGATAACAAGGACTTTCAATGGCAATAGTATCCCCGGGTTTTCCCAAGGCCATGAGACAGAATGATAACGCATTCATTCCACCGTTTGTGGTAATAAGATCTTTTTCATTAAGGTTTCCGCCCCATTGTAAAGAGCGTATAGCAATCATCCTTCTGAGTTTAAGATTTCCCTGAAGTTCCTCGTATTCTGTTCCTCCGTCTTTTAATTCCCGTGTTGCATTAATGATTTCCTTTTTCAGTTTCGCCTGGGGAAGAAGTCCTCCGGATGGAATACCGATCGAAAAGAAGGTAAGATCTTTCCTTCCCATATTTTCATATACTTTACTGATCAGCTCATCCGGTTCATCATTATTAGCCATTAAAGAAGGGCGGCTTACTTCAGGTAAAGGGAGTTTTACAGATAGCAGCTGACTGACAAAATAACCGGATTGAGGCTTGGATTCAACCAGTGACTGTGATTCAAGTTCCAGGAAAACCCTTTTTGCAGTATTCATGCTTACCTGATGCTCACTGCATAGCATTCTTACGGAAGGAAGCTTGTCTCCAGCTTTTAAAACACCATTCCTGATTTGATTGGCTATACCGTCTGCAATTTCTGTATATAAAAATTCTCTGCTCATTTTTTTAAACTGTGTTCATGCAAATATACAAAACTGAGACTGTGTTTATTGAATTTACCTCTCTAATTTTGAACCATCAATTAAAACGTATTATAATGATGACAGATACAATTTCAAAAGACCAGGCAGTAAGTGGCTGGATCAATGGTTTTATAGGAGTTTTGCTTTTCAGTGGCTCTATGCCCGGAACCAAACTTGCAGTAATGGAGATGGATCCTATATTTGTAACTATTGCCCGTGCGGTTATTGCAGGAATTCTGGCTCTTTCGGTTCTGTTTATTTATAAAGAAAAACGCCCTGCTAAAAATCAGATCTTTTCCCTTGTACTGGTGGCTATTGGCTGTGTAATAGGATTTCCGCTGCTTTCTTCGTTGGCATTGCAATATCTTACTTCTGCACATTCTATTGTATTTTTAGGAATGCTGCCCATGGCTACGGCTATTTTTGGAGTATTTCGTGGTGGGGAAAGACCACATCCTATATTTTGGTTATTTTCGGTCATAGGAAGCTTCTTGGTAATCGGCTATGCTTTTTCTCAGGGCATTTCAGCTTCTCCAATTGGAGATATTCTAATGCTTCTGGCGGTTATTTTATGCGGAATGGGTTATGCTGAAGGAGCTAAACTTTCCAAAACCCTGGGCGGATGGCAGGTTATTTCATGGGCATTGGTATTATCCTTACCAATAATGATTCCTTTATTTTTCTTCTATTTACCAAATAATCTTGAAACGGTAAGTTTTAAAGGCTGGTTTGGATTGGGGTATATTTCTTTGTTCAGCATGTTTATCGGCTTTATATTTTGGTATAAAGGGCTGGCACAGGGAGGTATTACCTCTGTAGGGCAGCTTCAGCTACTTCAGCCTTTTTTTGGACTTGCTTTGGCAGCGTATCTTCTTCATGAGCAGGTGAGCATAGGAATGCTGGGAGTTACCGTTGGGGTCATTTTATGTGTAGTTGGGACTAAGAAATTTGCGAAATAATTAAAAATAAATCATTATGACCTAAATCATAAAAAATAATTTTATAATAATCTACTTTTGTAAATACACACCATCTAATACTATTATTATGAAATTTATGATGTCACTAATGCTCATCGGATTCCTCATGAGCTGCAAAAAAGAAACCCGGACAGAGACTACAGTTACAGATACTGTAAGTGTAGATACTACAACGAATATTGCACCGATGCCATCTGATACTGTACGTGCAGATACTGTTATTTCGCCAAATAATAAGGATACTGCTCAAACAATACAGAATAAAACTATAAAAAAATAGCAGTATTTACATACCCTAACAAAACCCGTTTCATCAATGGAACGGGTTCGTGAAATTTATCTCCATTTGTTAATTTTTAAAATAAATTGCTTCAAATTTTTATAAATCACACTAATTTATACAATATGAATTTAATAAAAATTAATATCATTTTAACGCAATTTAACAATTTCAACAAGTGATAAGGTTTAATATTTGTATCCATAAAGGTAACTTTCCAATGGATATTTTACTTTAGATAAATTTTAAAATTAACATTTTAAAAAAAAAAGTATTATGGTTATTGACGAAAATATTTTGTACTCAGCAGGTGCAGAAATCAAAAATTATAATCCTTCTGAAAATTTATTTATTCAGGGAGATATACCCAATTATTATTATCAGATTATTAAGGGTAAAGTAAAGCTTAATAATTATAATGAAGACGGGAAAGAGTTTATACAAAATCTCCTATATGAAGGACAAAGCTGCGGAGAATCCATACTTTTTATAAACAAACCTTACCCGATGAATGCTGAAGCCATTACAGAATGTAGTGTTTTAAAACTTCATAAATCAATATTTTTCAATTTATTGACCCAGTCTCCGGACTTATGTATGGAAGTGAATAATTTCCTTTCCCAGCGTCTGTATTATAAATTTATTATGATGCAGAATATTTCATCTCAAAATCCTTCTATAAGGCTTAAAGGGCTCATGGATTATCTTAAAAGCTCTCAAAATGATGAAAGGCCGTACTCATTTACCGTTCCATTAACGAGACAGCAGATGGCTAGTCTTACCGGTTTATGTGTAGAGACAGCTATAAGAACTATTAAACACATGGAAAGGGAAAAAATAGTTAAAATTCAAAACCGTAAAATTTTATATTAATATTTGCAACATGACTCAAGTCATAAAAAAGTGAGTTATTCAATTGTACATTTGAAATATAACGTTTCAGTACAATTCTCAAAACCCCAGGAACAAAGCATATGCTTTATGCTCAAGTAAAATTATCACGAGTCCGTTGCCGTCTGATACTAGTGAATGAAAGCAATGCATCACTTAATAGTAATTATATAAAATTCAGTTATGGACACTAGAAATGTAAGAAAAAATATAAGGTAAGGATCCTCATCTGAAAACCTTTTGCCAAAATAGGCAGACAGGCATCTCACGGAGGTGGAAGGTCTTAAAAAAAACGGGATTCGGAGGCAGACATAATTCATAATTCTTTTTCCAAGATTGCCTCTTTGATTTGATAAAGAGGCAATCTTTTCAACACTAAACACCACTTTATATCATGGCAAATAAAATATTAGAACCTACTCATCCTGAACCGATAGCAAAAAAGACTATCGTAAAAAATGGCAGTATAATAACTGAGGAGATGAAGAATGCACCCCTTCACCAATTTTTTGTAAATGCTCTTAAGGATATTTATTATGCTGAAAATGCCATCCTTGAAGCATTAGATAAAATGCAGGAAGCCGCTACAGCCGAAGAGCTTAAAGAAGCTTTTGAGGATCACCATCTTCAAACCCAAAAACATGTAAAACGTCTGGAAAAAGTATTTCAGCTTATTGGTGAAAAGCCTGAAAAGAAAGAATGTAAGGCTATAAAAGGGATTATTGAAGAAGGTGAAGAAGTAATCAAAACAACCGAAGAGGGTACTGCAACAAGAGATGCTGCATTAATTATTGCTGCACAAAAGGTAGAGCATTATGAAATTGCTACTTATGGAGGGCTTGCTCAGCTTGCCATTACTATGGGACATGATAAAGCCGCAGATCTGCTTGAAAGAACCCTTCAGGAAGAGGAAGATACTGATTATCAGCTTACAGAAATTGCAGAAACATCCATCAATTTTGATGCTGAACAAGAAGACTAAACTGCTATATAAGCCATATAGCTTGTTTTACAGGGCTTATTTTAACCACGAACACTTACCATTATGGACTGTCAGAAAATAATAAAAACGCTGAAGCACAAAGATTTTGTAAAAGTCACCAACAAAGGTAAATGGTTTGAGAATGGAGCAGCTGTCTACGCAAAAGAGATCAAAGAGAATATCTTTTTGTTATTTATAATCCTGAAAGATATAGATATTGAAAATATTCAGGCATTAATCGCCCATTTCGACTGTTTCAACAGTATAGGGCTGAAAGAACCGGAACAGATCATGTTTTATCTTTCCATTAAGGATAAGGATGACCTCCATTATTTTGAGCAATATTTAAAAGCTTCTAACAACTAATAACTCTTTACATATGATATTTGAAAATGATGTTTTAAAATATTCCGAACTGAATAATAAAAATAATGCCCTGGAAAATGAGTCATTATTTCCGGTTGTTATTAATTCCTACGGAGTCACCGCTTTTCTGATTAAGTCTTTGGAAAAGATTAAAAAAAATGCAAAATGTGAGATCCTGAAAAAAGTAATTGAAAATTATATACAGGAATATTTACTTCATATCCGTGAATTTCATAATCAAAGTACACTGGATACTTCAGCTCTGGATTCTGAGATCAGAATTGAAACCCCATCTTTCACTTTATATGCAAAAACAGCCTATTATAAAGTAGTAAAGGAAGAAGAGTATATCAACAGGATTCTCAATATGTTTGAGAGTGACAATACAGAATGATTGTACCAAAATAGCTATTAAAGTACCTTAAAACCTATCATCAACCATAAATCCTATGAATATGAATACCAATGAACAAAACAATAAAAAAGCAGAACAACTGGACGTACACAGTACTTCTAATGCAAACGAAAAGCTTACTACAAATCAGGGTTTAAAGATCAATAACAATCAGGATTCTTTAAAAGCGGGAGAAAGGGGACCTTCTTTATTGGAAGATTTTATTCTGAGAGAAAAAATTACCCATTTTGATCATGAAAGAATTCCCGAGAGAGTGGTTCATGCACGAGGTTCAGGAGCACATGGCGTTTTTAAACTTACTAAAAGCCTGGCAGCCTATACAAAGGCCGGTTTTTTATCTGAAGTAGGAAAGGAAACGCCAGTTTTTGTAAGGTTTTCAACGGTTGCCGGAAGCAAAGGCAGCACTGACCTGGCAAGAGATGTACGGGGTTTTGCGATAAAATTTTATACTGAAGAAGGTAATTATGATATGGTGTGCAATAACATGCCTGTATTCTTTATTCAGGATGCAATTAAGTTTCCGGATCTTATTCATGCTGTAAAACCTGAGCCAGACAATGAGATTCCTCAAGCGGCTTCTGCTCATGATACCTTCTGGGATTTTATTTCGCTGATGCCCGAAAGTATGCATATGATCATGTGGCTGATGAGTGACCGTGCTATTCCCAGAAGTCTTAGAATGATGGAAGGCTTTGGAGTACATTCTTTCAAATTCATCAATAATGAAGGGAAAGTACACTTTGTAAAGTTTCATTTTAAACCAAAACTGGGGGTACATTCCGTAGCCTGGGATGAAGCTCAGAAAATCTCCGGAGTTGATTCTGACTTTCATAAAAGAGACCTTTGGGAAGCTATTGAAAACGGAGACTATCCGGAGTGGGACCTGGGAGTACAGCTGATTCCTGAAGATAAAGAAGACCAGTTTGATTTTGACCTTCTGGATCCCACGAAAATTGTTCCTGAAGAAGAAGTTCCTGTAGAAATTGTAGGAACGCTGACACTGAACAGAAATCCGGAGAATTTTTTTGCGGAGACAGAGCAGGTGGCTTTCCATCCAGGCCATATTATTCCGGGAATAGATTTTAGTAACGACCCTCTTCTGCAGGGCAGGTTATTTTCATATACAGATACCCAATTATCCAGATTAGGATCTCCGAATTTTCATGAAATTCCGATTAACAGATCTGTGAATACTGTTCATAACAATCAGAGGGACGGACATATGAGACAGCAGATTGTTAAAGGAAAAAGTAGTTATGATCCCAATTCTATTGGCAGCGGATGCCCTTTCCAGGCTATGATGTCTGAAGGTGGTTTTACCTCTCACGGGGAAAGGATATCAGGTTCAAAAATCAGGGAAAGAAGTAAAAGTTTTGTAGATCATTATTCTCAGGCAAAATTATTCTATAACAGCCAGTCGAATCCTGAAAAAACTCACCTTCAAAATGCACTGATCTTTGAACTTTCAAAAGTAACAATTCCGGAAGTCAGGGAAAGACTGGTGGGGCAGCTTGCTTATATCGATATGTTTTTGGCACAGAAAGTAGCTGAAAAATTAGGTGTTGAGGTTAAAAAACTTGAATGGCCCAATCAAAGCCTACCTGCAGACAGCAATATTGTAGAGCTACAGAGTGAGGAAAAAGAACCGAGAACAAAAATATCGGAAGCACTTAGTATGGAAAATACGGTCAAAAATACTATTAAAAGCAGAAAAATAGGCTTTATACTGGCTAACGGTGCAGATAGTGAAGCAGTAGATAACCTTAAAACCCAACTAGAGGAAAAAGGAGCAAAAGTGGAGCTGATAGCACCAAGTTTGGCCAAAGTAATAACAAATGATGGGAAAGAACTGACTCCTAAACATTCTTTTACAAGCACTGCAAGTGTTTGTTTTGATGCTCTTTTTATCTGCTCCGGCGAGGATTCTGCAAAAGAACTGATGACAGCAGTAAACAAACATCTTGTCCTGCATTTCATCAATGAAGCCTATAAGCACTGTAAGGCAATTTATTTCGGATCAGGTACAGACCTGGTGTATCACAATTCTAATGTTGCTGCGAAGCAACACCAGGATCCGGGAATCATTACCGGAGAAGATGATTCTCCGGCAGAAAATTTCATAAATGCTATTGCCAAACACAGGGTCTGGGATCTGGAAATAGAGAGAAACTCTTAATCATAAAAACCTTTCACACCACACATCATCTATCTAAAGCTGCTGAATGTAAAGACAGCAGCTTTTTAAACCTTCAATCATTCAAAATATAATGCTATGGAATTTCAGAAAAGTCTTCTTGAATATATAAGCCAGTCTCTGATAACCACAGATGAAACTATTTCAATTGCGGAAAGTGTTACATCAGGATGTTTACAATTAGCTTTTTCGCAGATGCCGAATGCTTCTCTGTCTTACAAAGGAGGAATAACAGCCTATACCTTACCGGAGAAAGTAAGATTATTGAAAGTAAACAGACAGGAAGCTGAAGAATGTGACTGCGTTTCAGAAAATATTGCTGAAACAATGGCATTAAACGTTGCCAGCCTATTTGAATCCGACTGGTCTATTGCTACCACAGGTTATTGTACTCCGATCCGTAATTCTTCATATAAAATTTTTGCCTATTTCTCATTCTCATACAAAGGAGAGATCATTCTTACCAAAAAATTGGAACTGCATCCTAAAACACAAGCCCTCAATGCACAGCTGTATTACACGGAATTTATTCTGGGATGCTTTAAAAGTGAAATCAACAGGCTTTTAATTTTAAAATAGAACCAATGGAACACAAGAATCAATATGTACTGATCACGGGGGGTACCAGTGGAATAGGGTATGAACTGGCGAAGCAGTTTGCTAAAAATAAATATGACCTTGTTATTGTTGCCAGAAACCATGAAGAGCTCAAAAAAAGAGCAGATGAGTTTAAAGGGTGTGGAGTAAACGTCATTACGATATCAAAGAATTTATTTCTTCAGGAAGAAGTTTATTCTCTGTATTCAGAATTAAAATTAAACGGAATAAGCCCTGAAATTTTAATTAATAATGCAGGGCAAGGTGTTTATGGTAAATTTCAGGAAACCGATATCCATCGGGAAATTGACATTGTCAATTTAAATATTGTTTCCATTATCATATTAACCAAATTATTCTTAAAGGACCGGTTACCGCTGGGATCAGGAAAAATTTTGAATCTGGCTTCTGTAGCCAGTAAGGTGCCGGGTCCTTGGCACTCGGTATATCATGGTACCAAAGCATTTGTTTTATCATGGTCTGAAGCAATTCGTGAGGAACTTAAAGATTCGGGGATCACTGTAACAACACTTTTACCAGGTCCTACAAATACGGATTTCTTTAATAAAGCCGGAATGAATAGGAGTAAAATTGCTGAAGATAAAGATCATCTTGCTTCTCCTGAAGAAGTTGCGATTGACGGATATAATGCTTTGATGAATGGGGATGGTAAAATGGTATCAGGATTGAAAAATAAATTATCTTTAGCTATGGCCAATCTCTCTACAGACAGTATGGCTGCTCACAGAATGGCTGAAATGCAGAAACCTGCAGATAACAAATAAAAAGATAAAGATGGGAAAGCTAGAAAACAAATCCGTTCTGATCACTGGTGCTGATAGTGGTATAGGCAAAGCGGTGGCTCTTCTTTTTGCATCAGAAGGGGCAGATATTGCCATTATCTTTCATTCCAATGACAGAGATGCTGAAAATACTAAAAAGGAGATCAGAAACCTGGGCCGGAGATGCTCCATTTTTCAGGGGGATATCAATGATTATGATTTCTGTAAGGAAGTGACACAGAAAATAATTTCTACATTCGGTAAAATTGATATACTGATCAATAATGCAGGTGTGCAGTTTCCTTCTGACAATATTGAAGAACTGGAAGAAAAAAATATCAGAAAGACATTTGACTCCAATATCGTTGGAATGATTTTATTAACAAAAATTGTTTTTCCTTACCTGAAAGAAGGAAGCTGTATTATCAATACAACATCTGCTGCAGCCTATCAGGGACATCCTGAGCTATTGGATTATTCTGCAACCAAAGGTGCCATTGTTTCTTTTACACGATCTCTGGCCTTGCAGGCAAAGCCAAAAGGAATACGGATCAATGCTGTCGCTCCGGGACCTGTGGCTACACCGCTTACCAAGAAAACTTTTGATGAAAAAGAGGAGAATCCTGATCAGCCGCCTTTGGAAAGAAACGCTACTCCTGAAGAGGTAGCTACCAGCTTTCTTTTTTTAGCAAGTGACGATGCAGCACAGATTACAGGGCAGGTTCTTCACCCTAACGGAGGAATGATTGTTAATGGATAAATGTGATACAGTCAATTGATTATAAAAGAAATCAATCTGGATATTACACTATTTTCAAAACCTGATACCATGAAATATGTTTAACTTTAAATATTCTGATCATGTATAGAGACGGAGCAAGAAAAAGTATATGGCAGGAGGAAATCAGAAAATTTTCTACCGGAGCTGATCTTTACCAGCTATTTGATGTTGCCATCATAGGAGGAGGAATTACCGGGGTATCCACTGCTTTAAAATTACAGGAATCCGGAAAGAATTGTATTATTCTGGAAGCTGCTAATATCGGATTTGGAACAACAGGAGGAACAACAGCCCATTTAAATGATTTCTTTGATACAACCTTTGCTCAGGTTATTGAAGATTTTGGGCTGGATTATGCCCAACAGTATGCTGAATCCGGCAAAGATGCAATCAACATTATTGAGAATAACATTGAGAAGTATAGCATCAGTTGTGATTTTACCAGAAAGTCTGCCTATCTTTTTGCATTGGATGAAAAACAGGAGAAACAGCTGAGGACCATTGTAGAAGGTGCCGCTAAAGTAGGGCATGAAATGTCTTATGTGAATGAAATTCCTTTCCCCATACCATTTAAGGAAGCTGTACTAATTCCCGGACAGGGTCATTTTCATCCTGTAAAATATATCAAAGGGCTTTGTGATGCTTTTATAGAAATGGGAGGTTCAATTCAGGAGAACTGTGTTTGTGAAAGCCATGATGAGCAGGAAAATTATGTTATTTTAAAAACTTCAGAGGGAGAAATAAAAGCAAAAAATGTTATCTATGCCACACACATTCCGCCAGGAATCAATCTCCTTCATTTTACCAATGCTCCTTACCGAAGCTACGTAATGGCTTTTACCCTTAAGGATAATAAATATCCTTGGGAAATGGGTTATGATCTCAATGATCCATATCATTATTACAGAATTCAGGAAATTGATGGTGAAAATGTACTGATTGCCGGAGGTGAAGATCATAAGACAGGGCATGCTGAAGATACCGGAATATGTTTTTCAAATCTTGAGAACTATGTCCGTCAGTATTTTAATGTCGAAACAGTATTTTATAGCTGGTCCAGTCAGTATTATGAACCTGTTGACGGGCTGCCTTATATTGGAAAGCTTCCGGGCAGTAAAGAAAAGATATTTGTGGCTACCGGATTCAGGGGTAACGGAATGATCTTTGGAACACTTTCTTCACAGATTTTGCATGACTTAATTGTTATAGGAGCCAATAAATATCAGGATATATTCAATCCATTAAGAATAAAGCCAATTGCCGGATTTTCAGACTTTGTCAAAGAAAATGCAACGGTTGCATTTGATTTTATAAAAGATAAGATTTTCATAGAGAAAATTGATTCTTATTCAGAAATCAAAGAGGGAGAAGCAAAAGTGATCCGTTATGAATCTGAATCTTATGCACTTTACAAAGAAACCGGCGGCATATTACATCTTTTGAAAAGTACATGCCCGCATGCAGCGTGTGAAGTACGCTGGAACAGTGCAGAATTGAGTTGGGACTGCCCTTGTCATGGATCAAGATTTAATGTTAACGGAAAAATGCTGACGGGTCCCACTACAAAGAATCTGCAGAAAATATTTCCTTTTCAAAAACAGTAAAGAGTAGATCTTTTTTATCATTTTAAATTAAGAAAATATGTCTCGATCAAGTTTCTTTTATCGTAACAGCCTGAGTATTGTTTTGATAGCTTTAATGTTATGTTCTCTTCTCGGTCAGTTTTTTACGGGATGGAGCGTTGAAAATAAAGAATTGGCTGAAAATGGGCAAAAAGCTTTGACACTCACTCAATATATATACAGCGGTCATTTTATACAGGCAACTTTCGAAAACTGGGAAAGTGAATTTCTGCAGATGATGTTATATGTTTTGTTAACAATATCCTTGAGACAGAAAGGTTCCAGTGAATCAAAATCAATGGAGGGAAAGGAAGATGTGGACCGAGAGCCCATCGTACATCCCAAAGCTCCATGGCCTGTTAAAAAAGGAGGGATATGGCTGAAAATTTACAAACATTCTTTGTCATTGGCTTTTGGGATTTTGTTCCTTGCCAGCTTTATACTGCACTTCTATGGAAGCTTAAAAGATTTTAATAATGAGCAGATTATGAATGATAAACCTCCGGTAAGCACAAGCCAGTATCTCACAGAATCCCGGTTTTGGTTTGAATCTTTTCAAAACTGGCAAAGCGAATTTTTAGCTGTTGCCTCTTTAGTGATCCTGTCCATTTGGTTTCGTGAAAAAGGGTCTCCGGAATCTAAGCCTGTAGATATGCCCTATGATGAAACCCCCTGATTTTTATTCAGTTTAGGCTTTACTTTCATTACCGCAAAGTAAGAGGTGGTAAATGCAGAAAGACTTTGATAACCTACTTTATAGGCTACTTCACTCAACGTAAACTGTCTGGCATCTATAAGTTCAATACTTTTAAGAATCCTTGTCAGCTGAAGGTATTTCTGTAATGTTATTCCAGTTTCATTTTTAAAGATTCTCTGAAGGCTTCTTACTGACATCTGTGCTTTTTCTGCCAAAGCGTCAATATCCAGATTGTATTTAAAATGAGAATTGATTTCATTACAAACAGGAATAAGCCTGGTATCCATAGGAACGGGAATTTCCAACCCATTGCTTTCGCGGCAGAAGTTAGGTAGGCTTTTTAAAATAGCTTTGAAAAAAATGTCCTGTTCTTCATTCTCTACTAATGACTGGTTCCATTTGGAGGCATAAAGGAGCATTTCTTTGAGAACTGGAGGAACTGCAAATACCTGAACATGCTGGTAAAATTCATCCTCAAAAACAGATTTAAATAAAAACAGCATCAGGTTAACCGTCTTTGCTTCGGAAGTTATTTTGTGCGCTTTTCCGGAAGGAACCCATATCACATGGTACTGAGGAACAAGATAGATTTTCCGGTCAATATGAAAATACTGATAGCCTTCCTCTACAAAAGTAAGCTGGGCACGGCTATGTACATGTTCATACTCATCATGCTTCCAGTTTTTTTCACACCATACATAAGCTTCTTTTTCGATGGTATCTACAAACTGGCTTTCTGTTTTCTCAATCAGTCCACATTTCATATTGACGTTTTGTATATATTTTTTGGCAAATTTAATAAAAACGACAATACTAAATTTGTATCATAAACTTATATCTTATTCAGAATGAAAAAATTATGTTCTTTTTTTATTTTAATTTTACTATTTAACACCATCAACATCATGGCACAGAATAAAGCTAAAGTATTGGTTCTCATCCATTCGGATAATGGGGGAACTTACGAGCTGGCTAAGGAAATAGCTAAAGGAATTGAAAGTGAAAACAATGCAGTTCCCTATATTAAGCTGGTGAAAGCCTCTCAAAACCCGATTTTAAAAAATATACCGGTAGCAACAGTAGATGAGCTTAGTGCTTATGACGGAATTGCTTTTGGTTCTCCTGTTTATTTTGGAAACATAAGCACCGGAATGAGTGAGTTTTTATCTAAAACCGTTCAGCTCTGGACCAGCCATGCTTTGGAGGGAGTTCCAGCAACGGTTTTTATGTCCGCAGGAAGTGGTGCCGGAAAAGAGCTTGCCCTTCAGGCATTCTGGAACAGTCTTGCGGTACACGGAATGATTTTGGTCTCCAACGGAATCCGTGGCACCGAAGAGCTGAATAAGGCAATCCCACAGGGAAATACAGTATTAGGAGTGACCAGCATGGCTTCTTTAAAAGATGTAGAAAGACCTACGAAAGGGGAGCGTCACCTGGCAGAGCTGCAAGGGCTAAATTTTGCAAAAGTGGCCTTGGCGTTGAAAGATACCTATTCAAAAAAGGGTATGCCTGTTGTTGAAAACCATCAGGATTTTAATGAGATTTTAAAGCAAAAAAATATTGTTCTTCCTCAGGTTCCCAAACCTGCCGGAAATTATCAGCCATTCGTACGTTCCGGAAACCTTGTATTTATCAATCAGGTGGCTTTAAAAGACGGAAAAATAGTTAATCCTGGGAAACTGGGTGTTGAGGTGAACGAACAGCAGGTAAAAGAGGCTACCAAAGTTACCATGCTTAACGTACTGTCTGTCCTGAGAGAAGCTGTAGGAGGAGATTTAAGCAGGGTGAAGCAGTGTGTTCAGCTTACGGGAATTTTTAATACGAAAGATGATTATACCAAACATGCTGACCTGATGAATATTGCTTCGGATCTTAGTGTTGAGGTTTTTGGAGAAAAAGGAAAACATGCCAGAGGTACATTGGGAGCTTCCTCTATTCCTGTAAACTCTTCCGTTGAAATCCAGGCTATTTTTGAAGTGGAATAATCACCGGATTAGGAGACTTCATTCATCAGTATTTATCATTTGAAGTATATTGGTTTCGTATACATAAAATCCATTGGCCCAGGCGGTCGATGGATTTTTTATTTTAATCTCTGAATGCATAAATATCCTTAGAATTCTCCATCAATACGGATTTCCGTAAGGTAGTCCTCATTGCGGGGTATACCTTTGTGATGTTTAAAAATAAATACCTATGAAAAAGATTATTGTAACACTGGCAATGGCTGCCGGAAGTTTAATTTTTGGTCAGATAACACTTGGAAAAAACTTCAGTTCTGAAAATCTGCAGGTGTATACCAATACCAATGAGACATTTTATTATTCCACCGGATTTAATATCAGTCAGGTTAAGATCTACAAAGCTGATTATTCCCTATATAAACAGTTTACACCTTCCGTACCGGCAGGGTATTCTATGTTTATTGATCAGTATAAAAATAATTTTGTACTGTCTAAAAATGTTTTTAATACCGATAATAAACTGGAAATCATCATTACATTTGAAAAGTATAACAGCACGACATCTCAAAGAGAATACATCATCCGTATTTACAATGAGGAGGGAAATGTACTGCATGAATTTGGTCCCAATTATCAGTTTAGCGATGAGTATGATATAAATATCTATCATGATCATACGACCAATACAAATAAACTGAGATTATTCAATCAGGGCACCGGTTCAACTGAAATATATAATTTACCTACAACCTCACTTTCTGCCAAAGAGGTCCGGGCTAAAAATAAAATTTCAGCATTTCCTATACCGGCCCAGAAGACTCTGAACATTATGAATCCTTTAGACGGTTCCAAAGCAGTGGAAATTTATGATAGGTCCGGAAAGCTTGTGATGAACAAATCTTTCGGTTCTATGGAAAACCTCATTTCTATTGATGTTGAAAACCTTCCTAAAGGGACTTATTTTTATAAAATAGGGGAGCTCAATGCTAAATTTATTAAAGACTAACTCTAGAATCCCGCTCAAAGTGGGATTTTGTTTTCTATATCTGCATACCCATCATGGTTTTTGAGAAAGAAGGATAAAGATCCCGGAAATAATCTCTATACTTTGCTCCAATTGCTCTTCTGTAAGCGTACCATAGCTCAATCTAAAGCCATTGATATCATTGTGACTGTATTGCTTAGGATGAATAATTCTGATATTTCTTTTAAGCAGTAAAGTGGTTGCCAAATCCCAGTTCAACGTTATTTTAGGGACAATCCAAAATGCCAGGCCGCCTTCAGGCAATGTAAAATCGGCAACTTCAGTCATATATTTTTTTAAAATACTAAACGTAAAATCTCTCTTGTTTTTGTAATGAACAGTTGCTTTTTTAATGTGTTTTTTTACGGCTCCTTCTTTGATGAGCTGAAGAACTGCCTGTTCCATGATCACATCCCCATGAACGTCGATAATCTTTCTCAGACCGCCAATTTTTTGTAATAAATCCTGATTTTTAGTCGCCAGATAGCCAATCCTTAATGCCGGTGCTACGACCTTACTTAATGTTCCGATGTATACATAATGCCGGAGTTCCGGGAAGCTTGAAATAGGCAGGATGGGGCGGTATCCGAAATGAAATTCATTATCATAATCATCTTCAATGATCGTAATGTCATATTGATTAGAGAGTTCTATTAACCTTAGTCTTCTGGATAAACTTAAAGTAACTGTGGTGGGATATTGTCTGTGGGGCGTAATATAGATCGCTTTTATGCTGTCATGTTGTGCCAAGAGTTTCTCAATAGTTTCAACATTAATTCCTTCCTTATCTACAGATACGGGTAATAACGTGGCTCCGGCATATTCAAAAGCCTGCCGTGCTGGATTGTAACCAGGATCTTCTACAATCACATGATCACCTGAGGTAAAAAGACTCTGAGCCGTTAAAAACATGGCCATCTGACTGCCTCTGGTAATGGATATTTCATGGTCATGGATCTGCATTCCACGCTGATGGTTCAGCATTTTGGCAATCATATTCCGGAACTCTATATCTCCGTGTTCATCTCCATATCCCATCATCTGCCATTTGGCCTTTATACTGAATATCTGTCTGTATGCTCTGGCTAATTCCGTTACAGGAGCAATTTTACTGTCCGGATGACCGTCATCAAAATTAATAAGTATGCCTCCTGACTTCATGGGCTGATCCTGATTATCGGTGCTTTTATTTATCCTTTTATGATGTAAAGCAGGCAGTTGATCCGATACAAAAATTCCTTTTCTTTCTTTGGAAATAACCCATTCTTCATTAATCAGCACCTGATAAGCTTCTACCACAGTATTTCTGTTTATTTTTAAGGTTGTAGCCAAGTTCCTGCTGCCGGGAAGAGCATCTCCGGGTTTCAGCCGTCCTGAGCGTATATCAGTTATAATACTATCTGCAATCTGCAGATATACTGCTTTATCAAGCTTTCTGTCAATTTCAAACTCTAATTTCCAAGGTCGTAGCATCTGGACTATCTGTTTATGTAAAAACTGAATCATTTAAACAGTCCAAATATAGAATAATTTTGTCATGCAATAAAGCACAAAACCATTATAATTTTAAAATCATGAACAAAAAAGAATTCAGTTCTAAAGATTTTCACGAAACATTTGCAAGACCAAAATATGCAAAGCCAAGCCATTTAATCCATAAAAATGTAGAAAATACAGGTGAACACAATCAGTTTTCAACCGAAAGAAAACATCCTGTTTTTTTTGTTGATCTTCCCAGTAAGAATGTGAGTATGACTATTGGAGGGTTATTACCCGGTCAACAGACCAACAGACACCGTCATACTTACGAAACGGTATTGTATGTGATTGAAGGAAAGGGATGGACAGAAGTGGAAGATGAAAGAGTACATTGGGAGGCCGGAGATGCTGTTTATATTCCTTCATGGGCATGGCATAAACATCAGAATCTAAGCGACACAGAACCGGCTAAATATATTGCCTGTGAAAATGCACCCCAACTACAGAATTTAGGAGTTGCATTAAGAGAGGAAGAGGGTAGAGACCTGTAACTGTATCATCAACCATTATTAATTTTAAATAAAATAAATATGAAAAATGTTCCGTTTAAAGGGATCATCGCTTATCCGATTACTCCTTTTGATGACCATGAAAAAGTGAATGTTCCTCTTTTTAAGCACTTGGTAGAAAGACTGATTACATCCGGAAGCCACGGAGTTGCTCCTTTAGGAAGTACAGGTGTAATGCCTTATTTATCTGATGAGGAAAAGGAAGCAATTACGGAAGCTACTATAGAACAGGTAAAAGGAAGAGTTCCTACGCTGGTAGGAGTATCCAATCTTACTACAGAAAAAACAATTCACCATGCCCGGTTTGCAGAGAAGGCCGGAGCAGATGCGGTGATGATTATTCCCATGAGTTACTGGAAACTTACCGATGATGAAATTGTAGCTCATTATGATGCTGTAGCCAAGAAAATCTCTATTCCGATTATGGCTTATAATAATCCGGCAACCAGTGGAGTAGATATGTCTCCGGCTCTTTTGAAAAGATTGCTTGAAATTCCTAATGTGACCATGATCAAGGAAAGTTCAGGGGACATTCAGAGAATGCATTATTTAAGAAGGGAACTAGGGGAAGATGTAGCCTTTTACAATGGTTCAAATCCTTTGGCATTGGCTGCCTTTTCTGCGGGTGCCAGAGGTTGGTGTACTGCCGCGCCTAATCTTATTCCTGAATTGAATGTCAGTTTGTATAATGCTGTTGAAGAAGGAAATTTAGGAAAAGCTAAAGATATTTTCTATCAGCAGTTTGATCTTCTTAGATTTATTGTCAGTAAAGGCTTACCAAGAGCGGTTAAGGCCGGACTCAGTATTCTGGGTGAAGAAGGGGGCAATCTGAGAAGCCCTTTACAACCTTTAACAGAAAATGAGTCTGAAGAATTGAAAAAGATTCTTTCGGAGCTAAAAAATCAGAATTGATAGTTATTCATTCTTTTAATACCGGATAAACCGGGTTCAAATAATTTGTATCATTTGTAAGCCAATTCCCACAGATTCCACCGATTTTTCTGCTCTGTGAAATTCGTGAGATCTGTGGGAATTTTAATTTAAGATGCTTCGGACTTGAATTTTCCGGCTTTTATATACAATTATATAACTGCATTTCCTTCTACACCATCAGAATTATCTGTTTTGTTGCCTGTAATCGCTGAGCTTACAAATTTAAAAAGACTGACCAGTTTGCCTGCTTTTGTATCCCAATAATAAGTTTCCTTAGGCTCTACACGAATGATGGTAACGTTCGGGTCATTTTTTCCGTCAAACCATGCTTTTGCCAAAGGAGACCATTTGTCTTCAATGGTTGCCTTGTCTTTGTAAACAGAAGCCTCCCCGTAAACAGAAAGATATTGAGTATCGCTGTTATTCATGAAAAATAACTGTACTCTGCGGTCTTCTTTTATTTCAAAATTTTTATTACTGGTTCCACTGCTGATAAACCACAGATTACCGCTGTCATCCGTTTCCTGAAGTGTCATTGGCCGTGAATTGACAGGAATGGTATCCAATTCTGTACAGAACATACATATTTTTGCATTTTCCGACAGTTCCTTGATCTTTTTGATCGCTTCGAGATGGGTAAGATTTTGTGTTGACATCATATTATATTTTAGTGATTGGTTGATTGTTAAAAAGAAAATTCTTTTACAGAATTATCATGAATAATATTCAGTAAAACATTCAAATACCTGACCAAACCTAAATGAAATGTGGTATCGTAGGCTAAAAATATGTTTTTTTAGACAGCTATATTATTATTTTTTATAAATTTTGGCTAAAGCCAAAGTATAGAGACTTAAAAATGAACCGGGCTGAAAGCCCGTTTCTAATGAATATACGGATTTTAAGAATTTGAGGAGTTCAAAAGATTTTATGTACATTTGAAAGATGCAGATTTCGCCACCTACACATTTGGCGCCTTTCATCAGGCATTATATCTTTTTGGAGAATTCTGAAGAGGATAGTAAGAATGTAAGGCTATTTACCGATGGCAGTACAGGCCTTATCCTGTCGGGTGATATGAATTTGCATTCCAATAGTTCGGTCGAGCGGATGCCTCTTTCTTTTTTTTATGGAGCTTTACACAGCTACAGGGACTTTTATTCGAAAGGGAGCTTTTCTTTAATGGCTGTGGTGTTTCAGCCCTATTTTTTCAATATTCTTTTAAAGATTTCTGCAAAGGAGATCCGAAATCAGATTATTTCCGCAGAAGATATATTGCAACATCAGTTACATCCATTTCAGGAAAGGCTTTTCAATAAAACAGATCCTTTATCAGTAATCAGCAGCCTTAATATCTTTTTTACTGAATTTTTGTCTGCAGAAATAGGCCCTGACTATCATTTTATAAGAGGAGTACAGCACTATATTCTTCAGAATAGAGGTTCTGTCTCATCCAAAGAACTGGAAAAATTTACAGGATATTCAGAGCGCCATCTGGAAAGGAAATTTGAAAATTATATGGGAATATCTCCTAAAAAATACAGTGGCATTACCAGGCTTCATTATTTCTTAAGTCTTATCAATAAAGGAATTGGGGATGAGAATATGACAAGCCTATCTTATGATGCAGGATATGCAGATCAGTCTCACCTGATCCGGGATTTCAAGATGAATACAGGGCTCACTCCCAAACAGTATGTGAAGACAGAAAATAAAATGGCTGTTAATTTCATTGAGCTCTAAATCAAAATGTCGGTTTTATACAATTTTTCAGTTATGCTGTGATCTAGTTTTGCTGAAAAAAATAATGAATATTAAAATTTCTACCGCACAATTTGAAAATAAAAGTGGAGATAAGGAATACAATCTTTCCATTATAGAAAAATTAGCTGCTCAGGCCGCTGCCAAGGGATCACATGTAATTGCTTTCCATGAATGTTCTGTTACGGGATATACCTTTGCCCGGAAACTTTCCCGGGAACAGCTTCTTGATATTGCTGAATTCATTCCCAACGGTGAAAGTATTCAAAAGCTGCAGCATATTGCAGGTTTGTATAATATTACCATCCTGGCCGGCCTTTTTGAAAAGGACGAAAATAACAATCTTTTTAAAGCTTATGTCTGTGTTGATAAAACAGGATTAAAAGCCAAATACAGAAAGCTGCATCCTTTTATCAATCCTCACCTTACGCCAGGCAGTGAATATTGTGTATTTGATATATTAGGGTGGAAGTGCGGAATTCTAATCTGCTACGATAATAATATTATTGAAAATGTGAGAGCGACCAAACTTCTTGGTGCCGATATTATTTTCATGCCTCATGTTACCATGTGTACACCTTCTACAAGGCCAGGGGCAGGGTTTGTGGACCCTGAACTTTGGTATAACAAGGAAAATGACCCCACCTCATTACGGGTAGAATTTAATGGGATGAAAGGCAGAGACTGGCTGATGAAATGGCTTCCGGCAAGAGCCTACGATAACGGAGCTTATATTGTTTTCTCAAATCCTATTGGTATGGATGATGATCAGTTGAAAAACGGATGTTCAATGATTATAGATCCTTTTGGAGATGTCATTGCAGAATGCCATTCATCCGAAGATAGTTTTGAATCAGCTGTAATTACTCATGAAAAACTTACCCAGGCTGGAGGTTTCAGATATATGAAAGCCCGCAGGCCTGAGCTGTACAGAGATATTATAGGAATGGATCATGAATCTCAACAGAAAGTGGTCTGGCTGCCGGAAAAAGAATAGCTGAATACTACAAATCTCCCGCAGGTCAACGGGATCTGTGGAGATGATGTTTCCTTTTTTACTGTTGCATCATATGCTGGAGGTCACTCCAGGCACCGCCATTGTAAACATGTTTGAAACCCTTCTCTTTTAATATATTTTCTGCTTTTACACTTCGGAGACCATGAGAGCATACTGTAATATATGTTTTTTCGGGATTCAGCTCAATATAGCGCTCCCTGATGGTTCCCAAAGAAATATTGTCAGAGCCTGCTATATGGCCCATAGCATATTCTTTCTCCGTTCTCACATCAAGGATTACAGCTCCTTTTCTGATCAGCTGATTCAGATCTTTGTCCAGGGTCTGATATTGATAAACTCTGTAGATCACATATACTGTAAGAACGATTCCTCCTAATATCAGTAAGTTTCTCATAGTTTGCTTAAAATTTTTCTGTCAATATAAAAAGTTCCAAAGGGAATAAAACAGGCTAAGATAACTTTCCATGTTGTCTCCTTAAATTTCCAGCCCTGTTCTACACCCACACTCAATGTATTGAATAGAAAAAGTAGAAATAAAGTACCATGAACCGGCCCTAGCGTGCTTACAAGGAAAGGAGCATTCAATCCGTATTTAACAGGAACTGCAATGAAAATTAAACTTAATAAAGAAATACCTTCAAGGATGGCCAATATTCTCAGGCGTCCTATTTTAGTTTTGAATAAATGTATCATAATTATCTGAAATAAGGTCTGTTAACAAAAGGAGAGAAGGGCCAGGGAATGGCAATGAAAATCATGACCAATGCAGCTATAAACCATATCATCATTATTTTAAACTTTTCCCGGTCTTCCGGTTTTCTCTTAGCCAAAGCTGATCCAATAGTGATCAGGATAACAGCAGTAATCATCATTGTGATATGAATAAGTCCGAAGAACAACAGATCAAATGATTCTTTGGCTTCATAAAAATTTTTCCAGAAGTATCGGACAATGGGACTTTTAATATACAATATCATCCCAAGAACCAGTTGGATATGAGCTATGGTAGCAGTCCAGTGTCTTACAGAATTATCCGTCTTTGTAAACTGACCTGCAGAAAAATATCCCTTATAAGCCCGGAATATTGAATAAATAAGGCTTAATAGAACGAGCCATCGGAAGGTTGAATGCAGGAAAGTAAGTGTCTGATACATGCCTAGTTATTTTTGAACAGAGCAAAGGTATAATAAAAACATACTAATTAGTATGTTTTTGTTTAAAAAAATTATTGAAGAGTTTCAAAATAGGCTTTAAGTCCTTTTAAATAAATAAGATACACTGACTTGGAATTTTCGAGTTTTCCAAGATTTCTTACTCCCCAGTACCCAGACATCACAAAGACCGCAATTTCTTTTGCGTTAGCGGTTTGTTTAATGGTACCTGCTTCTTTACCATTATTTATGCTCTCTGTCATGGCATGTTCCCACTGTTCAGACAAATCATTCAGAGCTTTGGTGAAATTTATATTCCATGGTGCCATTTCCTGTGTGAAATTAGAGGCAGGACAGCCATATTCAACTTTTAGAAATTCATTATCCATCAATACTTCATGCATCAGCTTATAAATGCTATCCAATGGATTGTGGCTTTGCTGAAGAGGTTCTACAAAAGTTTTTTTAAAAGTAGGTTTAAGAAGTTCATTGATAATAGCAATCCCCATTTCATCTTTCGTTTTGAAGTGATAATAGAATGCTCCTTTTGTTACCTGTGTTGTAGCAATAATCTCATCAATACTGGTGGTTTGATATCCTTTTACATAAATGAGTTCAAAGGCTTTCTGAAGAATACTAAGGCGGGTTGCTTCTGATTTTTTCATTCAAGTACTGAGTGTATACTGCAAAGGAACAAATTTTTAATAAGAAACAAAACTATCATTATTCTACTTTAATAGAATTTAAGTTATTTTTTAAACCTCGTAAATTTCAGCGTCTGTAAAAGCGTAGAACTTACTTTTCTCAGGCAGATTTTTAGTATCCAATCCTGTAAACCTGCTAAAGGCCGGTAACAATAACTGGTTGCTGCTAAGGGCAAAACAGGGGAGTCTGATACTTGTTACAGCAGAATTCAAAATAATTCCCGGGTGAATATGCCCTGTAACCTGAAATCCTGATGTTGCTGCATCAAAATCGTGAATAAAGGAAATTCCATTCATAGTGAGTACCGGGGTTTTATAATGTAAGCAAAGTTTCTCCTCAAGAGATTTTGAAATCCGGTCATGATTTCCTTCAACAAGATAAAACTCTATATCAGGATATTGATTTCTCCAGGTACAGAATTCATCTACATCAGAATTATCTCCTGCATGAAGCAGGTCACCGACTACAATAAATTTTTCCGGCTGAAAGCATTCAATAAGTGCTGATAATCTTTCCAGATCGCTCTTCATGATATGGTTGGCCAGGGCAATCCCGTTTTTACGGAAATGAGCCGTCTTTCCTATATGAAGATCAGAAAGGACCAATGCTTTTTCCTTTCCCCAAAATGCTGCCCGTTGATTGGTTAAAGTAAAAGTCTCGTTTTGTATAAAAATATTTCTGGTAGCTATAAACACGGGTGATGAGTTATGAGTTAAGAGTTATGAGTTATGAGTTATGAGTTATGAGTTATGAGTTAAGAGCTAAGAGCTAAGAGTTTTAAAGTGTAATCTGCAGGGAGTTATAAGATCACAAATATCAGGTATCTTTTCTGCTTACATGAAAATATTCATCGAAAATATATGTGACGGGAATTCCTGTAGCAATTTCCCTTTCCAGAATTTCTTCCGGTGATAAATGTTCCAGGTACATAATAAGTGAACGGAGGCTGTTTCCATGAGCTACGATCAATACATTTTTCCCTTCTTTCAGCAAAGGGGCAATTTGGGTTTCAAAGTAAGGAATTACCCGGTTGTAGGTATCTTTAAGGCTTTCTCCGCCCGGAGGAATCACATCGTAAGATCTTCGCCAGGTGTGCACCTGCTCATCTCCATATTTCAATGCTGTTTCAGCTTTATTAAATCCTTCAAGATCTCCGTAGGAACGTTCATTAAGTGCTTTATCTTTTATAACCGGAATATTGGGTTTTCCTATTTCATCCAGAATGATGGTAAGGGTATGCTGTGCTCTGATCAGTACAGAGGTAAAAGCGATATCTATTTTTTCTTTTTTTAAGATAATAGCAGCCTTTTTAGCTTCTTCAATGCCTGTATCAGTAATATCTATATCTTGCCAGCCTGTAAATCTGTTTTCCAGATTCCAGAGTGACTGCCCGTGACGGACCAGGAACAATTTTGCCATTATTTATACAATATTTAATCTTCAAAGAAGGTACTCTAAGGTACGATGATTATTAAACGTATCAAAGATTTTTAACTATAAAAAGCATCACAGTTTCAGAGATGTTAGACTTGTAATAGGTTTTAGTGTAAAAACATCTCCGTTAAAGTTTCAGCATTCTTCTGATCCTTGCATCCAGCCCTTCACTGGAAAGCGTTTGCCTCAGGCTGTCTACTTTTATCGGAAAGCTTAGCGGGGTGAATGAACGGGAATGTTTTAAAATAATTTCAGATTTTTCAATTCTTTTGAATGCCTCTACAAGACGCTGTTCCTGAAGCTGCATATTAAAAACCTCAGTATAAGCCTGTTTGATAAGGAAATGATTGGGATCATAATCTTCAAGTACTTTAAAAATAAGACCTGCAGAACTTTGTAATGATTTGTTGGACCGTTGTTTACCTGCATAATTTTGAATAACCATTCCTGAGATCACTGCAATATCCCGGAATTTCCTTCTTGCCATTTCTGCGGAATTAATACTGGCAATCACATCATTCATAAGGTTATCCCTTGTTAAGATAGAGGGTAGATTTTCATCGTTAAGAGGGATTTCCTTATCGCTGAATAGCTCAAATCCATAATCATTCATGGCCATTGAAAAGGAAATAGGAGCCAGCTTGGAAATACGGTAAGCAATTAATGCTGCCATTACTTCATGAACCAGCCTTCCTTCAAACGGATACATAAACAGATGATATCCTTCACGATTCCTGATCATTTCCACCAAAAACTCATCTTCTTTGGGAATATGAGAGTTGGTTTCCTGGTTTACTAACAGCGGATGCAGGAATTTCAGTTCTTTTTCCGAAGCTTTAGGACTTAAAGCATGCGAAAGTTTCTCCCTCAAAAAATGTCCCAGATTGGAGCTTAAAGGTAATCTTCCACCCAGATAGCTTGGTACCAGGGCTTTTCCTTTTGCTGACCTTACATAGACAGTCATATCTTTTATCATAGCCACCTCCAGTGTACGGCCTGCTAAAATAAATTTCTCTTCTTTTTTCAGTTTTGAGATAAAATATTCCTCAATCATTCCCACATACCCACCGGAAATAAATTTTACCTTCAGCATGGCATCACTCACAATTACTCCCATATTCATCCGGTGAAGCATGGCTATTTTCCGTGAAGTTACTTTGTATAAACCGTCTTCCATAATGACGATTTTGTGAAATTCTTCGTAGTTTTTTAAAACCTGGCCGCCAATAGTAAGAAATTCAAGGATACCTTTCCATTCTTCGTCCATTATTTCCTGAAAAGCATATATTTTTTTGATCCTCTCATATAATTCATCAGGATAAAAGCCATCACCTACTGCCAGAGTCATCAGAAACTGAACCAGAACATCAAAACAAAGAACCTGAGGTTCTCTGGGTTCTACGACCTTCTGTTTTACAGCTTCTTTTAAAGCCGACACTTCAATCAGTTCTAAAGAATGCGTTGGGACACAATAGATTTTAGAAGTTTCAAAAGGGGAGTGTCCGCTTCGTCCGGCACGTTGTAAAAACCTTGCTACACCCTTTGCTGAGCCAATCTGAATGACGGTATCTACAGGTTTAAAATCTATTCCCAAATCTAAAGATGAAGTAGAAACTACGGCTTTTAATTTTCCTGAGCTTAAGTTTTCTTCAATCCAGATTCTGAGATGGGCATCAATAGAACTGTGATGAATGGCTATTTGTCCGGCAAAGTCAGGATAAGCGTCCAGCAGCAATTGGTACCACATCTCACTTTGGCTTCGGGTATTGGTAAAAACAATGGTTGATTTTGAATCGAGAATAATAGGGACTACTTTATCTGCCAATTTATTCCCCAGATGCCCGGCCCACGGTAATATTTCTATTTCATCCGGGAACACTGGAATGATGTCTATTTTTTTGTGTTCCTTGGCGGTAATTTTTACTTTTTTTATGTCATAGGGAATAAGAACTTCCATGGCTTCATCAAGGTTTCCAATGGTAGCCGTGATTCCCCATATTTTAATTTTGGGAACATACTTTCTAAGCTGTGAAATCCCCAGTTCTACCATTACACCTCGTTTTGAACCCAGAAGTTCGTGCCATTCATCAGTAACAACAGTTTTCAAATCCCGGAAAAAAGTTCCGTTATTTTTCTGTGCCAGCAGAAGATGCAGGCTTTCCGGAGTTACCACAAGAATTTCAGGCATTTTCTTTACCTGTTGTTGCCTTACTTTTGGATCTGTATCCCCATTTCTTACTCCAACAGCCCAATCAAGCCCAATTTCATCAATTGCTTCCTGCATAGCCTTAGCAATGTCTTTAGACAGAGATCGGAGAGGAGTAATCCATATCATCTGCAAGCCTTTTTTGTAATTTTCAGGGTGATTGAGGAAATCAGAAACCAGGGCTAAAAAAACAGAAAATGTTTTACCAAAACCGGTAGGAGCGACCACCATTCCGCTATATCCGCTTCCAAATTTCCGCCATGTATCCGTTTGGAACTTAAAAGGTGACCTATTTTTACCCTCCATCCATTGCTGAATGATTGTAAATCCGTCGGTATGTTCAAAAGCTGCCAAATTACTGTATTAATTTTTTTATTTCTTCCAAATTATCAATTTCATCCACCGTTTTATCTTTCCGCCATCTTACAATTCTGGGAAACCTTAAGGCTACACCACTTTTATGACGGTTACTGAACCCTATACCTTCAAAAGCGATTTCAAAAACAAGCTCTGCTTTTACGGTTCGCACCGGACCAAATTTTTCAATTGCATTTTTGTTTACAAACCGGCTGACTTCCATAATCTCTTTATCCGTAAGCCCGGAATAAGCTTTTGCTATGGTTACCAGAGTATCTCCATTTTTTACAGCAAAACTGTAGTCGGTATAGTAAGCACTTCTCCTGCCGCTGCCTTTTTGGGCATAGATTAAAACGGCATCAATGGTAAACGGATTAATCTTCCATTTCCACCAATCTCCTTTTTTCCGCCCGGAGTGATAGGGAGAGTTCATTTGCTTTAGCATTAATCCTTCACTGTTAATAGCCCTTGAATTTTCCCGTATAGCATTTAATTCTTCCCATTTCTCAAAATCAATATTTCTGGAAATGGTAATGTTTTCAGGATCTTCATTGAGTATTAACTCTTCCAGCATTGCCCTTCTTGAAGAAATAGGTTTCTCCCGCAGGTCATTATTTTCAAGCTCCAGGAGGTCATAAACGAATACTTCTACAGGGATTTCCGAAATCATTTTTTTAGTTAAATTCTTCCTGTTTAATCTTTTCTGTAATTCGTTAAAATTTAAAACCTTACCATCCTTTACCGCAAGTATTTCTCCATCTAAAACAAAGTTGCCTTTCATGGCTTTTACAGTATCTGCAATTTCCGGAAACTGTTCTGTGACAAGCTCTTCTCCTCTGGACCATATAAAGACTTCATCATTCCTGCGGATGATCTGCCCCCGTATTCCATCCCATTTATATTCCACCAGCCATTCATGAGGGTCTCCCAACTGGTCAGGTTCTTTTTCTAATGGATAGGCAAGGCAGAACGGATAGGGTTTTGAATTATCCGGGTTGATATTTTCAGCAGAAATTAATTCTTTAAAAGAAACTTCACCAGGCTTCCATTTTCCCATAAGGCTATGCATCAGTACACTGGATTCTTGTCCCGAGAATTTTGTCAGGGCATTGATTAATGTTTTATCCGAAACACCGATGCGGAAGCTTCCCCCTATTAATTTATTGAAGATCAGCCGTTCCGTATAGTCCAGACCGTTCCATGAGTTCAGAACAAATGCTTTCTTTTCTGCCTCTGTTTTATCTTTTAAATGAACAATTTCGTTCATCCACTGTGATAAAGTACGGTCAATTTTTTCCTGAGGCGGAGGAAGGATCAGTGAAATTGTTTCTCCAAGGTCTCCTACAGAAGAATAAGATTCCTGAAATAGCCAGAATGGAAGTTTCGTTATTTCCAAGACCCATTCTTTCATGTAATTGGTGTTAACATTTCTTTTGGGCCTTTTGCCTGTAAATAAAGCAATAAACCATAGCTTATCATCATCCGGAGAACGTTCCAGATAATCAAGGATAGCCTCAATCTTAGCATTGGTTTTATTGGTTGTTTCCAAAGCATTGATCAGATCTGCAAAATGTCTCATACTTCAGGGTTTTCAGGGTTTACCTTTTCTGTTTCTTCATCATCTTCACCAAAAAGAGTTTCCACCACATCGGCATGAATGCCAATTTCATTCAGATATTTTGAAAAAATTTCAGTCTGTCCATGGGTAACATGAACAATTTCGGCTTCTGTAGCTTTTACGGTCTGCAAAAGCCCCTTCCAGTCTGCATGGTCACTCATAGCAAATCCTGCATCTGCACTCCGCCATCTTCGGGCACCCCGCACCTGCATCCATCCTGAACATAGGGCCGTTGCCGGATCAGGAATTTTTTTAATGATATTGCTGTCCAGTAAAGCCGGCGGAACAATAACAATTTCGTGTTCCATCTCTTTTGGACGTTCTTTAAAATCTGCAATGGTATAATCGGGAAGCTTGATTCCGACAGTTTCAAAAGCCTCATTCAATTTTCCAATGGAGTAATGGACATATATTTCTCCCAATCCTTCCACAGCTTTCATAATCCGCTGGGCTTTTCCTAAAGAATATCCAATAAATACAGAGGTCTTACTGTTTTCTTTATTCTTCAGCACCCAGTTCTGAAGTTTTTTATTTAAATCCTGAACTTCCAGCCAATTGTAAATAGGCAGTCCAAAAGTACTCTCTGTAACAAATTCATTACATCTTACCAGTTCAAAAGGGGTACTCAGCCCATCATACTGAACTTTATAATCACCAGAAATAACCGTTACATATCCTTTATATTCAAGTCTGATCTGTGCAGAACCAATAATATGGCCCGCAGGATGAAGGGAAACCTGTACACCGTTCATATTAATTTTTTCTCCATATTCTACTCCCTGGCATTCAATATCCAATCCTATTCTTTGATACAGGATCGGTTTTGTAAAATGATGACAGAGGTATTTTTTCATTCCCCAACGGGCATGGTCAGCATGTCCATGGGTAATGACTGCAATATCTACAGGCCTCCAGGGATCTATATAAAATTTTCCCTGTGGACAGTAAATACCTTTTTTAGTAAATGTGATTAATTTCAATGGTGTGATTGGTTTTATAGAATGACCTTCAAAAACTTAACCAAATTACAATAAACCGTTTACTTTTACACCGCAATATGAAAAAATACCTTGTAGTCGCAATACATCAGATGAACTTTCCAGCAATAAAAAATTGAACTTTACAACAATAGTAACCTTTCGCAAATCTTTGAAATTTGTATCATCATAAAAAAGAATACAATGAGTAAAACAATTTTGATTACAGGTGCAGCAAGCGGATTTGGGAAGATTGCTGCTTTTGATTTGGCAAAGAAAGGACACAAAATAATTGCCACAGCTCAGGTTTATCCTCAGATGAGTGATTTAATCAGAGAAGCTAAAGAAAAGGGAATCGATCTTACAGTTGATAAGCTGGATGTCACCAATTCCCGTGATATCGCTTATATCCATCAAAAATATGATATCGATATTTTAATCAGCAATGCCGGGATTATGGAAGGTGGCCCTATTGCTGAACAGCCACTGGAATTGATCCGTTCTATGTTTGATGTGAATGTATTTGGTGGGCTGGAGCTGGCTCAGGGGTTCGTCAAAAAGTTCATTGAACAAAAGAAGCCGGGTAAAATCGTATTCACCACTTCTATGGGTGGGCTGTGGACTGTACCTTATGTTGCTGCATACTGTGCCTCAAAACATGCAATGGAATCTATTGCAGAAGGTTTAAAAACAGAACTGGCCCAGTTTAATATTAAAATTGCAACCTGCAATCCTGGAGTATTTGGAACAGGCTTTAATGACCGTGGGGTAGACTCTATTTTCCGATGGTATAATCCTGAGACCAACTTTACGCCTCCATCTGTCTTTGACGGTACTGCAGAGTCACTGGCTCATCAGTTAGATCCACAATCTATGGCAGACTGCATTGTGAATGTAGCTTTAGATGATCATTCCAATTTTAGAAATGTACATCCCAAAGAAACGGAGGATTTTGTAAAACAGCTTCAGGCTGAGGCATGGACGGCAAAAAGTTAATCATATGGGAATCAATTATGATCTGGCAGAAAAAGCATTAAAAGCAGCTGTCCGGAAAGCAAAAACGCTGAATATTCCTGTAAGCATTGCCGTGGTGGATACCGGGGGACATCTGGTTTCTTTTGCAAGGTTAGACAGTGTATATGGGGTGATTGATTTTGCAGTGAAAAAGGCAAAGACGGCTGTTATGTTTGGTGTTGACAGTGATATTATGGGCAGTATTATTGCCGGAGCTGACATGCATGGCTATGGAATGCTGATTTCTAATGGGGGACTGTTAACAATTGGCGGAGGAGTAGTTATTAAAAATACTCAGGGAGAAATTATCGGAGCAATCGGCTCTTCAGGCGGAAGTCCCGAGCAGGATAAAGAGATTGCAACGGCAGGCGCTTCCGGTATCGCTTAATTTCAGATATTTGTACAATGGAGAATACTTCTGAAATCATCTTTGATAAACTGGTTTATTCATGTGCTTTTGAAACGTACAGGGGGCATGAAGAATTTATTCCGGATCATTTTCTGGGATTTCAAATATCCGGAGAAACGCATGCTTTTCATGATCAGGGGAAAACTGTTGTTAAAGAAAATACCGTGGTGCTGGTCAGAAAAAATCAATTGATCAGAACTATTAAATATCCTTCAGAAAAAGAGAAGTATCAGTTTATATCAATTACCCTTGATCTTGAAACATTGCGGCAATATGCTACAGAAAATAAAATTGTTATGGATGCTCCGTTTGCGGGTAATCAAAGATTATTTTTTGAACCGGATGATTTTTTCAGAGGTTATTTTCAGTCTCTTCTTCCGTATGTTGATAAAACAAAAGAAGTGACGCTGAGACTTGCTATTTTAAAGATCAGGGAAGCTATAGAGCTTATTTTACAAAGCAATCCGGATTTTAAGAATTTGCTGTTTGATTTTTCAGAACCTCATAAGATCGACCTGAAAGAATTTATGAATAAAAATTTCATGTTCAACGTCTCTGTAGAGGCTTTTGCCAAGCTTACAGGGCGAAGTCTCTCAGGATTTAAGAGAGATTTTAATAAAACTTTCAGTAAAACACCCAAACAATGGCTCAAGGAAAAAAGACTGGAAGAAGCGTATTATCTGATCAGGTACAAACAAAAGAAGCCATCAGATATCTATCTGGATCTTGGTTTTGAAAATCTTTCCCATTTTTATTATTCTTTTAAAAAAAAATACGGGAAGACAACATCTGAAGTTTAGCTTAAAATAAAATGATGGTGAAATTCCATTGTTAAAAGACACAGCAATATAAAAAGGGAGCGGGAATAATCGCTCCTTTTTCTATATAAGGGATCCTTTTTCTGCTTTAAACATATCAGACATCGCCTCAAATTAAGATCGCCATGCCGTGCTGAAGATAATCTCAAGCAGAGCCTCAAACCTCAAATGAATATTTCATCAAATAATACTGTCAGCAACAACTGGCAACTTATTTCTCAAAATCATAGAGGTTAATCCCTATTTCTTGATTTCTAACTTTTACTACCCTGGTAGACAGCGGGTAAAAAATAAATTCTGCAGCCCCCTGAATAGTTGCTTCTAACAGATGGCCGGCAAGAGCCGTATAATCTTCTCTCCCCAGGGTAATATGGAGGTGAAGGGTGAGTTTTTCTTCTATTTCAGCAACATTTCCTGAAATATTGGTTACTTCCATTTGTTCTTTAAAAGTTGTATCAACATAATTTTTTGTTGAAGGATTAAAGAAACGAAGGGTAGCCTCACTTACAGCTCCTATTCCCGTAATTTCTCCTGCCTGAATATTCTGGTCCCGTACAAAATCTGTTAAAGTTTCAACAATTTTAGAATGGTTTTTAAGGCTTACAATATAAATATGATCAACTTTTCTGGCTGACCAATGAGTTCCTTTTACGTTGTGGATATCCATGATCTTATTTTTCTTATTCTGAAGCAAAAAATTAACCAACCAGGGAACTTTACCGAATAAGTTTTTATTATATTTTTCACAGGAAATTTTTAAAAACCGGGAAACTTTCTGAAATTTGCAGCAAATAAAAAATAAATGAAGATCGTCGATATTGAAAGTTGGAACAGAAAGGAGCATTTTGAATTTTTTTCAGGTATGGCAAGTCCGTACCTTGGCTTTACAACGGAGGTAGATTGCACAAAAGCCTATGAAACGGCTAAAGAAAACGGGTATTCTTTCTTCGCTTATTATTACCATAAATCTATGGTTGCTATCAATACAGTTGAAGAATTAAAGCTTAGAATAGTAGAGGGAGAGGTCATTCAGTTTGATACAGTTCATGCGGGAAGTACTATTGGGAGGCCTGACGGTACTTTTGGCTTTTCTTTTACTCATTTTTCGGAAGATTTTGAAATTTTCAATGCTGCCCTGCAGGAAGAAATAAAAGGAGTACATCAATCATCAGGGCTTCGGTTAAGCAATGAAAGGCTGGGAAAAGATCATGTAAGGCATACGACTATTCCATGGAATTCTTTCACCGCTATTTTACATCCTACAGATTTTAATACAACAGAATCGGTTCCGAAGGTTGCTTTTGGAAAATTTAATATCCGCGATGGAAAAAAATACATGCCGGTATCTGTTGAGGCACATCATGGGTTGGCAGACGGTATTCATCTTGCAAAATATATAGAGGAATTTCAGAGACAGCTTGACCTGTAAGAACAGTCTTTACACCCAGACTACTCAGCTGATTTAAGGGAAAGGAAGCTTCTTATAGATGTTTTCTTTCCTAATAATAGATTTTTCTTTTCTCAATCTTTACAATATTATCTTTTTCCATTTGCTTGATGGTACGTATAACAGTTTCTACACATAATCCGGTAAGCGAGGCAAGCTGTTGACGGGTAAGCGGTACCTGAAATGAATAGGCTGCTTTATCATCGTGATAACTTTTCAGGTAATCCAGCAGCAATTTTAATTTTGAAACGGGGCTTTGAAAAGAGAGATTGTAAAGCATAATATATTTATAATACATCCTTTCCGCAAGACATTGATAAATATTCAGCGAAATCTCAGGATTGCCCCTTATTAAACTTAAAAACTTTTCTCTGGACATTTTGAAGATAGAGGATTTTTCCATGGCTACGGCGTTCATAGGATAAGGACGGTCTACAAATAACAGTGACTCACCAAAACTGTGGCCGTCAGAAAATAGGTTCTGAATAAATTCTTTTCCGTCTTCAGTATAGTTGTTAAGCTTAATTTTTCCTTTTTCAATCTGATAATAATACATCGGATATTCCTGCTCACGGAAAATGAGATCTCCCGCTTTATAGTTTATTATTTCGGCTCCAAAAAAAGTTAATAAATCTTCATTGATCATATTCGTGACTATAGCTAATTAAACTTCAAAATATTCCTAAATACCTTTTTATAGATAACAGGAATGCTGCATTTAAAAAAAATAAAGAAACATCTATTTTATTTGTTTTTATCACCATGTGGTACCATATATCTACCACAAATATTCATTTTTATGAAATCAATAAATTGAAAGGTATTGATCAGGATCATAAAAAGTGAACAAAGAATCTGCTACTTTTACATTATGTTAAAATAAAGAGACATAAACAATGGTAAACCGCCTGATGAAAGCGGTTATGATATTTTGCTTAAAAACATAACGTGGTATGTATGTGGTACACTGTTTTAATAGAATTTTAATCATTTTTTCTTTCTTTGCTCTGTATAAAAATGATAGTAATCCTATATGTGTAATATTTTAACATGATAGCTCAATACTGGTAAAATATAATTGCTGTTATTGAATTGTATTTAGAAAAAAGAATAAAACTTTTAATACATAAAATTATTTAATTTCTGTACTGAATGGTAAAAACAGAAATTGATAAGAGAAAAAGATATTGTACTGATGCATACAATAATGCTGCATCAGACTTTAGTAGAGATGAGAACGTACTATGAAAAACAAAAAACCTGAATCCAATTTAGAGGATTTGAATCAGAAGATTCTTGTAGAAGACGAAATTATGGCACTTGCTAAAGCAAACTCTCCTCGTTTACTTAGTAAGTTCAGGTTAGTCTATCCTGATTTTTTCGAAAAATTGTCTGCTATACAGCCTGGCCTTAAAAATTCTGAAGCTATTTTTTGTATTTACCTGAAGCTTAATATGACGACAAAAGAAATAGCCACATGTATATTTGTTACTCCAAAAGCAATACAAAACAGGAAAAACAGGATCAGAAAGAAACTCAATATTCCTTCTGAGCTTGATATTTATAAATGGTTTAATGAAATTTAAACCATTTTTTTTGAACTTAAATTTCTATAATAGCTTTGTCCAGATCATGGTAAAGGAGTATTTTCCAACGGTTTTCTTTTGCTTCTTTTTCCCACATAAGCCTTAACTCCATTGCTTTTCTGCCATCGAAATCACTTTTATAAGCCAGGTGATATTTTAAATAGGAAGCCTGGGGCAGATCGTCAGCACCATAGAAAGCCGTTTCTCCATTTTCACGGATCCAGAAAACCTGCATAAAGGGGGTATGACCGCCAACCACTTCGTACGCTATCTCATCGGTAATCTGCCCTTTATCTTCATGCATCCATACAATATTAGGAAATTGGATCAGTTTTTCCAGGATCCCGAAATCGAAAGAAGGATTCCCTTTATTCTCCATAGCAAAATCCAGCTCACGCTTTTGAATGTAAATTTCAGCATTCGGAAAGGTAGGTTCAAAACCATAATCCGTAGCTCTTACAGCACCTTCTATATGGTCTTTATGGAGATGGGAGAGCAGTACTTTTGTAACCTGTTCCGGTTTGATATTTTCTCTATTCAGGATTTCAGAAACAACAGTGACTTCATTCTCATTTTTCCATCCAATACCAGTATCCAGAAGGATATAGTCATTTTCTGTGATAATCAGAAAAGGCTGTACAGACATTTTGATCCCTTTGGCCGTATCAAAATTTTCTGATGTTAAAAGACTGAAATCTTTTGTTTTGCTTGCTGAGAAATTACCTTCTTTGAGGGGAATGATTTTCATGATGCAAATTTCTTCAATATTTCTAAAAGTTCAAAGGTTTTTCATCAATCAGGATCATCAACAAAAGCAATCGTACAGATGATCTACCAATTATTCAAACCATTTTTCAAGGCTTTTGTATAGTTTTCCTGATCAAAAGAATAAAGATCAGGGGATTTATGGGCTCCTCCACGTCTTTGTTCTTCCAGTTTTCTTAATATGCCTAAATTTTTAATCTTTCTGTAAAAGTTTCCGCGATTAAGTGTTTTACCGAATATCGCTTCATAGAGTTTTTGCAGTTCGGGAAGGGTGAATTTTTCAGGAAGCAGATTATATCCGATAGGTTTATAGGAAATTTTTTCCCTGAGAGTCAGCAGTGCCTTTTCAATGATTTCCCGGTGATCCATAGCAAGCTCAATTTCCTGAAGCTGCCTTAAATAAACCCATTCACAGGTTTCACTCATTTCGTCAGCAACCGGATTGATTTCAGAAGAGTGGTACAGGGCATAATAGCCCACCGAAATAAACCGCTGTTTCTGGAAAAGACTGTCATCAAAATCTTCAAAATAAGACTCACTTCTGTTTTTCTTTCCGAAGACCCCGAATTCTTCAAGAAAAACATGGGTTATACCTGTCCGGGATTCCAGGATTCTGAGTACGGCTTCATCCAGATCTTCATCCTTACGTACATATCCTCCGGGAAGAAGCCATTGTTTTTTATAATTCATTTTTGCCAGCAAAACTTTCAGTTCATTCTGATCAAAACCAAAAATAACAGGATCGGCTGAAAGGTGAGGGAGGTAAATTTCTTTTGCTTCTGCAGAACGTTTTAGAATCTGCCCTTTAGAATCGATATCATTCATAAATAAGTGTGTATGGCAAATGTAAGATAAAAACATATTGATACTTCAAAAATACTTTATTAAAGACAGTTTTGAGAAAAATAATCTATTATACCGACAGATTAAATAGATGATTTCCTTGTATTAAAATGACTACCTTTGAACTCTTAAAAAAAGAATATATTTCTGACGGATCTGACAGGCTCCATCATTCGAAATCATTTTCTACCCACTCTAATTTTATTTGTAATATGCAGGAGAACGCTTCTAACGGTATTTCAAGGACTGTAATCTGGCTGATGGCCATTATTTCCGGGCTTGTGGTAGCTAATAATTACTATAACCAGCCTTTGCTGGCCCTTATTTCTGAAGATCTTAATGTTTCGGAAAGTGCAGCGAGCAGGATCTCGGTACTTACCCAGATTGGGTATGCGCTGGGATTATTGTTGCTTGTCCCATTGGGAGATAAATTTTACCGTAAAAAACTGATTTTAATTGATCTATTTCTTGTTTTTGGATCCCTGTTATGGATGACTTTTGCCACACAGTTATGGATGCTATACGCAGCCAGTCTACTGATCGGAGCAACATCTGTTATCCCGCAGCTATTTGTTCCCATTGCGGCAGAGCTATCATCAGATAAGGAGAAAGCTGGCAATATCGGGCTTGTAATGTCCGGTCTGTTATTAGGAATTCTACTTTCCCGTTTTGTGGGCGGAATTGTAGGGGAAGTCTGGGGATGGAGAGCTATGTTTGGAATTGCAGCAGGCTTAATGATTTTAGTTTGGGTGGCTGTTTATAAAATGCTTCCGGAACTTCATCCGAATTTCAAAGGCACTTATAAAGAACTGATGCGTTCTGTGGCTCATCTTGCCAAAACACAGCCTATTCTTCAGCTGGCGTCATTCCGGGGAGCAATGGCTTTCGGGTCTATGTGTGCTTTGTTTACTACTTTGGTTTTCCATATGGAAAAGCCGCCTTTTAATGCTGGCTCTTCAGTGGTAGGAAGTTTCGGACTGGCAGGAGCGGTAGGCGCATTGGCAGCTGCGAAAGTAGGAAAGCTGCAAAAATACCTGGATCTCAACCGGATTATACTGTATTCGTTATTGATTGTCATTGGAAGCTGGGGGTTTACCTATTTTGCCGGAGAAACCTATTGGGGACTGATTGCAGGAGTAATTCTTGTAGACCTAGGGGTACAGTCCAGCCATATTATGAACCAAACCAATTACTTTTTGATAAAATCCAATGCTGTCAACAGACTCAATACGGTGTATATGGTTTCTTATTTCATTGGAGGATCATTAGGTACCTGGCTGGCTTCTGTTGCATGGCAGAAAGCACAGTGGGCAGGGGTTTGTTTTGTAGGAACAACCTTTGGCGTTTTAGCACTGATTGCCCATATCCTCTTTTGTCAAAGAGTCAACAAAAACTGAGATCACACTCATACAATAATAAAAAATCTCTGATTAGTATTGATCAGAGATTTTGTTTTTATAAGAAGAAGTTCTATATTTTCCTGTGATATAAAGCTATTCCTAAACTTCTACCTGTTCCTGTAGCAATTCCCGATGTTTTCCTCCCCATTTACTTAGCTCGTTCCAGATAGGGATAAGCTCTCTGGCAATATCAGTGAGTTCGTAATCTACTCGGGGTGGTACCTCGGCATGAACTGTTCTTTTTAATAAGCCTTCTTTCTCCAGTTCTCTCAGCTGCAGGGTAAGCATTCTTTCTGTTATTCCTGAAATTGATTTCCGAAGTTCACTGAAACGCAGTTTTCCGTCTTTAAGCTTATCCAGAATCAGAAGTTTCCATCTTCCTCCAATCTTACAAACCGCATAGGTGAGATCACATTCATGAATATACTGCCTGTTGATATTATTGGTTGAGTTTTCTTTTATTTTTCCCATTACTTACAAATTTGTTAGTACCGTACAATTCACTGTATACAGTGCAAATGTAAGGCTTGAAATTTAATTTTGTACCATCAAAGAGAAAAACACAGCAATAAAGGAATGATAGCGCTACAGTTCCCTGCTGAAATAATGTAATTCAAAATTAAATAACAATGCAGTTTACACCACAAATCAATCGGATTTTAAATCAATTAGAAAAGATACAGTCATTTAATGCCCAGAGCCCATTAGATGATACCCGAAAATACCTTGAAACAATGACGCTTCAGCTTAGCGGGAAAAAGGAAATCGTGACTATGATTGAAGAATTGAATATTCCGAAGGAAAATTATCAGATTCCCATCCGTATTTATCGCCCTAAGGGAAAAACAGCTCAGAAATCATCCGCCATTATTTATGTACACGGGGGTTGGTTTATTGCCGGAGGATATGAAACTCACGATGCTGTTGCCCGTAAGCTAGCCAATAAAACCGGTTCTGTCATTATTTTTGTAGATTACCGTCTTGCTCCTGAGCATCCTTTTCCTGCGGGACTTAATGATACTATTGATGCTGTAAAATGGGTGGCAGACCATGCTGATTCTTTAGGAATCGATCAAAATCAAATTGGAATTATAGGCGACAGTGCCGGAGGGGCACTTGCAGCAGCTGTTTCAACGGAGGTAGGAGCGCTGCTGAAGTTTCAGGTATTAATTTACCCTGCTGCAGACAATACATTCACTTCCAATTCCTGGAAAGTGTACGAAAACGGTCCTGTTTTAAATAAAGAAGGAGGAATACAGGCGTGGAACTGGTATCTTCCTGAAGATCAGGCCAACAATCCTTTGGCAATCCCTGTTTTATTGGAAAATTTTAAAAAGACTCCACCCACACTGATTATTTTAGCAGAACACGATCCGTTGATTGATGATGGAAAGCAGCTTGCCGGCAACATGGAAAATGCAGGTATTGCTGTCAAAAAAAGCCTTTATAACGAAATGGTTCATGGATTTATGCATATGGGAGAAGTATTGGATGAAACACAATCCGCAATTAATGAAATCGCTGAATTTGCCCAGCAGAATTTTAAAACGATTAATGAAAATCAGCTATGAAAAAGTATGCTTATATAGGCTGTCTGGGATTTATTGCAGTCATCACAACGGAGTTTGGGGTCATTGGTATTCTTCCTCAGATTGCAGAACATTACAGTATCAGTATTGATAAAGCAGGCTATCTGTTGAGTGCTTTTGCCCTGGTAATTGCTCTTACGGGGCCCTTTATGACATTGCTTACCTCAGGGCTTGACCGGAAAAAAATAATGCTGGCTGCTATTTTTATGTTTTTGGTTACAGGATTTGTTTCTTCATTTTCACCGCCATTTTGGCTGCTGATGATTGTTAGAATTCTTCCTGCATTTCTACAGCCTGTGTATATTGCATCTGCTCTGTCTGTAGCCATATCTCAGGCCGAAGAACATAAAAAAAACGGGCTGATGAGCATTGTTTTCAATGGAGTTGCTATCGCTATGGTAACCACAGTTCCCTTTGCTACGTGGGTTTCCGGCCTTTGGTCATGGGAATATTCTTTTATGATTCAGACTGCAGTAAGTTTAATAGCACTTATTACGATTCAGTTTCTGTTACCGTCAATGCCGGTACAGGAGAAGAAATCTTTTGGAAGTCAGGTAAGTATACTTACTCAGCCTTCTTTTATCTTAAGTACATTGACTAATTTTTTTATGATTACAGCCTGGTTTTCTACGTACAGCTATTTTGCAGACTACCTGAACAAAGCAAAAGGGATGGACACTACAATGATAAGTTATATGCTGCTGGTTTTTGGAACGATTGGAATTTTCGCCAACTGGATTGCCGGGAAAATGCTTAATAAAAATGTAGCCGTAACAACGGCATTTTTCCTCTCCGGAACCATTTTAGTGCCCATCCTGCTATATGTTTCAGACGGAAATATGATAGCCACTATTCTGGTCATAGGGATTTGGGGATTTCTTTATTCCCCAAGCTTTTTGAATGCTTCTACTTATATGATATCAGCAGCTCCGGGTTCTTTAGAATTTGCCAATAGCCTGGCAACATCATTTGGAAATTTAGGGGTTACTTTAGGAACAACTATCGGAGGTTGGATTATTGTCACAAAAGGAGTCGTCTTTACACCCTGGATTGGAGTTATTTTTGGACTTCTTGCATTTTCCATGATGATCTTAAAAGGACTGTATGAAAAACGGAGCCAGTCTACAATACCCTGTAAAGAATAAACTGTAACAAATTTTATTACATTAAAATAAATTCGTATCTTTGCTGTAGTAAATTTCATAAAATACCTACAATGAAAATAGAAATATGGTCGGACGTGATGTGTCCGTTTTGTTATATCGGAAAAAATAATTTTGAACAAGCGCTGAACAAACTTCCTTTTAAAGATGAAGTAGAAGTAGAGTGGAAGAGTTTCCAACTGGATCCAAGTCTGGACCCAAAGCAAACTCAGAATACAATTGAATATTTTAGAGAAAAGAAAGGATTTCCTGAAGCGCAGGCTACCCAAATGATCAGCCAGGTTGCCCAGATGGGAAAAGGAGCAGGAATTGATTTTAATTTTGAAAAAGCTCTGATCACCAATACTTTCAGTGCCCACAAATTGCTTCATTTGTCTAAGAAGTACAACAAGTCTAATGAGATGGAAGAAGCTTTGTTCATCGCTCATTTTATCGATGGTAAGAATGTAGGGGACACGGAAGTTTTGGTTTCTCTTGCAGAAAACTTAGGAATTGATAAAGAAGAAGCAAGAAAGGCTGTCACTTCAGATCAGTTGGATTATGAAGTGAACCAGGATATTCTGGAAGCCAGAAATAACGGGGTTTCCAGCGTTCCGTTCTTTGTTCTGAATGGAAAGTATGCTGTTTCCGGAGCACAGCCGGTAGAAGCTTTTGAAGAAGCACTTCAGCAGACTTATAAAGAAACGGTAAGTCCTTTTAAAGATATTTCCGGAAGTAGTGGTGCTTCCTGCGATGCTGATGGATGCAGTATCTAATATTTATTTTAACCCCCAAAACATTTTGACTTTGTTTTGGGGGTTTTACATAAGATGTTTATTGGATTGTGAAAAATCTTTTGAAATATATTGGAATATTTTTATATTTGAAACTTATCTTTACTAAGATCATCTCCAATTAATGAAACATTTCTTAACTATTATTCCATTTATTTTATCAATAAGCTGTAAAAATAATAAAGAACCAATCATTGAATATATTCCTTCTATAGCATCGGATACTTTAAAGGAGCAAAATTATATTGCAATATTTGATGATGCTACTGAAAAGAAGGCAGATCTTACCCAATCTGAATTAAAGATCATAGATAAAAATGTAATCAAGGCTGTCAATGAGTACAATGATAAAATCGAGAATAAGAAATATAGATTAAACTTAAGGAATTACTTTAGACAATATTATGTTTCAACAGATTCTAATGGAGAAAAAATTGTTAGAGTGTTTTGCTTCTGTGAGCATATGGATAATAATGATTGGCGAACTGAAAAATTGATTGTACATGATGGAGGAAAATGTTATTTCAATGTTGTAATCAATATTACCAAACAGTATCATCATGATTTAAAAACTCATGGAATAGCTTAAAAAGTTGATTATGAAAATTAGTAGCAGTGTGAGAATAGTCTCCATTATTTCTTATTTACTGATCATTTTAGCAGGTGAAATGATTGGCCTGCCATTTATATGCTGGCTTTTGTTTACGGTCTTTGATGTTGGAAATACTGATCAGATATTTGCAATTCTGGGAATTTTAGGAATTGTACTGAATGTAACCGGTTGGCGAAACAGAATTCCAGTCACAATCCTGAGCTTTATTCTAATGCTCTCTCCCCTCATAAGCAGAATGATAGAGGTCCCTCTTGTAAAATTTAATTATTTATCATTTGAAATTCCTTTGTTTACTTTTATAATCAGTTATCTGATATTTATTATTCTTAATGTTCAAAGACAAAAGTTTCAGACTATATAATATTTACAAAATACAGAAAACTATTATATCTTTGTAAGACTCTATAAACAAGGTATACATCTCATTTCTCTATGATAAAAATTAATAACGAAGCTCATTATCCAATAGCGGATACTCTTTTTGTTTTTGCATTAGACTCAGAAGCAGGAACTGTATTTGACGGAAAAAATAAATTGGTAACAGGAATTGGAAAAGTCAATGCAGCGATAGAACTGACCAGAGAAATTCATCTTAGAAAACCAAAACTGATTGTCAATTTGGGTTCGGCAGGGAGTAAAGGGTTTCATAAAGGAGAAGTGGTATGCTGTACAAAATTTATCCAGCGGGATATGGATGTAAGAGGTCTTGGATTTCAACTCTATGAGACTCCGCTGTCAGGAGTACCTCCTGTATTGGAATATGGGCTTAAAATGGATACTTTAAAAGAAGGAATCTGTGGCAGTGGTGACAGTTTTGAAATGAACCATTCTGAGACAGATTATAATATTGTAGATATGGAGGCCTATCCGTTGGCGCTTATAGCTCAAAAAGAAAATATTCCGTTTCTATGTCTGAAATACATTTCTGATGATGCAGGAAGTGATGCCGCTGATGACTGGAGCGTACAGGTACATTTGGCTTCTGAAGCATTTAAGAAAATATTATTTTCGTAAGGAGCAGTCCGTAAGATTATTGTAAGATTCTTTTTTTAAGACCTCCGATTATATGAAAGTTACTTTTTACCAGCCGGTACATCCTGTTCTAAAAAAATATATTGAAGGGTATTATTTTATAGAAAAAGATGACGATCATCAGCCGGTCAGGTATCTTACATTTCCGGATAATTATTGTATTGTATCAGCTTGTCAGGATGTATCCGTTACTCAAGATAACGGACGGATGGAGCTAAGCCGATCTTTGTCAGAAAACATAGTGATTGATTTTGTTTTCAGATGTTCCGCTCCTACCGAGATTTTTTATAAACAATCTGTCAATGAAGTTACTCTTTACTTTAAACCCTTGGGAATCTATCATTTTTTTGATGCAGATGATCGTACATCTTTAGAGGAAAATATTCAACTTTCAGATTTTAAAGACATCAGCAATGCTGTTTTAAAAGAACCCAACAGAAAAAGTCAAATTGAAATGCTGGAAAATTACTGGCTTTCAATACTCTGCCAGAAAGATTTAAAATTGGCCTATACTATTTTGGCTGATTTTGAAACTGAACTGAGCATCGAAGAAATTGCCGTGAAAAATAAAATAACAAGACAATACGTCAATAAGATTTCCAAACGGTATCTGTTTAAGCCTGCCTCCGAATTCAGGAAAATTCAGCGATTTCGTAACGTGCTCATCTCAAATAAAAAATCCAGAAATCTTACAGAGCTTTCCTATGAACATCTTTTTTATGATCAGTCGCATCTTATTAAAGACTTTAAGGAGCTGACAAGAATAAGTCCCGGGAAATTCTTTGACAACGTAGATACTGAAAAGAATAATATCTGGTTTTTTATCTAAGTTTCCATTTTTACAATTTCTACGATTTTCATTGAGATACTTTTACTGAAATATTTAAACTTATTTCTATGAAAAAATTATTGGCAGGAATTTTCCTTTTCCATTCTTTATATTCTTATGCGCAGAAAGATGATATGACAGCAGTACTTTCTGATATTACAGAAAAAGTAAAGAGCTATTATATTGATAAAACAACTTATAAAAAGGTAGATTCCTTGTTTCAAAGTGACCTTAAAAAAGGAACTTATACTACCTTAAATAAAAAAGATTTTGCGGCACTCCTCACCCAAAAGTTGAGGAAAGATATCAAAGACGGACATTTTTTTGTTAAATATCTCGAAAACTATAGTCCTGAAAAACTGGTTGATGAAAAGGAAAAGGTGAGATTAAACAATTTTCATAACAGTCTTGAAAATTTTGGCTTTGAAAGTGTCCGGCGGCTGGATGGCAATATAGGCTACATTAATTTTAAAGGTTTCGCATCCCCTGAAGCCAGTGCAGCTACGTTGGCCGGAGCAATGAATTTTGTGGCCAATACCAATTCCCTGATTATTGATCTTAGAGAAAATGAAGGAGGGGACAATGGAATGCTTCTATTATTCTGCAGTTATTTTTTTGATAAAAAAACAGATCTTTATACCACCTATTTCAGACATGATGATAAGACTGTAATGAACAGTACTCAATCTAATGTTGCCGGGACAAAATATCTCCATAAAAAAATCTATATTCTTACCAGTGGAACTACTTTTTCTGCCGCAGAAGGCCTTGCCTACTTTTTGCAGCAACATAAATTAGCAGAAGTAATAGGTGAAAAAACGGGTGGTGCTGCCAATCCGGTAGATCATTTTATACTTCAAAATCAGTATTTACTCCTTGTTCCGGCGGGAAAAATAACCTCTTTAACCAGCCATACCAACTGGGAACATATCGGAGTACTACCTGACCAGGAAGTAAAAGCTGAAAACGCTTTAAAAACTGTCCATATCAGAATTTTAAAAAATATTGTAAAAACAGAAACAAAAACAGAACTCAGCATACCCGAAATAAAAAATCTTATTAATAAATTAGAGCAATAAATATATACTATGTCATCAATAACGATCCTTAAAGCCGGAATAGACGACCTGGAAACTATACAGAACCTGGGAATACAAACTTTTACTGAAACTTTTGCAGAAGATAATACTGATGAAGCTATGGAAAAGTACCTCGAAGAAAGTTTTAATACTCCCCAATTAACCTCTGAACTCAAAACTCAGGATTCTCTGTTCTATATTGCCTGGGAAGAAGACAACCCTGTGGGTTATCTTAAAATCAATTCAGGTGAAGCACAGACCGAATTAAAGGATGAAACCGGTCTTGAAATTGAGAGAATCTACGTCAAAAAAAGCCATCATGGTAAAAAAGTGGGGCAGCTTTTATATGATCAGGCATTGGAAACGGCTCAACAGTTAAGCAAATCCTACCTTTGGCTGGGAGTTTGGGAGGAGAATCTGAGAGCTTTGAACTTTTACAGAAAAAACGGATTTGTTGAATTTGACAAACATATTTTCAGACTTGGTGATGAGGAGCAGACCGATTTAATGATGAAGAAGATATTGGATTAAAAAACAATGAACAAATCAACATTCTTAGAGCAGATTAATCAGTATTATCCTTTATCCGGGGAAACAGCTGCTGCTTTGTTAGACATTTGTACTGAAAAGCAATATCATAAAAATGAGCTTCTTCTGGAATCCGGGAGCATGGCAAGATATTATTACTTTTTACAATCAGGATTGATAGGGTATTATACCATTGATGAACAGGGAGATTATATCTACAAAATCTTCTTTGAAGAAAACAGCTTTGTAGCATCTACTGCAGCCATTATTAAAAACGAACCCAGCGATTTTAATATCATTGCTCTTGAAGATTGTTCAGTGATACAGTATCCGGTCAAAGCCTATCGGGAATTACTGGAAAAATACCATGACCTTGCTCTCTTTCACTTGCATTATTTAGAGAAAAACTGGGTGGTAAAAAAAGAGCCTTTGGAAGTATCTTTAAAATATGAAACCGCGAAGAAACGTTATTTGCAGCTTCTTGAAAATAAGCCTCTTCATAACAGATTGAAACAGCATCATATAGCCTCTTATTTAGGCATTACACCCACTCAGCTCAGCAGGATCAAGAAAGAAATAAATTAATAAAGCTTCAACATATGTTGAGGCTTTTCTGTTTTTTCCGGCACAAATTTGTCCTGTCAAAAGATCAGAGATGCCAAAGTTTAAATAATGGATTATAATGTTTTGTTTAAAACTATAAGCGTCTTACATTTATACAGATACATTCTGATATTATTAATTAAATATTTTTTACAACATGAAAAAATTAATCAGCATTGTCATTGTGCTTACCGCTTTCGTACAGGGATCAGCACAAAAAATTATTCATCAGGAAGTTTTCAGTCCGAAAATGAATAAAAAGATCAAAACCATTATCATTACTCCCAATATTCAGCCGAATACAACCTATCCATCAGTGTATATTCTTCACGGTTTCAGTGGTAATCCCGAAAGAATCATCAAGCAGGATATCCCTGATTTGGTTCAGAAAGCTCAGGAATATAAAACAATTTATGTATTGCCGGATGGGAATTACAGCTCGTGGTATGTAGACAGTCCTATTGTTAAAGATTCACAATATCAAACTTTTATAGGAAAAGAATTAGTGGATTTCATCGACAAAAATTATCCCGTAAAAACTGAAAAAAAATACAGAGGAATTATGGGCTGGAGTATGGGAGGGTATGGAGCGACCAACATTGGGGTAACCTACCATAAAACGTTTGGTATTGTCGGAAGTTCTTGCGGTGCTTTAGATTTCAATTCGTTCGGTGAAGGCTACCAAAAATATATGGTCAATAAGGTATTGGGTTCTTTTGAATCCCTTAACCCTGCTTTCCTTACTGATACTAAAGTAAAGCTAATGGCAGGAGCCGGACAGCGATATATTTTTGATTGCGGTACCGAAGATGTTCAGATGATCGGGCAGAACAGAAAGTTTCATAATAAACTTACAGAACTTAAAATTGAACATTTATATATTGAATCTTTAGGCATCCATGATCCTGCCTATTGGAGCCAGTCATTATCCAATCAGTTAACTCTTTTTGATAAGTATTTTAAATAATAAAAGCTGCTTTATATGGATTGGCATATAAAGCAGTTTATCAATTAATTAAACAAAGTATCTCTATAAAAAATCCTTTTTAAGAACGGGTCTTAAAAAGGATTACTGTCAAGTCATAGTAAAAATGTTGTTGAAGCATTTTATAGGTTGGTGAAATTTTTACCGAGATGTTCTTCAATGACAAAAAACGGATCTTCCGTAAGGGTATGCGCTCTCATATCGATCAGGCTTACCTTACTCATCATGCGGAGCATAATTCTTCTTTCACATGGATATTCTACACCATCGATATTCCTCACCCCGGCACGGAAAGCAGACCTTCCATGAGCACACAAATGATTGTTAACCAGAATAACATCTCCTGCCTGGGGAGTAAAATCTGAATAGATAAGATGTCTTGCTTCCTCCCAGAATTCTTTCAGATACTGATGGGCATCTTCGGATTGCTTGATAGACGGGTTGAAGAGCTGTTCAGCTGCATCAAACCTCATAAAAGGAAGCTCAAAATTACCATACAAAACAGAATCCAGCGTATCTTCCTCGTTCGTTGCCGTTTCCAGATTGGCATCTTTAGGTATCTTATAAATACGCTCAAAAAGAGGCCTGTAGTTTTCACCTATAGATTCATGGGAACGGATAGAATATAGGGTAGAAGGGACCTGTTCTTCATTTCGTAAATACATAAAACTCAGAAAGTCGGCCTGATGTTTCAAAAAAGCATCTTCGGTATGCACATACAGGTCAGTGGAAGATCCCGATCCTGTTTGGGTTTCCCGCATTTTCTCATCGGGTATAATAGCATGAATTAATCCACCTCCTTTACGTTGGGAATAATACTGTACCGGCTTGGAAGGGAGAGCCCCATGGATTAATGCACAGGCAAAGCCATAAAGATCAAATTTAGAATAATCAGCAGACTGCCAGTTGGCCGGTGTTCTGCCAATACTTTCCTGGTCGACATCCATTAATCCCTTGAATACCAATGCACCATATTGATTTTTTGAAAAGTCACTCGCAAAATCAGCCGCTATATGTAAGATTCTCTCGGGTAAGAAATAGGAAGCCAGCTGGTGTACGTGTCTTATAAAGTCACGATTTTCATAGCTACCATATTTTCTTTGAAGATGCACCGCTGCATCATTAATCATTCTTCGTTCCTGAGATGTGAGCTCAATGACTGTAGGAAGCAGTTTTACCTGCGTCATACGGTCGTTATCTAAAATTTCTATAGAATTCATTAAAAAAAAATTTGGCGTTAAATAATAATTTTTATATTTGTTTTTAATTATTCTAAATAACAATAACAAGTTCAAATTTATGAATATTTAATGAATCACCAAATAAAAAAGTAAAAAAATGTAAAATTTAAAAACCTGACTGTCAGATATATAAATCTATATATCAAAAAACCACATACAACCTATTGATTTAAAAAATCACCTTACAAATACATATATGAGTAACAATTTTATGTCCCTGGAAGAGCCGGTAACCACCACTTCACATCACATTTCGGGGAATTTTGGAAATATTTTCCATCCTGACAATTACGATCATTATCGTAATGCTGTCAACAGCACCTTAGACCTTGTACAAGAATTTCTTTATAGAAACGACAAACCTTTCAGCGGCATAGAAGCTAAAGAAATGAAAGGAATGGTACAGCAGATTGATCTTAATCAAAAACTTTCCAATTACAAGGAACTTCTTAGTGAAGTAGATGATATTTATGTAAAGCATGCTACGGCTTTTCACCTGCCACAGTATGTAGCCCATTTGAATTGTCCGGTTGTTATTCCGGCTTTGGCTGGGGAAATCCTTGTGAGTGCCATCAATTCTTCTCAGGATACTTATGATCAGAGTGCCGGAGGTACATTTATGGAAAGGAAACTAATAGACTGGACTGCTGAGCAATTAGGCTATAAAACCAATGAAAGCGATGGTGTGTTCACTGCCGGAGGTTCACAAAGTAACCTAATGGGTTTGGTGATGATGCGCGATTGCTTTTCTCAAAAGAACTACAATCATAATATCAAATTAGATGGCCTGCCAAGAGAAGCCGCCCGTTTCAGAATTTTTGTTTCCGATAAATCGCATTTTAGCAATTTGAAGAATGCATCTATCATGGGGCTTGGTGAAAAAGCCATTATTAAAGTGCCTACAGATGAAAGATTCCGTATGGATATTGCTTTACTGAAAAAATATATCAAAAGAGAAGAACAGCTTGGAAATATCCCTATTGGTATTGTAGCCACTGCCGGAACTACAGATTTCGGAAATGTAGATCCATTGGAAGATATTGCCAATATTGCAGAACAGTATAATATCTGGATGCACGTAGATGCTGCTTACGGATGTGCTTTATTATTAAGTGATAAGTATCGCAATCTGTTAAACGGAATAGAAAGAGCCGATTCAGTAACAATAGATTATCATAAATCCTTTTTCCAGCCTATCAGCAGCAGTGCCTTCATTGTTAAAAATAAAAAAGAGCTTCTGATTCTTAAGCATCATGCTGATTACCTGAATCCTAAAGAAATGGATGAAGAGGAAATCCCTGCACAGATCAACAAATCCATTACACAAAGTACCCGCAGGTTTGATGCGTTGAAGCTTTGGTTTACTTTAAGAATGATGGGTAAGGAACAGCTTGCCGAATATACCGACACGGTAATAGATCTTACAAAAGATGTAGCCTCCATGATTACTGAAGATACAGATTTTGAACTTCTTTCCGATTCTGACCTTAGTGTGTTGGTATTCCGTTACATAAGACCTGAGGTTAAAGATCTTAATGCTTTGAACCAGTATATTAAGACGAAACTTTTCTACAGCGGGGAAATTCTCGTTGCCAGTACAAAAGTAGATGGACATTTCTATCTGAAATTTACTTTCCTGAATCCGATTACCACTACTGAAGATGTACATCAAATTCTCAATAAAATAAAAATGCATGGAAAAGACTTTGATACAGAAAAATAAAACAGGGGATAAAGCACAGGAAATTACTTTCCGTATCCTTCTTAACGGAATGCTCAGAGAACTTGGAAATGGTAAATTTTACCAGGGAGTTCCCCAATATGATCTTCTTACTGCAAAGGCACTTCAAAATACCAAGTATCCGTTGCATCTAAGATTTGAATTGAAGAAAAGCGGATTGTTTCTGTTTGCCCCGATTGTTTATCGTTCCGAAAGTGCTTTTCATGACTATGGATTTCCTGTATGGGCTGTAGATCATGAAAATCAGGATGTATTTGAAGTAGATATGGAAAAACTGATAGAGTTAATTTATACAGAATTTTCTGATACTTCAAATGAAGGAGGGCTTGCCCACTTTTCTGAGAGAATTCAAAGCAGCTTGAAAAATCTGGAATTAACCGCGGAAGCCTGTTTACAACAAGAGAAAGAATTGTCTTATTCCTTCTTAGAATCCGAACAGCGGCTGCCTGTAGGCCACAATCTACATCCTTTTACCAAATCTAGAATGGGATTTTCTGAGGAAGAACAGCTTTTGTATAGCCCGGAATTTGGAAAGGGATTTCAGCTTGATTATTTTCTGATTCATAAAAGCTGCATCACTGAAAAATCACTTCCCGGAATTTCAGCGAAAGAAATATTCGAGAAATTAGTTTCCATACCCGAAAGTTACGATTTTGAAAACATTAATGATTATTATATTGTTCCATGCCATCCCTGGGAAGCGCAATATCTTCTGTCAACGGAAGAATATCCGGAAATGCTTGGCTCCGGACAAATCATTCATATCGGACCATTAGGTGATGACTTTTATGCCACATCATCGATAAGAAGTCTTTACAATCCTGATTTCAGCTGGATGTTAAAATTTTCTTTACATGTTCTGATGACCGGATCTGTAAGGACAAACAGTTTAAAAGACCTCAACAGAGGATATGCTTCTGCGGTATGGTGGCAGCAAGAAAGGACTTCTTTTGAAAACAGCTTTCCCCATTTCAAACTTCTTCTGGAGCCTGCTACTTTAAGTGTTCAGTATGAAGGAAATACGATTGACAGTTTCAATATCCTGATCCGTGAAAATCCCTTTTTAGGGGAAGAAAAAGTTCTTTTACTGGCAAGATTATGTCAGGATGAGCCGGCAGGGAGTTTCAATTTTACCAGGCATTTTTTCAAAGAAGTAGCCGGTCAATTGGGAACTGATCCTGAACAGGCAGTGATCACCTGGTTTAAGAAATATATTCATCTTTTGCTTTCTCCTCTAAACAGGCTATTTAGCCAGTATGGAATGGCTCCGGAAATTCATCAGCAGAATTTGCTTATAGGACTGGATGACCAGCTTCTCCCGAAAACCATTTTTGTAAGGGACGGACAAGGCTATCTTTTAAGAGAAAGTCTCAAAGAAAAATATCAGGAGCTTATCAGGAACTGTCCTGAGATTGAAGAACTTTTCATCAGGGATGAACGCCTGATGAAAATTATTTCCCACCATCTTTTAGTGAGTAATCTGGGAGCTCTTATCAGCTCAATGGGTAAAACAGGATGGGTGAAAGAAAGACAGCTCATCAGCATTCTGTATCAGGAATTTGAAGATCTTCACAGAACAGAACCATCAGATCTGACAGGTTATGCTCTGGAAGAACAGTATTGGGCTGTAAAATCAAATCTACAGTCGGCAGTATTTGATGTAGATGGAGGTATAAATTCCTCAGCCGTTTCTTATGCAAAAGTACCCAACCTTCTTTATGAGCATTTCTTCTCAGAACAACTAATTCAGCCAAAGGGAAAAGACATATTCTTTAAACGTTATTTTGAAAAGGAAGATGTCACGATTACCATCAGACCTATAGATCTTGAAAATGACCTTGAAATGCTCCATGAGTGGTTTAATCGCGAGCATGCCGTAAAGATATGGCAGATGAACTGGCCGATTGACGAGCTTGAAACATACTATCGTGTGATGCTTCCGGGTAACGAAGCCCACAGCTATATTGTAATGAGCAACGGTGAGCCTTCCTGTAATATCGAAATTTATTGGGCCTGCAGAGACATTGTTGGGGATTATTACGAAGTATTGCCTACAGATTATGGTACCCATCAGTTTATAGCACCTATAGATCCCAAAAAGAAATATGTTTCCCCTTCTACACAATCTATGGTGGATTATGTCTTTGCACAGCCACAGGTAGGTAAAATGGTGGGAGAGGGTTCCGTAGATTCTCTTGCATCAATGATGAATAAGGCCCACGTCGGTTTCAAAGTAGATAAAGTAATTGAAATGCCTCATAAAAAAGCAAATCTCAATTTCTGCTACAGGGAATGGTATTGGGAAAAATTCCCTCAAAACAAAGACGTACAATTCACCACAAACATCACAGAACATGAATAATGACACTATTTATAATGTAATTGGCATAGGAATCGGCCCTTTTAATCTTGGGCTTGCCGCTTTATCCCATCCAATTACGGAACTGAAAACACTTTTCCTGGATCAGAGGGATGGTTTCGACTGGCATCCCGGCTTAATGATTGACCATGTAACCCTGCAGACCCCATTTTTATGTGATTGTGTCTCTATGGCAGATCCTACCAACCCATTAAGTCTGCTTAATTACCTCAAGGAAACAGGAAGGCTTTATAAGTTCTTTATCAGAGAAAGTTTCTTCATTCCAAGAAAGGAATATAACCGTTACTGCCAATGGGTGATTGAACAGCTGCCCCAATGTCGTTTTTCAACACAGGTAATGGATATAGACTATGAAGATGGTATTTACCTGGTAACAACAGTTCACACAAAAACGAAAGAAAAAGTAGTTTTTAAAACGGAGAGACTTATTCTTGGTACCGGAACACAGCCTCATATTCCTTCTTTTATCCCTAAAGAAGATTCCCGGATTATTCATACCAGTTCTTATCTCTACAGAAAAGAAGAGCTTTTAGCTGAAGGTAAGAAAATAGCCATTATAGGATCGGGGCAGAGTGCTGCTGAAGTTTTTTATGACCTCCTTCAAAGCAGAGATGAAAAAACCGAATTAGGATGGTATTCCCGCCCGGACAGATTCTTCCCGATGGAATATTCTAAACTGACTCTGGAGCTAACGTCTCCCGATTATGTAGAGTATTTTTATAACAGAACAGAGTCTGCAAGAAAAGATATTTTAAGCAAACAGCAAAGCCAGTTTAAAGGAATAAACTATGACCTCATCAATGATATTTATGATTTCATTTATGATCTGAATATTGACAACGCTGATCCTAACCTTAAAATCATTCCTAACAGCCAGCTGAACAGGATAGACACTACCAACCAGGAGGTTATCAATCTTGAATTTACGCAGCTGGAACAGGACGTTCCGTATGAGCAGGAAGCTGATTACCTGATTCTGGGAACCGGATACCGCTATCATGAACCTTCATTTCTGAAAAATATACAGTCCAGAATCAAAAGAGATTCAAGCGGACTGTTTGATGTCAACAGAAATTATTCTATAGATCACAACGGAGGCGAAATTTATGTCCTCCATGCTGAAGTACATACCCATAGCTATATTTCTACAGACCTTGGAATGGCTGCCTACCGTAACTCCTATATCATCAACGATATTCTTGGAAGAGAGCATTATAAAATTGAGAAAAAAATAGCTTTCCAGGATTTTGATGTAGAAAAATATGCTGATTTACCAACTGCCCAAATTTAATACTAAAAAATGAACACCAATTTAAATACTATAGTAAACCACGAATACTGGTTACAGGCCAATAAAAATCTTATGGCTAAAACCATTGCAGAATTAATGCACGAAGAACTGCTAAAGCCTGTTGTTTCTTTTCAGGCTGAAACAGGCTATACCGTTTTCAAACTGGAAACAGGATTCGACAATATTGAATACACCTTCCGCGGTCAGGAAAGAATGATGGACTATTGGCATATCGATACAGACAGTATCACCAAAACAGACCATTCTCAGGAAGTACCTGTAGATGTTGCAGCATTTTTCCTGGAGATGCAATCTGTATTTGATTTAGATCCCTATACACTGGCAAGGTATACGGAAGAGCTTTTACATACATTATACTGCGATGCGATGATTTTATCCAAAGGAGTGATGTCTTCAAAAGATCTTGCTTCATCAGATTATCAGACGGTAGAGCATCAAATGACCGGTCATCCATGGGTAATTGTTAACAAAAGCAGATTAGGATTTTCTCCCCGTGACCTGAAAGCATTTGCTCCGGAATCTGATCAAAATCTGAAACCTATCTGGCTGGCATCCCATACCAGCAGATCTGCATTTCAATCATTGGATCATATCGACAGAGAAGACTTCTACCGTTCCGAGATTGGCGATCAGCTCTATCATGATTTTCAGCAGAAACTGATAAATGAAAGAAAATCAGTGGAAGACTATCATTTTATTCCTGTTCATCCATGGCAGTGGGAAGAAAAGCTGAAGATTCATTTTGCCGGAGATATTGCATCCGGACTTCTTATTCTATTGGGAGAAGGAAACGATACTTACAGTCCACAGCAGAGTATCCGTACCTTATTCAACGTAGATCATCCTAAGAAAAGATATCTTAAAACAGCTGTTTCTATCTTGAGTACAGGAAATATCCGTGGATTGTCTCCAAAACAGATGAAAATAGCTCCTTCTATTACAGAGTGGGTAAAAAGCCTGATAAAGGATGATGCTTATCTTGATGCCAAAGGAACGATATTCCTGGGAGAAGAAGCTTCCATTGCTTACCTTCATCCACAATACGGAGCGATTACCAATGTTCCTTACCAGTATAATGAATTCCTGGGAGCCTTATGGCGTGAAAGTGCGGAAAACTATCTTAAGGAAGATGAGCAAATGGTCACCATGGCTTCCTTACTGTATGTAGACAATAACGGAATCCCTTTGGTACAGGCTTTTGCAGAAAAGGCAGGAATGAGTATCAGAGAATGGGTGGCAAGTTATCTTGATGCCTATCTTACACCGTTGCTTCATATCTATTACACCCATTCTTTATGTGTGACTCCCCATGGCGAAAACATTATGGTCGTGCTGAAAAATGGAGTGCCTCAAAGAATTGTAATTAAGGATTTTGTAGATGATATTGTCCTTACTACAGAAGCAAGAGAAAAGCTTCCGGCTCATCTTGCAGACGGATTGATACAGTCTTCCAACAAAGAAAATATTCCTTTGTTTATTCTTTTGGGAGTTTTTGATGCTTTTTTTAGATATATGTCTAATGTACTTCATACCTATTCAAACTGTAAAGAAGATGTATTCTGGACACTTGTGCATGACTGCATAGAAAGTTATAAAGCAGATAATACCCATCTACAGGAGAGATACGAAAAATATGACCTTTATGTTCCTACGTTCAAAAGGTTTTATATCAACAGCCTGCGTCTGAAAAATAATGGCTACAGTGAAAATAAAGCTTTTGCTATTCCAAGAAAGGATGGAGCATTGCCTAATCCTCTGTATCAGATCGCCAATAAAAATTCTGTAGCTGTATGATGAGGAAATTCCTGCATATACTAAAAGAAGGGACGGTTTTTGCTTACGGAGCCTTAGCCGGGAAAAAGGCCGAGCTGACTTCCGGTAGTATCAACCGTTCCATCTTTAGCTTGGCAATTCCCATGGTGATGGAGCTGGTGATGGAATCTGTTTTTGTGAGCGTCAATCTTTTGATTATTGCCAAACTGGGCGATAAAGTCCTTGGCCTTGTTGGGATTACCGATAATTATGTCAATTTCGCTTATGCTATCGCAGTAGGTCTTGGGATTGCTGCAGCAACGCTTACCGCAAGGAGAGCCGGCGAAAAAGATAAAGAAGGCATGGGTAAAACAGCTCATTATATTATTATGCTTGCCTTATTCTTTGCCTTACTGATTGGCGGGCTGTCATGCTATTTCGCTGGAGAGATTGTAGGTTTTCTTGGAATCAATGCAGGAATAGTGAATGATGGCCTTTCTTTTTCCCGACTGGTTTTTATCAGTATCGGGCTTGTCATCCTCCGTCTTTCTATTAATGGACTGTTCAGAGGAGCAGGGGATGCAGATCTTGCCATGAAATCACTTTGGCTCTGTCATATTTCAAATATTGTGTTTGCCGTAGTGCTTGTTTTCGGGGTAGGATTTATTCCTGCTTTCGGATTGCTGGGACTGGCCTATGCTACTATTTTGTCCAGGCTGTTGGCAGTTTTATACCAGTTTTTTATCCTGTTGACGGGTAAAACGAGCATTAATATCCTGATGAAATTTGACTTTGACAGGCCATTGCTCCAAAAGATTCTTAAAATAGCTTTTGGGGGCCTGGTTCAGTATATTATTCCTACATCCAGCTGGCTGATTATGGTGAAGATCATATCTACTTTTGGAACGACAGCGCTTGCGGGTTACATTATTGCACAGCGTATTGCTTCTGTTGCCACGATGCCTGCCTGGGGAATAGGAAATGCTGCCGGTGTTCTTACAGGACAGAATTTAGGAGCAGGAGATCCTGTCCGGGCAGAAAAAACAGTGTGGAGAGCAGGTACCATTAATATGAGCTACCTTATTGCAGTGGCCCTGTTCTGGCAGCTGGCCGCAGAGCATGTGGTGAAGTTTTTTACTGTAGAATCGGAGGTAGCAAGGTACGCCGTTCAGTATATCCATGTGGTATCTATGGCTTATCTCTTATTAGGTTTTACCATGGTGATCAGCCGTGCATTGAATGCAGCCGGTAACATCATGCAGGTAACCCTTCTCTATATCATCATGTTCTATATTATTCAGCTTCCTCTGGCTTATCTGCTGGGAGTAAGGCTTCAATGGGAACTAAAAGGAATATTTACAGCTATTGTTTCTTCAGAAATTGTACTGGCTGTACTTTTCTTAATGATTTTCAAAAACGGTAAATGGAAAACTATAAAAATTTAAAATGAACACAACAGAAGAGTTTTATGAAATAATTGCCTCTGCAATTGCTATAAAAAAAGAATTGGTAGATGAAAATCTTACCTATCAGGAAATTCCGGAATGGGATTCTATGTCCCACCTGCTTATTGTAGAAGCGCTGGAACAGTTTTATCAGATCAAGTTTGATTTTAATGATATCCTGGAGATGGGTAACGTCGGAAAGATCCGTGAAAAAATGAAAAAATACGATGTATTCGTAGAAAACTAAGTATATGAAAATTTTAGAAAATGTAATTGCCAACAAGAACCTGTTGTTTACAGATGCTTCCACCGGTACTACCATACCGGTTGGAACGCTGTATCGGTCTTTAGGCTTGAATCCTGTAGAAAAAGGATTGATCTTTTTGTACAATGACAATCAGCTCTCCAGTATTGAGGTTCTTCTCAATTTTTACGGAACAGCCCATACGATTGCTTTATTGGGACAGAAACTGCATTCGGAATTCAAAGACCGGATGGAGGCAGAATACCGTCCGAAATATATCTTTGACCCATCCAGAGATGAGGTAGAAGGATACAGTATCAGAGCATTCTCTGATACTGTAAAAATCTTTATGAAAGATGATTACAAAAGTGAGATTACGATCCATCCGGAAATTAAGCTTCTTTTAAGTACTTCAGGAACTACGGGAATTCCCAAACTCGTTAAGCTATCGGATGAAAACCTGTATCAGAATGCGGTAAGCATTCTTCAGTACATGCCTATCCTGGAATCTGATGTAGTGCCGTTAAATGTACCCATCAATTTTGTATATGGCTTTTCTATTTTTACCACCAACTGTATGCGTGCCGGAAGAATGGTATGTACTGATAAAGATATTATGCAAAAGGCATTCTGGGATGAAATGGAGGAATATGGATACAGTACTTTAGGAGGAGTTCCATTTTTATACGAGAATCTTAACAGGATAGGCTTCTTCAGAAAAGACAGCCAGAGTTTACGATACCTTACGCATACGGGAGGAGTAATCAATGGTGAGCTGAGAAAAACCATCTTTGCTTACTGTCTTGAATTTGAAAAACAATTCTTTGCACAGTATGGTCAGACGGAAGCTGGTGGAAGAATGGCTTATCTTACTACAGATGGACTTTTGGAAGAAGAAACTTCTATTGGTACTCCTGTATATGGAGGGAATTTCAGCATAGATCCTGATACCGATGAATTGCTGTTCTCACATGCCAGTATTTTTGGAGGCTACGCCCATACCCTTCAGGACCTCACTTCTTATGAACAGCCCGCAGTGCTGCGGACAGGAGATACAGCCAAAAAAGGACAAAACGGAATTTACTCTATCACAGGAAGAATAAAACGTATCATGAAGCTTTTCGGAATACGCCTTAATCTGGATGAGGTAGAATTTATTCTTAAAAATGAGCTGGAAGGAAATACGTTTATATGCCTGAATTCCAATGACAAAAAAATCATTGTGCTATATGACAATCAGGAGATTGATCCCCAGGTCATCACTGAAATTATTAAAAATAAACTGCGCATTAACCCTCAATACGTCCACACCGAACACATAGAGTCATTTCCATTATCACAAAACGGTAAAATAAACTATCCACTGTTACAAAACTTACAGCATGAAAACATTTAAAACCCCTATATTACTATTAGCTTTTGCCTTACTTCCTCATTTTATTGATGCTCAGCAAAATGAAAGGGTAAACGGCAAGGTCATGCTGTCTGAGAAAGTGCCGGTAAAAAATGCACTTTTAAGAATAGTCAATACTTCATATCAATCAAAAACAAACAATTTAGGAGAATATTATTTTGATAATGTGCCACCTGGGGAATATACTCTTCAGGTGGTTTTAAATGATATCGAACTGATGCGCGATACCATCCGCATTGAGAAAGATGTCTATGAGATTCCACCTATTTATACAACAACAGAAAACAATGTTATTGAAGGAATCACCGTGTATGCTTTCAGCAGAAACAAATTCCTGGATAAAGACAGTACTTCCGTTTCTAAAATGCCTTTAAGGAATTTAGAAAATCCGCAGGCTTATACGAGTATCAACCAGCAATTACTGAAGGAGCAGATTACTTATGATATTTCAGAAGTTTTAAAAAATGTGCAGGGGATGGTAAAAATGCAGGGGAGTCCGGGAAGAGGGTCCGGGGACGGAAGTTTCTACTACAGCCTTAGAGGATTCCCTACAAAAGTATCCATGGTAGACGGTCTTCCTGCAACTACTAATGGAGAGATTGATCCTGCTGATATTGAACGTTTAGAAGTTATTAAAGGACCGGCAGGAACTTTATATGGAGGTGCTGTAACCTCCTTTGGAGGACTCATAAATGCGGTAACGAAAAAACCTAAAGATTACTTTGGTGGAGAAGTATCCTACCTTATGGGAAGCTATAACCTGAACCGTATAACGGCTGATGTATACGGTCCCATTACTGACTCCAGGAAAACATTATTCCGTCTGAATGCGGCCTACCAGTATCAGAATGGTTTCAGAGATTCTGAATTCAGAAAATCATTTTTTGTGGCCCCTACCTTAAGCTATCAGGTAAATGACAGGCTGAAGTTCAGCTTAGGAGCCCAGATTTATAATTATGAGGGAACCAATACCCCTATTATTTTTCTTCCCAGAACGAGAGCATTTTTTGCCCATACACCTGATGAATTAGGATTCGACTGGAAAAGATCGTATTCCAACAATGATATGACCCTGAAAGCTCCGTCAATCAATGTAAAAGCTGAGGCTAATTATAAAATATCAGATAACTGGAGCTCACAAACGTCACTTTCCCGAAACTTCAGAAAAACGGAAGGACTCTATCAGTATCAGTTTATCAGAGGAACTACCAGTGATGCCATGCTGGAGCGTAATGTACAATGGCAAAACTCAGAAGCTTCTTCCACCAGTGTTCAGCAAAACTTTAATGGAGAATTCAATATTGGAAAAATCAAAAATAAGGTATTGATCGGATTAGATTATTTCAATCAGTCTATCAATAACAACCATTCACCGATTGTTGTATTTGATTATGTTGATGGGCAAAACTTAACAAGTGGTTACGGAAATATTTCCAAAGATCTGGCTCTTCAGAAAATACAGGCTGCTACCCAAGCTGCTATTGATGCTAAAAAAGCACCGTTGGTAAGGAATACATCTTCAGCTAATCTATATGGAGCCTATGTTTCCAATGTAACCTATATTACTGACCGCTTGATTACTTTACTAAGCTTACGTCTGGATCATTATGAAAGCAAAGGACAGCTTAACCTGAACAGCAATGTGCGTGCTGGTGAGTTTAAACAAACAGCGTGGTCTCCAAAAGTAGGATTAGTCTATCAGGTGGTGAAAGACCGTTTATCAGCTTATGCCAATTATATGAATGGTTTTAGTTATACCGCACCTGTAGTACAGCAATTACAGGACTATAGCGGAGATATGAAACCGCAGACTGCCAATCAGTGGGAAGTGGGAGTAAAAGGAAATCTTTGGAGAAACAAATTCAACTTTACCGTGGGATATTATGACATATTGGTGGATAATATACAGCGCGGAACCGGAGTTATCCGTGATGGAAAAGAATACGCTATTGTTGTTCAGGATGGACAGCAAAGAAGTAAAGGGATTGAAATAGAAACGATCATGAATCCTGTTCAGGGATTGAATATTATCGCAGGATATTCATACAACCACAGTAGAATGGAGAAAGCGGATGCTGCTGTAGAAGGACGCCGTCCGGAATCGGCAGGTCCTGCTAATGTATTTAATTCATGGATCAGTTATATCATTCCTATTAAAGGACTTCAGGGACTGGGAGTAGGTTTTGGGGTCAACCGTGTAGGTAAACAGATTACCGGAAACAAAACCACTACCGGACAGTTTGCATTCCCAGCATATACGCTGATTAATGCCTCTATTTCCCTTGAAAAAGAAAAATACAGAGTAGGATTTAAAATGAATAATTTAGGCAATGCGCAGTATTTTGCAGGGCAGGGAGTGGTAGTCGCTCAAATGCCCCGTAACTTTGTCGCTGAGGTAAGCCTTAAATTTTAATAATGAAGCTTAAATTTAGAAAAATCGCCTATCAGTTACATCTATGGCTCGGACTAACGTCCGGGCTTATAGTTGTCATAATGGCAGCTACGGGATGTATTCTCGCCTTCGAAAAAGAATTAAAACAATGGGTACATCCGGAAAGATATTTTGTTGAGGTTATAGGAAAGAAAAAACTACCTCTATCCGAGCTTTCCTCAAAAGCTGAAAAAGTCCTTCCGAAAGGGTTGAAAATTAAAAGAGTGATCATGTCTTCTGACCCTTCACAAACCTATGTTTTCCGTACCTTAAAAATGGATAATGATGCTTTAACGTATTGGGGAACCTATCTTTATTATTATCGGGTTTATATGGATCCTTACACTGGAAAAGTACAGGCCGTAGAAGATGCTAAAAAAGACTTTTTTGAAATTGTGCTGGACCTTCACCGAAGGCTTTTGTTGGGAGAGAAGATAGGAAAAACCATCACAGGATATTCCACTCTCATCATGACCATCATTTTATTCTCGGGATTAGTGATATGGTATCCGAGAAAGATGAGCAAGAGCATGTTGAAAGGGATGTTCTTTATTAAAACTTCCGCCAACTGGAAAAGAATCAATTATGACGTTCACAATGTATTGGGATTTTATGCTGTAATTCCTTTGTTGATCATTTCTTATTCTGCCATGATCTGGAGTTTTGAAGATGTAGATAAATGGATGAAAAAGACATTAAATGGAAGCGTACCTACGGAACAGAAGGCCAAAAGTAAAATACCGGCAGAAGAATTTTCGAATCAAAAAAATATTTTGGATAGGATTGGAAACAAAATGGAAAAAGGTCTTGTCGGTAAAGAATCAGCCCTTATTAATTTTCCAAGAACGGAAGAAGGAACTTATTATGCTGAGCTTACCTATGATAACAGACTGTACCGGAATGATCAGTATAATTTTGACCAGTATTCGGGTGAGATGGTAAAACAGCAATCGTATAAAGACAAAAATATTGGATATGGAACTTCATTAAGAGAAAGAAATTACGACCTGCATACCGGAAGTATCTTTGGAATGACCAGCAGAATTATTTATTTTTTAGCAGGAATTATTGCTGCATCACTACCTATTACAGGTTTTATCATCTATTTAAACAGGAAAAAGAAAAAACCAAAGCATAAAAAAAATAAGGTGGTATTTCCATCCCATCATTAAATTTTCAATAAAGCCTCTATATTTTAGAGGCTTTTGCTTTTTCTACCATAGATTTTAATCCTCTTCATCCGAGGTATTTCAATTAAAAATAACTGGGTGAATCACGCGGAACCTTAATCATATCAACCTGTTAAGTGCTACTTTGCTTACTTGAAACAAACCCAATCAGAAATCATTATTTGTGTCGGAAAATTAAGAATACGTTGTTTTTTCTCTCGCAGATTGGGGAGATCACGCAGATTTTTTAATTTTCCCTATATCAAATCAGCAGCTTTACTGTCTTAGAAAAAATTTCAACACTTTTTTCCATCTCTTCGGCATTGAGGTCTCCGAAGCCTAATCTCATTGCTGTAAGATATTTATTCTGATATAATAACGTTTTAGGAATAAACAGATCATTCTGAGCACAATTTCTGCTAAGCTGCATAAGATTGATAGGAATATTCCACTCCAGCCAGATAGCCAGCCCTCCCGAAGGCTTTTGGAAATGGATATATTCTTTTAGATGCTCATTCAATAAAACACTGAAATAATCCCGTCTTTCCTGATATACTTTCAAAGATTTTTTCAGATACCGGTTAATTTCCCCTTCTTCAATCATTTCTCCTAAAGCTCTTTCCATTAAAATATCACCCTGGCGGTCAATAATACCGAGATATTTACGCATTTCTATCATCAGATTTTCCGGAGCCACAATAAACCCGGTTCTGAATCCCGGAGCTAAAGACTTTCCAAATGAACCAATATAAATAACCATTCCATTCGTATCCGCACTGGCCAGGGGAAGGATAGGGCTTTTATCATAATGGAATTCATAATCATAGTCGTCTTCAAGAATAATGAAACCGTATTCATTGGCCAGCTCCAGGAGCTCAAGTCGGCGCTGTGCACTTAATGCCACCGTTGTAGGGTAGTGGTGATGCGGAGTAAGGTAAAGCATTCTTATTTTTTGCTTCTTACAGGCTTCTCTCACACTTTCAACAATAATTCCTTCCTCGTCTATGGGGATAGAAACCATTTGAACTCCGGCTTTCATAAAAATCATATTGACGGAGAAATAGCTTAAAGCACCCACTAACACCACATCTCCGGCAGAAAGAAGGATTTCGGAAACAATATAAATACTCATTTCCGTACTGCGGGTAATCAGGAGGTTATTTTTAGAAATAGGCAATCCACGAGATAAATTGAGATATCGGGATAGATGTTCTTTAAAAAACTCACTCCCATCCTGGTTATAATGTCCCTGGATTTTCTGATTAGACTTACGTTTGAGGATAGAGCTGTAAAACCGGGAATGCTGCCCAATCTGGGTCAGTCTGATATCAGGTACTCCATCATTAAAAACATAGTCACAATCCGAATGTTCAAAGGGATTATCTAAAATATTGGATGCTTTAAAAGAAAAGCCTGTTTTTTGTGGGTAATTCTGAAGATTATTGGATTTAAAATCATTCATTTTTACCGGTTTTTCCTGATCATTTCCAATAATAAAAGTTCCTTTATTGGGTAAACTTTCCGTCCAGCCCTGAGCAGACAATTCATCATAGACGGCCACAGCTGTATTTCTATGGATTTCCAGCATTTCACTGAAAGTTCTTGTTCCCGGTAGTTTAGTTCCAAAAGGTAAAAAGCCTCTTTGAATAGCATTGATCAGCTGATTAGCAATCTGTAAATAGATAGATGTTTCTGATTTTCTATCAATTTTTATAAAACTTTCATAAGGAATTCTAACCGGACTATCCATAATATCAAAACTGGCACCATATGACCATCCGGCAATATACTACTTTTGACATCAAAATAAAAATCAATGGAATTTCAGCACTTATTACAAAGGGTGGTACAGGATCATACCACTCATGCCAAATGGCTGAACACACTTTCCTTTATGGAGAATGCAGGAGCCAGAAAAATATCAAAATGTGAACATCCGGTTTCAGTAACGCTTATTCAGCTTAAGCATGCCGCTGAAGAACACCGTCACGCTTATTATCTCAAGAAACAAATCGGAAAGATTGATCCTGAATTATGCAAAACTTACGAAAATAAAGAACTTCTTGCTCCTACGGCAACCCGCCACTACCTTCATGCATTGGATATCAAAGCCTGCAGGTATCTTCAGCAGGTTTTTCAGCTTAGCCAGGAAGAGCTCAGGTTTGCAGCCTACCTCTTTGTAACCTATGCTATTGAAGTTCGGGCCGATGAACTGTACCCGGTGTACCAGGATATCCTTACCCAGGAATCTTCCCGGATCATGGTGAAATCTATTATTCTCGAAGAAGAAGGACACCTGGAAGAAATGATCAATCAGCTCAATGAATTTTCCGTTGACTGGAAAATGCATGCTGAGAATATCCTGGCCATTGAGAAAGAATTACATAATCAATGGATTAATGCGATTACAAAAGAAGTGGAAGAGTTAAATTATGCGTAACAGTATTCATCGTTTTCAGGAATCACTCAATACAAGAAAAGAAGAAGGAAGACTAAGAAGCCTAACGCTTAAGCCTGAGGGAATTGATTTTTATTCTAATGATTATCTGGGATTGGCAAGAAATACAGAATTTCAAAAAATACTGTTGCAAAATATCAATGATAATCCTCAGCTGCTTTCAGGAAGTACCGGCTCCAGATTAATCAGTGGTAATACCAGTATAGCAACATCTGTAGAACGTTGTATTGCAGAAAGACATCATTTTCCTGCAGCACTGCTTTTCCCATCTGGGTATAATGCTAATCTTGCCTTGTTTTCAACACTCCCCAGCCGTCATGATACGGTGATTGTAGATGAGCAGATCCATCGCTCTGTTCATGATGCCTGCAGAATGTCAAATGCCCGGAAAATAAAATTCAGGCACAACGACCTGGAGGATTTGGAAAGTATATTGAAGAAGCAGAAGACACATTGTTATATCGCTATAGAAAGCCTTTATTCTATGGAAGGAGATTGTGCTCCTATCCGGGAGATTGCCGCTCTTGCTAAGCAATATCATGCAGATTTACTGGTAGATGAAGCGCATGCTTTTGGCGTTTTTGGAAATGGATTGATTGAAAAGTATCAGTTACAAAATCAGGTACTGGCAGCTGTGGTAACGTATGGTAAAGCATTAGGGTTACACGGTGCCGCGATCCTCTGTAATGAAACAGTGAAATCTTACTTGGTCAATTTTGCATCTCCGTTTATGTATACCACTTCAGCGCAGGATTTTCAATGGATGAGTATAAAAGCCGGTTACGAGTTTTTAGAAAAGAAACAGGAATTTTCAAAAAAACTTCAGGAAAACATCAGAATTTTCAGAAATCAGGGACTGAAGACACCTTCTTCTGAAGTCAGCCCGATTCAGGCTATTGTAATTCCTGATAATCAAAAACTGAAAACAGTGCAAAATGCTTTATCTGATGAAGGATTCTTGACCTATGCCGTATACAGTCCAACGGTAAAAGAAGGAAGTGAGAGAATCAGAATATGTCTTCATAGCTTCAATACAGAAGCAGAAATATTACAACTTACAAGCATTATTAAAAAATTGAATTAAAAGCAAAAAGGGTAAAAAGAACAAAGTGACCTATAAAATAAAAGGAAAGTGAATTTCACCCGAACCCCGCATCACGAACCTCACATCACGTATCCCGAACCCCGAAAACTCATATGAAACTATTTATAACAGGAATAGGAACCGAAATAGGAAAAACCATCTGTTCAGCCGTTTTGGTTCAGTATTTTAAAGCAGATTACTGGAAACCCGTACAGTCCGGAGATCTCCATTATACAGACCGTCATAAAATTGAGGACTGGACAGACCAGACCATCTGTTATCCGGAAACACATCGCCTGCAACTGGCTGCATCTCCTCATCAGTCTGCACGGGAAGAAAACATACAGATTCAACTCGATGATTTTCAATTGCCGGACACTGAAAACTCATTGATTGTAGAAGGTGCCGGAGGATTGATGGTACCGCTTTCAGATCATATTTTCATGATTGATCTGATAGAGATACTGGAGCTGCCTACAGCGCTTGTTGTCAGAAACTATTTAGGATGTATCAATCACAGCTTGCTCTCCATAATGGCAATACAGCAAAGAAATATAAAGCTTGAATACCTGATCCTTAATGGAGCGTTTCCTGATGATACAGAAAGACTCATCTGCAGTTTTATCGAAAATGAAACAAAAATTATCAGGATTCCGGAGATTACCTACCCTGATAAAGAACATATTAAAATGGCTGCAAAACAATTAACAATAACAAAATTATGATAATGGATAAGAAAACAGAAATCAGACACAACTGGACCAAAGAAGAAATTGAAGAAATTTATCATTTACCCCTGATGGAGCTTATTTATAAAGCTGCCACAGTACATAGAGAGCGACACGACCCGTCTGAGGTACAGATCTCTACTTTATTGTCGATTAAAACCGGAGGATGTCCGGAAGACTGTTCTTACTGTGGGCAGGCAGCACGCTACCACACCAATATTAAGGTACAGGCATTACTTCCTACAGAAACAGTTATTGCCCATGCTCAAAAAGCAAAAAACTCCGGATCTTCAAGATTCTGTATGGCTGCGGCATGGCGTGAAGTCCGGAACAACCGTGATTTCGACAGAGTGATCGATATGGTGAAGGGAGTTAATGAATTAGGATTAGAAGTATGCTGTACATTAGGAATGCTTACCGAAGAACAGGCAATACGGCTTCAGGAAGCAGGTTTATATGCCTACAACCATAATCTTGATACTTCTGAACAGTATTACGAAGAAATTATTTCCACAAGGACATTCGACAACAGGATTAATACCATCAACAATGTAAGGAAGGCTGGAATCACAGTATGTTCAGGAGGAATTATCGGCCTTGGGGAAACACACAGAGACAGGATTTCAATGATTTTGACCTTAGCAACGATGCCTAAGCATCCGGAATCTGTACCCATCAATGCATTGGCAAGGGTAGAAGGAACGCCATTGGAAAATAACGAAAAAGTAGATACCTGGGAGATGGTAAGAATGATTGCGACCGCAAGGATTGTAATGCCCGCTTCTATGGTGCGACTGAGTGCTGGACGTATTGAAATGACAGAAACTGAACAGGCATGGTGTTTTATGGCAGGTGCCAATTCTATTTTCACAGGAGAAAGAGAAACCTTATTGGTAACTCCTAATCCGGGAGTATCTGAAGATATGCAGATGCTGGAAACACTGGGATTGAAACCTATGATGAAAAAAGAAACTTGTTGTTAAAAAATGACTATAGAGTTATGAGTTATGAGTTATGAGTTGTGAATTTTGAATTACAAATAATGAGTTATGAGCTTTTGGATTTTAATTATGACTATACTAAACTTCATTGCAGTACTTCTGTCAGATTTATTAGTAAGCTATATACTACTAACCTGTAGTGGATTGTAAACTTAAAAATCTGTCGGACAATATGTTAAAATTACTAAGATAGTTTTACAATTGGTACATATGCCATCATTAATATATTTTACATGAATACAATAATAAAGAAGAGTCTTCAGGAAAGAGATAAAGCAGTCAACTGGCATCCGTATACCCAGATGAAAACAGCTGCTGATGTAATACCGATTGTTAAAGGAGAAGGGGTTTACCTTTATGATCATGAAGGTAAAAAATATCTGGATGTAGTCTCTTCGTGGTGGGTAACTCTGCATGGCCATTCTCATCCTTATATTGCCCAGCGGGTATTCGAGCAGCTTACCACCCTCGAACAGGTTATTTTTGCCGGATTTACCCATGAACCGGCTGTACAGCTTTCAGAAAACTTATTGAATATTCTTCCTCACAATCAGAATAAAGTGTTTTATTCCGACAATGGTTCCACAGCGGTAGAAGTAGCGCTGAAGATGTGTATTCAGTATGCCCACAATCAGGGAAAGGAGAAAACTAAAATTTTAGCTTTTAAAAATGCCTATCACGGAGATACATTCGGAGCAATGGCTGTAAGTGGAAAAAGCTTTTGGACCAAACCTTTTGAAAGCAGGTTATTTGAAGTTGTTTTTATCGATACTCCTACAGCGGAGAATCTGGAAGATTTAAAAATACAGATTCGGCAGCTAGCAGATGAAGTGGCTTGTTTTATTTTTGAACCGCTGATACAGGGAGCCGCAGGAATGCTTATGTACAGTGCCGAAAATCTTAATAAATTGATGAAATATTGCAGGACGCAGGAAATTTTAATGATTCAGGATGAAGTGTTCACAGGTTTCGGAAGGACCGGAAAACTTTTTGCAACAGATTATCTTACAGAAAAACCGGATATCATGTGTTTTTCAAAAGGACTTACAGGCGGTACCATGCCTATGGGGATTACAACCTGCACCCATGAAATTTACAGTGCTTTTTTATCTGATGACCGCCATAAAACCTTATTTCACGGACATTCTTTTACAGCCAATCCTTTAGCGTGTACAGCCGCTCTGGCCAGTATGGAACTATTACTTAAAGAAGAAACCCAAATGAATATCAAACGTATTACCCATCAGCATTCGGAATTTATAAAAATAATTTCCTCGCATCCACAAGTTGAAAATGCACGTCAGATCGGAACTATTTTAGCTTTCGATTTTAAAACCGGGAATGGTACTTCTTATTTCAATGAAATAGGGAAGAAGCTTTATAATGAATTCTTACAGAGAGGGATGATTATGAGACCGCTGGGAAATGTAATATATCTGGTTCCGCCTTATTGTATTACCTCCGAAGAATTGGATTTTGTATATCAGAATATTATGGAAGTCCTGGATCAGTTTAAAGACTAAACGATTTCTACTTTTTTAACCTAAAGAATTCCCCGAGGCAAGCCTCGGGGAATTCTTAAAATAATGATTCTTTTTATTTTAAAAACTTCATTATAAGCTTTTAAAATATAAATTTTCTACTTCTTGATAAGTTTTTTTGTAGCAATTTTTCCGTTTTCAAAAATTGTTTTTACAAAATAAACTCCTTTAGAAAGTTCAGAAATATCAGAATTATTTTCTTTTACAGTTTTTAATAATTTTCCATCAACAGAATAGATCTCTATTTTGCCAATTTTTTCTTTTGAATGATACACTAAATCTTGTTTTACAGGGCTTTCAAAAGTAATTTCAGGATTGTTTTTTACCGTTCCTTTTGTAGCTAATGTTGCGGTACCGTTTACAAGATATTTCACAATATTTAACGTCTCTCCATCTGTGCTCACAATGATATTGTTATCAAAAACATTTATTGCATTAATGCTATGATAGAGTAAATTAGGATCATTTTCTATATATTCTCCAAATACAGGATCAACAGTTCCATTTTGATTAAGCTTAGAGAGATAATAATAAGTATATCCGTTATTATTGAGTTCAGCATAGCCTGCAATATAATAAGAACCATTTTTTTCATAGATATCCCGAAATTCCAGACCGGCAATACCATTATAATTGAATGTCGTATCTGGTGAGCCATCAGCATTAAGCCTTCCTAAGGTAGGTGGTGTCTGCCACATTAAGTCATTTTTTGCATACACAATTTTATCAGCAGAATCTACTTTTACAATACTTGCTTCTCCACTAAACAAAACTTCTCCATTATTACCAAAACCAGTCATAGGCTGTCCGTCAACAGTATATTTCTTTATGGTACCATTTCCGAAAAAAAGAAGATTAAACTGGTTATCTAAAATGATATGAGGAAGATAAGAACTCTGCAAAGGATTCTGCTGATAAGTCAATATTTCTCCGCTATTCCCAAAGCTGTTGTCTAATGTGCCATCAGAATTTAATCTCAAAGTATGAGTTTTCGAGTCAGTTTGTCCAAAAGAATCCATACTAATTCCTGAAACAAGAATTTTATTTCCCTGCTGTATAAGATTAGTTAATTCAAAAGAAACTGATAAATTGGCTAATGCCTTTATTCCTCCATTTCCAAAAGAAGGGTCTGATTGCCCATTCGAAAGTAATCGGACTACATCCAGATAATACGTATTGTTTGTAGAATCATATCGTTTGAGCAGTAAAGTTAATTTATCATCGGTATGTCTTATACATCCAACAAGAGAACCTTCATTGTAGTTCAGTACAATTTTACCATTTGTTCCAAAAGTCAAATCTAAAGGGCCGCTGTAACCTGTAGCTTTAGAAATAATTAATTGGTTGAGACTGGTGTCATAGGATTTATAAAATACTGAACTTGTTGCTGCAGTTAATTCTCCTGCATAACTGCTTCCCGTTCCTAAATATGAGTTTCCTGCCGGAAGAGTATAAATGCCGTTCGAAGCAAACGTAGGATCTTTGGAAATAATCTGCGCAAAGGAAGTTTGTGTTATAAGTATAAACACAAATAATAATTTTTTTTTCATTGTTTGTTTTTTTTAATAGGAAATTTTGAGGTTATATTTTGTAACCTACATCAACATATAATTTTGGGGTTGTGTTTCCAAATATATGATAAAGTTTTAGAAACGTAAAGAAATATCCGGATTTTGCCTTACAACAGATGTTTTACTAGAAAAAAATTAACTAAAGCTAATGAAATAGTGAATGTTGCGCTGAGAAATTCCTGCGGATGATTGGCATTATGGGTTCAGTTCGTTACCCCATTCATGCAGTGCATCAAGGATAGGACCTAATTTTCTGGCTCTGTCTGAAAGTTTGTAATATACTTCCGTTATACAACCTTATAGGTTTTTGAAACCTATAAGGTTTAAATCCAGATCTTCATCGCAAAAAATGTGTTGTTGTAAAATTATATTATGCCTTTAAATGATTTCCCCATTCATGGAGTTCAGAAAGAATAGGGCCCAACTTTTGTCCTTTTTCCGTTAACCTGTAATAAACTTCCGTAGGAAAATTGTACACTTCAATACGTTGAATAATATTATTTTCCTCCAGCTGTTTCAGCTGTTCTGCTAACACTTTCTTGGAAACTCTCGGCATTTTTCGCCAAAGTTCCACAAAACGTACCTGCTCTTCCTCAAAAAGTGAGGATAAGATCAGGGGTTTCCATTTTCCGGACAGGATATCCAGGCTGCGACGAAGTCCACACGTTTTAAATTCTTCAAAATTCATCAATTCCTTAATATAAATATGGTTAACCTTTTGGTAACCATCGATTATTTTTTCTTATTTAGCCGTTAGCTTTGCTGTACAAATTTAAACAAAATGAAACTACAATTATGGCGTAACGCCACATTGCTACTGAATATTGAGGGTACCACCATTTTAGTTGATCCCATGCTTGGAGAAAAAGGATCTTTAGGGAAGTTTCCTATGACCGATAATGAATTATTGAATCCTTTGGTAGAACTTCCTTTCAGCAGAGAACAGTTAATTGAAAAGCTGCAGACAATAGATGCCGTGGCAGTTACCCACCTCCATCCTGATCATTGGGATGAAGAGGCGATAAAACTTCTCAACAAAAATACACCTATACTTTGCCCGGAGATCATTGCTGATCAGATCGCTGAATATGGCTTTAAGAATATTATTTCCATTAATGAACACATCCGTTGGAAAGATATTGACATTTCTCTCACGAAAGGACAACACGGAACCGGAGAAATTGGAGAAAAAATGGGCGTGGTGAACGGATTTGTTTTTAAAACAGCCGATCAGTCCGTTTATATTGTTGGAGACAGTATCTGGTATAATGATATTGCAGATGAAATAGACAAACATCAGCCACAGCACATTATTGTGGCAGGTGGAGCAGCCACTTTTTTGGTAGGAGATCCTATCATTATGACGAGTGAAGATATTGTAAAAGTCTGCAGGCATGCTCCTGAAGCATCGGTATGGGTTACCCATCTGGAGGCAGTAAGCCATTGCAAAGAAGACAGGAACTTCATCAGGGAAAAAATAGCTAAGGAAGAACTTGGCGGGCAATGTATTATCCTCAAAGATGGGGAAGAGGTAAGTTTAAGCATTAGTTTACAGTAATAATAAGAATATGGCTTATTTTTTGAATTCTTGCTGATAAATAATTTTATGCTTTCAGTTTTTCTCTTAAATCTTGATTGGAAAGAATTATTATTGGGACATGAAGAATGGTCTTTTCTTTTAGAGATCATTCTTCGTACCATGATTATGTTCATGGCTATTATTATCGGGCTGAGGATTTTAGGAAAAAGAGGAGTTAAACAGCTCTCTATCTTCGAGCTGGTGGTTATTATCGGACTGGGTTCTGCTGCCGGAGATCCCATGTTTAATAAAGATGTCGGAATTATTTCTTCCCTTATCGTTTTTATTGTCATTATTCTCCTGTATACAATTGTTACTTTTTTTATTGGAAAAAGTAAGACTTTCGAAAAGCTGGTGGAAGGAAAATCCATCTGTCTGATAGAAAATGGTGAATTTTCCATTAAGAACTTTCAAAAAGAAAATTTGGGAAGTGATGAATTCTTTGCAGAACTTAGATTAAAAGGTGTTTCGCAACTTGGGCAGGTTGAAATGGCAATTGAAGAAATCTCCGGAGAGATCAGTGTATTTTTTTATGAAGACCAATCTGTAAAATATGGACTTCCCATTATGCCAGACTCCCTGGAAAACCCATTAAAATCTATTCATAATGAAGGATATTATTCCTGCACCTTCTGTGGTCATACAGAACATAAAACAGCAGGCAGTACAGAAAACTGCCCTAGCTGTTTAAAGGATGAATGGGTAGCGTCCAGTAACAAAAAACGCATATCCTAAGGTTAATTTTGTCAACATTTTCTTTAATCTTCCACATAATTATTCTTTGCCGCTTTCAGTCCAAAATACAGCATGATCAGTACGGCAATACTCAGGAAATAAAAAGAGGTGTTCCATGAGATATCCCAATCATGAAGTTTTCCAAAAACAGGAGGCCCGAATCCGGCAATAAGATATCCTACAGATTGTGCCATTCCTGAAATTTTCACTGCATTAATACTGCTTTTGGTTCTTGTGGAGAAAAACAGGATAGACAAACTGAAAGACAACCCATTGGAGAGTCCTATAATAACTGCATTTACATAAATCCATTGGGATTTTAGCAGGACAAACATCATAGTACTCGTAAACATTAAGGCGCAGATAAAAAGAATCATAATCCTTTGATCCTTCATTTTACTGGCTATAATCGGGCAGCAAAACGTCACCGGAATCATCGTAATCTGGATTACAAAAAGAACCCAGCCGGAGCTTTCTCCCTGCATATTATAATCTGCAAGGAATGAAGGTAGCCAGGCAACCATACAATAGTAGAACAGGGACTGAAGTCCCATAAAGATACTAATATTCCATGCCTGGGAAGATTTGAACATATTAATCCCAGAAGTACTTAGCGCCACTTTAGGTTGGTCAGAATTTTTTTTGTTGAAAACAAGTTCAAGAAGTAAAACAAGAAAACCCAATCCCGCAATAATCAGCCAGATTCCTAATGAACCCCGCCATCCAAAGCCTGTCCATTCTCCAATTCTTACACTAAAGCCAGAAGCCAGGGCAGCTGTAAGATTCATAGAAACAGCAAAAATACCGGTCATAAGCCCAATCTGTTTCGGAAAATTATTTTTAACATATCCGGGGGTTACCACATTCCCAATACAAATTCCCAACCCAATGAATATCGACCCTAGAAATAACATAGATAACGATCCGGAAATACGAAGAAAAAGCCCAAGGCTTAAAATAAGTAAGGAATACATCAACAGCTTACTGATTCCCAGCTTATTGGAAAATCTACTCACCAATACAGAACAGCCTGCAAACATAAAAAGAGGAATGGAGGTCAGTAAACTCACCTGAAAATTATCCAGCTTTAAAGCCTGTCTCACCTCATTTAATACAGGAGATACTGCAACGATTGGTGAACGGAGATTACTTGAGATCAGTATCACCACCAATACATTAATGACCAGTAAAGCATAAGATGCTTTTTTTCTTATTTCACTCTTCATCATAATAAAACTTTTGTGCAAAATTAACATAGTAATTTTGTTTAATTTTGCCAAAGTTTTAACCTGAAACGACATGAATGCAAATAACAGTATAGAAGTAGATGAGCTGCATAAACCCTATTTTGTCTGGTTTGAAGAAGACTGGATTCATGATGATGTGCTTCACCAGCATCAAAAAGGGCAGTTGGTGTATGTGGAAAGCGGGTTTCAGTATATTACTATTGAAGAAAGAATTTATCTTCTTCCGCAGAATCATGCCGTCTGGATTCCTCCCAATACCATCCATAAGACCAATTCCCATTCTGAAAAAATCAATCTGATGATCATGTTTGCGGAAGTGGATAAAAAAGACTCTTTTTATCATGAAGTCAATGTGTTTTCAGTTCCTCCGGTTTTAAAGGAAATGATAAGATATGTGGAAAAATGGTCTAAACTTCTATCAAAAGATGCTGATGAAACCATATTTTTAAAAGCATTATTCAATGAACTTCCTCATTTTGTAGAACATTCTCTGAAACTTCATATCTGCCTTCCAAAAGACAAACGCCTGACAAAAGTGATAAAACATCTGCATCATGATTATCATAAGGAAATCAGAATAGAAGATCTGGGAGAGACTGCATTATTGTCTACCCGTACTTTAGAACGTATTTTCAAAAAAGAAACTGGACTTACCCTAAGCAAATACCAGCAGATGCTAAGAATCATCAAGAGTCTTGAGCTTTTGAGTTCAGGAAATCTTACCATTTCCGAAACGGCCTATGAAGTAGGGTACAAGAGTGTGCAGGCTTACACCAGAAGCTTTCAGTCTGTCATGCAGTTCCGGCCTACCGATTTTATAAAAAATATTAAATAGCAGATAAGGTTCCAGCTTTTAGTCTTATTCCCAAGTATCATAAATGTTGAATAATATGTTTATGCTTTCGATCTTACTATAAAGCAATAAAAAGGGATTTATTAATTGTTATAAATTTATACGACGCCCTATAATAAAGTATTTTTTGTTTTCAAAATATGTAATATTTCACTATTTATTATATTTTCATATTAGCAGTAAATAATCAATTATAAGGTTAAGGGAAGCAAAAAGGTCCCCACGAATGGAGACCTTAAAAAAACACAAATGATGAAAAAAAATTATTTCGATTCACAAATATAAGTAAAATTAATATTATGCAAAACATTATATATGCATTTTTTTTAAAAATTATTGATTTTAATAGAAAATAACTATTCTCTAATTGATGTAAGATTTCTTTAGTATTGTGGAATTTTATGGATATGTAATTGTACCTCTTCAAAAATCTATTCTATTGACATCAGAAGATATATCATGAAAATCCATAATTCTGGATATTTAGAAAAAATGACGGCATATTGTTAGTATTTCTGATTGTGACTGCGCTCATAAAATAGGACACATTATTTTCATTAATTTGTTTTAAAACAGACAGTATGAAACCAAAGCAAATACAGGGAGTACCCCAACAAAAATCCGGCGGATTTCATGACACTGAAAGCAGAAAACAATTTGAACCGGCATTGATTCCATTGAAATTTGAAATAGTAAAAAAAAGATTTTTCTCCATCAACAAATGGAAAAGTTATTGTGGAGATGCTTTTGCAGCATTTAAACTTTACGATTCCAATGCCATTCCCATTGACAGAGAACCTTTAAAAGGTGATTTTATCAGAATCAATATTCCGGGGCCGGGAGAAGCCGAAGCAAAAGGTTATGATTGGGTAGAAATAACAGATATCTGTTATTATGAAGACAACTCCTCCGAAAGTATTATGGTTACCTGCAAACCATCAAAGGATCCTGAGAATAAAAAAAGCAGCCATATTGCCCACTTTTACAGCTCAAAAGCGACTTCTACATTTATGATCTATAGAGACTCAACCTATATAAAAACCGCAGTATACGGGAGAAACGAATCTCCCAATTTCAACGCAGCATTTTTTGATATCATCAGAAATATAATGGTGGCTGCCGGAGGAATGATGGGAATCGCCAAAATCCAGTGGAAGCAACTTACAGATGGTTTCCTGGATTTTGAGTAGAAATAGTATATCCCTTTTTTGATCTAAGTCAAAGTTCTTCAGCTACCGGATTTTTAATTTCGCGGCTTATACAAAGCCATGGTAGAATTGAAATAATAATCTGGATCTCAATTATTTTAATCATTATTATTTCGGTAAAGGAAAAGTTAAAACTTGCGCTTGTCAGAGCAATGAGGGAGATGTATTTCCAGATCTTGATCATAGCTTTCCTTTAAAAACCTGTATTATAAGTCCTATCCATCCTGAAATACTCCAGGAAAAAATTCTGGAACATTTTCCCAATGATACCCAAAATACCATCGTTTACCTCTTTGGTGATCCTTTAATATGCTCTTTCATTTGCAGTTATTTGAAAAACAGTCCTCTTTTTGATATCCGTACGATCAGCTTAAACGACCTCTGTTACGGATAAATTCTTAAAAAATTAATACTAATTGATTTAAAAAAAAAGATTTAAGCCTTATATTTGCAGGACAATGTTAAAATGGATTTCCATATTATGCTCGATGATGTATGTGATGGCTACCACCAATGCGGGGGAAGTACTCAAAGTACCTATGTTTGTAGAACATTATATGGAGTATCATGGTAATTTGTCAGAGTTTGTCATGGAGCACTATGACAATCATAAAAAAGATTCCGATTGGGATCTCGACCAAAAATTACCTTTTATCAATCCTCCTATTGTATTAACAGTGTATGCTCAGTTGCCTGAGCTTAGTTTTGAAATAAAAAAACCTATAGAAATTGCTATTCCACAGAAGAATAGCATTTATCAGGAAAAAGATTTCTCAAGCCTTTATCTTTCCAGAATTTTCCAGCCTCCACGGCTTTCTTAATTGATTTCAGATTAAAAATTAATGCTTTAGGTTTTTACACTTAAGGCTGCCAAGTTATTACCTATCAATTAACTCGCTGTGCATTCTAGCTGTGTTCACATCTTACCCTCAAAAACTTTTATTTAAAAGACTTCAGAACTTTAGATGAAAGTATATTTTATGGTTTAATATTGAAGTTTACCCTGCTTTCTAAAACATTGCGAGTTATCAATTAATAATTTTTTATGTTAAATAAAATTATTGAGTTTTCTGTAAAGAATAAACTCATCATTGCTCTGTTTACAGTGGGGCTCATTCTTTTTGGAGTCTATGAAACCACTAAACTTCCAATTGATGCTCAGCCTGACATCACCAATAATCAGGTTCAGATCATTACCAGTGCTCCTTCCTATGGTGCAGCAGATATAGAAAGGCTTGTCACATTTCCTATAGAACAGTCTACCAGCAATATCAGTGGAATTACTGAACTGCGTAGTCTTTCAAGATTCGGACTTTCTCTGGTGACGGTAGTTTTTGATGATAATACCGATGTATACTGGGCCCGTCAGCAGGTTCAGGAGCGTTTGCAGCTTGTTCAGGAAAATATTCCTGAGGGCATTGGAAAACCTGAGCTGGGCCCTATTTCTACCGGACTGGGAGAGATCTTTCAGTACGTGGTAAGAGCCAAAAAAGGTTATGAAAATGTGTATGACGAAACTGAGCTCAGAACCATTCAGGACTGGGTGGTGAGACGTCAGTTACTGGGGACTAAAGGAGTGGCTGATGTCAGCAGTTTTGGAGGAAAGCTGAAACAATACGAAATTGCCATTAATCCTAATCAGCTTCAGGCATTCAACATCAATATCAATGATGTTTTCACGGCGTTGGAAAAAAACAATCAGAATACCGGAGGTGCTTATATAGAGAAGAAAGAGACGGTTCTTTTTATCAGGAGTGAAGGTCTTTTGGGAAGTACCGAAGATATCGGAAGCATTCAGGTAGCGGAAACCAAAGGAGGAATTCCTATACATATCAAAGATGTGGCATCCGTTAAAATAGGTTATGCTACCCGATATGGAGCAATGACTTATAATGATACCGGCGAAGTATCCGGAGCTATTGTATTAATGCTTAAAGGAGAGAATGCCAATGTAGTGATTGGCAATATTAAACAAAGGCTGGAAAAGATCCAGGAATCTTTACCTGAAGGAGTGGTTATTGAACCGTTTCTTGACCGTGCCAAAATGGTAAACAATACGATCAGTACAGTAAAAACCAACCTGATGGAAGGAGCACTGATTGTTGTTTTTATTCTGGTATTATTTTTAGGAAACTTCAGAGCGGGATTATTAGTGGCTTCTGTAATTCCTTTGGCCATGCTTTTTGCCATCATTATGATGAATATCTTCGGTGTTGGAGGGAATCTGATGAGCCTTGGGGCTTTAGATTTTGGGCTTATAGTAGATGGTGCCGTTATTATAGTGGAAGCCGTTCTGCATCAGCTCGCTCACAAAAAATACTTTGGAAAAGACAATAGGCTCAGTAAAAAGGAAATGGACGAGCAGGTTTCGGATTCTGCTACAAAAATGGTAAGCAGTGCCGTTTTTGGACAAATTATTATCCTCATTGTTTATCTTCCGATTTTTACACTGCAGGGGATTGAAGGAAAGATGTTCAAGCCTATGGCACAAACGGTTGCATTTGCATTAGTAGGAGCATTTATCCTGTCCTTGACATATATCCCTATGATGAGCTCTTTAGTATTGAGCAGAAAGAAAAAGGAAAAAGATAATATTTCAGACAGGGTCATGGCAAAAGTGGAGGCAGGTCACCAGAATCTTCTGATGAAAGCTCTTAAATACAGAAAAACAATTCTGACAAGTGTATTTATTCTTTTTGCAGGAGCTGTTTTCATTTTATCCAAGATGGGTGGAGAATTTATTCCGTCTCTGGAAGAGGGAGACTTTGCTGTTGAGATGAGAATTCTTCAGGGGAGTAATATTAATGAAACCAAGAAAGTAACCACTCAGGCAGGTCATATTCTTCTAAAGCAGTTTCCTGAGGTTCAAAAGGTAGTTGCCAAGATTGGGAGCGCAGAAATTCCTACGGAGCCTATGCCCATGGATGCAGGAGATATGATTATTGTTCTGAAGCCTAAAAAGGAATGGACTTCTGCAACGACATTTCCGGAACTTTCTGATAAAATGAGTAAAGCTTTAAGCGTTATTCCGGGACTCACCACCAGTTTTCAGTTTCCTGTGCAGATGCGCTTTAATGAGCTGATGACCGGAGCCAGACAGGATGTTGTCTGCAAAATTTATGGAGAAGACCTGGACAGTCTCACCATCTATGCCAAAAAGCTGGGAAGCATTATCAATACTGTAAAAGGAGCACAGGATCTTTATATTGAGCCCGTTGTAGGTGCCCCACAGGTTGTTATTGATTATAATAGGCCAGAGCTGTCGCGTTACAATATTTCCGTTGCGGATATTAACAGAGTCATCAATATGGCATTTGCAGGACAGACCGCAGGAGCTTTATATGAAGGAGAGAAAAAGTTTGATATTGTTGTCCGAATGGATAATCAGCATAAAAAAGATATCACAAGTATTCAGAATTTATTGGTGCCAACGCCATCCGGAGAGCAGGTTCCATTATCTCAGTTTGCAAAAGTAGAACTTAAAAACAGCCCCAACCAGATCCAGAGGGAAGATACGAAAAGGAGAATCATTGTTGGCTTTAATGTAAGGGGAAGAGATGTGCAGACTATTGTAGAAGAGCTTCAGCAGAAAGCCGGGAAAAGCCTCAAATTTTCACCGGGATATACCATTTCTTATGGAGGCACTTTTGAAAATTTAAATGAAGCAAAGGCAAGATTAGGCATTGCTGTTCCCATTTCATTAGTGATGATTTTCCTGTTGCTGTTCTTTGCTTTTGGTTCTGTAAAGCATAGTTTACTCATCTATACTGCCATCCCTTTATCGGCAATTGGCGGAGTCTATTTTCTTGCTCTGAGAGGGATGCCGTTCAGCATCAGTGCAGGAGTGGGATTCATTGCTTTGTTTGGTGTAGCTGTACTTAATGGAATTGTTTTGATTTCGGAATTTAACAGGTTGAAAAACAAAGGAATGGGCAGCATGAGCAGAGTGGTTTTAACAGGAACAAGGATTAGGCTTCGTCCGGTTTTAATGACTGCATTTGTCGCTTCTTTAGGCTTTTTACCGATGGCGTTAAGCAACGGGGCAGGAGCTGAAGTACAGAGACCTCTGGCCACTGTGGTCATCGGAGGATTGATGCTTGCCACTCTATTAACCTTATTTGTACTTCCGATACTCTATGTTTTATTCGAAAATATTAATACCAATACAATGAAATTCCCTAAAAAAATAAATTCTAAAAAACTGTCCGTTTTCCTAGTAATGATATCTTTCGGAAGCTTCCGGGCTCAGGAAAATATTACTTACGATCAGGCTTTGGAAAAAGCTTTCCAACAGAACGGAACCCTCAAAAACTCAAAATTAATATCAGAATACCAGGAGAAACTAAAAGCGAGCTACCTGGATATTCCACAGCTGGAAGTTACAGGAGGTTTTGGTCAGATCCAGGGTGAAGAAACTGATAATTCGTTTGGAATATCTCAGAGATTCAGTTTTCCAACGGTTTATTCTAAAAGGAAACAGATGCTGGATGCAGAATGGGCAGCAAGTGTAATCAATCAAAACCTCACTAAAGCACAGCTTACCAAAGAAGTTACGGACGTTTTTTACAGAGTTTTAGTTCTTCAGGAAAAGAAAAAAGTATTGCTGTACATCAGTCAGCTGTATCATAATTTTGCAGAGAAGGCAGCGCTAAGGCTGAAAAAAGGGGAGGCTAATATTTTAGAAGAATCCACCGCTGAAATTCAGAACGAGCAAATGAATGTACAGCTGAACAGTCTTGAAAATGACCTGAATATGGCAAAACTTCAGCTTCAGTTACTTCTTCAGTCTGAGAATCCTTATCAGCCTGTTGCGGACCGACCTGTAATGGATGTTAGTCTTCAGTCTTCAGAAGAGGCAGTAAAACAACATCCCGAACTTCAGGCTCTCCAACAGCAGATCAAAGTAGGGGAAGCCGAGGTACAGCTTGAAAAAAGCAAACTGCTTCCTGAGCTTCTTATTGGATATACCAACCAAAGTATGAAAAACATCAACAGCAACCGGTTCAATTCTGTTCAGGTGGGTGTGGGAATTCCATTATTTACTAAAGGACAGAGAGCCTTGGCAAAGGCTGCACAGGCAAAAATAGAAATTTCTGAAAATCAGTTTCACAGAAAAGAAATTGAGCTTAAAAACAGGTTGAGACAACAGCTGAGCAACTATATAAATCAACAAAAAATCATTGAAAATTATGAACAGAAACAGCTTCTCAAATCTGAAATCATCCTAAAAGCAGCACAAAAACAAATGGAAGTTGGGGAAATTGATTATCTGAACTGGGTAATATTAGTTAATCAAGCCGTGAAAACAAAGGCAGATTACATTGATCAGCTGGAAAAACTTAACCAAATCGGAGCGGAACTTAATTTCTTAATCTCAAAATAACAGCGTCATGCATTTCAAAAAAATATCAATATACTACTTTGCTTCAGTACTTATTTTATCTTCTTGCTCAGGGAAAAAAGAAGAGGAAAAAACGGTTTACGAAAACACAAAATTTACTAAAGGCAATGAAAACACAGTTCATTTTACAGAAAAACAGGTTCAGTCTGTAGGAATAAGTACTACATCCATTCAGGATAGAAATATGGAAAAATTAGTAAAGCTGAACGGAAAAGCGGAGATCGCTCCTTCCCACATCAGTTCTGTTTCCAGTATTATGGGTGGACACATCAAATCCATCAATGTAATAAACGGCAGTCATTTCAGCAAAGGACAGGTACTGGCTGTGGTGGAAGATCCACAATTCATACAGCTTCAGCAGGATTATCTGGTAACAAAAGCTCAGCTGGAAGCAGCAAGACTGAACTTCAACCGCCAGAAAGACCTTAATACAAGCAAGGCCAGCAGTGATAAAACCATGCAAACTGCACAGGCAGATTATTCCACTTTACAGGCTACTTTAAAAGGTCTTGAAGAAAAACTCAGAATCATTGGAATCAGTGCCAAAGGATTACATACAGGCAATATCAGCAGCAGAATTAATATTTATGCACCGTTTAGCGGTTTTGTGAGTAAAATTTCAGTAAATAACGGACAGTATATCAACCCTGCGGACACTTTATTTGAACTCGTTAATCCTGCAGGATTACTTTTAGAATTAAAGGTTTTTGAAAATGATGTGAATGATGTAAAAGCGGGACAGGAAATTCTGGTGTATAACAACCAGAAACCTGACGTGAAATACAACGCTAAAATTATAAGTGTAGTTCCCAGTATTGAAAACGGAGGTTCTGCCACTGCTGTAGCCAAACTATCTGCCGTAAACCCTGAATTTGTAAAAGGAATGTATATCAATGCAGAGGTTAATATCAGCAACCGGAATACGCAGGGACTTCCCAATGAAGCGGTAGTTTCCTATGAGAATAAAAATTATGTTTTTGAAGATCTGGGAAAATCAAACTATAAGATGATCCCTGTAGTAACAGGAATTGCAGATGATCAGTTTACAGAGATTCTAAAAGCTGACTTTTTAAAAGATAAGAAAATTGTACAGAAAGGAGCTTACAGTTTGCTGATGCTGCTGAAGAATAAGGCAGAATAATACTTCCGAACCTATAAAAGTTAATATTTTTTAATCAAAGGTTTTGTTTACTGTAACGGTAAATGAAACCTTTGTTATTTAGCAACCAGCATTATATATCATTTGTAAAAGAAATAGTGACTACCAGTCAGTCACATAATAACGCAGAGTTCACAAGGTTTTATCTTTATTTTCAGTTCGCAGTGGCACTTCGTTTAGCAGAGAATGCTGAGTATACTTTATATTTCTCCTTCCCAGCTAAGGCATTCGTAAGATAAGATGATATTTGGCATCTTTTCCACATTATAAATATTATTTAATGCATAGTTAATTTTAAAATGATATATTTAGGCAGTGAATTAGTTTTTTAGAATTTTTAGTTGCATTAATGAGAGAACCTTTATTGAAATATAATGACAACTAAACCGTTACACAATTTTCATATTCCGGTAATGGGGCTGGCTTATACTATAGACAGTCCGATTCGTGTTGCCCAATATGGAATTTCTTCCGTCATTTCCATTATCGATGACGAAATTTTGGAAAAAATGAAAAACTTTTATAATCAGAAGTTTAATCTGGATTATTTAAAAATTTCATCCAAAACAGAAGATTACAGAGCAAAGAGAATTACCGCTTATCTGGATATGGTAGATGATATCGTGAATGAAAAATTTGAGTCTTTCAAACAGGAAATCAGCAAAAACAGAGAAGCCTTAAAAGATTTTATAGCGATGTTGCCTAATACATCAGAGCTGAAAGAAGGTCTTCAAAACCTTATGAGTCAAAAGGATAACTGGGGATCAGCTATTAAAAGCTTTATTGAGTCTAACTTAAAGCCGGGAAGCATTGATGTCAACATCATGACAAAAGTTGATAAAGACAACTATAAAAAAGACGAACAGCTTTCTGTAATCTACAATGATGCCCATGCGTCTTTACGTGGATTTGCAAAAAGTAAACTGTCTTCTTCGATGGTTCTTTCCGCAGGAATGAATCCTCGTTTATACAGTTATATGGAAGAATTTGAAGATTTTTTTCCGGATCAGAAAGGAGTTTTAAAAAAGAAAATCATTCTTAAAGTAAGTGATTTCCGCTCTGCAATGATTCAGGGGAATTTCCTGGCAAAAAAAGGGCTTTGGGTTTCAGAATACAGGATAGAATCCGGGTTGAACTGTGGTGGGCATGCATTTGCTACAGACGGACTGCTCCTGGGGCCTATTATGGAAGAATTTAAACAGAAAAAAAATGATCTGATTCAGTCGGCCCATGCCTTAATGATTTCCGCTTTAGAACAGAAAGGAAAACCTTGTGTTGACGGACCTTTAGAAATGAAAATTACCGTTCAGGGCGGAGTAGGAACTTCTGAAGAACATGATTTTCTGCTTGAAAATTATGATGTAGACAGTGTAGGATGGGGATCTCCGTTTTTATTGGTTCCGGAAGCCACTTCTGTAGATACAGAAACCAGAAATTTACTGGTACAATCTAAAGAAAAGGATTTTTACCTGAGCAATCTTTCACCATTGGGAGTCCCATTTAATACGGTAAGAGGAACATCCAATGATATATTAAAACAACAGAAAGAGTCTCATGGGAAATATGGAAGTTCATGTCCGAAAAAATTACTGGCTTTAAGCAAAGAGTTTTCTTCTAAAGGAACATGTACCGCTTCCAGGAAGTATCAGGATATTAAACTGAAAGAACTGTATTCCAGCCGGGAAACATATACGGCTGAAGAATTTAACAGAAGAAAGTCGGAGATTACAGATAAAGCTTGTCTTTGTGTAGGTCTTGTAAATGCTGCTTATATGGAACATAATATGGAAATAAAGGGTGAAAAACAAGGCGTTGTCATATGCCCGGGACCGAATATCGCTTTTTTTAACAAAGAGGTTTCCCTTTCTGAAATGGTAAAGCATATCTATGGAAACACAAATATTCTTCCGGATAACCAACGTCCGAATATGTTCATCAATGAATTAAAAATGTATGTGGATTATCTGAAAAAAGAAATTACAGAATCATCGGCTCAAATCACGCATCCCCAGTCAAAAAAATGGAATACGTTCAAAAAAAATATATTGGAAGGAATTGAATATTATCATCATCTGTTTAAAGAATCACCCTTCTTTAGAAACGGATTGGAAAACATAACCCTGCAACTGCAGGAATATAAACTGATGCTTGCAGCCATTGAGGTTCCTCAGGTTGAGAAGTAACAGTATTTTTTTTAATTGATAGAGTAAAACAGCCTTCATTCACATGAAGGCTGTTTACTTTAGGTTATATTGATGAAAAATAATTTATTGTACGATAATTTTTTTAGTTATTATCTTTTGTCCATCAGTTTGAAGTACACAGAAATATACTCCGGAAACCCAGCCGGATGTATCAAGAGATTCTTTATAGGTTCCTTTGTTTTGAGTATTCTCTTGTACTGTTTTTACTAATGCTCCGGTAGCGCTAGTAATATACACTTTGACAGGGCCGGATTTTGATAATGTATATTCTATTGTAGCATTTCCTTTTACAGGATTAGGATACACATTTAATGCCTGGGTCTCAGTAATATCAGGACGAGCCGCTTTTGTTGTTCTTGCCACTACAATATCACCATCCTCAATATAAATCATATTTAAAGACCACAGATAATTATCAGGATATGAAGGTCCGTCTTCTACAATAGAATTCTGGGTAATATACGTATATCCTCCTGTTTCATAATTTGGAATTAATATTCTGGCACCGTATCCATTGTTTATTCTTACAAGGTATAAAGGTTTTCCATTGGGATCGTCTTTCACATAAGACAGCTGAAAGTTAGCTCTATTAGCCTCGTCCAACCATAAATAATCTTGCTCAGTAGTACTTTTTATACCTCCTTTAAGTGCCAGACTAGAATTTTTTGCCATATTGCTAAATCTAAAATCTTCATATCCATATTTATAATTGGCCTCACTAAATCTAGGCGTCAGCCTTGCCAAAGAGAATGGTTCAAAAGTAGAAGAGCTTTGATATAAGTAATAATTAGATCCACTTGAATTATAAAGTGCCATACTTTGTTTTGTGCCATAATTTATCAGTCGAACGCCCAGTTCGCTGACAGAAGAAAATTTTTCTCTGACTGCCGTGCTAAAAGACCCCTGAATAGACCAGTTATCATCAGGCTTATTAGGATACTGCACATACAGTTCATCCCCTGAAAACCCCAGCTGATACATATCTGATCTGTATTCATTGATAAGGAATGTAAAAGTATTCTGCTTATAATCTGTCAGATTATTTGGATTTGTGATACGAAGAGCTTCAAAAAGCTGTCTTCCAGAATTATAATCACCATTTTCCTGGTAAAAATAATTTCCTGAATTGGCATTCCACCTTGCAATAGGCAGGTATGATTTAGCATTGAGAAAATTTATCAGCTTTTTTCCACCAGAAATTTCCCTGACCGGGAGCTGCCATCTTGCACCGCCATAAGTACCTTCATAAGGGTTAAAAACAGATATTGCCTTTATATATCCGCTCTCATACGTATTTCCTTCCGGAGCAATAGGCTTGTTCTGATAGTTTCTTACAATATAAGATCTTGATGGGTATATCGGAGACTGGACCAAAAAGTGGTTATTTGCTAATTCCGGGGTAAGCATTTCTTTATACACCATAATATCATCCACTGCGCTTAATATGGCCCCTTGTTGGTTGTTAACAGTACCAAAAGTAGCCGTATGGGTATTGGTAAGCACATCAGACAATCCAAACCAGAAATAGTTGGCATATAAACGTCCTCCCGGGCGGCTGAAATACAATCGGGTGGAATATTTATTAGAGCTCAGCATGAAATAGATATAGCCAGCTCCGTATTCATCAGGTCCCGGGTATATTTCATTTTGAGTGTTGTCACTGTAATAGCTTATTTTATATCGTGCCTGTCCCAATACCACTTTTTTTTGAGCAACTGTAGAATATTTTAATATCTGGAAATAGCCGTCTTTCATCCGTAACTGAATATCTTCTTTATTTCCATTAGCGGGGTTGGTAAAGCTTAAGATGCTGCAATCTTTTCCATTATCAGGAACTTTGATCCATGCGGAAACAGAAAATCCATTATTACTGCTTACAATATCTTTGATAGGTCCCGAAGGGATCGTAATGTTTTGATATTGATTGAAGTACAATGCCTGGGAAGGGTTTCCAAATCTATCAGCAGTCCCCGTATTAGCGTTTCCCTGTAATTTATAAGCAGTATTGGTGGAATGCTTAAAATCATTTTGCCAGGTGGATGAATTGCTGAGGGCCAGGTCATATAAATTAGCAATCTGTGTATTCGCAGAATACTCTCCCGTAGCAGTGTTGTCAAATACTTCCTGGGCAGAAAGCGGACAGATAGATGTTATGAGGGCGAGAAAGAGGAAATAAGCTGTAAAGGGTAAAGCAGGTTTTTTTTCTTTCAAAAAAGGATCTTTATATAAAGTATGGTTAGATGGTTTCATAAGAAAATATTTTTAGATTAGTAATTAGCCGGGTGTATATTGCTTTCATGGTATTACTGGATTACTCTGTTAGGAAAATATTCTAAAAAAGTTGTGACTTCATCTGTTATGATATAGCCGTTGATTCCTGCGTTTCTGTTATTGTTGGGAGCAAGGATAAAATCAAAATCTCCTCTCCGGTCATTTTCAGGGGTATTGGCACAGCATTGATTGATATTGACATTTCCGATATACCGTCCCCGATAATATTCCGGCTGTGCAGAAAAAGTACCGGTTCTTTTCCCTCCGGCTCTTATTTTCTCAGCCACCAGGAATAGGCCTGTATCCGCAGGGGTTTTAAATACCATCTCATATAATCCCGCAACTCCTGTATAGGTGGGGTTGCTTCTTCTCCAGCTTTCCCATTGTTCATAGAACTTCATAGGATCAGCAGTAGTAGTACCATCCGGTGTAGAATCTATTTTTACAAAAGGAGCAAAAATAATTTGCTTTTTCTGAGCCTCAGTCAACTGATTGAAAAAAGGAGTAAACTGATTGGGTGTTTTATTTCCTTTAAACATGACAATTGAAAATGCATTTGCAGCTTGTACAACCTTCATAGCTTCCTGAAAAGTCCTGTCATCATTGATATCAAGCTGGAGAAATACGCCTGCTCCAAGCGCAACAGTAATTGCTTCCTGCAAAAGCGGAATTTTTTCATTCGTATATGTTTTTTCTTCATTTTTCAATCTCAACCTGCTCAATTCGTCCCAAGAATATTCACTTGCTTTTCCATAATTATCTTTTCCTGTACCGTACTTATTGGGGTACAAATCCAGAAAATTGGTGGTACGCTGGAGGTAGTCATCATGCATCAGGTATACTTTTCCGTCTTTGCTCGTTTTGAGATCAATCTCAATCATGTCTACATTGCGATTATTGGCTGCTTTTGAGACTGCCAGAATCGAATTTTCAGGGGTCCCGTCAATCCATGCTGCTCTGTGAAGGGCAAGGAACACATATCCCGGATTTTTATTTCCGTTCAGTAGGGTAGCTCTTAAAAGATCCACACTGGGCCTGGCAGTCGTTGGGGGAGGTGTCGTGTTGTAGAAACCACCTTGTGCTTGAATGTGCTGGTTGGTTCCTAAATAAAGAATTAAAGCAACAGCGCTTTTTAAAATTCTTCTTCTGAAAAGTTTTAATGAATTCATATTGTTAAAAATTAGGGTTATGATTTGAATTCAAAGATAATAATTATCACTTTTAATTGAATTATTATTAATGAAAACATTTGTTAATTTTTATTAATAATAAACTGATTATCAGCGCAATATAGAAATGAAAAATACACTACTTTTTCAGAAAAAAGTAGCAAAAATAAACAACGATATAAAAATAATGATTATGATTAATAATTTAATTGACAGAAAAGTATAGATTTTTTCTTTTTAAAAATTCAATCAGCTCCTTTGGCCTGTCCGTCTGAATGATATTGATATTGTTATTGGGATACCATTCATAGACATTTGGACTTTCAAGTATCTGATCATCATTGTGACCGGCACTTAGATTAGGCCATAAAGAATTGACCCAGACTTTTACTCCTTTTTCCTGAACATCTTTAAAATTAATTAAATGGCTCTCGTCCGGCCCTAAAGTAAATTCAAAACCATACACCCTGTAATTTTTTAAATAATTATTGACCTTTGGCCAGCCCTCTCCGGAATCCAGCCTTACAATTGGCATATAATGAATCTCATTTTTTATTTTTCCATATTTTTGATTAAATTCATCATAGCCTGCTGTTCCTTTGAAAAGAACCTGATCAAACATATTTCTTTTCTTTAAAACCGGATAAACCAAATCAAAATAGTCAAATGCTTTATCCAGGTTAATGAAAATTTTACCATTCGTTACATCCAATACTTCACTAAGGGTAGGGACTCTCATCTTCGTGGGGACTCCTAATCCGTCTTTCAGATATAGTTTTTTAATTTCTTCTAATGTATAATCAGAGGGTTTTCCTTTTCCGGTGGTCGTCCGGTCAATAGTTTTGTCATGCATTAAAATCAAAACATTATCTTTTGTTAAGGACAAATCTATTTCTACCATATTCACCCCTTTCTCTATAGCTTTTTTTATAGCCATAATTGAATTTTCAGGAGCTTCACGCCAATCTGCCCGATGGGCTACTACCATGATCCTGTTATCAGGGAATTTGCTTAATGATAGTTGAGAATAGGTTGTAATAGAAGTGCATAGCAAAACTAACCCAAAAGAAAATTTACTGATATTTTCTATTATTTTTTTCATACAAGTATATTTTAATATCCTGGATTTTGTTGAATAGCAGGATCTGTATTAATCTGATTTTGGGGAACAGGCATAATTAAATTATGTGATTGGATGGTAGCCGTTCCGTATCCCGGGGTGTTCTGAAAATGTGCTGTCATCACCTGAAGTGCTTTTCCTGTTCTCACCAGATCAAACCATCTGTGCCCTTCACCTACCAGTTCTTTCCTTCTCTCCAGGGCTATTTCTTCTAATAACAGAGTCTGATCAATAATATTTACAGAAGGAAGACCGGCTCTGTTTTTAATTTTATTGAGATATAAATTTCCATTCACCAGATCATTGGATTTTGCATAACACTCTGCAATAAGTAGATAAACATCTGCCAAACGAAGTATTACAACATTACTTCCTCCATCTGCAGGAGCTGTAGCCGACTTTGTTAGTTTTTTTGAATAAGGAATTCCATTATTCGTTAAACCGATGTAAGCATCTCTTCTTTTGTCACCTGTCGTAAAAATATTATACATCTCTTTTGTAGGAAGATTATGACCTTTTGCCCCGGAAGAAAACCCTGATGGACTGAACATCTGATATGCCTGGCTTCCTTCTGAATTTCCATTTAATCCTGAAGCAAACTGTACATCGAAAATAACCTCTGCATTATTTTTATTTGTCACATCAAATATCTTAGTAACATCAGTCAGTAAACTATATCCTAGCCCCTCAACCTGCTTCAGAAAAGGTAAAGCCTCATTATATTTATTCCTTGTCATCAAAACTTTTCCCAGGATTCCCAAAGCCGCTCCTTTTGTCACCCTTCCTTTTTGGGAAGTAGTCTCAGGAAGTAATGAAATGGCATCTTTAAGCTCGGACTCAACAAAACCATAAACGATTTCTATTGGAGTTCTTCCTTGCCCAAAATAATCATTCACATTCACACTTTCCTTGGTAACCAAAGGGACATCCCCAAAAATTCTTACAAGGTTAAAATACATCAATGCCCTTAAAAATTTTATTTCACCTATTCTGATATTTTTCTGTGATGGATTCATAGGAACATTTCCAATTCTGTTTAAAACAATATTAGCCTGCTGAATTCCGATATAATTTTCTTTCCAGGTGCTTGCCAGCAAAGAATTATTAGGCTGAACTGTAAAAAAATCAAGCTCTCCATAGGTAAAATTATCGTTGGCAGGAACTTCATCATAAGTATTGTCTGATGGAATTTCTCCAATAGCCAGCATTGCCAGCTGATATTGCCCCACATATTGAAGTGAGCCATATACTGCATTCACACCTTGCTCCAACTGAGCTTCATCTTTGTAAAAATTATCTGTTTGCTTAATACTTTCAGGAGAGGTATTTAAAAGATCAGATGAACAGGATTGCAATAAGAATAAAGAAAGTAAGGGGATGTATAATTTTTTCATTTTTAAAATATTACGTTACATTCAAATTAAAATTTCATATTCATTCCAAAAGAATAGACTCTTGCTACCGGATAATAACCGTTGTCATAGCCTTGCGTGAGAATACTTTCTGAAGTTGCATCAAGATTTTGTCCTTTATAAGAAGTTATGGTGAAAAGATTGTTTCCTACAAAATACAGTTGAATTGATTTTACCTTTAAGGCAGAAACCAGATGTTGAGGAAGATTATAAGCAAGCCTTAAGGATCTTAATCTTACATAATCTCCATTTTTAAAGAAAATACTGGAAGTTCTGGCTTCTTTTCTGTTATTTGAGAAGTTCATATTGGGCATGGCATACATTCCATTGGGATTGGTAACCGGGTTATATCTGTTGTCAAAATAGCTCTGAGTCGCCATTCCAAAACCTTCCCCTGATTCTGTACTATTTACCTGATCTCCGTTATAGATTTTCCTGCTTAGCTCACTATATAATGTAAAGTTAAGGTCAAAATTTTTATATCGGAATGAATGCGTGAAGCCCATCACATATTTAGGAATTCCGGAGCCAAAACTTTTCTTATCATTGCCGTCAATCTTCCCGTCTTTATTGATATCTTCCATCATATAATCTCCTACTAATGTTCCCGGAATATGAGCTGAATTATCTATTTCCTGTTGGCTTTTATAAATCCCCAGAATAGTATAGCCATACATTTCAGCAATAGAACCACCAACTCTTGTTACTGCAAAATTATTTGCTCCGGTTACAATTTGTGACTGCCCATTCGCAAGAGCCAATACTTTATTGGTATTAGTAGAAAAGCTAAAATTACTTGAATATTCAAAGTCTTCTCCTATATGAATAGCTTTCAATGAAAGCTGTATTTCTAAACCTCTGTTTCTGATTTTTCCAATATTCTGAAGCAAAGTAGAGTATCCAGATTGCTGGGGAACCGGCACATCTAATAACAAGCCGTTTCTATTTAAAATATAATAGTCAGCAGATACATTTAAGTATTTATTAAACAACCCGAAATCAATTCCAAAATTCACAGATTTTGATTTTTCCCAGGAAAGGTCAAAGCTTGCTGCTGTGGAAGATCGATATCCGGGTACCAATATTCCTCCAAAAACATAGTTTTCTTTTTCCATGAGAGATAGTGAGCCAAAATTCGGAATCTGATTATTTCCGTTTGTTCCTAAACTAAACCTCAATTTCAAAGGATCCAACCACTTATTTTCCATAAAGAAACGTTCTTTACTTACGGTCCATCCTAATGATAAGGCATAAAAGTTTCCCCATTTGGAATGAGCCCCGAATCTTGATGATCCGTCTCTTCTATAAGATGCCATCAGGCTATATTTACTATTGTAGGTATAACTGAGTCTTGTAAAATAAGAAATAAGTGCCCATTTATACTGATTGATATCAATTTTAAATGATGTACCACCGGAAATATTTTCCAGACTGTTATCCGGAAAACCAGTAGCTAAAGTTGTAGTTTGATTTGAATTTTCATTTTGATAAGACTGTCCCAAAATGGCGTTGAAAGAATGGCGTTCAATCTTTTTATCATAAGTCAGTAAGTTTTCAATCAGATAATTCCTGGTAATATACTCTGTTCTGCTTGCTGTGGTAACGTCGGGAGCGGAAGTTCTGTAGCTTCCTACCGTTGATGGATCAAAAAAATTGTACTCATAATTTGTATAATCTCCACCTGCGGAAATTTTGTACTTAAAATCCCTTAAAAAATTCCATTCTCCAAAAATATTTCCAAATGTTTTAAATAAAGTATATTTCCTTTTTGTCATTTCTGCAATAGCAACAGGATTTTCAACCAAAGCGCCATCCGTAGGGCCATTTACTTTTATCTGTTGAGAAATAATAAGATTTCCATCGGTATCCTTTGGGGTAAAGAACGGATACATGGTAGTGGCCATTTGAAGAAGATTATAAGTTCTTCCTCCGTTTACCATATCAAAAAGACTTCCTTTTGAGAAAGAGGGAGTCATGGAAACTCCAAATTTCAGTTGATCTGTTATATTGGTAACCAGATTGATATTTCCGGAGTACTTCTCATAATCAGTTCCAATCAGAATTCCTTTTTGGTTCAGATAGCTTCCTGTAAATGAGTATTTTGTTGTTTCACTTCCTCCAAGAATATTCAGTGAAGTGTTGCTAATAGGAGCAGGTCTTAATACGACTGAATACCAGTCAGTATCTGTGAGCCCGGGTTGCTTATTCAAGTAAGGTGTTAAATAATCAGGAACAAGTTCTCTCAAGGTAGCTCCTTTAGAAATTCTTGTTGCTGTATCGTCCAAAGTACTTCTGTTGACGCCTTTTGAAAGATAATTATTATCCCTGGATTCTTTCATGAAAACGGCCATATCATAAGCATTAACGAACTTTTCATTATCACTTCTTGTCTGAATTCCATAATAGGAATCCAAAGTCACCTCAAGTTTTCCTTTTTTACCTTCTTTGGTCTGAATTAAAATCACGCCATTGGCTCCCCTTGATCCATAAATAGCCGTTGAGGCTGCATCTTTAAGAACATCTATCGAAGCAATAGAATTAGGATCTATTGAATTTAAATTGGTTCCTTCTGTAAGTGGAAAACCATCAACAACGATCAGGGGATTTGCCCCGGCTGTTAACGTCCCGATTCCCCGGATACGGATATTGGGTGAAGATCCGGGGCTTGCATTTGCTGAAGCAATCTGAATTCCGGTGGCCTTTCCGGCAATCATATCCCCAAAATTGCCTGAGGCTACACTTTTCAGGTCTTTTTCGCCAAGAGAAGCAATAGAACCTGATACATCTTTTTTATTTTGCTTTCCATAACCTACCAATACTACTTCATCGATCTTTTTTGCTTTTTCGGTAATGGTATCATTTTTAGAAATATGATTTATTTCAATATTGCTTTTCTTTTCAATCTTCCTTGATAATCTTCTTACGGTGACAATATTATTTTGAATACTAAATTCAATAGGATAATTTTTCTGTAAATAATCCAATGTAGGATGTAATAATCTGTAGTCAATATCCTGATCATCTATCAAAATATCTTCAAGGTCTGATACTGAATAAAAAAATTGTGTTTTAGTTATTTTACTCAACTTCTCCAACACTTTAGTTACAGGTGGAGCTGTCACATAAGCTGTATGCATATCAGTATAAATTTCTGAAGCGTGTAACCGCTGAGAAACATACAATATCCCAAGCATAGCAATACTAATTGCTGTTTTTTTCATAAATTTGCCATATTAATTTTTAAACTTTCTACAGGTTTTTAAGTTGATTAAATCTGCATCGATAACCCCCATTATCGATGCTTCTTTATTTTAATAGTATTTCTGTTTCATTTATTTTTTTCACTTTTAGATTAAACGGATAGCTGATTATTGAGAGAATATCATTAAGGTTTCCTGTAAATGAACCACTTACTGTTCGGCTTCTATATTGATCAGGATAAGATATTTTTACATTATAGATGTCTTCCAGTTGCTTAATTACCTCTGAATATGCTGAATCATTGAATGTGAAGTTCATTTGTTTCTCCGCTCTGTAATAATGGTAATCAGAATTCTTATTATTACTGATCCAGATTTCTTTGGACAGTAAATAAGTGATTTTCCCCAAGTGTTCTACTTTTACTTTTCCTTCAAATAATTCTACTTTCTTTTCTTTAGATTTTTGGTCTAAAAAGAAATGAGTTCCCAAAACCTGTATATGAAAATCTCCGGCATTAATTCTGAAAGGTTTTGTTTTATCTTTAGCAATACTAAAATCTCCTTTTCCTGTAAAGATGATTTCCCTGTCTTTATCTCCAAAATTTTTACTGAGAGTCAACTTGCTGTATGGCATCAGTTTGATGATACTTCCATCAGATAATCTGAGGATTTTTGAAGCTTCAAAACTTTCATAAACATACTTTTGTTTATGCTGTATGGCGGTTTGAAAATTCTCATCCATCATTAAAAAAATAAAAAAGGGGACAAGAATAGCTGCTGCCCAATACAGTTTTTTTATATTTCTTTTTTTCCTGAATTTTATATTGATACTTTCCCAGATTCTTTGGTCTGTAGTGGCATCTATTTTATTTTGTTCCTCGGAGACTGCTTTCCAGGTTTCTGCAAATTTTTTTTCTAAACTCATACAGCATGCATTATGATTTCATTCAAAGCATTTTTTAGTAAATACACAGAAATGCCAAATCGTTCACCCTAAAAATCAGGATTTAACAATTTGTTCATATTAAGTAATAATGGTAAATTAATGCAGATTGCCTCTCAGAAAGCTTAGAGCTTTATGTATTTGTTTGCTGACAGCCGTTTTTGACAGGTTATTTTCTCTAGCCAATTGAGAATAACTGATGTTTTTAATTGTATGTTGAATAAATAATTCCCGGGTTTTCTGAGGCAGTTTTTCTAAAAGGCGCTTAACCTTTGAAATCAGTTCTTCATGGCTGTTTTCATCGAGAGTTTCCTCTTCTTCTGTAATGATTTCTTTTTCAGAAAAAGTAAATAATAATTTATTCTTGCGATAAAAATTAGAAACCTCCTGTTTACAGGTCTTAAAAATGATAGCTTCCATAGGAATCTGGGCAGCTTTATCCATATGCTTCCAAACATGCATAAAAATTTCCTGGACAATATCTTCTATATCCTCTTCTTTTTGAACATATTTCTTAACAAAGAAATAAACTCTATGTTTATATTCAGAATATATTTTTTTGAATTGTTCCATTAGTGGGACAAATTTTTTGATGCACTTATATGGCCATAAAATTATCTAAAAATATTTTTAAACTGCTTAAAGGTATATTAATTTTTAAGCATATTCAATAAAATCAGGCAATTAGGTGCTTAATAAGAAAAATATACTAATCTATTTTGTAATTGAAGAAAATCACCATATTACATGGTGTAAAAAGTGAAATATTTATTAGAGACATCAATAATCTAAAGTGAATAATAATTCCTATTTATAATAACTATGGACTGTATGGTTATTTTGAATCCCTCTTTTTGCCTTTATTCCTTACCTTAGATGTCACTTAATACTTTGTAATAACAAATCATTTTATGGAAAAAAGAAAGATCAAAAATACCGATCTGGCAGTAGCACCTATCAATTTTGGTGGGAATGTTTTTGGATGGACACTGGACGAACAACAATCTTTTGATATATTAGACCGCTTTACGGAAGCAGGATTCAATTTTATAGATACGGCAGACACCTATTCCTGGTGGGTAAACGGCAGAGGAGGACAGTCTGAAGAGATCATCGGAAAGTGGATGAAAAGCCGTTCCAGCCGCAAGGATATTGTTCTGGCAACCAAAGTAGGTTCTGAAACAAAAGAACATGGTTTTGATATCAGCAAAAAACATATTTTACAATCAGTGGATGAATCTCTGCAAAGACTTCAGACTGACCACATAGACATTTATTATACGCATTTTGACGATAACATTACTCCGGTAGAAGAAACACTTTCTGCATATGACGAGATCATTAAGGCAGGAAAAGTACGTTATATTGCAGCCTCCAATCTTTCTCCGGAACGTTTAAAAGCTTCTTTTGAAGCTGCAGAAAAGCACAATCTTCCTAAATATGTTGCCTTACAGCCTCATTATAACCTGATGGAAAGGGAAGGTTTTGAAAAAAACTATGCACCTTTGGTAGAACAGTTTGAACTGAGTGTTTTTCCATACTGGTCTCTGGCCGCCGGTTTCTTAACAGGAAAATACCGTGATGAAGCTGATTTTGCAAAAAGTGCCAGAGGGGAAGGCGTACGAAAATACATGAATGCCAAAGGTCTTGAAGTTTTAAAAGCATTGGATCAGGTGGGCGAGAAGCATCATACTCCTCAAAGTACTGTGGCTCTGGCCTGGTTGCTGGCTAATCCATTGATTACAGCTCCTATTGTAAGTGCTACCAGTGCATCACAGCTTGAAACCCTGTTTAATGCTCCAAAACTTGTTTTAGATCAGGAAGATATAGACCTGCTTAACAAGGCTAGTAATTAGGTGTAATGATCATCATTCACTATAAAAAGCAATCCGTTCAGTTTTGAACGGATTGCTTTTTATAAATGGAAATTCTTTTTATAACCACCCCGTCAAATCTTTGATTTGCCACCCCTCCAGAGGAGGGGAATTCTCAGCCTTTCAATTGTAATATCAGTAGATAGTATAAGCAGCTGAAATTTGTAGTGTTAAATAGTATCTGTTAGTCAGAATATTCTTTTAATAATTGTCTGTAGCTCATCAGAATTGAAGATTTTGATATAAACCCGATAAAGTCATTATTCCCGCTGACTACCGGAAGATTCCATACTCCTGTATCATCAAAGATCTGAAGAATTTCCAGCGGCTTATTTTCACGGTGGAGTATAGCTGGCGGTGCTTTCATTACCTGGACAATCAGTTGGGAAGGATCAATTTCTTTGTTAAAAAGATAGGGTCTTATATCATCTAATGTAAGAATTCCTTTCAGTTTTCGCTGATCATCCACTACGGCAAAGATATTTTTATCTCCGTTTTTTACCAGTTCAAACAAATTTGTGATAGATGCATTTTCATTGATGGTCTGTGAGTATTTATCAATAAAATCATCTGTTTTCAATGCAAAAAGAAGGTTTTTATCATGCTTATTTGTGAATATTTTACCTTCATCGGCAAGAGATTTTAATTCCGGAGAAATAGGAGAAAACCATTTGGCAATAAGATAAGATATTACAGAAGCAATCATCAATGGAATAAACAGATCGTATCCAAAACTGGATTCTGCAATCAGAAATATAGCAGTAAGCGGAGCATATAATACACCACTCATAGCTCCTGCCATTCCTACAAGGACAAGGTTGGTTACCGGCACATCTGTAAATCCGATGTGCTGACAGACCAAGGCAAATAAATAACCTAAAGTACCCCCAGCAAAAAGGGATGGGGCAAAATTTCCACCATTCCCGCCACTGAAGATCGTAAAGGAGGTTGCAAAAGCTTTTAAAAGCAATACCAGAACCAGAAATATAATAATAGTCCACTCACCGATCTCAAAATATCTGAAAAAGCTGTTTTCAATAATAGAATACGTATTTCCATTGGTAAAAGCTTTTACCGTCTCATATCCCTCTCCAAACAGAGGAGGAAACAGCACACACAACAGTGAAAGGACAGCTCCTCCAAACATGGCCTTACGCATTCTTGAAAGCTGAAGACCTTTTATAAAATGTTCTACTTTTTGAGAAATAATTACAAAATAGCGGGCATATAATCCGGTTACAATTCCCAAAATAAAGTAATAAGGTACATTTTTATAGTTGAAAGGTTCTCTGGTATAAAATCTGAAAAGAACATCTTCCTGCAGTAAAATTCTTGATAAAAGGCTTCCACAGACTGCAGCAACAACCAGAGGGATAAAGTCTGTAAAAACTACACCGGTCAGAAGAATCTCAAAGGCAAACATGATTCCTGCAATAGGAGCATTGAATGCAGAGGCAATCCCCGCCGTAGCACCGGCAGCCAGCAATAAAGTACGCTCTTTATAGCTGAGTCTGTAGGTCTGGGCATAGTTGGAACCGATGGCGGCTCCAGTAACAGCTATAGGGCTCTCCAGTCCTGCAGAACCTCCCAGCCCAACAGTAATAGCACTCTGTATTACCTGTGAATACATTTTTACAGAGGCCACAATACTGGAGTTTTGGGCAATTTCATAAAGAATAGCGCCAATTCCTTTCCGGTCCTGCCCTTTAAACAAAGTAAGAACAATCATTGTCGTCAATACAATTCCTAAAAAAGGAAAGACTATATAAAATAATATCTGATATTCGAAATGAACTTTAGTGGTGATGAAATTATGGATATCGTGTACTAAAGTTTTCAGAATGACGCCTGCAAGACCGGCAGTACATCCTACAAGGATTCCGGAAAGTACAAGAAACTGATTCCTGCTCAATCTGTTGTTCAGCCAATGCAGAATAAGCTCATAACTGCGTGCCTTTTCTAATCCGTATTTTTGGAAATCTCTTTTAAATTTAAGGAAGCTTAAGTATTTTTTTTTGTTGTGAATTTTCACCTGGGAAGAATTTTAATACTGCTATCAATTTGATACAGAAATGTAAATTTATGAAATATCTTACAAAAACTACTAAGCTGATCTTCTTTTAAGTTACATAGTGTATCTAGACATTAAGAATCAATAGAAAGCTAAGAATGTTTAGAAAATAATAACAGGCTTAGGATTTACATATTTGATTTTTCCTTCTATGTGAATTTTATTATACACTATCTTTTTAAATTGACTGAAAAATCATATTAGGGAGGCTAAAATAAAAGCTTAAAATAAAAAAACTGATTCATCCTTGTTATTCATACGAAAATTTCAAATACATGAAGATTTAATTATTACTAGTAAAATAAACTCTTTGGGCAATTTCATTATATCCATTATCTTTAAAATAGGCTACAAAATAATTACCGGGAGTACTTAATTTAAAATTAAGTGTACCATTGGTCTGTCCATTTGTATATCCCCATTTAGTTGAGTAGTTGACACTTGGATTTTGTCCAGGAATTATTCCCTGTTTGTAAATACCAATCCAGGCCTTAGGATCTGTAGAACCATTGGTATAGGTAATATTAATATCTTCATTCAGTTTATAACTGGTGTTATTCAGGGTTATCTTAGGAAGAGCTGTATCTTTTATTTTTGCAGTAAAAACAGTCAATACTCCTTTGTGGTCTGTAGGCCAGGCTCCTACAGGTTCTGAAAATTTATCTTTTGAAGTCTCCGGAATAGAAATATTTTTAACAACTGTATTTTTCGGACCTACAATATAGCTGTCTTTCACTGTTGTTCTGGAATCATCATAATAGAAAATATAATCAATTCTGTCACGTTCATCAGAACTAGGAGTCCATGATGCCTGTGCTGGCCATGTAAATCCTGGATAATCTATTTCGTTTGGATATAATACTCTATAACTATCCTTAAAATTAGCTTTAGAAAGAGTAGAAGTTGTACTCCATGGTACAACTGCTCCTCGGTGGTCATATAAATTTTTAGCGGCATTTGTCCAATCGAGATAGGATGGCTCGTTAAAATCTCCTCCTAATATTACCGTTCTGCCACTTGCAATATCGTTTTTGGAAGTTGTTATAAAATCCTGTATTTCTCTGGGCCTATTAGATGCGTCATTTTCCTGTAAGATTGTAACAGGATCAGTAATGGGAGTAGATAATTTGGTGAAAGTATTAGGATCATATCCTCTTGGGTAGTAAGCTGCATAATTTTTATAATGTAAATGCCCGGAATAAACGGCTATTTCATTTCCAGCAATTATTTCGGTTACGATACGATCATATCTGCTAAACTTTGAATATTCCTTAATTGGGTATTTACTTAAAACAGTAGTATCATTACTATTGAATGAATAGTAGATTTTCCCTTTCTGTTTTAAAGAAGCCAGAATACGAGTATTAAAGTTAGTATTTGTACCAACTTCTGATAATGTGACAAAATCCGGTTCACGTGCAGCAATTTCATTAACAATTGCATCATAACCATTGGGTACTTTTGTTCCTTCAAGCCATATATTCAATTGCATAATGCTAAAAGAATATTCTCCAATAGATGTTTGTCTATTACTGGCATTTGAAGTATCTTCTGTATTTGAAGAAGAGGTAGAACCGAGCTCAGAATCTGTGCAGGAAGTGAAACAAAGCATCAGTATTGCATAGAATGCAGTACATAATTTATTTTTCATAATAAATGTTTTTTATTTTAGCAAAAATAATACATATTCATAATAAATCTATGAATAATATGTTAATTTATTATTATTTTTGACATATTTTCATTTAAAATATTATTTTCTATACAAAAATAAAATAAATTAATAATTTTACATACATGATAATTAATTAAATTAATTTTTAATGTAAATTATTTATTTTGAGTAAATTACATTCGTCTATGGATGGCGTTATTATCATTTCTGCCAAAAACGCACTGGATAATAAAATTGAAGGCTTGAAGGTGGGGGCTCATGATTATCTTACCAAACCTTTACATCTTTAAGAATCAAATAAGAAAGCCCAACTATTAAAAATTTCTAAAATTCTTTGAATATTATATTTTCCTTAGTTTTCCTGAAAACAATAATCCTGCGGCAACAATAATGACCGCCCCGGCTCCCATATAGGTTATCATTTTTGGAGAAACAGAAATCTGTTTTTTGCCATCTATTCCCGTATTTCCTTTGGAAGGTTCCAGTACATTTCCGCTTCCTTTCTCATCTTTATTGGCTTTCTTCATCACCGCGCGCATTCCCGCAGAAGAAATATACCTGATGAGCCCCGGAAATATTTCATACATATTTTTAAATACAACAGCAGACCAGTCCGGATATATAGCTTCCTGGGGATTCTTAGCTGCCTTTACAATGGAATCTGCAAGCTTACGCGGATCAAATGAAGGAGGAGGGGTACTCAGTTTTATTCCTGAATAATTGGCAGCATGATCTATTCCCGATGACTTCTGAAATCCCGGATATAAGGCACAGATATGAATATTGGGATAGTCTGACACTTCCCCCTGAAGGGTCTCCACCATACCGCGAACTCCGAATTTTGAAGCAGTATATGCTGTTCCATATGGAGCAGGCATCCATCCTCCGATTGAGATATTATTCAGTAAAACACCTCTTTTCTGGCGTTTAAAAACCGGAAGTACAGCATGTGCCGAATGCATATATCCCAACAAATTTGTTTTTACAATCTGATCCGTTACTTCCACAGGGATCTCCTCAAATTTACCGAAAGCCAAAACACCTGCATTATTCACCCAGTAATCAATCTTACCGCTAAATTCAAGAGCCTGATCTACCAGATGCTGCACTTCTTCAGCTATGGAAGTATCAGTGGGTACAGCAATAACCGTGGCTCCTAACTTCCTACATATTTCTGCTGTCTTGTTAAGGGCCTCTTCACCCCTTGCAGCTAAAACAAGATCTGCTCCCTGCTGAGCAAATGCCTCTGCAGCAGCCTTACCAACTCCGCTGGAGACCCCTGTAATAACAACCGTTTCACCAAAAAATGGAGGTTTTCTAGAATTTTTCATAATGATAGATTTAATTGTGATTTGAAATATACTTTATAAACTGTCCTGCTATCCGTTTCCTGTATTTCTTTTAGGAAAAAGTATAAGTCTGATAGACGGATTATTGGTAATAAATAAACGGAACCAGTCTAAGGCCAGCTGTATTTTACTTCTGAACCCTACAAGAGGGATGATATGGATAAAAAGCCAGGTAAGCCATGCTAAAAATCCGTTGAAAGAATTCTTCGGAAGATCCACTACAGCGTTATATTTTGAGATGATAGCCATACTGCCTTTATCATTGTAATAAAAAGGTTCAAGAACTTTACCATCTTCTATCCGTTTAAAATTAGCTGCCAGATTTTTCCCCTGCTGGATGGCTACCTGTGCAAGCTGAGGATGTCCTTTTGGAAATTTTTCTTCGGAAAGCATAAGACAAATATCGCCTATAGCATATATATTTTCTGTTTGTTCTACTTTATTGTAGGCATCTACCAGCAGGCGTCTGCCTTTTCCTACACTGGCTTCAGGCAGTCCGTCAATTTCCCGGCCTATCACCCCGGATGTCCAGATAAGGGTTTCCGTTGCAATGGATTTTCCGTCACTTAAAATAACCTGGGAATCTACATAATCTTTTACAGAAACGTTCAGAAGAATCTTCACGCCCAGTTCTGTCAGCTTTTCATAAGCTGTTTTTTGAGCCAGCTGGCTCATAGGAGAAAGAAGGGTAGGTAAAGCGTCAATCAGATAGATACTGGAAAGACTTATCTTGATTTCAGGGTATTCTTTTTGAGCAATATACCGGCCCATTTCTGCCAGCATTCCAGCGAGCTCTACCCCGGTAGGGCCTCCTCCTGCAATAACAATATTCTGCAGCTTTTCAGCCTGTTTTATATCCTTATTTCGGGCAGCCTCTTCCAGTGTCAGCAATATATGATTCCTAAGGTACAGCGCCTCTTCAATACTTTTCATCGGCAGTGCACATTTCTGTACATTTTCCATTCCGAAAAAATTAGATTCTGTTCCCAATGCCAGTACCAGATAATCATAGCTGAGATTTCCTGTTTCCGTTTCTATTGTTTTATTTTCAGGGTCTACTTTAATCAGGCTTCCCATGTGAAATTTTACATGCTTATTCTCTGAAAATAATTTTCTGAATGGGTAGCTGATATTGGATGCTTCTATAAATGAAGTAGCTACCTGATAGATCAATGGCGGAAAAAAATGATAATTATTCTTGTCTACCAGTGTAATTCTGAATCTTTTGTCATTTTTAAGAGATTTGATAAGATTGATGCCGGCAAATCCTCCTCCGACGATTAGAATATGCTTTTTCATAGTAAATGATATTGAAATGATGTTCTTTATTTCATTCAATAACAGGACCAAAGGAGCTTAGATAACAAACATTTAACATATAAAAAAAACAAAATCAACTTGATTTTTATCTTCTTCTTAAGGTCTGCACGATGTTTGTTGGTTATATAGCCAACACCCCAAAATATTGTAATATGAAAACAAATATTTTAACCGGAAAACACCGTCTGGGCTTAGGCGGGGTTGCTATAGGTACAGCTTTTGAAAATATCACGGATGAACAAGCTTACGAAATACTTCAGACTGCATGGAACACCGGGATCAGATATTATGATACTTCTCCATGGTATGGGCTCACCAAGAGCGAAAGACGGTTTGGAAGCTTCCTTAAGGATAAAGAAAGAAGTGATTTTATATTTTCAACAAAAGTGGGAAGGCTTTTTAATGAAGTTCCGGAATCGGAAGTTCCCCCAACCATGTGGAAGAATCCCCTGAACTATGATTTCAGACATGATTATACAGCTGATGCTATAAAAAGGTCTATTGCAGACAGTTTACAAAGAACAGGACTCAATCACATTGATATTGTTTATGTTCATGATTTGTCTGAAGACCAGGTAGGGGACCGTTATCCCTATTTTTTGGAACAGGCAAGAAAAGGAGCCTTTAAAGTTCTTTCTGAACTCCGGGACCAGGGAGTCATCAAAGCCTGGGGAATGGGGGTCAATACAATTGAACCTATCTTAGACTGTCTGGAATCTGCAGATCCCGATGTCTGCCTTTCCGCAACACAATATTCGATTTTAGAACATGAAGATGCGGTGGACAGACTTCTTCCTGCTGTTAGAAAATCCGGGGTAAAACTGGTTTCAGGAGCCGGCTATAACTCCGGTTATATTGCAGGAAGAAAACGGTATAATTATAAGGATCTGATTCCAAAAGGGATGAATGAAAAACGGGACCGAATGGAAGCTATAGCATCACAATACAATATAAGTCTTATAGATGCTGCCCTTCACTTTGTACTTGCTTCTGATGAATTTTCATCTATTATTCCCGGAGCCAGCAAACCTGAACAGGTAAAAGATAATGTGGAAGCGCTGCACACCCATATTCCTTTTGATTTCTGGCAAGAGCTAAAAAATGAAGGCTTAATTTATGAAAATGCACAGACTCCCGAACATGGATAAGGTTGGGCAGGACTTTATGCCGTTATGGTCATCCTGTGATTTTCATTAGCTCCTATATTATTAAACAAAGCACCACTCAATATAAATGGCGCTTTGTTTTTGTTATAAATTCTCCTGATAAAAAGGGATCAGTCAATTCAGAGCTATTTTCACAGGTGCTCGGGATTGGTTTTTAATAAAAAATCATCTATACTACCTTGGCATTACGCACGAACTTTGCCAGTAATGCAGGGAAAAACCTTTTCAGATAAACACCCAATACTTCTTTGCCTCCAATAGCTTTCTGATTTTTCTTTTTTTCTATAGCAGAGAGCATTTTTCTGGCAAAAATATCAGCAGGCATTCCTTTCTCAGTAGCATCATCCATGGTTCCCTGCAGGGAGCCGTCACCGGTAACCGCGTGAATGGAAATATTGGTTTGTATAAATCCGGGACAGATGATGGTAACAAGTATTTTTTGAGCATATAACTCTGCACGCAGGGCATCAAAAAAGCCATGAAGAGCATGTTTGGCAGCAGCATAGCCACTTCGCATCGGAGCTCCGAATACTCCCATGAGACTGGAAACTACAGCAATCTGGCCTCCACCGTTTTTAATCATATAAGGAACAACCGCTTTGGTAAGGGCAACGGTTCCTAGATAGTCAACTTCCATTAAGTGTTTATCAATCTCGATATCAGTTTCCATGGCCAATGAGCGCTGAGACAGCCCGGCATTGTTAATGAGAATATCAATCTTTCCAAATTTTTCTATTGCTTTTCCTGCAATATCAGGCATATCTTTATAATTGGCCAGATCCAGAGGAAGCACTGCATATCTGGAGTGGGGAAGTCCTGCATTTTCTGCTACAGCATATAATTGTTCCTCCTTCCTGGAAGAAAGAATAATCTTTGCATTCGTATTCTTGGTAAGCTCCTTAGTCAATGCTTCTCCAATTCCTGATGATGCTCCCGTGATCCAAATAACCTTATTGTCAAAATAAGTACTCATAATTAGTTCTGTATTCAAATGATTTTATTGTAATCCGGCGATATATTTCCCGGCTTTCATTCCCGAAAAAATACATCCCCCAAGGAATGTCCCCTCCAAAGCACGATAACCGTGCATTCCACCTCCGCCAAAACCTGCTACTTCTCCGGCAGCATAAAGTCCTTCAATAATGCTTTCATCCTGTCTTAAAACCTGTCCGTTAAGATTCGTTTTAATGCCACCCAATGTTTTACGGGTAAGAATATGAAGACGTACCGCAATTAAAGGTCCATTTTCAGGAGACAATATTTTATGTGGGGCTGCCACACGGCCAAGCTTATCACCCAGATAGTTACGGGTATTGCGAATATAATTGACCTGTGTATCTTTTGAAAATTTATTATCAAGCTCTCTGTCCCGGGCTTCAATCTGTGCTTTTATTTTTTCATACTTTAAAAGATGATTTCCGGCCAGCTGATTCATTTTAGAAACCAGGTCTTCCAGATTATCTGATACAATAAAGTCTTTTCCGTGTTCTTTGAATGCTTCAACAGGTCCAGGTGCCTTTTTGCCAAAAATTCTGCTCAAAAAGAGAGAGTAGTCTTTATTGGTAATATCCGGATTCTGTTCCGAGCCGGAAAGCGCAAATTCTTTCTTTATAATTTTTTGAGTGAGAATAAACCATGAATAAGAAAACCCTGTATCCTGGATATATTTTAAAGTTCCCAATGTATCAAATCCGGGCAGGAAAGGAGCGGGAAGGCGCTTTCCCTGTGCATCAAACCACAATGAGGAAGGTCCGGGTAATATTCTTATTCCGTGATTTGGCCAGATGGGATTCCAGTTTTGTATTCCTTCTGTATAATGCCACATTCTATCCTTATTGATAACATCAGCTCCTATATTTTCTGCAATACCAATCATTTTTCCGTCTACATAAGCAGGAACTCCGCACACCATATTCTCCGGAGCAGCCCCCAATCTTTCGGGCCAGTTCTTTCTTACCAGCTCATGATTGGCTCCAATACCTCCCGAAGCAATAATAATATGAGGAGAAGTATATTCAAATTGTGAGATGATATTTCTATTGGTGGCAATTCCTCTTTCCTGAGTATCGTTTTCCAGCATGTCACCTTTAAGTCCTTTTATTTTTCCATTTTCCAGGATCAATTCAGTGACTCTGTGTCTGAATTTCATTTGTAACAAACCTTTTTCTTTCGCCTGATATGCTTTTTCTACAAAAGGCTTTATTACCCCTGTGCCTGTTCCCCAACTGACATGGAAACGGGGTACAGAATTTCCGTGTCCTGCAGCAGATCCGTCACCACGCTCAGCCCAACCGATCATAAACATCAATTTGATTCCCAACCTGGAAATATATTTATATTTTTCACCTGCCGCAAATTTCAGATAGGCTTCTGCCCACTGACGGGGCCAATAATCTTCTTTACGGTCAAAACCTGCTGTCCCTTTCCAATCCTGTAAAGCCAGCTCATAAGAATCTTTAATTCCCATTCTGCGCTGTTGGGGGGAATTGATCAGGAAAAGGCCTCCAAAAGACCAGAATGCCTGTCCTCCTATATTCTCTTCAGTTTCCTGGTCCAATAAAAGGACTTTTTTTCCTGCATTGGTTATTTCCATAGCGGCAGTTAATCCCGCTAATCCGGTTCCTACAATAATAGCATCAGGCTGGAATGTCTCTGTCATTTTACTGGGGTATTTTTATTGAACAATACTTTATATAAATGTATAAAATATTACTCTTAGACTGATAAAATTATTTCAAGAGATGATTTTCAATTTTCGAATGTTTAATTTTTCAAGAAGGGGATTTTATAATTCCTATTAGCGGGAAAAAATAATTGAATTTTCTAAAGTTCCGAAAACCTCACCATATATAAGTTATTCATTTATATAACTTTGTTTAAAGAAAAACAAACGAAACACTTCAATAATCTAAAAAAAAATAATATGAATGAACACGACCATATAATCAGAAGACAACCAAAGCACATATATCCTAAAAAAAGGATTTTGTGCTTAGTTTCTAATGCCACCCATCTTCATGGTATTAGCGTCGGTTTTTTTGCAGAAGAAATGACACGTCCTTTTTTTGATTTTATACAGGCTGGTTATGATGTCGATCTATGTTCGCCAAAAGGAGGGGAAGTGAAATTTGATGCCCACTCGGATCCTGAAAATCCGGACGGCGCTTACCCTAATGACTTGATTAGCATTGGTTTTCGTCATCATCCTGTTTTTGGAAAATTATTACAAAATTCAAAAGCTATAGAGGAAATAGATATTAATAATTATGATGCCGTTTGTGTTGCGGGAGGAGGAGCACCCTTACTCACCTTTAAAGATGATAAAAAACTACACAAACTTATTGCAGACTTTTATGAGGCAGGAAAAATTACCTGTCTTATCTGCCATGGAACTTCTTTACTGTTGTGGACCACACTCAGTAACGGAAAACTTTTGGCAGATGGTAAAACATGGACAGGATTTGCAGACAGTGAAGAGGATATTATCAATACAATGTTCGGAATGACTGTCAATGATTATACGATTGAAACAGAAGCCAGAAAAAACCCAAATACCAAATTTGAAGTTGCCGGGCCTCTGGAACCATTTGCAGTGAGAGATGGAAGATTAATTACTGCACAACAGCAGCACAGCAGTTTTCTTGCATCACAATTGGTCATTGAAGCTTTATCAGAATAGCCTGTTTACTATAATAAAAAACACACAATACATATGAACAAATACCAAAACATTTTTGATACCCAAAAAGAATTTTTCTTCAGTGATCAGAGTAAAACATACGAATGGCGTATGGATCAGCTTAACAGGATGGAAAAATTTCTTACAGACAACCAGGACGTTTTTTGCAAAGCCCTGGAGCAGGACTTCGGTAAACCTCCTTTTGAGCAATTGTTTGAAATTACGGTACCATTGGGCGTGATAAAATATTACAAGGAAAACCTTAAACAATTGATGACACCTCAGAAGACTGAAATCCCTAAAGGTCTTGAAGAAACCGGAAACAGTGGAATTATTTATAAAGAACCTTATGGAGTAACATTAGTCATTGGTCCATTCAATGCACCGGTATTGTTATTGCTCGATCCCGCCATTGCAGCATTGGCAGCAGGGAATACAGTCATTTTAAAGCCAGCCAACACAACTCCTACTGTAGCCCAGCTATTTGCTGAGCTTATCCCTAAATATTTTGAGCCGGAAGCTGTAACAGCAGTGACAGGTGGCAGAGAAGAAATCACAGAATTATTACAATTACCTTTTGACTTTATTTTCTTTACAGGAAGTTCCAATGTTGCAAAAGTAGTAATGCGCGCTGCTGCAGAAAATCTGACTCCTATTATTTTAGAATTGGGAGGGCAAAATCCTACCGTCGTTGATGAAACAGCCAATTTGGACATCGCAGTAGACAGAATTGCATGGGGACATAATGCGATTTCGGGACAATGGTGTATTGCCCCGGGATATGTATATGTACACGAAAGTATTGCTGAAGAATTTATTGAAAAACTAAAGGCTTCCATCCGCAAAATGTACGGAGAGGATCCTCAGCAAAGCCCCGATTTCGCAAGAATGATCAGTGAACATGACACAGAACGTGTTGCGTCCTATATCATTCCCGAAAAGGTAGTTATTGGGGGACGTTTCAATGTGGCTCAGCGGTATGTAGAACCCACTGTCCTTTATCCGAGTACCTGGGAAGATCCTGCATTGCAACAGGAAGTTTTCGGACCTGTTTTGCCTGTAATGGTGTATTCAGATTTAAAAGAGATTGCCAATATTATTAAACGTAAGCCTAAATCATTGGCAGCCTATATTTTTAGTAAAAACCAGGATAATATTGATTATTTCCTTAATTCGGTTTCCTTTGGAGGTGGCTGCATCAATCAAACAAACTTACACTGCTGGATAGACAGTTTACCTTTCGGGGGCGTAGGATATTCAGGAATGGGCAAATATTATGGTAAAGCAGGATTTGATGCTTTAAGCAATACTAAAGCTATGCTTGTTGGAAATCCAGATCTTGAACTTGATGTTTTTCCTCCTTATGCAGGAAAAGATATTGCTAAAAACTTAAGTGTATTCAGCTGATTCATAATAGAATTTCACAATTATTTCAAGCCCGATCCGAATGCAGGATGGGGCTTCTTTATCTTTGTGAATAATACTAGTAAATACCAGGTATTTGCTGTCTCAAAAGATGGTAATCCCTGGTTCGAGTTCAGATGAAATCACTTTAAAAATCAAGAACTTTTTTTATTTTTTGACTACAACAATACAACAACTTTTTCAAGAGATATTTTATCACTTCACTTGGTTTATAGGAAGGAGGAGCAGAACAGTATATCTTGGCAATACAAATGTTAAGAATTGATATAAAATATTAAAATGAAGATTTCTATAAATAAATATTTTTTCTTCATTTGCAGCTTTATTTTTACATAAAACAAAATTTTTGGTGAAATTTCTATCACCTGGTTTCAAAATTTAGTTTTCTCTTTTAAGATCTAATCATAGTTTCTAAAATAAAATAATATTTTTTTTTGAAATTAACTAATCCCTTTCTATACAAGAATGGGATTTGTTGTATTAAATCCCATTCTATAGATTTTTTAATTTTATCTATTACCTTTCGATAAAATAAATGTAACAGAAATGAAAAAAACATTATCAATTCTTGGTCTGGCTATCTGTGGATCATTATTTTCTCAAAATATTGCGTTTGACAAGCTGTATGGTAACTCGGATCCTGCTAATTATTATTTAGGTCATTATCCTGTGTCGGGTTCTGATGGCTTGGATTGATTTCAATATTGGTAATTTTGATTTCAGTATTTCACCAATTATTGTTATTGGCATAGGATGAGGATTTGGGGGCAGTATTAGCGTTACTTTCCATGCAGGAAAATAGAATATTGATGCAAGTAGAATTCTAAATTAATGATAATGAATTATAAACATTTAAAAATATAAAAAATGAAACAAATTTTTCTTTTATCTATGATGTGTTTGACATCATTTACTTTTGCACAAAAAAAAGAATATGATCAGAAAATTATTGGGTGCTATAAAGGCTCTGAGCAAAATCAACAAGTTGATGGAACATCAAAATACTGGGTTTCCTGCCGTCTTGATAAAGGAAAAAGTGTTCTTCTATTTGTAGCTATAGATAAAGATGGTAAAGTGACCCAGACAACGGAGAATGGAAATTGGTGGACAAATAACGGGAAATATTATGAACTACATAATTATGACAATGTAACGGATATTTATAACTATCAGATTCTTGAAAATGGAGATGTAAAGTTCAAATCTATTGAGCTTATGGGAAAAGAAGACAGTACTTATGAATTTACGGATTCTAAAATAGAAGAAGATTAATCCCTTACGCTGGCGCGAACATCTTACTCGTGCCTATTTCCTTACTTGGATACAAGCAGACGCTTGCGCCAGCTTGGGAATATGATTGATCATCAAGCAGTATATTCAGCAGGGGGTTGTATTTAAAAATACCCAAAACACTTTTAACCATATCCAAACATAACTTGTAAAAATAAGAATCTATGAAAACCATAACTTATTTGTTTTGGAGTTTGTATAAGTATTTCATGAGGACTTGGAAGTGAGACTGGATTAGTTATTTGGTTTCCTATACTATTATTAATTCTTCTAATTATTAAGTCATTTGCGGAAAAATAGTAGATAGCATGAATCAGACCAAGAGTCTGGAATTTTGAAAGATGACCTAAATACTAATTATATGAGAAACAAAATATTTATAGTAATTACTTTTTTTATAATATTTTCTTGTAATATATCGGATACTTATGAGAAATTACCTTTTGGAGGGTATGAAATTGATTTTGAAGGAGGTAGTCAAAACAGGCTCCAAAATCTCAAAAATATGACATTTCCATTTTTAATAAATTAAATGAAGGGGAAAAGCAGTATGTCCTATTTTATCTGAAAAAAGGAGCTAAATTAAAAAACATAAATTCTATAGTAGTTTTAAAAGAACTAGATTATTCTGACAATTAATACTCCGGATTGAGTGAGAATCTTTTTACTGGTGTTAAAGCTGGTCAAGTCAGAAACTGGGCCAGTTTTTATGGCAAGAATGCTGTTTGGTTTGGAGGTGCAAGGGTAGGAGTAGGAAATCAACTCATCTATAATGGAACTCATAAATAATATTGAAGATGGATATACAGGAGAAAACAATAATGTTTTTTAAAAAATGTGGTATTTATAATGATAGATTAAAAAATAAAACAATTATTAATGATGTAAATGAAGATTTTATGGATTTAGAATCGTTATTTGAATCTTTTTTTAAAGAATTTAATATCAAGAATAGTATGCTTTTGATGTTACTAGATATTTTCATCAAATACCCTTTTTTAATAAAATTTTAATTGCATTTGGATTTAAAATTAAAACAGAAAATAAACCACCACTAACAATAAGCCATATGATAGAAGTAGCGAAGCGAAAAGAATGGTTTGACCCGGAATAAAATTATTTCCTGTTTCCATAAGGTGACAAAGCTTTGGAAGTGCTTTTATCAGGATTTTTAGAAAACCTACGTAAAAGCTGTATTCCGGATAGATTCCTCTTTCCACTGTCAACTTCTTATTTATCTTTGTAAAAAATAGAAAAGCTATGAAGTATTTGTTTGTTATGGTTTGTTTTGTCTGCTCGATGCTGAGCCAGGCACAGCAAAAACAAGATCCATGGAAAGATAGTCAGCTGATGGACCCTGCATTGTTGGCTTCCAGAATTGTAAAGAATAAGACAAAGGATATCGTAATTATTTCTGTAGGTCCGGAAGCCATTATTAAAGGTTCTGTAGACATAGGTCCCACGCATGAACCTGAGAATCTGGAGAAATTGAGAAACTATCTTAAGGATATTCCTAAAAACAAAGAAATTGTAATCTACTGTGGATGCTGTCCTTTTGTAAGATGTCCTAATATCCGTCCGGCATTTAATCTGCTGATGGAAATGGGCTTTAAAAATGCAAAGCTTCTGAACCTTCCGAAAAATATTAAAACAGATTGGTTAGATAAAGATTATCCTACAAATGATTAAGATGAAGATGTATTATACCGTATTATTTTGTGTCATTTTCTCTGGATTGATGATGGCTCAAAACCGCAATATTGAAATAGGCAAGAAAGCTCCGGAAATTACCCTGACTAAGGCAGACGGAAGTACATTTATCCTTTCTTCATTAAAAGGTAAAATGGTATTGATTGATTTTTGGGCAACCTGGTGTGCCCCCTGTGTAGAAGAGCAGCCGGAACTGAAAACCCTGTATACTACCTATGCAGGTCAGGAGGATAGCCACAAATTTGAAATTCTTGGCGTTTCTTTAGATAAAAATAAAGAAAGCTGGCAGAAAGCGATAGACCGGTTTGCTATTAACTGGATTCAGGTCAGTGATTTAAAGTTCTGGAAAAGTCCGGTAGCAAAATTGTATGAAGTAGATGAACTTCCTTTCAATATCATCATAGACGGAGAGGGTATGATCATCGCTAAAAACCTTCATGGTAAAGATTTGGAAGACTTTTTAAAGAAAAATTTAAATTAGAATTAGTATAAAAACAGCGGTAATTGATTTACTGCTGTTTTTGTATAGATAAGGTGGAAAATACTTTCATCTATTTTTAAAAGCTGTTGATATACAGTTGAGAATACATTTTCTTAGAGCTTCCTACTTTAGTTCTATGAAAAAAAGCATCTTCCTCCGTTTTGCACTCTCCGTGATTTTGTTAATGCATAGCCTGATTTCTATTTTCAGTGGCGATGTCAATAATTTTGGAATCCATTATCTGGATGCCATAGGGTTCAGTCCTGTAGGGCTTTATGTTGCCTGGACTGTTAAACTGATCCATCTATTTTCAGTCCCTTTAATCTGGGTTGACCGGTATACTAAACCGGTGGCAATCTGCAATATCCTGATTTTTGTTTTTGGAATTTATTATGTTCACTGGCAGAACGGCTGGTTTGTTGTGGGGGGCGGCACCAATGGTGTTGAATTTAATTTCCTGTTGATTTTTTCCTTTCTCAATCTAATGTTCCCAGAAATCCGTTTTAAAAAGACATCGTGATTATTGTTTATCAACCTATACAGCATAAAAAAACAAGTCGTTTATAGATGAGTACCATACTTTGGTAGACTTTATATTTTTATATTTGACTGAACAATATTACTTTGTACATTTAAATTATCATAATTTTGAAACCTATCGGAAAATCTAAGCTCCGTATTCATTTGCTCTTTTGGATACTTTATTATATCCTGGAAGTTTATCTTGATTTTTATTGGTCAAAATATCAGTTCCCGGATTTCAAATGGCAAATAAGACTTCAGAATACTTTTATGCTGGAGCTGGGTTATCTTATGATTAAAATCCCGCTTGCCTATTCCTTGTTATATGTATATGAAAAGATGCATATCAAAAGCATTTTTAAATATACTCTTTATATTGCTATTGTGATAATAGCCGTGTTGGGACATCGGTTTTTCACCCATTATGTAATGTACCCTTATATCTATGGGCTTGAAGAAACACAGGACGGCAAAGAGCTTTCAGGATATATTAACGGACTGGTAGCCTTCAATTCTTTTATGGATCTTATTTTTATGGTTGGGCTGGTTTTTGGAGTGGAAATCACCAGACAGAAAAACGTGTTGAAAGACCAGATTTCCCAATTGAAATCCGAAAAACTGGATCAGGAACTTACGATGCTGAAGGCGCAGATCAATCCGCACTTTCTTTTTAATACCCTCAATAATATTTATGGGATGGCTCTTAAAAAAGCGGATGAAACACCGGATGTTATCCTGCAGCTTTCTAAAATAATGAGATATAATATTTATGAAGCCGCGGAGAAAAATATCTCTATAAAAAAAGATATTGAAAACATCCAGGATTTTATCCAGATCCAAAAAATAAGACATCGCCATCTTAGCATTCATTTTAATGAAAATATCGATAATCCGTCACAGGAAATATCTCCGCTTATACTGATCCAGTTTGTTGAAAATGCTTTTAAGCATGGGGTGTCCGAAAGCTTGGGAAAGGCTTTTATTCATATTGATATTCAATTGAAAAATAGAGTTCTTGTTTATTGTATTGAAAATTCAAAAGAAGACAGATCTCATGAACATTCTACCAAACTGGGACTGAAAAATATCCGCAGACAGCTGGAGTTGCTTTATCCTAAGCATATACTTTCTGTTGAAGATAAAACTGACCGATATATTGTACAATTAACCATTGATTTCAATGATACACTCCACCACTAAAAAATACAGCTGCATTATTGTAGAAGACGAGCCCATAGCGGCAGAAATTCTGGAAAATTTTGTTTCCCGGGATGAAGAGCTGAATCTTGTGGGGAAATGTGCCGATGCCGTTTATGCCAGTAACCTTTTGAGTATTCATAATGTGGATCTGATGTTTTTGGACCTTCATCTTCCTGTAGTAAAAGGTTTTGACTTTCTAAGAAAATTAAAGAATCCTCCTTTTGTCATTGTAACCACTGCTTATCATCAATACGCTGTGGAAGGCTATGAACTGGATATTGCAGATTATCTGATGAAGCCTATCCCTTATGACCGTTTCGTTACAGCCGTTGAAAAATTCAAGCATTTGATGCAGGCCGAAGATGCTTTGCTGGAAGTGGCTGAGCGTGATTATATTTTTATCAGCAGTGGAAAAAAACAGATTAAAATTATACTGCAGGATATCTTTTACATCGAAAGTTTAAGAGAATACATCAATATTCATACAAAGACAGAAACCTTCACTTTTAAAATGCCGATCAGTAAGATTGAAGAAAGCCTGAACCCAAAAATGTTTCTCCGCATCCATAAATCTTATATTATTTCCCTTTCAAAAGTGGAAATAAAATCTGCTAACATCATTCAGGTTAACGGAAAAAAGCTTCCGGTTGGAAGGACTTATAAACCACTCGCAGGATTTTAAAGGCCCTATTTATTTTTAGTAGACGTTAATGAGCTGTTGATATATAGATTTGATTATAATTTTCACTAATTATTGAATTTTGAATAACAATCATGTTATAAAAATTAATAATTATGAAATACAGGTTAAAGCTTTTCAGTGTAGGTGTTGCTTTTTTTATCGGAAGTGAAACCTATTTCAGCCAGGGTAAGCAAGATACCCTCAAAGCACAGAACATAGAAGGGATTGTAGTTACGGCCTTAGGAATAAAAAGAGAGAAAAAATCTCTGGGCTATTCCACACAGGAGCTAAAAGGGGAAGAGATCAACAAAAATCCAACGACCAATTTTCTGAATAATCTTTCCGGAAAAGTAGCCGGTCTAGAGATCAGACAGTCTACCAATTTCGGGGGATCCATAGATGCTGTTTCCAGGGGATACAAATCTATTCTGGGAGATAACCAGGCTCTTTTTGTAGTAGATGGCGTTCCGATTATCAATAGAAATATCAATTCTACAGGGCAGCAAAATGGGGGCGGAGGCTATGATTATGGAAGCCCTGTATCAGATATCAATCCCAATGATATTGAGACATTAAATGTACTAAAAGGAGCTGCCGCAACCGCTTTATACGGATCAAGAGCTCAAAATGGCGCTATTATTATCACTACAAAAAAAGGAAAGAAAAATACGCAGGGAATTGGATTGGAATATAGCGGAAGTATTTCTGTTTCCACTGTTGATAAATCTACCTTTCCTGAATATCAGACGCAATATGGACAGGGCTATTTCGGGAATATTTTTGCGAACTATCAAAATAGCCCCATGGCCATCTTTTGGCATGATGCTTCTTATGGAGCGCCTTATGATCCTAATCTGATGGTATGGCAATATGATGCTTTTATTCCCGAATCACAGAATTTCGGAAAAAAAACGCCTTGGGTCATGGCTAAAAACGGGCCTATTACTTTTTTTGATAAAGCAATTAATCAAACCAATAATATTACTTTGAGCGGTGGAAATGACAGAGCAACATTCAGGTTAAGTTATTCCAATACCAATGCAACGGATATCATGCCGAACTCTTCTTTAATGAAGAATAACTTTGGTGGGAATGCCTCCTATAAGATTACAGATAACCTTACCGCTACTATTTTTGCCAATTATATTACACAAAATACAAAAGGAAGGAATTCTACAGGATATACCGATAATATTATGGGTAATTTCCGACAGTGGTGGCCCACGAATGTAGACATTCAGTACCAGAAATATCTTTTTGATACTTTTGATAAAAACTATACCTGGAATATTAAGTCTCCCGTTAATCTGTCGCCGGCTTATTGGGATAATCCCTATTTCACAAGATATAAAAATTACCAGAATGATAAAAGAGAACGGTTTGCAGGAAATTTCAGCCTGAGCTACGACCTGTCAAAAAATATCAATATACTGGGAAGAGTAGGGATCGACGGATATAGTATGATTACTGAGGAAAGGAGGGCCGTGGGTTCTATTCCTGCATTTTTCAGCTTTAATACGATTGAGCAGCCTTCAGGATATGCCGTGACGAATCTCCGTTTTACAGAAACCAATTATGATCTGATAGCCACTTACAAAAAGAATATTACTGAAGATCTGAGTATTCAGGGATTACTGGGGGGAAATATCAATGTTCAGACCAATTACTCCAATGCACAGACTACATCGGGAGGATTGTACATTCCGGATCTCTATACCATTTCCAATTCAGTGGCTACTCCTGCAAAACCTATTATTACAGATAATTCTAAATATATTTATGGGGCTTTTATCCAGGCATCTTTAGGATATAAAAACACCTATTATCTGGAAGGAACATTCAGAAGAGATCAGTCTACGGCTTTACCTAAAGGAAAAGGAGCTTACTATTATCCTTCTGTTTCGGCAAGTATAGTGTTTTCTAATCTCCTGAAACAAGACTGGCTAAGCTTCGGAAAACTAAGAGGAGCCTATGCGGAAGTGGGTTCGGATACTAATGCAGATCAATTGAGGAACAGATATCTTGCTCAGGCTTCTTTTGGAAATAATCCCGTTTATTCTTATAATACCACGTTAAGAAATGCAGATCTTCTTCCCCAAAAACTTAAAAATATTGAGATAGGAACCAATATGCAGTTCTTTAAAAACAGAATAGGATTTGATTTGGCATGGTTCAGAAATAAGGCATTTGATCAAATACTGCCACTTCCTATTTCCCTGGCAACAGGAAGTGGTGCTAAAATTCAGAACACAGGAGAACTGACGACAAAAGGGTTTGAAGTTTCCTTAAATATTACGCCATTAAAGTTCAATAATTTCACCTGGGATATGATGTTGAACTGGTCTAACCCTAAGACCAAAGTTACCGCGTTAAGAGAAGGTATTGAAAATATCACCATCGGTACGCTGCAGGGAGGCATTAGCATTAATGCACCTCTTAACGGAGAATATGGAAGCATCTGGGGCTCAGATTTCGTTTATGATCCCAATGGTAATAAAATTATAGGAACCAACGGAGCTTATCTTCATACAGATGACAGCAATCATAATTTAGGAAGCTTTCAGTCGGATTTTATCGCAGGACTGAATAATTCTTTTACATATAAAAATTTCAACCTTAGCTTCCAGATCGATTGGAAAAAAGGAGGTAAAATATTTTCTCTGGATCAGTATTATGGATATGGCACAGGTCTTTATCCTGATTCTGTAGGCCTGAATGACCTGGGAAATCCTGTCAGAAACACTTTGGCAAATGGGGGTGGACTTATTCTGCCGGGGGTAATGCAGGATCCTAATAATCCGGGACATTATATTCCCAATACAATACGTCTTGACCGTTCTATCTCCAGCCAGAATTTAGAAACAGATCCTCCTGTGGCCGCATTTGTGTATGATGCCAGTTTTATAAAGCTTCGCCAGGTATCCGTTTCTTACACCTTCAATAATACATTCTTAAAAAATGCAGGAATTCAAGGTCTTACGCTTGGACTCACGGGAAGTAACCTTTGGATCATCCATAAAAACCTTCCTTATGCCGATCCGGAATCGGGGCTTTCTTCAGGAAGTATACAGGGGTATCAGTCGGGGGTAATGCCTTCCACAAGGAACTTCTCATTTAATCTGAAAGTAAATTTTTAAAATCTATTACAATGAAAAACACTATTATACTTATATCCTTTCTGACCGTATTGTTGACAGGCTGTACATCAGATGATGTTAATAATGATCCTAATGTAGCTTACAATATGTCTCCGGAACCTCTAATTACCTATGCAGAAAAGGAGCTCAGCGATTATATGAATACGCCCAGTGTCAATGAAAATAACTTCAGGCTTACCATGCAGTATTGGCAGGAAGCTACCTATGTAAGCGAAAGCAACTACAATTTTACGGCAAGAAACGTTTCTAATAACATTTGGGGAGATAATTATGTGAATGTTCTCAATAATCTAAACAAAGCAAAAGAGCTTGTAGAACAGTATCAGCCGGCTGCTTCAGAGGTAAACTCCTGGCCTGCGAAAAAGCAGAACCAATTGGCTATTATTGATATCCTTTCGGTCTATACCTTTCAGACTTTGACTGATATATTTGGGGATATCCCTTACAGCCAAGCTCTTAACAATGAAAAATTTCCGCTTCCTGCCTATGATGATGATGCACAGATCTATGAAAAGCTTATCATCCGTTTAAAAACAGATATCAATAACCTGCAGGAAGGAGAAGGAACGTTTGGAGCTGGCGATATTCTTTATGGCGGAGATATAGGAAAGTGGAAAAAGTTTGGAAATTCCCTTCTTTTAAAACTGGGAATTGCTGTTTATGACATTAATCCGACGCTTGCCCAATCCAGCATTAATGTTGCAATCTCCGGTGGAGTTATCATGGATGAATCACAAAATGCTATTTTCAGATATCAGGCTGAAACACCAAACTTCAATCCTTTATTTGAAAACCTGGCGAACAGTGGAAGAGACGATTTCTTTGGCGGAAAACCTTTTGTCGATTTTCTAATCACAACTTCTGATTCGAGAATAACAAAATATTTTCAGGATGTAGATGGCGTTTACATCGGGCAGGAAATTGGTTTGCCGGGAGTTTTTTCAGATTTTTCAGCTCCGGGGATCTTTGCATATATTCCTGTAACACCCGGCACTCTGATCACCTATACTGAAGTAGCTTTTTACAGGGCTGAAGCAGCAGCCCGATTTGGAATCGGCGGCAGCCCGGAGGCCCTTTACAACACCGCTGTTCAGGCTTCATTCCAAGAATGGGGGCTTCCTTCTCAGGATGCCCAGAATTATCTCTCAGACCATCCTTACAATGCTTCCAACTGGAAAAAATCTATTGGAGAGCAGGCATGGGTTGCTATGTACAATCATCCGGTAGTTTCCTGGAATTTTTACCGCAGATTAGATTATCCTGCTTTACAGGCTCCCCCAACAGCTATTGCCAATGCCGAAGGAAAAGTTCCGGTAAGATTACAGTACCCAACTTTAGAAGCAACTACCAATGGTACTAATTATGCCAAAGCTGCTGCTGCAATAGGCGGAGATAAACTGACTACAAAAGTTTTCTGGGATATCCATTAAATAGAGTTTCTTATTTTTTTCATATCATTTATTTTGTAAATCTTTTGAAGCCTGTATTTCTTTATACAGGCTTTTTACTATCCTTTGGTAGATCACAAGTCTTTATTGGTAGCTTAATTTTCTTTATCACCGGCTATTTATTCAAATTTGATTCAGAAAAAAATGAATGATCATATAAATGTATAAAAAGCTTTTTAAACTTTTTCACTAAACTACAAATCAAAGATTCGACGCAGTCAAAAGACACAAAAGTTTTTATTTTTTAGACACTTCAGTACACTTTAGAAAGTTTGAAGGAATACCGCATAATTAAGTTCACATAAGATGAAAATCTTTGATTTTCAACAAAACTTTAGTGTATTTTTTATACACGAAGTATATAACTTAAATAGCTTAAGTGTTTAGAAATATTTTGTGACTTTTGTGGTCAAGTTTAAACAGACTTATAATGTGGTTGATTTATTATTCAAATATTGAATAATGTTTTGGCTTAATGATTAGTAATAATCTTAAGCCAATTTTATTTTCAGACCTATTTTTTATTAAAATACTTTGAGACCAACGATTCCGACCACAATGAGTAAGGCAGACAATAATCTGAAAATATGGGCAGAATCCTGAAAAAACAGAACACCCACTAATAAAGTTCCTACCGCACCAATTCCTGTCCATACTGCATAGGCTGTCCCCATAGGAATACTTTTCTGTGCATACCAGAGAAATCCGCCACTGACAGCCATACAGGCAATTGAAAATAGGATCCAACTCCATTTATTACTACCCGGCTGTTGAGATAATTTAAGTCCCAGTGGCCATCCGATTTCAAAAATTCCTGCAATAACTAATGCGATCCAATTCATACTTTTTATTTTAAGATTATTTAGGATTGAAATTCATCTATCCTGATGAACATGATTAAGCTTACAATTGATTTCTTATTATCTATCATCAGGTACTCATCTATGTTACGGCAGTAAAATTAGTACAACCTGTTTGCTTTCAGTCAGATGAATGATGTAACACTGCAAAAATCACAGGTAGAATGTAATATACTCACAATGAAACGTTATGTATTTTAAAATAAACTGTAAGTTAAATAGGGTATCTTTAAGCAGTAAAAACAGATAGAACAGATGTATTCTATCCTAATATGCTCCATTTCAACTATGCTAACAGATATAATTGCTACCAACCTCGATGTCATTTTTTGTGGGATCAATCCAGGGTTGAAATCAGCGGATGACGGCCATCATTTTTCAGGAAGAAGCAACCGGTTTTGGAAAGTGCTCCACCAGTCCGGTTTTACACCTTATGAGGTTCAGGCGGTCAATGATACTTCTATTCTGGATTTCGGATATGGCCTTACTACTGCTGTTGCAAGGGCTACTTCCCGTGCTGATGAACTTTCAAAAGAAGAATTTGACGAATCTCTTGAAGCTTTTAAAGTGAAAATGACAAAATTCCAGCCCAGATATGTTGCATTTCTGGGTAAGGCAGCATACCAAGCTTTTTCTAAAAAGAAAGAAATTCTTTGGGGACATCAGTCTGAAGATTTTTGTGGTGCAAAGGTTTGGGTTCTGCCAAATACCAGTGGTTTGAACCGTGGATTTTCTCTTGACGATCTTGTTGCATCTTACCATGAATTTTATGTGGCTATTCAGGAGTAGTCAGGAATACATAGACCTATATTTTGTTGGGCTTGCTTACATATTTATTATTTTTCACAAAAAAACGCCAGGGTAAAAGTGCATCTTCCTGTGCATAAGCAACTCCTATGCGAGGGCCGGCTATTATTTCATCAGGCTTGTACAGAATACCATGATCTTCAATCCAGATCTCATCTCCGGTCAGATCTTTTTTATTAAAAGACTGATTAATTCCTAATGCTTTTGCTGCAGATCCGGGGCCAGAGGAAATAGCAGCTTTGGAGAACGGCATATTTCGTCTGTACTCCATAATTTCTTTCCCTATCAATGGTTCCACAGCTCTGATCAGTACGGCATGAGGATCATCTTCTACAGAAGTTACCACATTGAAAAGATGATGAATTCCGTAGCACAAATACACATAAGAAATACCACCATGGCTGTACAACGGCTCAGTGCGGTTAGTACGCCTGCCTCCATAAGCATGGGAAGCTTTATCCTGTACCCCAAAGTAAGCTTCTGTTTCTACAATAATTCCGGCCGTAATATCATCACCAATTGCTGTAAAAAGAACTTTTCCTAAAAGGTTCTGAGCCAGGAAAAGGACATCTTGATTGGAATAATAGGAGAGTGGTAATTTCAAACCGATGATTTTATGAGTTGACAGATCAAAATTAATGATAAAAAACAAATTTCATAGACTTAAGCAGATTGTTACTACATTTGGAAATTAGTTATCTTCATTTTTCACACCAAAAATAAAATATGATGAAGCCCTTTAATCTGATCCTGTTTCTATTTACTTTTTGTTTGGCGGCACTGTCATTCAATATTCCTTATCAGCAATCGTATAAAAAAATGATTGTTGGAAAATGGCAACCGGTACTTTCAACAAGTGAAGGAATTGAAGCCAATGGAAACAAAACAGTAAAAAATTACAGACTAAGCAGCAAAGATCTCATGGAGTTTAATGCTGACGGATCTATTACTGATAGCGGGCAGCTTTATTTTTCATATGAATTAGATCCTGATGAAAAAATCTTATCCTTATTCGAAGGAGGCAATCATGAACGAAAATTTGAAATCCAGCAGCTGGATAAAACAACAATGAAGATTGTCATGAAAGATACTGACAAGTACAAAGGAGAACCCTTTCATATTATCTGGACCATTGTATTTAAAAGAAAATAAATTTATTGATTGGTCCGGAATTTTTACGGTAAATTAGAAAAGCTTTCCAGTTTACCTTCCAAAAGCAGCACTTCTCCATTATCATACTGATCTCTTCTATCCAGTAAGTATCCTAAATAGATTATAATTGAATCTATCTGCCTTCTGGAAATAAAAACATTTTCTTTTTGAATTTCGTCTTCTATTTCTTCGACATAGTCAATTTCATCTTCATCAGCTCTATCTTGTATTTCTTTTTCGTATTTGATTGCTGACAGTATTAATTTTTTTTCTTCAGTAGTAAATTCTAACATGGTTTTTTACTTTTTAATGAATATCATTTTGTATCACTATAAAAAATAGGTTTCAATGATTTTTAATCCTCGGAGAAGTTCTTTTTTTATTTAGGCAGAGTAATACGTCTCATATTTAAACTGTTAAAGATAAATATTTTCTTTTCCCTAGCCATTCGCATCAAGACTTCATTTCTGTCTTCAATGGACATATTGAGAATATGATCAAAAGCTCCAAAGGTAACGCCGTTATTACCTCCGTCTTTTTCATGCTGTACTCTAACAATCTCCAGTATCTGCTTCTCTATCTCTTCCTGATTTTCCATGGAGTAAAGATACAAAGTTTGTAACTGTTCCTGAAAGTGAAAATCCAAAATTTTTATAATTCTCTTTAATCATCATATAGAGTTGGATGCATTAAAAGCTGGTAGCAATGATGTTTTTAACCGTATTTTAAGTGAGCTCTAATTGTATTCTAATGCATTAAAGCTATTCTGTTGCATTATTAGTTTTAATTTTGCAGAATGAAAAAGAAATATTTTGCGGCTGTATGTAAAGCTTTTTACTTATTATTTTTAATGGTTGGCAGTAATTTGTTTAAATCACAAATGAAGGGAAGCTCCGAGATAAAAATAGCATATGGACTTGGTACGACCACTGATTTTGTTAATGCTTTCAGCTCTATTTTTACATTGGGTTATGGTCCTTATGAGAAAAGGAATTCCGGCGCCTTTATTCTTGGATATAACTATGCAATACAAGATAAATGGGTGATTGGAACAGACTTTTTATATCAGCAAATAACGAGAGAATACCCTGATCATGTATTACAAAAATCACACAATTATACTGTTGCGGTAAAAAGCGACTATAACTATATCTCAAATCCAAAATTTCGCATGTATTCCGGAGTGGGGCTAGGACTCACGATGGAAAAGAGCAGGAACCCTTCGGAAAGTATTTCACATGTTAATTTTCACCTCACGGGATTAGGAATTAGATTAGGAGGCAGGCTTGGCGTAAATGCTGAAGTAGGTTTTGGATATAAAGGAATAGGCAATGTAGGATTTGCTTACAGTTTATAATTAACAAGATCATATTCATTATCCCTATTTAAAAGAAAAATACCAGATGAATTGATATCTGGTATTTTTTTATATTATTTTCCTCCCGGTCGGCAATGTTCTTTTAGATATTTGGTAAACATGGTGGCCAGATGGAGTGATGTTCCTTCTCCTTCACTGATCGAATGCGTTCGGTTAGGGTAAGACATCAGCTGAAACTGTTTATTGTATTTTACCAGTTCATTAATGTATACTTCCGTATTTTGGTAATGCACATTATCATCTCCTGTTCCATGAACCAATAAAAGGTTTCCTTTCAGGTTTTTAGCATAGGCGAGTGGAGAACCGTTTACAAAATCTTCTCTGTTTTCCTGGGGAAGTCCCATATACCTTTCCTGATAGATATTGTCATAAAATAACTGATTGGCTACAGGAGCAATAGCAATTCCTGTCTGGTAAATTTCAGGATATTGTCCCAAAAGGTTTAATGTGGAAGAACCTCCACCGCTCCAGCCCCATACGGCAACCCTGGATGTATCCACATAGGGCCATTTTGCAAATAAAGCTTTTGCTCCCATTGCCTGATCACGGATATTAAGCTGACCTATTTTACGGTAAACAGATTTTCTCCATTCACGTCCTTTAGGTGCAGGTGTTCCACGGTTTTCAAGAGAAACATATAAATAACCGTCCTCAGCCATGTCACCAACGTATAAAAAATTCCTGCCTGTATAGAAGTTATCTGTTACCGTTTGCGATCCGGGCTCCCCATATACGGTAAAAACAATTGGATATTTTTTGTTAGGATCAAAATTTTTAGGTTTTACCACCCAGCCGTCCAGGGTTACCCCGTCCTGCGTTGTAATCTGGAAGAATTCCGCTTTAGATTTTGCAGGATCTGCCTTTGCTGATCTTTTTGCAGCCACAAGCTCTTTATGATCAGGAAGTGATACCACAGCTCCCACAGAATTTGCATTGACACTGCTGTTACTAAACATCGCAATCTTTCCGTTGGGGGATATCATGTAATTATTAGAACCCGAATAGGATTCAGGAGTTACCCTTTGTGCATGCCCTCCTTTCATGCTTACTTTATACAGGTACTTCTGAGTGGCATTCTTAGGAGAAGCTAAAAAGTAGATCTGTTTTTGGGGAACGTCAAAAAATTCCGGTTTTATAACATCAAAATTATCTTTTGTAATCAGTGTTTCTTTCCCGTTCAGGTCTATTTTATAAATATGTCGCCATCCGTCTTTTTCAGAAAGCCACAAAAACTCTTTACCGCTGTCTATCCAATCCCAGCCGCTTGGATCATTATCATTCCAACGGGATTTTATGTCAATCCACGCGGCATCTGCTTCCGTATAAATTGTTTTCCCATTTCCGGAGCCGGCATCGGCTACAATAATTTTACTTTGATTCTGTTTTCTGTTCAGCTGCTGCAGAATAACAGACTTAGAATCCAGTACCCATTCCATTCTTGGAATATAGTTTTGTACTTCATCTCCTGCAATATTGGCCTTCTTTGATGACTGGGAGGCCACATCATAAAACCAGATGCTGCAGCCTGAAGGGTTTTCTCCAACTTTCGGATATTCCACAGGAACCGTAAACGAATACAGGCTGTCTGTATTATTGATCATCAGGAAATTCTTGGTTCCCCTTGCATCCAGCTTCCAGTAGGCAATTTTACTTCCGTCCGGAGACCATCTGAAACCATCCTGAGTTCCGAACTCTTCTTCATATGCCCAGTCGAAAGTACCGTTAATGATTCCATCTGTGCCATCCTGGGTAATTTTACTGATCTGGTTGTTGGAAAGGTCTTCAATATAGATATTATGCTTAGACACATAAGCTACTTTTTTACCATCCGGGGAGAACTTGGCAAACATTAATGATGCTGTCGGCAACCCTTTTCCAAGCTGAGTAAGCTTTTTGGTGTTTTTATCAAAAATCCAATAATCTCCACGTGTATTGTCTCTCCATACTTTCTGAGTATTGGCAAAGACTAATAAGCTTTTCTCGTCCGGAGATACCTGAAAGCTTTGTACCTCTAAAGGGGCAGAGCTTCCGGAAGGAATTAATTCATTGCTGTTTAAAAAAGTCTGATCTTTTCCGGGATTCAGGACATTAACAACTTCAATTCCTTTTTTTGTAAATGAATAATAAGCATTGCCATCAGGAGTCCACTGTGTTTTTTGCGCAGCTAATGGCGAAAGGCACAGAAAATATAAAGCAATGACGGTTAGTTTTTTTATGTTCTTCATATGATATTTCAATTAATCTAAATGTTCAGCACGGTAGTTTTCAATGTCTGCAACCGTTTTAATCAGTCCGTTCCCCAGAAGCCTGTAGCTGCCATCTGTAATCAGGAAGTCATCTTCTACACGTATCCCTCCAAAATTCCGGTACTCATTTACTTTATCATAGTTAATAAAGTCTGCATTTTTATTTTCAGACTGCCAGATATCAATCAGCTCCGGAATCATATAAATACCGGGTTCAACTGTTACTACAAATCCTGATTCCAGTTCCTTTCCTAAACGTAAAGATTTAAGTCCAAATGTTTTGGTATCCTTCGGATCTTGTTCGGTATACCCAATATATTGCTCCCCAAGATCCTCCATATCATGAACGTCAAGTCCCATCATATGTCCTAATCCACATTGGAAAAATAGAGTATGAGCATGGTTTTTTACTGCTTCTTCAGGATTTCCTTTCATCAGCCCCAGGTCAATAAGACCTTCTACAAGGTGCTGGGATGCTTTCAGGTGAATATCTTTAAATCGAACTCCGGGTTTCAGAAGACGTTGGGCATTATCAAAAGTATTCAATACCACCTCATACATTTCCTTTTGCTTTGTGGTAAAAGTGCTGCTTACCGGGAATGTCCGGGTTAAATCACCGGCATATCCCATCGCCGTTTCAGCTCCTGAATCATTAAGAAAGAGGTCTCCTTCTTTCAGTGTATTGAGACGGTAATGATTATGAAGTATACCTCCGTTTATCGTTACAATAGGGGGATAAGACATCTGGCATTCTTTATTGACTGCAAGATATTGAATCGCATTTGCCACTTCATATTCTTTACGGCCAGGTCTGGCCATACGCATGGCTAACAGATGCATTTCATTAGATACATTGACCGCTTCTTCTATCTGTACTATTTCCTGGGCTTCTTTTATAGAACGCTGTTTTACAATAGCCTTAATCATCTCCACAGAAGGATGTAATTCTGCTATTTTTATACCTAGAAGATCCGCCACCAAAATTTTATTGGAAGACTGATAGGGAGGAAGGTAATGTACTTTTCTGCCGGAAGCCTGTGCTTTTAGAAGATACTGAGGAAGCTCAGCATAAGGCAAGGTTTCCTCTACACCTGCTTTCAGGCTTTTCTCTTTCAGTGTTTCCTGCCTTCCCATCCATACAATATCATCAATACTTAATTCATCTCCGAAAACAATCGTCTTATTTTCATCAATATCAATAATGGCAGCAATCCGTGGTTCCTGAATCCCGAAATAATATAAATAAGTACTGTCCTGACGGAAATAATAAGGATTGTGTTCAAAATTCACAGGATTTTCTATATTTCCTAAAAACAGTAAAATCCCATTAGCTACATTACTTTGTAATATGGCTCTTCTGTCTTGGTAAGTTTGTGCTGAAAACATATAGTATGAATACTTTTTTATTTAAAGGTTTAAAGTTACGATTTTGTACTATTTGTAGCGCTTTGTTCACTAAAATAAATAATAGGTAAAGTTTGGATTTTAATATGATATTCAATGTTCATATTTTGCTTAAATTCGGCAATATTTTAACACATGACACAATCTGTCCCCATAAAGTATTGATTTTATGAAAAGTCTCCAGTTTTCAGTGCCTGCCGACACCAACAAAAGCATCCGTATACAGGAAGATAGTATGCCTAATTTCTATCCTTACTTTCACCGCCATACGGAAACCCAGATCATGTGGATCCTCAAGGGGCATGGAACACTGGCTATAGAACAGAATCTCTTTACTTTTGAAGCAGGGGATATTTTTTATCTTGGAGCCAATCAATCACATGTCTTCAAAGGTGATTTTGATAAAAATGAAAAACAAAAGGTTCATTCAATCTCCATTTTTTTTGATCCCCGCAAAAAGATCTCCGCATTTTTCCACTTACCGGAATTTGAAGAGCTTAAAAATTTTATTGATACCTCAGAGGTAGGTTTCAAAGTGGCTTCAAAATTAAAAACAAGTGTAGGAGAAAGCATTGCAGCGTTACAAAAAACAAAAGGAGTAGATCAGATCATAGATTTCATAAGGATCTTAAACCATCTTATGCAAAACAGACATGTGCATATTCCCTTATCTTCAGAAAAGAATCTCCCTAATCATATTTCGGATAATGACCAGAGAATTATAGATGCTCAGAATTATATTAAGAAAAATTTCACCCAGCAGAAACTCACCCTTGATCTCATTGCAAAAGAAGCTTGTATGACTCCACAGGCATTTTGCAGATCTTTTAAAAAACGTACCAGAATTACCTATATTCAATATCTTAATGAATTACGAGTGCAGAGAGCCTGTAGATTATTAACCTCCAGCAACATGTACAACATTTCTTCCGTTGCTTTTAACAGCGGATTCACCAGTATTACCAACTTCAACCGGGTATTTAAATCCATCATGAAGTACTCTCCAAAAGAATATCTGAAGCATTATAAAGAGGCTACTACAGACCACGAATAATCACATGTTAAAATACGGTTAGAATACATTAAAATATTAACATTTACCGTTTTAAAATTCACCTAGTTTTGAATAAATATTATTTGATATGAGTACAAAACTAAACTGGGAAGGAATTTATCCTGCTGTATTAACTCCTTTTACAAAAGAAGGAAAGATTGATTTTGAAATGTTTGCAGTCAATACAGAAGCCCAGATTAAAGCCGGAGTGCATGGCATTATCCTGGCAGGGACATTAGGAGAGGCCAGTACTTTGGAAGCTGAAGAAAAATTTGAATTGCTGAAGTATGCTAAAAAAATGACAGAGGGAAGAATTCCCGTCATCCTAAACCTTGCTGAAAATACAACCAAAAATGCTATACATTTCGCTAAAAAAGCAAAAGAATCAGGGGCTGATGGACTTATGCTTCTTCCACCCATGCGTTATAAAGCGGATAGTCATGAAGTAGTAGAATATTTTAAAGCAGTAGCTACCGCTACAGATCTTCCTATCCTTATTTATAACAACCCGGTAGACTACGGAATTTATGTTACCCTTGAGATGTTTGATGAGCTTATTGAATACCCAACCATTCAGGCTGTCAAAGAATCTACAAGAGATCTTGCCAATGTAACGAGAATGATTAACCGTTTTGGAAAGAGAATCAAAATTCTTGGCGGTGTAGATACCATTTGTCTGGAAACACTGATGCTTGGAGCAGATGGCCTTGTTGCAGGCCTTGTGGATGCTTTTCCTAACGAAACAATGGCCATGTACAACTATGCTAAAGCAGGTGAATATGACAAAGCATTAGCCATCTACAGATGGTTTATGCCTTTGCTGGAACTCGATATTCATCCTAAACTCATTCAGTATATTAAACTGGCTGCCACAGCAGAAGGAATAAGCAATCCTTATGTAAGAGCACCACGCCTGGAACTGCAAGGTGAAGAGGCTGTAAAAATTAAAAAGATCATTGAAGAGGGCAGAAGCAACCGTCCGGCACTAGATTAACACCATACATAAAGCTATGATTCCAGAAACATCAAAAGAAAATATAGAGAAAAGGATTCAGATGGCTTCCGAAGCATATCAGTTCCTGAAGAATACTACCATAAAAGAACGGGCGGTATTTATGAATGCTGTTGCCGATCAGATTGAAGCTTTAGGAGAAGAACTCTTGACAACAGCTCACGCTGAAACTTCATTGCCTTTAGCAAGACTCACAGGTGAAAAAGCCAGAACAACAGGACAGTGGAGAACTTATGCAAAAGCAGTAGCCAGTGGAATATACACAGAACCACGAATTGATCTCGCACAAGCTGACAGACAAAAAGGAGACTTAAGAAAATATAATGTAGGCATCGGTCCTGTGGTTGTTTTTGGAGCCAGTAATTTCCCATTTGCATTTTCTACAGCTGGAGGCGATACGGCAAGTGCTATCGGAGCAGGTTGCCCTGTAATTGTAAAAGCCCATCCTGCACACCCTCAAACTTCTCAAATAATGGCTGATGCCATAACAGCTGTTGTAGAAAAATTTGGATGGCCGGAAGGAATCTTTAGCCATATAACGGGACCATCCCATGAGATCGGGGCTTATTTAATCCAACATACAGATATTCATGCCGTAGCATTTACAGGTTCATTCAGTGGGGGAAAAGCCTTATTTGATATCGCCAACCGTCGCGAAAATCCTATTCCGGTATTTGCAGAAATGGGAAGTATCAATCCGGTATTTGCCTTTGAGCATATATTGGAAAATAAAGCAGAAGATCTGGCAAAAGAATATGCATCCTCTTTAACACTGGGGGTAGGGCAGTTCTGTACCAACCCGGGAGTATTTGTTGCTCTGAAAGGAGAAAGCCTGACCAGATTTATTGCCACATTAAAAAATGAAATTCCGGGCATTGTTCCTGTCAATATGCTTCACAAAGGGATTTTTGAAGACTTCGAAAAATTGAAAAGTACGGCTGTTGCACAATCAGGGGTAAACGTACTTGCAGAAGTAAATACAGAAATCAATGAATGGCAGGGCCGGGCTATGGTTACAGAAACTACAGGTCAGCATTTTATTCAAAATAATATTTTAAGTGAAGAGGTTTTCGGACCATTTGGTATTATAGTAGCTTGTGAAACTCCTGAAGAAATATTGCAGATTGCCCAGGCGTTGAAAGGACAGTTAACCATAACCGTAGCGGCTACAGATGAAGATGTGCGTCTAAATATCAAGCTAATTGATATTCTGAAGGATAAATGTGGCCGGCTTTTATTCAACGGAATGCCTACAGGAGTAGAAGTGGTTTATGCTATGCAGCACGGAGGACCTTTTCCCTCTACTACAGATGCACGTTTTACATCCGTAGGACCGGATGCCGTCAGACGGTTTGTTCGCCCCATTTCTTTTCAAAACTGGCCGGATGAATTCTTACCGGAAGAACTGAAGGATGAAAATCCATTGCAAATCAGCAGAATGGTAGATGGAGAAGTGAACTCAGGATCATTAAAATTGCAAACAACATGAACAGAACATTTTTTTGTATAGATTCCCACACTTGTGGCTGCCCTGTGCGCCTTGTTGCAGGTGGCGGACCTATTTTAAAAGGAAACTCCATGATGGAGCGCCGGCTTCACTTTATGAAGGAATATGACTGGATCCGCAAAGGGCTCATGTTTGAACCCCGAGGACATGATATGATGAGTGGCAGTATTCTGTATCCTCCTATTGACGACAATAATGATATAGGGGTTTTATATATTGAAACCAGCGGATGCCTTCCTATGTGTGGACATGGTACTATCGGAACAGTAACCATAGCCATAGAAGAAGGGTTGGTAATTCCGAAAGTTCCCGGAAAATTACGCCTTGAAACCCCTGCAGGACTTATTCTCATTGATTACGTACAGGAAGGGAAAAAAGTAAAGTCTGTAAAACTGACCAATGTAAAGTCTTTTCTGTATGCTGAAAATCTGGAAGTTGAATGTCCGGATCTTGGATTGATACAGGCAGATGTAGCTTATGGCGGGAACTTTTATGCCATTATTGATCCTCAGGAAAATTTCAGGGATATATCAGATTTTACAGCCAGCCAGCTTATTCATTATGGGAAAATGATCCGAAAATTACTTAATGAGAAATATCAATTTATTCATCCTGAAAACGAACATATTACCGGATTAAGCCATATTCAATGGACAGGTCAGCCTACCGATCCCAAAGCCAGCGGACGTAATGCTGTTTTAGTGGGTGAAAATGCTTTAGACCGCTCACCTTGCGGTACCGGAACTTCTGCAAGAATGGCACAATGGTATGCCCAAGGAAAATTGAAAGAAGGAGAAGAATTTATCCATGAAAGCTATATCGGTTCCCAGTTTATCGGAAGAATTGAAGGAACGGCAACTGTTGAAGGAAAACCGGCTATTATTCCATCTGTTGAAGGCTGGGCACGGATTACAGGATATAATCAAATTATTATTGACGATGAAGATCCTTACTGGCAGGGATTTCAGGTTATGTAAACAAACGTATGACACAGAATAAAGGAAAAGCACTTATTATCGGTGCAGGTATCGCAGGATTGAGTTCAGCTTATTATCTCTTACAGAAAGGCTGGCAGGTAGAGATCCTGGAACAGAATGATCTGTCCAACAATTGTTCCTATGGCAATGCAGGGATGATTGTACCCAGTCATTTTACTCCATTGGCGGCTCCGGGAGTAGTTGCCCAGGGAATACGCTGGATGTTTGACAGTAAAAGTCCGTTTTATGTCAAACCTTCACTCAACTCCAAACTGATATCATGGGGGCTGAAATTTTTAAAATATTCTAACCAGCATCATGTAGACCGGTCGGCATCAGCAATCCGGGATCTTAATCTGGCCAGCAGTGTACTTTATAATGAAATTGCTAAAAAAGAGGAATTTGACTTTGAGCTTACCCAGAATGGCATTTTAATGCTCTATAAAACAGAGAAAGTAGCAGAAGAAGAAACAGAACTTGCCCATAAAGCCATGAATTTAGGATTAGCAGTTGATATTCTGGATCAAAAAGGGATCCAGGAACTGGAGCCCAACACAAAACTGGATGTTATTGGGGGAATCAATTACAAATGTGATGGGCATATGAACCCGATGGAACTGATGAAGCAAATGATCTCTTACCTTAAAACTAATGGTGTCGTTTTCCATACTCAGCATAGACTAACAGGGATTGAAACTTCCGGAAGCTATATTAAAGCAGTGATTGCCAATAATAGCCGATTCACCGCAGACCGGTTTGTAATGACAGGAGGGTCATTTTTACCTGAACTGGCCCAAAAAGCGGGTATTAAAATCCACTTAATGCCGGGGAAGGGCTATTCATTCATGCATAGTCCTGTAAACCCTGTCAATACAATGGAACATGCAGCCTTATTACTGGAGGCAAGAGTAGCGGTAACCCCTATGGGTGGGCAGATCCGCTTTGGTGGCACTATGGAACTGGCTTCCCATCAGGATAAAATTAATATGAAAAGAGTAGAAGGAATTGTTCGGTCTATTCCTCAATACCTGCCCGATTTTCAGGTAAAACTGCCCAAAGAATCTGACATTTGGTTTGGGTACAGGCCCTGTGCTCCGGATGGATTACCTTATCTGGGGCAGTCTTCAAAACTAAAGAATTTAATCGTTGCAGGCGGCGGGGGAATGATGGGACTAAGTCTGGGGCCCATTTTTGGAAAAACAGTTTCAGAACTTGCCAATGACCAAAAGCCAACGGTTGAGATAAAGATATTCAACCCTGAAAGATTTAGTTAAAAAACATCACATAACACACAAAATTAAGCCCAAAACAATTTGATTATTCAAATAATTTATTAACAAACAAATCCAAAATTTATGAAAAAATTTAAATTACTACTACTTGTTTCCCTATTTCCAATAATAGGTTTTGCTCAAGAAAATAGACCTCATGAGTGTAAAGCAGATGAAATGATGAAAAAACATTTTGAACTGCACCCTGAATCTAAGACTGAATATGAAAATTTTGAGAAATACACCAAAGATTTCATAAAAAAAATGGGATCAAACAAAAATTCATTGAATAATACGATCAACAATCCAACCTACATCATCCCTGTGGTTTTTCATGTGTATGGAGAATCTCAAAGTAATGTAAAAGTAAATTACCAAAAAGTAGTTGACTTACTGCAACAAATCAACTTAAATTTCAATGGAATCAACACTGATTCAAATGCTGTAGATCCTGATTTCCAATCCATTAGAAGAGCGTTAAGTATTGAATTTCGATTAGCTAAAATTGATCCAACTGGAAAAGCAACAAGCGGAGTGATTTTTCATCCTTTCAAAGGTGGATATGGCAATGGAGGTGGATATGATGCAGAAATTGGTGCAGATGCATGGGATAATACAAAGTATATGAATGTGTATATACAAAATGATCTATATTCAAATAAAGATTTATATCAATCAGGAGTTGCCTGGTATCCGGATTCATACATGACTTCAGTAAATACAGCCAGAGTTGTTTATAATGGACGTTATATATTTAATGCTTCAGGAACAGTGGCTTCAAACGAGTTTTCTGATACATTTACTCACGAATTTGGGCATTGGTTAAATCTTCAGCACACGTTTAATGTTCCATGTTCAACTGCAAACCCAACTAATGATGGCGATGGAGTTGCTGACACACCTGTAGAAAATACTTCTTCCGGATTAGGATGTACAGCTGGTAACAATTGTCTTGGACAAAAAGTGAACGTTGAAAACTATATGGGATACAATGGTTCTTCCGGTTGTTATAAAATGTTTACCAATGGACAAGTTGGCAGAATGCTAGCAGCATTAAACCATCCTTCGCGAATAAATTTATGGCAGCCTGCCAACTTAGCCGCAACCGGAGTTGCCAATACTCCACCTAGATTAACCCTTAGCAATAGTACATTTACAGAGAACTTAAACAATAATGGAGCCGTGTCATTAGATGGAACAGCAGCATCTGTCCCTACATCAACCATTACCCTAAACGGAGCAATATTTGCCGTACCAAATGGAACAACTCTTACTGCAGGAACACATTTCACTTCTTCATTACCATCAGGACTAACAGCAGCTATAGCAGTTACAAGCCCTACTACTGCTACACTTACCATAAATGGTACGGCAACCAGTCATCCTAAAAGTCAGGTCCTGAATTCATCAATTACGTTCCTAGATCGGGCTATAACAGGAGGCGTAACTTCATTAGGATCAACTACAGCTTTGGCATTAACTTTTTCTTACAAAGACCCTTATAAAATAGTTACAGGAACTCCTCTGGAAAGTTATGCCAATCCAACACCAACAACAGTAACAACCAACTCCGGAGCACCTTGGAAATATTTTATCATTAACCCGGAGCTTAGTGATGATGCAGGGTATGGCACTTGGTACTATGGAGCAAATCAATTAAAATTTGAAACCTATTGGAAAGGATTAGTATGTGGTGTGGGTACAAGAAATATTAGTTTAATTCCTGCTTGCACCACTATAACTAATGCAAATAATATAGGTTACCCAATTGGTACTCCCGGACAACTTGACGTGTACACCCCTACATACACTAACTGGTCTGGCCAAACCGCTTATGTTGGTTTTAGAAACCAATTCGAAGGCTACAATATTAACGGCTATTTCAAACTGATTGTTGGGACCAATGGTTCAGGTTATTCTGTAACTGAGTTTGGATACAATACACAACCATATGGCAGTATTACAACGCCTTGTGCATTATCATTATCCACTTCAGACGTTGATACAACAAACTCAGAAACTTCTATCTATCCAAATCCAGTTTCTGATGTATTGAATATTAAAACAAAAGGGAAAATTAAGTCAATTTCTGTTTATAATATGTTTGGAAGAAAAATGAATGCTAAAGTTATTGGTGATAAGGTTGATGTTAAACACTTCCTAAGCGGAACTTATTTAATTGATATTGAAACTTCTTTAGGGAAATCTTCCCAAAAATTCATTAAAAAATAGGATCAAACGCTATATCGATACAATATGATCGTTAGTACTAGGTTTTATTTTAACTATAAATTCGTCAAACATTCATAGTTTACCTGCATGTACTTTTGAGATCGTACAGGATTAAGATGAGCTCAATGAGCTCATCTTTCTTTTTTCTATACCACAATCTTCTTTCAAATTAAATAACAAAACACTTTTCTCAGAAATATGAATAATAGTTTAGTATTTATATACAGTTGATTGGGCTTCATTGTAAGCCCAATTTTTTTCCTATTTATGAGCAGTTCTTCATTTATTTACGTAATTTTATTCTTTGATAACAATATTCAGTGCATTATAAAAACGACACCATCATCATCCGCGAATTTACTCCCGAAGAATTCCCTTTATTTTCTACTCTTTTTGAAAATGAAAATGTTACCCGCTATCTGCCTTACAAAACTCCTGAAGAATATAAAGAAATGTTTGACAAAGCACTGGCAGATTATGAAACAGAACCATTCAGCAGATGGGGAATATTTAATACAAAGAATAATGATTTTGTGGGAATGTGCCTGGCCAGAATCTTCCTTGATAATCCTGACCAGCTGGAAATAGGATACACCTTAGGAGAAAATTACTGGGGAAAAGGTCTCGGAACGGAAGTCTGTAAAGCACTTGTTGACTATTGCTCTTCATTACATCTTAAGAAAGATATTGTAGCAGTAACCGATCTGGATAATATAGGATCTCAAAAAGTTCTTATAAAAAGCGGTTTTCAAAGAATAGAAAATCTGCAAAGAGAGGATAGGGAACTGGCTTATTTTGTATTGAATAAGAAGTAACCGGAGGAGAGTCGGGTACTGACATTGTAATTTTTTTGTGGAAACGACTGTAGAACCACCCCGTCAAATCTTTGATTTGACACCCCTCCGGAGGAGGGGAATATACAGTCCTTCAATAAAATATTTGTGAAAGTCTCTGATTTCCTTAGCTTAAGAACTTCTCAGCAGCCTGTTTGTACCTTACATTATACTAAGTGTTAAAAATACTTTTTCTGACTTTGCGGTTGACCTCTTAACGGTTTACATTGATTCAATATTGTATGGAGAAACACAAACCTTATAGGTTTCCAAAACCTATAAGGTTTAAACCTATATCTTTTATCAATTAATTACAAACCTGTCTCTGATTAGATTTCATTTATCAGATAATTTGTTATAACTTGCAGAAATTATGATGTCGAAACGTTGCAAATACGCACTGAAAGCAATGGTCAGATTAGCAAGAAATTACAATCAAGGCTTTCTGCCCACTTCCGTTATTGCACTGGATGAGAACATTCCCAAGAAATTTCTCGAACAAATTCTTCTTGAACTTAAAAGAGCCAAGCTTGTTAACAGTAAGCAGGGTAAAGTAGGAGGATATTATTTGCTTAAATCCCCTGATGAAGTTTCATTAGCAGACATTTACCGTATTTTTGACGGGCCTATCGCTCTTACTCCATGTGTATCCTTAAACTTCTACGAAGCATGCGATGACTGCGTAGATGAAGCTACCTGCTATCTGAGAAATGAACTTATTATCGTTCGTGAAAAAACCAGAAATAGCATGATAGAGGCCACTCTTACTAAGTTTATCAACAAAGATTAAATTTTTTTTCATTTAAATTCTACTAATTTGATAGGAGTTATAGAATTTTATATATATTTGCAATAATTAATTTCAATTGGATATGGAAAACAATCTGAAAAAAGAATTTGAACAACTTCTGGAAGGGGCCTCCGAGGCTTCTTTTCAAAATAACAGTCTTCAGGTTCTGGCAGAAAGATTCCCTGGTAAGGTTATTTTTTCGACCAGTTTTAGCTATGAAGATCAGGTAATTACCCATCTGATAAAAGATCTGGAAGTAGAAATCTTCACATTGGATACAGGAAGACTTTTTGAACAGACCTACGAAACATGGACGAATACAAGAGCTTTTTTCAAAAAAAATATCAAAGTCTATTATCCGGATACGGAAGAAATAAGAGCTTTTGTTTCAGAAAACGGGCCTGATTCGTTTTATCAATCCGTAGAGCAGAGGAAGATGTGCTGTACAATCCGTAAAGTGCATCCTTTGAAAAAAGCATTGAAAGGCTATAAAGTATGGATCACGGGACTTCGGTCAGAGCATTCTGCCAACAGACAGCATATGCCGCAACTGGAATGGGACCCGGATAATAAGATTATCAAATTTCACCCCCTCCTCAATTGGACGTCTGAACAGGTAACAGACTATGTGAAAACACATCATTTACCTTATAACTCCCTTCACAAAAAAGGATTTATCAGCATAGGATGCGCACCCTGTACCAGGGCTATTAAAGAAGGAGAGGATTTCAGAGCAGGCCGCTGGTGGTGGGAAGATGCCAATAAAAAAGAATGCGGCTTACATATTCATCAATAAAAAAGAAAAAATGTCAATACATCAATTAAACTACTTAGATCAATTAGAGGCTGAATCTATTTACATATTAAGAGAGGTCGCAGGACAGTTTGAACGCCCGGCACTACTATTCAGCGGAGGAAAAGACAGTATTGTACTGGCTCATTTGGCTAAAAAAGCATTTTTATACGGAAAGATTCCGTTCAAATTTGTACATGTTGATACCGGCCATAACTTTCCGGAGGTCTTAGAATTTCGGGATCAGCTAGTTAATCAGCTCAATGTCGATCTGGTTGCAAGAAAAGTGGAAGATACCATAAAAAGTAAAAAACTGACAGAAGCTAAAGGTAAATTTCCCAGCAGAAACTGGCTGCAGACCTATACTTTGCTGGATACTATTGAAGAATTTGAATTTGATGCCTGTATCGGAGGCGCAAGGAGAGATGAAGAAAAAGCCCGTGCTAAAGAAAGAATATTCTCTGTCCGTGATGAATTCGGGCAATGGGACCCTAAACTTCAGCGCCCTGAATTGTGGAATATCTTTAATGGAAAAATCCACAAAGGAGAAAATGTAAGGGTTTTCCCGATCAGTAACTGGACAGAACTCGACATCTGGAACTACATCCGAAGAGAAAAAATTGAACTGCCTTCTATTTATTTTTCGCATGAAAGGGAAGTGGTAGACTTTAACGGACAGTGGCTTGCCAACTCTTTACATGTCTTTTTAGAACCCGGAGATGTGGTAACAACAAAAAAGATCCGTTACAGAACCGTGGGAGACATGACGTGTACGGCTGCAGTGGAATCTAAAGCGGATACCATTGATGCCGTAATTGAAGAGATAGTGGCCACCAGGATTTCAGAACGTGGAGAAACCCGTATTGATGACAGGGTAACAGAAGCCGCCATGGAAGACCGCAAAAAAGGAGGCTATTTCTAGATAAGCAATCAGCAGTGAATACTATAATTGACAGCCATAACTTATCATACATTATTCATTGCCATTACTCATTATTTATAATTCAAAATCAGATGGATATATTAAGATTTATAACAGCAGGAAGCGTAGATGACGGTAAAAGTACCCTTATCGGAAGACTGCTTTACGATAGTAAAAGTATTTTACAGGATCAGCTGGAGGTACTTGAAAAACATTCTAAAAACAAAAATGAAGACGGGGTAGATCTTGCGCTTTTAACAGACGGGTTACGTGCAGAAAGAGAACAGGGAATCACTATTGATGTGGCTTACCGCTATTTTTCAACTCCAAAAAGAAAATTTATTATTGCCGATGCTCCCGGTCATGTACAATATACCCGGAATATGATTACAGGAGCATCAAACTCCGAACTGATGGTTATTCTTATCGATGCCCGTAAAGGAGTGATCGAACAGACAAGAAGACATTCTATCATAGCATCATTGCTGAAACTGAAAAAAGTAGCAGTAGCCATCAATAAAATGGATATGGTAGATTATTCAGAAGATGTTTTTGAAACCATTAGATCAGATTATTCTAAAATTGCAGAACATCTGGGACTTAATGAGGTTGCCTATTTTCCAATTTCAGCATTGAAAGGAGATAATATCGTTTCAAAATCCTCCAGGACAGGTTGGTACAAAGGAAGCTCACTTTTAGAATATCTGGAACAGGTAACCCTACATGAAGAACTGAATACCGGCAGCCGTTTTCAGGTTCAGTATGTAATCCGTCCGCAGACCGAAGAGCTTCATGACTACAGAGGATATGCAGGGCAGATATTGAGTGGACAGTTTAAAAAAGGAGACAAAATCCATATTCTTCCGGCAGGTTTAGCCACTGAGATTGCTAAAATTGAGATCAACGGATTTGAAAAAAATGAAGCTTTTGAAGGTCAGCCTGCGGTCATCCATACCATTCATGATCTGGATATCAGCAGAGGGGATATTTTTGCAACAGAGGAACAGCTTCCAACAGTAGAAAAAGATCTGGAAGTTCTTTTATGCTGGCTGGATCAAAAACCTCTGCAGCCTGGTAATAAATATCTGTTACAACAGAATAGCAGACTGGTAAAAGCTGTTGTCAAAGAGGTAGAATATAAGATCAATGTCAATACCCTTAGCCGCGAACAAATTGAAACTGGCATCAAACTTAATGAAATTGTGAAAGTTACGCTTCGAACGGCACAACCTTTGGTCTATGATAGTTTTATCAATAATAAAACAACAGGATCTGCAATTTTAGTAGATGAAACGTCTAATTCAACTGTTGCAGCCTGTATAATTCAATAGAAAAAATGGCAATTCCCAATAATTTAATTGAAAGAATTCATCAGACGAAACAAAGTAATATTCATGGATTCTTTGATAAGATCAAAACAAAGAAATGGGTTAAGGATTTGTATGAGACGCTTTTCCTTCCTCAGAATGACAATACTGAAGATCAGTTGAAAAGGAATTTTCAATCATTGGAAGAAACACTTTTTAGTCTGATTATTACGGTAACAGGAAATAAAGAGATCACTCAGGTTAATGTCAGTCAATTCTTTGAAGCCTTGCCTGAATTGTATGATCAGCTGGTTCTGGATGCAAAATCTATTTTGGAGTTTGATCCCGCTGCCCACTCTCCGGAAGAAATATACCTTGCCTATCCCGGATTTTTTGCTACTTATGTATATCGTATTTCACATCAGCTTTGGAATCAGGAAGTAAGAATATTACCCCGGGTCATTTCGGAATATGCCCACAGTAAAACGGGAATTGATATTCATCCAGGGGCTATCATTGGAAAATCATTCTTCATTGATCACGGAACCGGAATTGTCATCGGAGAAACTACGGTTATTGGAAACAACGTCAAAATATATCAGGGAGTAACCCTCGGAGCATTACATGTCTCCAAAGAAAAGGCTCATCAGAAAAGGCATCCCAATATTGAAGATGATGTTATTATTTATTCAGGAGCCACTATTTTAGGAGGAGACACCACCATTGGCAGAGAGAGTATTATCGGAGGAAATGTATGGATCACACAGGACGTTCCTGCCAACTCTCTGGTCTATCATAAAAGTGAAATCAAAATAAAGGATAACACATCCTTACCGGAATCCTTAACCTTTGTGATATAAAGAACAAAAAATAAAAATTATATTGATATGAAATTTCAGAATGCATTAGAAACGATTGGGAATACGCCCGTCGTAAAAATCAATAAATTATTCAATTCAGATCATGAAATCTGGATCAAGTTAGAAAAAAGCAATCCGGGAGGAAGCATTAAAGACAGAATTGCACTGGCTATGATTGAAGATGCAGAAGCTAAGGGATTATTAAACCAGGACAGCACCATTATAGAACCGACAAGTGGAAATACAGGAATCGGTCTTGCATTGGTTGCTGCAGTAAAAGGCTACAGACTTATTCTTGTAATGCCAGACAGCATGAGTGTTGAAAGACGTAAGATCATGGAAGCTTATGGTGCCAATTTTGTGCTTACTCCAAGGGAAAAAGGAATGAAAGGGGCCATTGAAAAAGCCAATGAACTGGCAGAAGAAACGCCTAATTCATGGATCCCGAGACAGTTTGACAATCCTGCGAATGTAAACATCCACACAGAAACCACCGCTCAGGAAATTTTAAAAGACTTCCCTGACGGCCTGGATTATATTATAACAGGAGTAGGAACCGGAGGGCATATTACCGGCATTGCAAAAGTGGTAAAAGAAGCTTATCCCCATGTAAAAGTAATTGCTGTAGAGCCGGAATTATCTCCTGTATTAAGTGGAGGAAGTCCTGCACCGCATCCATTACAAGGCCTAGGAGCCGGATTTGTACCTTCTATTTTGGATATCACCCTTCTGGACGGAGTCATTACAGTAGGTAAAGAAGAAGCCTACGAATATGCGGTTAACGCAGCAAAAAAAGAAGGTCTTTTCGTAGGCGTTTCTACAGGAGCCGCTTTAGCAGCAATCGCAAAACATTTACCACAAATACCACCTAACGCTAAAATCCTTACCATCAACTACGATACCGGAGAAAGGTATCTGTCTGTAGAAGGACTCTTCTAAATCCTCAACTAACACCTACTTTCAATGAAAACACTTATAAAATCACCAAAGGTTTACCTTATCGGTGCAGGGCCCGGCAACCCTGAACTGATCACCATAAAAGCCGGAAAAGCCATTGCCAAGGCAGATGTCATTTTATGTGACCGTCTTGTAAGTCCTGAGATCCTGGAAACTTACGTCAATGGAAATACAGAAGTCATCTATGTGGGTAAAGAATGCAGTAAAAATGCATCTACTCCTCAGGCTCATATCAACAGCCTGATGGTTGATTATGCCCTTCAGAATAAAACCGTTGTAAGGCTTAAAGGAGGAGATGTATCCATATTCTCCAATATCCTGGACGAGCTTCAGATTTTAAAACAACACCATATTCCTTATGAGATTATCCCTGGAATTACAGCAGCTTTAGGAGCAGCAGCATTTGCAGGGATGCCTCTGACAGCAAGGGGATATTCAACATCTGTCCGGTTTCTGACCTATTATAAATCTGAAATTCTTACTGAGGAATATTGGAAAGAATTGGCTGTTACCAATGATACCCTTGTCTTTTATATGTCTAAAGGAAACCTTACAGATCTTGTGGAGAAGCTGAAACAGCTTGAGATTTCCAAGGACAAAAAAATAGCGGTTGTCGAACAGGCTACTACACCTTATCAAAAAGTGTATACCTCTTCATTTGATGATTTTAATGAGACTTTTGGAGATAAAAACTTTGCTTCACCTTCATTGGTGATCATTGGTAAAATAGTACATCTACATGAAAAATTTTCATGGATGGAAAATGCAGAACAGGAAGGTTTATATTTTAAATCGGTGGAAAACGGAAGTCTTATATCAAAAACTCAAAATTTCTTTGAATATGCTGTCTGAAACTAAACTGAACGTCCTTAAAAAGATCTCCGGTGAATTCTCCAGAGACGAGGCCATCTGGGCAAGTGGCTATTTGGCAGGTATTGCAGGCGGAACTTCACTCACGGCTGTATTACCACCTTTACAAACTGAGGATATCCATCAAAATACAGTAAAAAAGATAACCTTAGCGTATGGTACGGAAACCGGAAACAGTAAAAAACTGGCTACAGGTTTGGCGGGAATTATCAAGAAAAAGGGAATTCAGGTTAAACTGACAGACCTTTCCCAGTATAAGCCAAAAGATCTGGATAAAGAAGAATTTTTCTTTGTTATCATCAGTACACAGGGAGAAGGAGAACCTCCTCTTCTTGCGAAGAAATTTTACGATTATATCCATGAGAATGAAGTCAATCTCACCGGTCTTAAATTTGGAATTTTAGCCCTTGGAGACAGCAGTTATCCTCAGTTTTGCAAGACTGGTGAAGATATAGATTACCGTTTTGAAATATTGGGAGCACAACGTATTATTCCGTTGAAAAGATGTGATATAGACTATGAACAGGAAGCCACCCATTGGATAGAACAGGTATTTGAAACAGTCAGTAAGACTTCTGATACAACACCAAAAAACAGTGCTGTTCCTAAAGTATCAGCGGGAAGAAAGAAATACAAGGGAACGGTTTCCTCCCTAATCAATCTGAATGATATTACTTCTGAAAAAGAAACCTATCACATTGAAATAGAAACAGATGAACCTCTCTTGTATCAGCCGGGGGCAGCACTGGGCATTATCCCTTTCAATTCAAAATCTGTCGTGGATGAGATCATTAATCTCACAGGAATTGATCCTAAAAAGAAAATTGAAACAGCAAAAGTAACGGACAGCGCAGAAGAACTGCTACATAAACATCTTAATATCAGTTATTTATTAAAAAATGTAGTCAGCCAATATGCAAAGATCACAGGACATTCTATTCCGGAAGTACGTTTAAGTCTTCTTGATCTCTTGAGAATTTATCCTGTAAAAACGGCTGAAGAATTTGAAGAAGTCATTCAGGTATTAACAGGTCAGGCACCCCGTCTGTATTCTATATCTTCTTCTCTGGAGGCTCATGGTGAAAATGAAATTCATATCACTGTTGCCAAATCGGAGTTCTTTGTTGACCATGAGAAACACAGTGGCTTGTGCAGTGGCTTTCTTAGCGGGTTCAGTGAAGGAGAGACCGTAGAGTTTTACATTCAGGATGCAGGACATTTCAGATTACCTGAAGCCGATAAAGATATTATTATGATTGGTCCCGGAACCGGTATCGCTCCTTTCAGATCATTCCTTTGGGAGCGGGATGCTTTAGGAGCAGAGGGGAAAAACTGGCTCTTTTTTGGAGACCGGAATTTTGTATCAGACTTCATCTATCAGTCTGAAATTCAGGATTTCCTGAAAACTGGCAGCCTTACTCATTTAGACCTTGCTTTCTCCCGGGATACCGCTGAAAAAATCTATGTACAGCATAAATTGGAGCAAAAAGCCCAGGAAGTTTTCTACTGGCTTGAAGGAGGCGCCTCGGTCTACGTATGCGGTGCTAAAGAACCTATGAGCCGTGATGTGGAAGAAACCCTCCTCAATATCATTCAGCGTCAGGGAAAACGAAATAAAGTTGAAGCTATTCATTATCTGGAAGACATGGAGCTGAGTGGCAGATATGCTAAAGATGTCTATTAACCCTACAAAAGTACCGTAACATAAAAAACAATTATGAGCAATAAAGATAACCTTTCACCGGTAGAAAGAATTAAAACCGGAAGTAACGGCCTCAGGGGAACATTAAAGGAAAGCCTTTCCGATGATTTCACAGGAGCCATCAGAGAAGATGATCAGACCCTGATCAAGTTTCATGGGATGTATCAGCAGGATGATAGAGACAGAAGGGAAGAGAGGGTTTCCAAAAAGCTGGAATGGCTGTATTCTTATATGATAAGATTAAGGCTTCCCGGAGGATTTTTAACCTCGGATCAATGGGTAGGCTTGAATGCAACAGCTGAAGATCATTCTACAGGAACTATAAAAATCACCACAAGACAGACCATTCAGCTGCATGGTATTTTAAAATCACATTTAAAACCAACCATTCAGAGTTTCAATCTGCAGCATCTTGATTCTATTGCAGCCTGTGGAGACGTCAACAGAAATGTAACCTGTACAGCCAATCCTTCTGAATCTCCATTGCACCGGGAGGCTTATGAACTGGCTGGCAAGATCAGTGAAATGTGTCTTCCGAAGACTCAGTCTTATTATGATATCTGGATTGATGATGAGCTTATTGTAGATCGAAAAGCTGAAGAAGATCCGCTGTATCAGGACAGGTATCTTCCCAGAAAACTGAAAATAGGAATTGCTGTTCCTCCGAATAATGATGTGGATGTATTCATCAATGATATAGCCTTGATTGCCATTATTGAGAACAATGAAATCGTTGGATATAATATTGCGGCCGGAGGTGGATTGGGGGCTACTCATGGAAATGAAGCTACCTATGCCCGTCTTGCATCCGTTCTTGGATTTGTAGATACTGAAGAAAAGGTTTTAAAAGCTGTTTATGAAATCATCACGGTACAGCGGGATTTTGGAAACAGAAGTGACAGAAAACTGTCCAGATTGAAATATACAATCGACAAACTTGGAATTGACCAGTACAGGACTGAGGTAGAAAAAAGAACAGGCTTTAGTTTTGAACCGGCAAGAACATTTAAGTTTGAACAGAGAAAAGACCGCTACGGATGGATACAGAACCATGAAGGGAAATGGTTCTATACTTTATTTGTAGAACATGGCCGCGTTTTAGATACCCAGGAATATCCTTTAAAGTCAGGATTATTAAAAATAGCCCAAACCGGGAAACTTAATTTCCGTTTCAGCTGTAACCAAAACCTTATTCTTGCTGACATCAATGAAGAGGATAAAACCGAAATTGAAAACCTTCTTAAAGAATATGGGATTTCAGATGATACCGATCAGGCAAGTGCCCTTCGTAAAAATTCTGTTGCCTGTGTGGCATTAAACACCTGTTCTCTTGCCTTAGCCGAAGCTCAGCGCTATCTGCCTTCTTTAGTCACAAAAATAGAGCCTATCCTTGAAAAATACGGTCTTTTACAGGAAGATATTACCATCCGTATGACGGGATGCCCCAATGGCTGTGGAAGATCTCCCAATGCGGAAATCGGATTTGTAGGGACTGCTTATGGTAAATATAATCTTCATATCGGAGGAGATAGATTGGGAATGCGCCTTAATACAAAATTTAAAGAGAATATTGGCGAAGAAGAGATTCTTGCGACACTGGATGAGCTTTTTGGAAGATATGTACAGGAAAGACATACGGAAGAAACATTTGGTGATTTTTCATACCGTTACTTACAAACTTTAGATTGAGATAACAGGTGTTTAAACTTTTTATTCTAAACCACAAAAGTCACAAAAGCTTTTATTTTAAACACTTTAGTTGGTATAAAAAGTTCACAGAAGCAGAAAATCTTTGATTTTCAGAAAACTGAAGTGTACTTACTATCCACAAAGCTTTTAACTTAAAAAATAACTAAAGTGTTGAAACTTTGTTCCTTTTGTGGTTAAAATACGTCCCTACATTAAAAAACTAAAATTGAAAATATGACTAGCCTTTTTTATGACCGGAAAAAAATAAACCAACACTATCTTCTCTTAGGCGAACGAATGTGTATCTGTTGTTGATTCTCAGATAACAATACCAATCAGGCTGTTTAACTTTTATAATGTAGTAAAACCACCCCGTCAAACCTTTGGTTTGCCACCCCTCCGGAGGAGGGGAATATACCGTACTTAAATTGAAATACTTAGGAAAATCAGAGATTTTCAAAAAACTTAATGTACTTCTTATACACGAAGATTTTCACTTGAAAAAAACTAAAGTGTTTAAGGTTTTGTGGTAGAAAATATGGTGTTTTATTAAAAAAGTTCAGACAGCTTCATTCTCAACCTAAAAAATGAAGAAAAATGAAAAACAAAAAAGAAGGAGCCTTTCTACCAAAAGCAGGCATTATTGCATTTACATTTCTATTTTTTAACCTGGCGGAAGCACAGCAGCAACTTATTGAATTAACAGGGAGCATCAGGAATACAGGTACCCGTAAAGGTCTTGATTCAGTAAAAGTACAGATTGAAAATACAGAAGATACAGCATTAACGGACCGACTTGGTCATTTTAAGATAAGAACCAGAGTTACCATTCCATTCAGATTGGTGATTAATAAAGAGGGGTTTTCGAACCAAACGGTTGAAGTTCTTTCATCTACCAACAAAATAACCATAGGACTCAATCCTCAAAATACCATTATTGACGCGGTTGTTATTTCAGCATCAAGAGCACCCGAAAAAATTTTGAGATCACCGGTTGCCATTGAGAAAATTGATATCAAAACGATCCGGGAAAGTCCTGCTGCTTCCTTTTATGAAACGCTGGAAAACGTGAAAGGGCTTCAATTGCTGACTTCAAGTCTCACCCTGAAGATCCCTAATTCCAGGGGCTTCAATTCACCTAATAATTTCCGGTTTATGCAGCTGGTGGATGGCGTAGATGTACAGTCTGCAACGCTGGGAGTACCATTGGGAAATGCAATAGGGCCTACCGAACTGGATATTCAGTCTATGGAAGTGACTCCGGGAGCGGCTTCTGCGCTGTATGGGATGAATGCCATTAACGGATTGGCAAGCCTCCAGACAAAAGATCCTTTTACCTCTCAGGGAGTAAGTGTTTACTTTCGGGGTGGGGTCAATCATGTGGACAATGTCAGTCATAAAATATCTTCTCTGGGAGAAAGTGCCATTCGGTTTGCAAAAGTTTTCAACAAAAACTGGGCTGTTAAAGTGAATGCTTCTTATTTCAGCGGAGTAGATTGGATTTCAGATCATCATACGGACCAAAATCCCAATTCACTGATCACCGCAAATCCTAACTTTTCTTTAGCAAATAATCCTGCTGAAGATCTCTGGAATAAATACGGTGACGAAAGGAATAACAGAGTAGCTGTAAAGGTTGATTATAACGGAAAACCTACTACTTTCAATGTTTCAAGAACAGGATACCTGGAAAAAGACCTGGTAAGTCCGGAGGTGAAAAATATAAAATTTGATGCAGGATTGTATTACCGTTTTGGAGATCAGTGGAGAGCTTCCTATGTTTACCGGTACGGATTACTGGATGGGACATTTCAAAGGGGAAATAAAATCAGGCTACAGAATGCTACCGTTCAAAACCATAAAATAGAACTTACAGGCAAAGAATTGACTTTCAGAGCCTATGTCTCCATTGAAAATACCGGAGATTCCTATAACCTGAAACCTTTAGCAGATAACCTGGATCTCACCAACCTTTCGAATACCAACTGGAAAAATATATTTCAAACAAGCCTTCAGAATAATCTCAATGCGGGGCAAAGTCTCAATAATGCTTTTATTCTGGCCCGTCTGGAAGCCGATAAAAATAGAGCAGTCCCGGGAACTACAGCTTTTGAACAGTTAAAAAATACCATTATCGGAATTAATAACTGGGATTCTGCCAATGCCGGAATTGCAGGAGCACCAGCAACTGGTGGCGCTAAGCTGGAGCAAAAATCGCGTTTTTATCAGGGCGAGCTTACCTATGATCTTACCCGCTTTGTAAAAATATTTAATCTTCTTGCCGGTATAGATTACCGTTTATACAGCATCACTCCTGACGGAAATAACTTCGTAGACTTCAACAGACCTGTGAGTGAGAGAAATATTCCTTTGGCCAACGGTACATTCGGGAAAGATGTTATCTATCAGAAGTATGGCCTATTTGCACAGATTACCAAACTTTTCTTTGATAATAAGTTAAAACTGAATGCAGCATTACGGGTTGACAGAAACCCGGAATTTGAATCCAAGCTTAACCCGAGAATAAGTATCGTCTATTCTCCTGTTACCCAACATAACTTCCGGGCTTCCTTTCAAAACGGATACCGTTTTCCTTCACTTTTTGAGGCTCTTTCCTTTGTCAATAACGGAAATGTACGAAGAGTGGGAGGCCTTTCCAAAGTAAATGAAGGATTAGGCTATCTGGAAAATTCTTATACGCTTGCTTCTATTGACAGATTTACTTCTGCTGTAAATGCGGATGTAGACGGAGGAAAAAGTCAAAGTCAGGCAGCACAGGACCGTCAACGGCTTTTAACGGTCGCCAATCTGCAAAAACTACAACCTGAAAAGATCAATTCATTTGAAGTAGGCTATAAATCTGTATTTTTCAATAATAAACTTGTACTGGACTGGGATTTTTATTACAATATCTACGAAGGGTTCCTCGGCCAGGTAGAAGTTGCCGTTCCTAAAAACAGCCAGGTAGGAAGCAATACGGCAGTGCTTGCCATGCTGGACCGTAGCAAACAGGACCGATACAGGGTCTATACAAACAGTAACACGACCTACAAAAGCTATGGAACTTCTTTAGGAGTCCGGTATAATGTTATTAAAAATTATAACATCAACACCAATATCTCTTATAATGATCTTGCTTCCAACAACAATTCGGATCTATTTATTACGGCATTCAATACTCCGAAATGGATGGTTAATATAAGTGTGGGCAACAGGGAAATTATTAAGAATATTGGATTTACGGTGGTCGCAAGGTGGCAAAACAGCTTTATGTGGGAAAGTCCTTTAGCTTCAGGAGAAATACCGGCTTATTATACCCTGGATGCCCAGGCAACATGGAAACTTCCTGAGATCCATGCGAATATAAAAGTAGGGGCCACCAATCTGCTTAACCGCCGTTATTTTCAGTACGCCGCCGGACCTGAAATCGGAGGGTTATACTATCTCGCTTTCACCTATGATTTAAAACTTTAATTAAGATGAATAACTCACTATATCCCATATTTTTAAAGCTTGAAAACTTATCATTACTAATCATTGGTGGTGGCAAGGTTTCTCTTGAAAAATTAGAATCAGTACTTGGAAATTCACCTGAAACCTCCATACAACTGGTGGCTAAAGACATCATTCCGGAAGTTAGGGTTTTACAAAACCAATACCCTAATATAACTTTGCATGAAAGACCTTACAACGAGAATGATTTTAAGAATATTGATCTGGCCATTGTAGCAGTAAATGATATTGCACTGGCAGCACAGATCAAAGAACAGGCCCATCAGAATAACGTATTGGTCAATATTGCAGATAAACCGGATCTGTGTGATTTTTATTTAGGATCTATTGTGAAAAAAGGAAGCCTTAAAATTGCCATTTCAACCAACGGAAAATCACCAACCATAGCCAAGAGGTTAAGAGAAACATTTACAGAAACCATTCCTGATGAAATGGAGCATATACTTGATAATATGCACAATATCCGAAACCAGTTAAAAGGAAACTTCAATTACAAAGTAAAAGAGCTCAATAAAATAACTACCCAATACTTATCTGAAGGAATGGCCTCTCCGGCAACATCAAATATAGAAATTGAAAAGTTAATCAATATTACCAAAATAGCCCAGAGAAAGGCGAATATTTATCTGGTGATTATCGGCGTTTTGCTGCTGTTTGGAATATTTGGGCTTGTTGTTTATCAGTTCAATCTTTCCGGGGATATTCAGAATTTCCTGAGTAAAGATGGTCATATTTTTTACTGGATGCTTTTTGCGGGTTTTATGGCAGAAATAGTTGCCGGATCTATGGGAATGGGATATGGTGTGATATGTACTACTATATTGCTTTTGCTCAATGTTCCGCCACCTGTAGTGAGCGCAAGTATCCATTCTGCAGAATCATTTACCACTGCAGCCGGAGGATTCAGCCATTACAAATTAGGAAATGTCAATAAGAAAATGGTGTGGGTATTGTTCCCGTTAGCCATCGTAGGTTCCATTATCGGAGCATTAACCCTATCTCATTATGGTGAACATTATGCCCACATCGTGAAGCCTATCATCGCCTGTTATACGTTATATCTGGGAGTCAATATCCTGAAAAATGCCTTTAAGAACAAAAAAACAGGCCGCATCAGAACAAAACGGAGAACGAATCTCAGAGTATTGGGACTGGTGGGTGGTTTTATAGACTCTTTTGCAGGCGGTGGCTGGGGACCTTTGGTTACCGGAACATTAATAAAAGAAGGAAGAATTCCAAGGTATGTGGTAGGCAGCTCAACCGTTGCTAAATTCCTGTTAACGGTCACCAGTGCCATCACTTTTATTTTCACCATTGGGATTCATCATTGGAATATTGTGCTGGGGCTTCTGTTGGGAGGTGTTTTTACGGCTCCGTTTTCAGCGATGCTTACTTCGAAACTACCCACTAATAAAATGTTTGCTGTAGTAGGCGTAGTTGTTATTGTCATGAGTCTTATCACCATCATAAAATCATTATTATAGTACAGGCATAAAAAAAGCTCCTTTGGGAGCTTTTTCGGTTGAAATAGGATTCATAACGGGAGCTTATTTTTTATCAATTCCCAATCCGGTACATCCCTGAAACAGGAAAAGGGACAGGAACAGTAAATACAGGGTCTGTGGAAGATAGAGAAAATAGCTTAGCCATGTAAAAGGATCCATTTCATAAATTCCGGTCTCTGCCTTAATGGAGATAGGCTCTTTAGGAATTGTATTCAGATCATGGGTGAATAATGCAATAAGTAATGAATAAAAATAGCTGAAATTGACTAATTAAATTCGCATTCTATTCAATAGCTTTGTAAAAAATAATTATTACAATAATAAAGAAGTAGAAAATGATGAAAAACAAATTATTCTTAACCATATTATCCTTCTCAGCATATATGTTATCAGCGCAGGAAGCAGATAATTCTTTACAAGGTTATTATAAGGCAAGTAATGATAAAACACTTTACAATAGTTTTAATTTCGATGGCAATGGAAAAGTATTGATAGCTGATATGGATTATGGGGATTATTTTACAAGAAATGACAGCCTGATCATTTATCCGGATAAAAGTATCTTCATTTTCAAGATCAAAAAAGGAAAACTTACAGGAATCTCAGATTGGGTTGAAAAAGGAGTTTGGATTCCCAAAAAAGACAGCTCAGAAATCAATAACAGACGTCATCCGGCAGATGCCCAAAAGAAAGCCCAGCTGTTAGCCGAATATTATGACAAAACAAAAAGTTCCACAGGGTCAGATCTTGATTTTGAAGCATTAGCCTCCGGTAAAACCTCAAAAATAAATGAAGACCTGTGTAATAAAGGCTTAGCAAAGGCTTGTATGAATCTTTTTGGGTTAAAAATGCTGCAATATACTCCTGGTCTTCTAACAGATCCTGTAAACATTGCGTCAAAAAAAATAAAACCTCATCCTGAACTACTCTCACTATCAAAGAAAATTATAGATCTTGGAGAACCTGAAGGATATACCGTATTGGGAACTTATTATTTTACATTGGGATTAAGAGAAAAAGCCTTTAAGACCTGGGAAGAAGGAGAAAAAAAAGGAAGTTTAAAATCCGGTACCACAAAAGCTTTAATTGAATTTCAGGAAGAATTGGATAAAGAAAAAAAGGACTAAGGGCACATCCCGTCATAATTTAAAAGTATAAAAGATGGAGTAGTACAGGGAATGATACAGCCCGGTCAATTATATTTACAAGAACAACAGACTCGTGGAAGTAACTGCTCCTTCAAAGGCCAAATAAGTAATATACTCATAGGACTTAAGGGTAAGTGTTTCTTTTTATAAAGCTATTTTTAGTTAAACGTCTGCCTGAATTCCAGCGGTGAAACTGCCGTCCTGTTTTTAAATAAACGGTGAAAAGACTGTGGATGCTCAAATCCTAAATAATAAGCAATCTCAGACACGGTCATCACTGTTGTAGACAGTAATTCCTTTGCCCTGTCAATCAGCCTGTTCTGAATGTGCTGCTGCGTAGTTTGGCCTGTATGGACTCTAAGCATATCACTTAAATAATTGGGACTGATATTCATTTCTGAGGCAATAAACTGTACAGTAGGGATTCCATCCATAATTAATCTGTCGTTTTTAAAATAATCATTCAGTAACCCTTCAAGCTGAATCAAAAGATCATGATTCATTTTCTTTCTGGTCAGAAACTGGCGGTTGTAAAAACGGTCACAGTATTTCAGCAGCAAATCAATATTGGAGACTAATAAATCCTGAGTGAAAACATCCATATTATTTTCGGTTTCCCTGCGGATGTTATCAATGATATCCGTAACAGACTTTTCTTCTCTTTCAGAAAGATGTAAAGCCTCATGGGCAGCATATGAAAAATAGCCATATTCCTTTACCGTGGATGCTACAGGATATCCCTGTAAAAAATCAGGATGAACAAGCAATACACTGCCCTTGACTTCGGAAAGTAAAATATCTTCAAACTGTACCACCTGATGGGGAGCAATAAAATACATGATACCATCCTGAAAATCATAATATTGCTGGCCATATTTAAATTTTCCTGCACAATCATTCTTAATGGCCACAACATAGAAATCTGTAGTTACAGCACTGCGAAGACTCTTAGGATCAGCAGAAACTTCAGTAAAGTCAAAAACACTGATCAAAGGATGGGAAGGTCTTCCCAGCTTTAAATAAAGATGCAGTGTCGTAATGGAGGTTATTTTTTCAGGTGCTTTCATTGGCTTTCTGCTTTTACCACTTTAAATGTATTGATAATTGAATGAAAAAGGTACAAAATTTTATTTTTGGAGATCTTCCCACCTAAGTGCTAAAATCTTTTGTGACTTTTACTGCATCGAATTTTCGAGTTGTGGTTTAAAATAGGGTGATTTATTCTAAGAATATATTTACTTTGCTGCCAGCTGTTCTTTTCGGATTTGCTCAATTCCCTGTCTGTAGGTCGTTACCTGAAAATCGGGAAATCTTTTTCTAAATTTAGAATCATCGAACAGATTATCATACCCATATCTTGGAAGCAGTTCCAGCAGTTCCTTTGCATTTTTATTGAAAAGGGCACCTATTCTGAAAGCTATTTTAGGAATGACAGAATACCGGAATTCTTCCCCATATACCTGAGAAACCAGTGTCATAAATTGTTTATAGGTCAGTTTATGATCATCTACAGGCAGGTGCCAGGTCTGACCGAAAGCATCGGGCGTATTTCCTATTAAAGCAGTAGCACTGCTGGCATCTGGGGTCCAGATCAGGCTTCGAAGTTGGTCATCCCTCAATGGAACTTTCAGTTTCTTATCTTCTTTAATGGCATTGAAAATAAGACTGTTGGTAATACTTTGTGTCTTTCCAGGTCCATAAAACTCAGGCGCTCTGCAGATCACCGCTTCTATAGTTCCGGCTGCCATTTCCTTTAGAAGCATGTCGGTCATCTCTTTTCTTACCATTCCTTTTCTTCCTACAGGGGCAAAAGCAGTCTGTTCCGTCAGGACCTTGTTATTTTGAGGGTACATATAGGTATTATCAAAAAATACCAACTTCGTTCCATTGATAATACAGGCATCTATTACATTTCTTAGAATCATTGAAAACTGTTTCTCCCATAAATCCGTATCCATAGGAAGTCCCAATGTAAAATAAGCAATTTCACTTCCTTTTACCGCTTCTATTGCTTTATTTCTGTCTGTGAGGTCTGCAGAGAATACAGTATCGGTATCATTTACTTTAACGGCTTTTCTGCTGACGATTCTGATATCGGAGGTATAGTTCCGTTTCAGTTCCTTTGCCAGTTCCTGCCCAATCTGCCCATTGGCTCCTAATATTGTTTGCATACTATTTTATTTTCAGAGTTTCTTATTAAAACTGATCATCAGTAAAATACCATTGATAACCATCTTTATTTCTGATACAAAATTCGGGCATCATCGGAAAAAATAGGTATCCCAATCATCGGAATTTGTAACACAATCTCTGAAAGACGGCTGAAGGTGAGAAAAGTTTTCTCACCTTCAGCCATGGTATCACTTCCTGTCCAATGCAAGACTATTATCCTCTATTCTGCTGATCAGGATATAAAATAATCCGGCATAGATCATTTGAATTCCCATGGCCTCCCAGTTTTCAACTGTACTGCACCCGAAAAGCAGCATCACAATGAGTGATGCTCCACTCATCGTGGCAATACGGGTTTTGAAACCTATCATAAGCAGCAGACCAATTGTAAACTCGAGAAAGGGTAGTGCTGTACTAAAAGCATGTACCAATACCTGTGGCAGCCAGCTTTTTTCAAAACCCGTTGTCATTCCGCCTGCAAAATCCTGTAATTTGGTGAGCCTCACAAGCCCGTGTCCAAAAAAATTGATTCCCATTGATATACGAAGGAAAAAGTATCCGGTTCTTTTATTCATTGTTGTTATTTTTATGTGTTATATTATTTTTGAGGATCTATACAGTACATGCTCTCTTACTTATTATACTTCTCTTCACTGTTATCCACAGGAGTCCTGGGATCATTCATCACCATTTTGGCAATATCATCTTTTCTCATAAAAACAACCCCCTGTTTTTTCTGAGTGTATTTGATAAACTCTTCCATGGCATGAATCATAGCAGGCGTTCCGCCAATCCGGTCATGAAAGCTTATGCTCATCATTCTCCTTTTAGAAGCCCCTTCCTCATAGAGACGGTCAAACTCAAATTTCAGCTGAGCCAGAAACTGATCAGGGCTCCAGTGTTTGCCTTCAATGTTCACAATATCGTTATTCCGGATAGTATAAGGTATTACCATGAAATTTTTCCCTTTAACTTTAGTAATGAAAGGCTCATCATGGCTTACATCATCTATATGGTACAAAAATCCGAGTTCCTGTAGTACTTTCAATGTATTCGGACTTCTCCTCAGCCAGTTGCTGTTATAGCCTACCGCTCTTTTTCCGGTTATTTTTTCAACAACGTCTACACCTTCTTTCACAAAATACAATTCATCAGTAAAGCTTTTATTCCACTGATTATCCCAGGTAAAACCATGGGCAGCTACTTCATGGCCTCCATTTGCAATGGCTTTGGCAACCTCCGGATATTTTTCGGCAGCAGTTCCCACCATATGGGATGTTACTTTAATATTATATTTTTTCCAAAGATCCAGCATACGGTAAATGCCTTCATTGCCCCCATAACGGTACCAGCTTTCCGCAGGAAGATCCGGCTGGCCCGTTGGAAGGGGAGTGCCGCTAAAAGGGCTTTCAGCACCTTCAGGCTGTCCACCGGTTTCAAACTGCATAGAGATGGAAATAACCAGTTGAGCACCATTGGGCCAATATCTTTTTCCTTTGACTTGTGTTTCCTTTGGGTTACTATTTTCCCCTTGGGTCCTGTCGTCATTACTGAAGCAGGAAACCAGGAATACGGTAGAGAAAAGCAACCATGCTGATTGTCTTATATAGTTCATTTCGAATATTTTTGTTCTGCAAAATTGCTTAGTATTCAATCATTATATATTGTAAAAATTAATGGTAAATTTGTAAAAATCCATTCTTTATGAAACGCATTGTTAATTTCAATTCCTTTAATGTTTTCAGTATTGAAAAAGAAGTATGGGATGTTGAGTATCATAATCATAACTTCTATGAATTGATTATCATTGAGAAAGGAAAAGGATTCCACCACCTGAACGGTATTGTATTTCCTTATAAAAAAGGCGATGTCTTTCTGCTCAGACCCAGTGACGGGCATGAGTTTTCTATAAAAAGTAAAACAAGGTTTATCTATATAAAATTTACAGAGCAATATATATGGGAAAACCTGTTGATGAATAAAAAGAATGAATTAAAAAAGGTCATTCAGCTTCTTATGGAAGATCGGTCTTTTGTCTATGAATCGGCCATCAACGATAAAGCTGACAGAGCTCACCTGTTACAGCTTGCCCACATTCTACTCTATGAATTCAGTCATCAAAGCAGATATAATAGAGAGATTCTAACAGATATCTTCTCAGCCATTATAACGGTTCTGATTAGAAATACCATGGAAACCACCACCCATAAAAAATGGATTTTTCAGCATGTAGGCAGGATTGAAAAGATCCTGTACTATATCAATGTCAATGTACTGGATACAGATAAAATGAAAATTGAGAACCTGGCTAAAGAATTTATGCTTTCTCCCAACTACATCAGTATTTATGTGAAAAAACAAACCGGGTTTTCAATACAGCAGCACATCATTCAATACAAAATAAAAACAGCAGAGAAGCTTCTCCTGCAAAGTCATTACAATATCAATGAAATTGCTGATAAACTGGGTTTTAATGATACCAGCCATTTTAATAAAATATTCAAAGCCTATCAACAGAAGTCTCCGTCTGAGTTTAGAAAAGAAAATAAATAGTCTTGAAAATACTTAAATTAAGTATAAACTGTATTAAAATCAGGATATTGCAGGTGATGTTTAGTTTATCGCTTATTTTTTATTCCGATCACTTTTAAAGCATCAGGTGTCAAATAAATATCATCAAAAACAGTAAGAGATTCCACATCATTGAAACCCAGAGGAATCATATCATTTTTATTAAAAGATAATTCTATGGAAGGATCATATGATGCTACGATTCTCACCTTTGAGTAGCCGTTATAATCCACTTTAAAACCTTCAAACATACATTTTTGTTCTGCTTGCTGATACTCTGCATACTCTTCAAATCCTACCACATCCGTTCTTTTTCCGTCATTATGCTCCAGGGACTTCCAGGAAGCATAATTTTTGGGCTCCTTCAGTACATTTCCTTGCTTATCTACAGGAACAAACATTCCAAGATAGAGTGGTTTTCTTAGAAAATTAGCATAATTATTCATCAAATTTAAAATTTGAAGATCGGCATACCCTTCATTAGAATAGTATTCAATTACAAAGGTTGTCATCGGAATCAGCTTGAGAGAAGCATCAGTCGGCATAATGTGTGTTTTCTTTATCGGACGATAAAAATAGTATTTTTATTTTCTTTTCCCAACGGAAGTCTGCAATAGAATGGAATTTATACCCATTCTGAATAACAATAATAAATATACATCTGTTTATTTTTTGGTATTTTTGAAGAACAATAACGTAATAATGATAGTGAACACCTTTCTACAGGATATTAATGAAGTTTTTGCTCTTTATAAAATGGCTTCTGATTTCAAGAAAACAGTATCCGGGGTACAATGGCCGGAATTTGACAGAAGCATGATAGAAACAGAAATTAAAGAAAACCGCCATTGGAAAATTATAGTAGACGGACAGATTGCCTGTGTCTGGAGCATCACATTTAATGATCCTCAGGTTTGGGAAGAAAGAAATGCAGATCCTGCCATTTATATTCACAGGATTGCTACCCATCCAAATTTCAGAGGACAGAAATTTGTGGAACAGATTGTTGAATGGTCGGCACAATTCGCAAAAGAAAGTGGGAAAAAATATGTAAGAATGGATACCACAGCAGGAAACCAAAGACTGGCTGATTATTATATACAATGCGGATTTACCCAATTAGGCGCTAAAAAAATAGCTGATACCGAAGGGCTTCCTGCCCATTATCATAATGCCACCATGGTCCTCTTCCAGTTGGAAGCTTGAGAAGCTTAGGCCTTTTTTATTGACAGACAGGTTTAACATCGTTTAATAAGGTAACTAAGGTTTTTCCGGGTTCCTCAATGGGGATCAGAAGGGCAGAATTTCAGACTATATTCTTTTTTTAAACAGAGCTTTTACACTTTTATGTTGCTTTCAGAATTATTTAAGTGTCTGTACTTACATTCTTATTAAAATTCTTAAAAATCCACTTTAAATTCGAATAAATTCCTTCAAAACAACAGTTCATTAGCATTAAATTTAAAAGAGCTATCTTTACAATAACCAAACAAAATTATTAATATGTCATTTGTAACCCCAGAAGGAGCAAGGAAAGCTCAGCTGTCTGTAACAGAAAGAGCACCCGTTGCTCATGCCGTTCTGTCAGGCGCAGAAAATATCTCAAAGTATAATACCGGCGTATGTCATGATGTAGTAGCTTATGCTTTATACATGCGAGGTGCCCGGATAAGCCCGAATCAGCTTGCTGAATCAGCAGGACAAAAATGGCTGACTGTATTCAGATATCCGGAAGGAGAAAAGTGGGATGGATACGCTCCCATACCGGCAGGAAAAGCAATCGGCTTCTACAGACTTATCGACAAAACATGGTTTCATTCAGCAATTACTACAGGAAATGGTAACGAAATCCGATCTGTAAACGGATTCTCATTAGGATCAGCATGGTCTGTTCCCGTAGATATGGACTGGGTTTTCTTAGGTAAAAGAAATTCAGACGGAACCTTTAATTATGACGGCACTAAAATAGAAGTGTACATTTCACCTTTATAAGGAGCCTAGACAGAAACAATTTTAATAAACTGTTTCTGTCTTATTTTTATTTCTTTTTCTCCTGAAACAACAGGAATTCACCCATTTATTCCTTTATTTTCTCCAAATACCTGTTACCCGCTAAAAACGATTGTACTCAAAATTGTACTCAAAAATATCAGATTGTTAAGCCATGGGTATTTTTTACTTCTGCCATTACAAACGTACTGTGCGTACTTCCGATAGAATCTACAGAACCCAGTGTATTGAATACAAAATCCTGATAATGTTTCATATCCCGGACCTGAACTTTCAGCAGGAAATCAAAATCTCCGGAAATATTATAACATTCTGCCACTTCTTCTATTTCCAGAATTTCATTAACGAAATCATAGCCTACAGAACGGTCATGAATTTTCAGCTTGATCTGGCAGAAAACGGTAAAACCCCGGTTAAGTTTATCCGGATCAAGAACCGCAGCATATTTTTTCACATAGCCTTCCTGTTCCAGACGTTTCACCCTTTCAAAAACAGGAGAAGGGGAAAGATTAATTTCTTTGGCAAGCTCCTTAACGGTAAGTTTTGCATTTTTCTGAAGCAGTCTCAGCAGCTGTATATCTTTGGTATCAAGATGTTCCACAGGATATTATTCTTTTTAGTATTAATTTTATTCAAAATTACAGAATTATATTCTTTTAAAATAAAATCATACAGATTTATTTACTTTATTTAAAACTAATTATTATTCGTTTATTCTGTATTTGTAAATTTACACAAAATTAAAATCTTTTATTAGCACAGATAGAAAATGTAATTGATAAGAATAGTTCTTTACAGATACTTCATCAAACAGGAGAGGTTTTACGTAAGGTAAATTAATAGGGAATCGTGTGCAAATCACGAGCTGTCGCGCAACTGTAAGTAACATACCAAAGGGTTCTGTCCTTGTGATCCACTGCCTAAGCGGGAAGGACGACAGAAACTGTTACAAGTCAGGAGACCTGCCTTTACTGAATTGACAATGCTTTCGCGGTCTGAAGCTTTGGGTCATACAGATGATATACTTTTTAGTACGTTTTTCCAAGAGTAAAACGGAACTGTCAGGTATGCATTATTTCCCAAAAAAATCTTACCGGCAAAAGCATTACGAAGCATTCAAAGAGCTTTTAAAAATAAGTTTAATTAAAAGTTTAAAAAAAATGCAAACGCACATTCTTGGCTATCCGCGAATTGGTAGCAAAAGAGAACTCAAAAAAGCCTGCGAGCAATATTGGTCAGGCAAAATCCTTTTGGAAGAACTTCTTACTACAGGAAGGAATATCTGCAATCACAATTGGAATATTCAGAAGGAGGCAGGGATAGACCTTATTCCATGTAATGATTTTTCCTATTATGATCAGGTACTGGATATGAGCTTAATTGTAGGTGCTATTCCGGTACGTTATCATGAAGTAGCCCTTAAAAAAAATAATTCAGAGCTGGATCTGTACTTTGCGATGGCCAGAGGATACCAGAAAGACGGGCTGGATATCACGGCCATGGAAATGACAAAATGGTTTGATACCAATTATCATTATATTGTTCCTGAATTTTATAAAAATCAGCAGTTTACACTGACTTCCGACAAAATATTCAACGAGTTTGCGGGAGCTAAACAAGCAGGAATTAATGCCAAGCCGGTACTCATCGGACTTGTTTCTTATCTTCTTTTAGGAAAGGAAAAAGAAGAGGGATTTGATAAACTGGATCTTGCCAAAAACCTTCTTCCGGTATACACTGAAATCTTAACAAAACTTCAGGATCAGGGTGCTCAATGGATTCAGTTTGATGAGCCGTTTTTAACTTTAGATATAACAGAGAAAGCAAAAGAAACCTACCAGTACGTTTACCGGGAACTTAGAAAACAATTCCCACTGCTAAAATTCATCGTTGCGACCTATTTCGATGGATTGAAAGACAATGCATCTCTTGCTGTGTCACTTCCTGCAGACGTTCTGCATATAGACCTGGTGAGAAATCCTGAGCAGCTGGCAGATATTTTACATGCTGTTCCTGAAAACCTAAGCCTGTCATTAGGAGTAGTAGACGGAAGAAATATCTGGAAAAATGAGTATGAAAAATCTTTGGCTTTCATTAAAAAAGCTATTGAAAAACTCGGTACAGAAAGAATTTTTGTGGCTCCGTCATGTTCATTGCTTCATTCACCTTGTGATCTGGATTTTGAAACGGCCCTTCAGCCTGAAATCAAAAACTGGCTGTCTTTTGCAAAACAAAAAGTGAAAGAAGTCGTAAGTCTTAAAGCTCTTGCTTCAGGAACTGAGGACGAAAGTATCCTTGCAGATTTTGAAGACAATAAAAAGGCTGTGGCCGGCAGAAAAACATCTTCTCTTATCCATAATGATAAAGTGAAACAAAGAGTAGCTGCCATTACTGAAGAAGATGCTCAGCGAAAGAACTCATTTAGAATCCGTAAAGAAAGGCAGCAGGAATCATTACAGCTTCCGCTATTCCCAACCACAACCATAGGCTCATTCCCGCAAACTACAGAAGTAAGAAGCTGGAGAGCCCAGTTTAAGAAAGGAGATCTTAGTGCAGAACAATACGATGCTTTATTGAAAGAGGAAACTCAGAGAACCATTCGCTGGCAGGAAGAAATAGGAATTGATGTGCTTGTTCACGGAGAATTTGAACGTAATGACATGGTTGAATACTTCGGGGAAAAGCTTGAAGGATTTATTTTTACTAAAAACGGCTGGGTACAGAGCTATGGAAGCCGCTGCGTAAAACCACCGGTTATTTTCGGGGATATTTCCCGCCCTGATCCAATGACTGTATACTGGTCTCAATATGCACAATCCCAAACCAATAAATGGGTAAAAGGAATGCTGACCGGTCCTGTTACCATATTACAATGGTCTTTTGTACGGGATGATCAGCCCCGTTCAGAAACCTGTAAGCAGATTGCTTTGGCCATCCGTGATGAAGTAGTGGATCTTGAAAAAGCAGGAATCCGAATCATCCAGATTGATGAACCTGCTATAAGAGAAGGTCTTCCATTGAGAAAAGCAGAATGGCAAAACTACCTGAAATGGGCCGTAGAAGCCTTCAGAATCTCAGCAAGTGGAGTAGACGATGCTACCCAGATCCATACCCATATGTGCTATTCTGAATTTAATGATATTATTAAAAATATTGCCGATATGGATGCAGATGTCATTACAATAGAATGTTCGAGATCCCAAATGGAACTTTTAAATGCTTTTGCAGACTTTAAATATCCAAACGAAATAGGTCCCGGAGTTTATGATATCCACTCTCCAAGAGTACCTTCTAAAGAAGAAATGATTGAACTTTTAAGAAAAGCTCAAAATGTAATTCCAGCCACCCAGTTATGGGTAAACCCTGACTGTGGCCTCAAAACAAGGCATTGGGAAGAAACTGAAAAAGCTTTAATTGCAATGGTAGCCGCTGCTAAAGAAGCTTCAGCAGCCTATGCATAATCATTGCTTGTTCCAATATCATCATGAAAAAGCATCTCCAGGGATGCTTTTTCCTTGTTTAAGCATGCGCACATCTCGGACAGATTCCGCTGATGATAAAGTTATACTCCTGAGCTATAAAATTCTCGGGTAAACTAATTTCGGGTATTGCATTTTCAATACAGGTAACAGAATGGCATTCTTTACAATTGAAATGAACGTGGTTATGAAAATGCTGTTCGTGAGTACATTTTCCACTACACTTTGCAAAATTAACGACCCCATCAATATTGACTATCTTGTGAATAGCACCTTCGTTTTCAAGCCTTTCCAAAACCCTGTAAATGGTAACCCTGTTACACAAGTCTCCTAATTTCTTCTGAATATCAGAATGGGTAAGAGCCACCTCAGAATCGTTGATAAGGTTCAGAATCTCAGTTTTGGCATGGGTATTTCTAACTTGTCTCATATTTTTAATGCAACAAAGTTGCGTTATTTGAAATTTTGTATTTACTTTGCAACAAAGTTACAATAACAAATTTAAATCAATCCTTTTTATGAAGTCAAAAATTCTTGATGCAGTAGGAATCTCAGCCGCCGTTTTATGTTTGATTCATTGCATAGTTTTCCCTTTACTGATGATCATCCCTTTGGGAATATCCCATAATCCTTATATTGATCTGGCTTTTCTTATCATTGGAACCCTCGTAGTTTTCAGAATAACGGCAAAAATAGCCAACCGCCGGCTCAAGTTTCTGTTCTGGATCTCTATTATTCTGATCGCCATTTCTGTACTGGCTGATTTTATATTTGAAGTTCATATTCCTCTTATTTATGTGGGAGCAGCAGGCTTAATTACAGGACATATTATCAATTTTAAAAATCATAAACATTAATACATGACAAAGAAACTTCCTGTAACTGTACTGAGTGGCTTTCTGGGAGCCGGGAAAACAACTTTACTGAATCATATTCTGCACAATAAACAGGGTTTAAAAGTAGCCGTTATTGTGAACGATATGAGTGAAGTGAATATTGATGCGCATTTTATCGGGAATCAGAATACACTTTCGAGAACGGAAGAAAAGCTTGTAGAAATGAGTAACGGATGCATTTGCTGTACACTCAGGGAAGATCTGATGATTGAAGTGGAGCGTTTAGCGCATGAAAAACGTTTTGATTACCTGCTGATCGAAAGTACAGGAATTAGTGAGCCTATCCCCGTTGCCCAAACATTTACCTATATGGATGAAGAAAGTGGCATAGACCTTTCCAGATTCAGCTATGTAGACACTATGGTGACCATAGTGGACAGCTTCAATTTTATGAAAGACTTTTCAACGAATGAATTACTGATGGACAGAGACCTTACAGATATGGAAGGGGATCGAAGAACCATCGTTAACCTTCTTACGGACCAGATTGAATTTGCCAATGTCATTGTCTTAAATAAAACAGACCTTATCGATTCCGAAACTCTTGGATTTTTAAAAGCAGCTATAGCTAAACTGAATCCTGAAGCCCGCATCATTCATTCAGAATTTGGAGTGGTTAATCCTCAGCATATTTTAAATACCCACCTCTTTGATTTTGATACCGCACAGTCTTCAGCCGGCTGGCAAAAAGAACTTCAGTCTGATCATCATAATCCGGAAACAGAGGAATACGGTATAAGCTCGCTAGTTTTCAGGAATCAGAGGCCATTTCATCCTGAAAGGTTATGGAACTACCTTAATGAAAGGTATCCTGAAGGTATTTTAAGAGCTAAAGGGCTTTTCTGGCTAGCTTCAAGACCGGATGATGCATTAAACTTCTCCCAGGCAGGAGGTTCATTCCGTTTAGAAAAAGCAGGAGTCTGGTGGTCCAGTATGCCCATGAATCAAAGACTACACTATAATTCATTTACAGAAAATCAGGAATTTATTGAAAGCAGATGGGATAAAAACTGGGGCGACAGAATCAATGAGCTTGTTTTTATAGGTCAGGATATAAACAAAGACCAAATGATACAGGATCTCCAAGACTGTCTTATTAATGATAAAGAAGAAGAATTATTAAGTCAAAAACAAAACTTCCGGGATCCGTTTCCTAGGAATATTTAAAATTAACTTTTAATTAATGCAACAAAGTATCAATAATATCATAAATAGAATACCTTTCAGCATTATTTTTACAGCATATGGACAGACGTAAATTTCTAAAAGGATCAGCATTACTATCAGGTCTCTTTACAATATCTCCGCTTGAACTTTGGAGTTCCCAAAGAAGTACTGAGCAAGTCCATTCCGGAAGTGCAAAGAACATCATATTTATGGTAAGCGACGGGATGAGTCTTGGAACACTTTCAATGGCCGACCTGTATTCCCGGAATATTTTGGGAAAGGGAAGTAATTGGCTTAATCTGTATCATGATCAAAAAGTTTCACGGGCATTGATGGATACGGCTTCAGCCAGTTCTATTGTCACAGATTCAGCTGCTGCAAGCTCAGCTTTCGGGGGTGGAATCCGAGTAAAGAACGGGGTTTTGAACATAGGACCTAATGGTGAAAAGCATCTTCCTATATGGCAAAAATTTAAAAAAGCAGGAAAAAAAGCAGGCTGCGTCACCACGGTAACGATTACCCATGCTACACCTGCAGGATTCTGTGTGAATTCTGCCCAACGAAATGCAGAACCTCAAATCGCTGAAATGTATGCCGAGCTGGAGTTAGATGTCCTGATGGGTGGTGGCGATGAGTTTTTTAATCCGGAAAAACGGGAAGATAAAAAAGACCTCTATGCTGTTTATCGGAAAAAGGGATACCAGGTGCTTAAAGAGCGTAATCATCTGAAAAACATTAAAAAAGGAGAAAAGATAATAGGAATATTCAGTACAGGAGCATTACCTTACAGTATTGACAAAGCCAGTCTTCCTGATTTCAAAAATACACCTACACTGGCTGATATGGCAAAGACCGCTATTGATCAGATGAAAGATCATCCGGGAGGTTTCGTACTTCAGGTGGAAGGAGGAAAAGTAGACTGGTCTGCTCATGCCAATGATGTAGCCGCATTAATTCATGATCAGCTTGCGTTTGATGAAGCCATAAAAACGGTGATGGACTTTGCAGAAAAAGACGGAAATACGCTGGTCATCATTACTACAGATCATGGAAATGCCAATCCCGGAACGATTTACGGAGCTGATGCAACTAAAAATTTCAACAGTATTTCAGATTACAAATACACTAATGAATATATTCTGAATAAGATCCATAAAGACTTTTCTGTAAAAGATATTAAAGACTGGATTTACGAAGGAAACAAACTGATTCTGAATGATGATGAAGCCAAACATCTATTAAGTTTCTATAATGGCCTTGAAAAAGAAGAGGGGCTTTACAATTATAAGAAACTCCCCTTTAAGCTCTATTCTGATATCCAGAAAAACCGTAATTCTGTGGGGTGGATCAGTATGGATCACTCCGGAGATTATGTAGAAGTGGCGGCTTATGGCCCGGGAAGTCAGCTTTTGCAGCCTTTCATTAAAAATACAGATCTGCATGATCTCATGCTCAAAGCTTCACCTCTATAAACTCATTCATATTTTCATATCATATTAATTTTTGGTGGTAACAGGGCGAATTGTATTCGCCTTGTTTTTATTTTATATACTATATCCATCTTCATCATTTTGAGTGAAAATACTCTTGTTCTGTTTTATATTTTTTGATCAAAACAACAAATAGCCTAAAATATTGATATAAAAATGTTTCGGTTCCTATTATGCAGAAGCCCTATAGAATGCTATCACAGTAATGGTAAGTGTGTTAAACAAAAAATGAGGAATTTTATAACCTCATTTTTTGTTTTATTATTGGAAAGGTTTATATTCCACCCATTACATACATGTTTTCCATAGTAGGAACCGGACTTCCGCCTTGTTTTTCAAGCGTGATGGCAAAGGCCTGTGCTTTTGAAATAGTCGCCAGTGGAACCTGACTGTCTTTATCTTCAGTATACATCCCAGCGCTTACCGGTTTTCCATCTTCAAGAGCCCAAAGCTGATACTGCATTCCTTCCGGAGTTTTTGGAAGATTTTCAGCATTCAGGTATACTTTTTTTGTTTTTTTGTCCCAGAAAACCATGGCCTTCGCGTCCTGATGTTTTTCAACCCCTTTCAACATCACCATTTGCATGTCCGGATTGGAAAACATATCCAGTTTCCGGTCCATTTTTTTCATAGCTTCGTCCTGAGATTGTTTTTCCGCTGCCAGTTTTGTCATTTCCTGTTTTGTTTCAGACTGGCTGTTCATCCAAAACAGATTTCCGGCCACACTTAACAGGAATAAAACAGACGCAGCAACAGCATAAGCTTTCCAGTTTGTTTTTCTCTGGATCTGTTCCTGAGTTTTAATTTTTCTGCTATCTTCTGCTTCCGGAGTATCTATAGAAAAGGAAGATGCTGTTTCTTCAACAGAAGACTGTTCCTGTTGAATTTTATTCCAGATTTTAGATTTCAGATCACTTGGAGGTGTTACAGCCTGGGCCGTAGCAAGATGTTCCAAAGTTTTTTGTGCTTCTTCAAAAGCTGCTTTTACTTCAGCATTATTCTTCATCACACACTCCAAAATCCCAGCTTCCTCAGGAGAAGCATGGCCTAGAATATAAGATTCTATAATTCCGGATGATATGTATTCTTTTGTGTTCAATTTATTGATAATCTTTTAGCAAATCTTTTAATTTCATCAATGCATTCCGCATTTTCGTTTTTACCGTTCCCAGGGGTATCTTCAGCTTTTCGGATATTTCATGTTGGGTATATCCCTGATAATAAGCCAGATTAATAAGTTCCTGCTTGTCTGCATCCAGTCCTTCCAGTACATTGCTAAATCCGATATAATCGGATGAATTGTTGGTCGTTGAAAGTTCTGTAGTATTATATACGAAATCCGGAAGTGGTTGGTTTTTAAGCTCATTCTGAAACCCTTTAGATTTTAAATAATCTATAGCTGTATTTCTGGCAATATTGATCATCCAGGTATAAAACCTTCCTTTGGATTCATCATATTGATGGATAGAATTCCATATTTTGACAAAAACATCCTGAATCACTTCTTCGGTATATTCTTTAGACTGAACAATACGAAGAATAATTCCGTACAGCGCACCGGAATAGTGGTCATACAGATAATGAAAACCATTTTCGTTTTTTTCTTTTAATAAAACGATAAGTTCCTCTTCAGAATAGGCTGTCTTAATAATTATTATTTTTCTTTCCAAATGTAGCAAAATAAAATACATTCCAAATAAAATCATTAAATCTTTTACTTCATATATGATTTTAAAGGTTTTATTTAAGATATATCAAACAGGAAAGCTTAATTCAAAAGCAATACTACCTGTGTATTCCATGATCAACCCTGCTCTTACTTGAAACCTACATAAAGTTTATTTTGATTTCATCCTTTATAAAAAATAAATATCTGATTATCAAGTATTTGTTGATTATTTCATTTTTTATCAATCTAAAACAAAACCAACCTCGTAAATGACACTAAGAACACAATCAACCTTAACAATAAAAAATCAGCACAATGAACACACAATCAAAAACCGCAGTTTTAGCAATGGTCGCTTTATCATTCGCTTTTAGTGGGAAGGTAACTGCACAAATGATGAAAGAAAAAACAGTAATGGTAGGAGGTGCTGCCATGTATCCGGCAAAGAATATTATTGAAAACGCCGTCAATTCTAAAGACCATAAAACACTGGTAGCGGCAGTAAAAGCTGCAGGTCTGGTAGAAACATTACAGGGAGCAGGTCCCTTTACCGTATTAGCACCTACAGATGCTGCTTTTACAAAACTCCCGAAAGGAACCGTAGAGAGCCTTGTAAAACCTGAAAATAAGGCTATGCTTACCAGCATATTGACGTATCACGTGCTATCCGGGAAATATAATGCTAAAGAAATATGGGCTGCAGTAAAAGCAGGAAACGGAAAAAGTATGATGAAAACTGCACAGGGTGAAGAACTTACATTCTGGACGAAAGGTAAAGATCTTTATGTAAAAGATGCGAAAGGAAACAGTGCAAAAGTGACCATCGCGGATGTAAACCAGTCTAATGGTGTCATTCATGTAATAGATACAGTTCTGATGCCATAAGAATTAATAAAGCTTTAAACAGCATATGCAGGTATGCTGTTTTCTTCAATTATCTAAACAAACACTTAAAAATTAATATTATGAAAAAAACGATTCATGTTTCTAATCAGGGAGCAACCCCTGATACAAGCAGAAGAAACTTTTTGAAACTGGGAGGTATAGGGTTAGCCATAGCTGGCCTCACACTGGTAGGTTGTGATGATAATGATGACTTTCAAATGATAGATGATGGTAAAATATTTGATCTGGGAACAGGAGATGTGGGTATATTAAACTACGCTTATGCCCTCGAACAGCTTGAAGCAGACTTTTATACTAAAGTAGTTAATAACTTTTACAGCGGAATCTCAAGTATTGAAAAAGAAGTTTTCACAGATCTTTATCACCATGAAGTCATTCACAGGGATTTTTTCAAAGCAGCCATTAGCGGAGCCACTCAGAATGTCCTTCCAAAACTTGAATTTCAGTATCCCAATGTGAACTTTAACAACCGAAGCTCTGTGCTTGCCACTGCCAAAGCATTAGAAGATACCGGAGTAGCAGCCTATAACGGAGCCGGAAAATACATTACCAATGCGGCTTATCTTGTTATTGCCGGGAAAATAGTTTCTGTAGAAGCAAGACATGCCTCTGCTATCAGAAACCTGATCAATCCGGGATCTGCAGATTTCTCAGGAGATGATGTAGTAGATGCTAACGGCCTGGACCTTGCCAAAGAGCCTAAGGATATTGTAATGGCTGCAGGTGGGTTTATAAAAACTCCTTTCTCCTGGAAAGAAAGAGGTATTAATTAATCATTCATCTTCAAATCTTGTATTATGAACATTCTTAAATTATTAGATAAGCTTTCTCATGATAATTTTTTTACTGCAGAAGCTTCAAGACTGGAAACAATTACGAATATGTCATTATTCGGAAAAAAAGCAGCAACAGCAGCCGCTCCTTTTGGATTAGGTGCCCTGGTGGTTAGTCCGGCAAAAGCGGAAACCCCAACAAAAGAATTTACAGGTGCTGCCTTAAAGAGTACATTAACCGATGCTTTACAATTGGCATTGGTATTAGAATATCTTGAAAATGAATATTATGCCTTAGGGCTGTCTACAGCAGGCCTGATTCCCAATTCTGACAGGCCGGTTTTTATGCAGATCTCAAAACACGAATCAGCCCACGTTAGTTTTCTGAAAAGTACTCTTACTTCTCTGGGAACAACACCGGGAGCGAAACCAACCTTTGATTTTACGGCTAATGGAAGTTTCTCTCCTTTTACAGATTACAATCAGTTTCTGGTCCTGGCGCAGGCTTTTGAAGATACAGGAGTAAGAGCTTATAAAGGACAGGCCGGAAATGTCATGTCCAATAAAGTTGTCCTTCAAGCTGCTTTACAGATTCATTCTGTGGAAGCAAGACATGCATCACAGGTAAGAAGAATGAGAGCCAATAAAGGCTGGATTGAACTTGCCAACGGCGGAAATATGCCTTCAGCAACAGATCCTGTATATGCAGGAGAGGACAATGTGAACCAGTCCGGATACAATACAGGATCCTTATTTGGGACAGCAGCAGGTTCAGCAGCTTATGACGAAGTGATGAGTGGCAGTGATGCCCAAACTATTGCCTCTTTATTTATAGTGTAATTGTGATTGGATGGCAGTGGAGTGATACGCTTTTTCCAGCATATCCGGAAAAGGGCCTCTATCCTCAAAAAATACGTATCGTTAGGCCTTAAAAAAACATATCATCAACAATTAGTTTTAACCATTCCTTTACTAAAGTACCATATATTATATAATGTATGGTACTTTTGTATGGTACATTAAAGGCTGTCTTAATACAGAATTCTTCTCATATGATGGAATAATTATTGCCTTATTCAATATGGTTCATTCTAATATTTTTCTATTATGAAAATAGCAACCTATAATGTCAACGGAATAAATGGCCGGCTACCTGTACTCTTGCAGTGGCTGAAAGAATCATCACCCGATATTGTATGCCTTCAGGAGCTCAAAGCTCCACAGGAACGGTTTCCTTTAAAAGAAATAAATGCAGCAGGCTATGAGGCTATATGGAAAGGGCAGAAAAGCTGGAATGGAGTAGCCATACTGGCAAAAAATATGGAGATCACCGAAGTACAGCGTTCTCTGCCTGGTGATCCTGAAGATCTTCAGAGCAGATATTTAGAAGCCATTATTGATCAAATGGTTATATGCTGCTTATACCTTCCCAATGGCAATCCATATCCGGGATCAAAATTTGAGTATAAACTTTCATGGATCAAACGCTTAAAAAGGAGAATGAACCAACTTATCAAAATGGAGCTTCCCGCAATCCTTATCGGGGATTTCAATATTATTCCCGAACCTATCGATGTTTATAAACCTGAGCGCTGGGAAAATGACGCATTATACAGAACTGAAGTAAGAAAAGCCTATAAAGAGCTGCAAAAGAAAGGCTGGCTGGATTCTATCCGTACTCTTTACCCTGAAGAAAAGATCTATACATTCTGGGATTATTTGTACAAAGCTTATGACCGCAATGCCGGAATACGGCTTGATCATATTTTATTAAGTCCTTATCTGAGTTCTCAGCTAGAATCGGGTGGAGTAGACCGTCATGTCCGGGGCTGGGAAAAGAGCAGTGACCATGCACCGGTATGGATTATATTAGACCGACACTGAAAGCCATGATGGCTGGTGACAAAGGCTTTAAGAAATAACAGACAGCCGGCTTCACAAAGAAAACCGGCTGTCTGTTATCTGTATTCTATAGAATCAAAGATCTATAGCAAATTTATGATGACAATTTACGCCGGCGGCCGGAAACCTTTCGGTCAAGATCTTTGATATCCTGTCTCAGCTCACGGAACATTTCTTTAAAGTTATAGCTTTCATAATCACCGGGTTCAAAGTCTTCCGGAAAAATTCCTGAAGCATATTGCCATATTTCCACCACTTCATCAAAAGGGATTTCGTAAGGCTCATAGAACGAATTATCTGCACTTACGCTGATGGAGCTTTCATTCTTTTCTTTAAAACGTTTGTAGGTAATTCCGTCATTTAAAGTAACAAAAACATAGGTTTTACCCGGTTTCAGGTCATTTATTCCTTCTACATATTTCCCTACAATATAGGACCCGTCTCTAAACGGAGGCATAGAGTCTCCATCTGCAGGGAAGGCCCTGTATTTTCCATTGGTAAGAAAGGGGAGTGCAATCCTTTGAAGGCTTTCAATATATTCTACATCACTATACCCCTCCAGATATCCCATTGATGCTTTCTGGGGAATAATTTCAATAGTATCATTCCCATGATGGTCTACAGCTACCGGAAGCACAATCCTGTTATCCGGAAGTTTCAGCATTTCATCCATAGGATATTTTTGGATATCTACAGATACCAGCAGATCAATACTCACATGGAAGTATTTTGAAATTTTTACCAGAAGCTCAATTGGCGGTTCAGATATTCCATTCTCATATTTAGAATATCTTACTCTGGAAATCGTTAATTCGTCAGCTACATTTTGTTGGGAAAGTTTTCTCTTAGCTCTTAAGAAGCGTATATTATTTGAAAAAATTGACATTGATAAAATAAAAGTATATCAGCAAAAATACAAAATTGATTTCGTTATCAGTGACCCGGAAGGTTGGTTTTACTGTACAAAGTAGAAAAATTCAGTTTTTCGCAGCTATTTTTATGGAATGGTTAGAAAAAACTGAACTCCTGAACTTCAGTTTTAATTTTTCTGTCCTCTATAGAAGCTTCTTATTTGTTTTGAAGAATATTCATTAAAAAACAATATTTACTTATAAATTAATAACTCTAAATTTTTGAATTTGAAATATGCTTTTTAACATTTACTAAATCAACCAGATACCACATTAAATGATATTCTCATTATTTTGCTTTTATATTAATGAAATATTAAATTATAAAAACATATTATTATTTTTTTCAGAAAAACTTATCAACTTATTATTATTCTTCTTATATTCGTAATGTAATAATCATATAAAATTATAGTTATGAAAAACTTAAAAAAATTAGACAGAAACGAGTTAAAAACAATTTCTGGTAACGGATTACTTGATCCAATCGGTGGATTACTAGGAGGATTAGGTGGTGTAGTTGGAGGTGTTGTAGGAGGTGTAGGCACTATCGTTGGTGGTGTTGTTACAGGTGTAGGTTCTACAGTTGGTGGTGTATTAGGCGGTGTGGGTACCCTTGTAGGTAACACATTATGCCAAACACAATGTGTAATCAATGGTGTAATTCACATCAGATTACTTGAGTGTGGATCTACTTGCTAAGAAAAAACAAGTAATAAAAACTATACCGCTCTTTTCAGAGCGGTTTTTTTGTGGGTATATTTATTATATATATTTTATTATAACACAATTTGTTATGCGTAAATAAACATTATATTCAGAAACGCGGTGCACTTCCTTTAATGCAACAAAGTTGCTTTAATAAAATTAATTATCTAGCTTTGCCGGATTATTAAAGCATACGCATATGAAAAAAGCCGTTATTTTTTTGATGGGAGGGTCTGTCATTTCTTATCATTCTGTGATGAAAGCTCAGAACCTGAGTACTGAAAAGACAGTCCAGGATATAGAATCAATACGGATACAGGGAAAAATGAACAGGGATGTGGTAAGTATACCAAAGAAAACACTGGATTTTATACAATCCAAAACCTTAGGAGAAACGCTGAGTAAAATTCCGGGTATCCAAAATTCAGGATATGGGCCCAATTCCGGGGCTCCTGTTATCCGAAGCCTGAGTGGAAATAGGGTAAAAGTTCTGGAAAACGGAACTTCAGTGAATGATCTTTCAGGAATAAGCCCTGATTTTAATCTGGATATTCAAATGGATAATGCTCAGAGCATTAATATTTATAAGAATTCAGCAGCAGTACTGTATGGTGGAAAAGCTATTGGAGGAGCCGTTGATATTGAAACGAACTATATCGTCCGTCAGCTTCCATCAAAAAAAATTAACCTTCAGGCACTTCTGGAAGGAGGAAGCAACAGTGGACAGAAACAGGCCTTTTCAGCAAAAGGTACCATCACCAAAAACTGGGTATGGACAATAGGAGGTTCCAACCAAAAACAGGAAATCGTCCGTATACCGGGGAAATCTAAAGACAACAGATGTTATGATCCAAACCTGGTAGGATTTAATAGCATTTTGCAATCCCTCTGCCAGTTGGATGTAAATTCAAGAAATGTTCTTAACATTAGTCTGTTCCCTTATATCAGCCAGTTTGCCAAGGATCATATGGTAGAATATGAACTTTCACAGGATGATCTTTATACATTCAGCCCCACTTATTACAATCCGTCGGATGGCCAATATCACCCCAATCCCAAAAACGATCAATACGTTCCGGGGCAGGATCCCACGAAAGACCGCTACAAAAGCGAAGTAAACAGTATTAAGGACTATGTGCCAACAAAAGACGGTGTCATTCCAAACAGTCATTCAGAAAGCAATTCATTCTATTTGGGGACCAGCTATATTGGCAAATCCTTTTATATAGGAGGAGCCTATCAAAATTCCTATTCCTATTTTGGTGTTCCCGGCTATGCCTTATCCAAAATCCCAAAACACTCCCATGGGAAACCCCAGCAGCCCCTAGAGTATTTACCTATTAATGTAAGAAGCCTATCCCATAAGGCTATGCTGGAAACGGCCTATGAATTCAGCCATTCTCCAATTGCCAGTATAAAGCTTAATTATATGGGAGTACTTTCCACAAATTCAGAACTTCTGGAACGCTATAAAGCCAATCAATTTCAAGTACAACAACATAATGGCCGTTTGGAAATAGTGCAACAGAAACTGAAATTTCTAACAGGAACTACAGGACTTGAAGTACAATACAGAGAAATGGAGGGTAGCGGAAGTCAAAGATATTTACCTAACAACATAAGCCGTGAAATTGGCATATTCACAATGCAGCACCTCAATTTTGATTTTCTTGAATTTGATTTGGGATACCGGAATGACCACGTCCAACGTAGAGCTGATGCTGATAAAAAATACATCAGAAGCCGTGGGCTTTCAGGAGGAAACCTCACAGGAAGGGATTTTACTCTTAATCAGTTTCATACAGCAGCCCAATGGAATATTTTTAAAAAGGCTTATCTGAAAATACAGTACAATCACTCTGAAAGAGCACCCGAAGTCAATGAGCTTTATGCTGGCAACAATCATTTTGCCATTCTCACAGAAGAAAACGGAGATGACAAGCTGGATAAAGAAACTGCAAAAACCTGGGAAATTGGTGGTGGACTTAATTTGAAAAATATACGCTTATCCGCCAATTGGTACCATACTTTCTATAAAAATTACATCTACCTTGCTCATACAGGGATTTCACGGGAAGTTTTCCTGGTAAAGGAATGGCGTTCTGATGATACCGAGATCACCGGAATAGAAGCGGAGGCTGCTTACAAAATGGACCTTCACAGATTGGGAAAATGGGAGTTAGGCTCTTATTATGACCTGGTAAGAAACATCAGTACAGCAGACAGTTCCATAAGAAAATGGAGTGATGGAGATTATATGCCTAATATGCCTACAAGCCGTTTTGGATTCAGCCTTACAGGAACGGTCCAAAAGCTGAATTTCAATATAGCATTAGACCATTATATGAAGCAAAAATATCTTGGTAAAAATATAAACCCGGAGCTTCCTATGCCTGCATTTTCACTTCTTAATGCCCGTATTTCTTATGAAGATACCCATTTAAAAACAGGAAGTATAGAATATTATATACTGGGAAACAACCTGTTAAATACAGAAGCAAGACTTCAAAATTCTCAACTGAAATTCCTTAGCCCTCTCGCCGGAATTAATATTTCAGTAGGGGTAAAAATCAAAATATCATAATATCTATAACCCGTCTGCTACTGTGTGAGCAATTGATAAAAGCAGGTAACAGACGGGTTTTATTTTATCAACCGAAAGGTCATATTGATCCTTGGTTTCATAGGCAGAGCAGATTTGGCAATGCGGTGTTCCCAATTTATCTGAAGATCTCCTTTCATGATTAACAGGGAACCATGCTGAAGGGGGAGGCTATATTTATTGGTATGATCGTCAACGTTTCTGAAATCAAAACTTCTTACCTGTCCAAGGCTTACAGAGGCAATAACAGGGTGGTCACCAAGTTTACTATCTTTATCCCGATGCCAGGCTACAGAGTCATTCTTATCACGGTATAAATTTAACAATACTGAGTTAAAAGCACATCCCGTGGCATTCTCTATACGCACTTTTACATCAAGCAGTTCCGGAAGCCATCGATTGGCTGTAAATTGTGTATCTCCCAATTGATAGGTCTTTTCTTCATCACCGTACCAAGCCGTCAAACGGGGAGTGAGAACCATTTTATCATACATTTTCTGGGTTCTCTGTTTCCATGGAGCAGTATTCATTAAGAGTTCTTCAAGCCCTGAGGCCTCATCTTCAGGTAAAAAATGCTCCGTATACTCCAAAAGCTCTTTAGGGAACCGATAATATTCTTCAGAATTAAATAAACTAAGCTGCGACATTTTAAAATTTAAGGTCTATAAATACATTAACTGAATTGTTATCATAAAAAAACGATAGTGATATAAATTATATCAACAAAAATACAAATTTTGTTCAAAAATGTAACTAATTTTATAATATAGACCAGGACAATATTTATAACATAAACACAAAATTCTGTTTAGACATATAAATAGATCATCTGCAAAATTATCAATAAAAGCTTGTAGGTATTTTAAAGGGCAGGGAAGTTATGCGCAGATTCACGAGAGTTCCGGCGGTGTAGCAATACCTACCATTCAAATTGCCAAGGTTATGGAAACCATTATGTTCACAACAGCAAGAAAAGTTCATGATCAATTTCTTACTAAATTAGGTGCAGATTATGTTATTGACTGCGAAAATGAGGAATACATTACTGTTATTGGAATAGAGATTAAAAAATAATCGTCATGTATCTTTGTAATTGCTAATAGAAGTTACACCGGAACTAAAAGTAATAAAAAATGGTAATCTAATTTTATTGACAAAAAAGAAAGAAATGTTAACGAAATTGCATATATTTTATAACCAACTGCGAACTAAGAATTAATGACAGAGAAATTTCCTACAATAAATAGTACACTTTCACCAAATGGACTTGGTAAACTTATTCAACGAAAATATGAACTAACCGACAAAACGGAATGCAACATATTTCGGCTTGCTATGAATCATTTATACATTGTTCATGATGACGAAAACAAATACGTTTTTAGAGTTTACACACATAATTGGCGGACTAAATTAGAAATTGAAGAAGAATTAAGACTTTTAATTCTTCTGAAAGAAGCAGACCGACAAGTTGCTTTTCCAATAGCTGATAAATCGAACAAATTCATTCAAGAAATTGAAGCTCCAGAAGGTACACGATTTGGCGTTTTATTTTCGTATGCTAAAGGCATTAAGACAGCTAAATTTTCACCCCAAACAAGCTTTCTAATTGGACAAGCATTAGCAAAAGTTCATCAATCCACAGAAAATATCGAACTGATGAGAATGTCTTACAATGCTCAAAACTTGCTCAAGAACCCTGTTTTAAGAACAAAAGAATTCTATAGTAAAAATAGAAGCGAAATTGAATTTTTAGAAAGCCTTTCTGCTTTTTTAACGCTAAAAATGGAAAATATTGACAACCAGAAAATGAGATATGGAACTGTTCATCTTGACGTTTGGTTTGACAATTTGCACATTGACGATGAAAAAGAAATAACATTTTTTGACTTTGATTTCTGTGGCAACGGTTATTTATGCTTTGACATTTCTTATTTCCTATTTCAGTTATTTGCAACCCATTTGAACGAAGAAGAATATCAAACAAAAGCAGAAAGCTTCATAAAAGGGTATGAGATAGTAACTAAAATTAGTAATGAAGAAAAAAAGTTTTTACCCTTCGCATGTTTAGCAATTATGACCTATTACATAAGTGTTCAGTGCGACAGATTTGAATATTGGACCAATATTTTCCTGAATGAAGATCATTTAAAAAGAATGGTTGGAAATCTCAAACGATGGATTGCTTACCACAAAATTGAGATTAATATAAACTGATATTGAAATCAAAATATGCTCACGTAATGACAGAAAGCTACATACAATACGCAAGCGGATATCAACGTGATTGAAGTACATAAAGATTTATCACTCTTCGTCATTTTCGAAGGACAGCAAACCAGATACCAGGCTACAGATTGGAACGAAGTCACAGAAATCTATAAACTATTATTGCTTGAAAAATTCGATGTAATAACCTCAAAAGTAAAATAAAGAAACCCTAGCACGGGTTTTCGTAATTGGGACTTAAGTATAGGATGGATCGATTAGTTGGAATGGAACTTTGGATTCTGATGTAAATTAAAAAATGTTATACTTTTTGAAAAGCTAAAATATATACAATTTAACATAATATAAATTATAGGAAAAAACAATTATCCTAAGAATAGAGGACTAATGACATCAAAATCCCTTATTCACCTAATTTTCCTTGCAGATATTCTTTAACGACTTCCCGGAACTCTTCTTTGGTAAGGAACCTGTCCAGAAACTCTTCCAGGCTTCCTTCGTTTTCAATTTCATTAAAATAAACTTCATGGTCCGTTCCGTATACCGCTGGGTTTGATTGATCAGGATCTTTTGTACACACAAAATAATGATCCGGATATCCATATGAATAAAATATACAGACAAAATCCATTTCTTTGCCTTTTACAGTTTTTCTTACGTCATCTTCCTCTACAAGCCCATCTAATTCTTCATAATCTTCCGAGCCTGGTTTAAACGGAGTAAACATCCAGTCTTTGAAAAAATAGTGGCCATATGTACAGTCATGTAAGGAAAAATAATGTTCAGTTAAGTCGCGGTAAAATTTTTCATTATTTTCTTTATACAGTTTTTGATGAATGCTGTAAAACTCGTCAATACCATACACATCCCAATCTTTGTCATATAAATAATTGTCGAATCTAATACTCTGCCAGTTTTCTACAAAATTTTTATCTGCATGTACAGCGTCAGTATTTCCTCCTAAAATTTTAATTTTATTAATAATCTGTTCGTTCATCTTATATATTATGTTAAATTAAATTGTAACAAATACAGCATAACTGATTAAAAAGCAATAGTTTAATTAATATCTATCTGAGAATTAATCAATTATTAGTAATATATTATTTTTAATGGCCTTTATAAAAATACAAAATCTTGCCACATGGCAACCCTTATCCTATTGAAAGGTGCTACCTTTATCCTAACCAAAAAATAAAATAGTATGAAACCAAAAATGATCTGGGCAAACCTTGCTGTGGCGGACCTTGAGCGAACACAGAAATTTTATACAGAACTGGGATTTAAGCCCAATAATCCACACAGTTCTAATGAATTGGTAAGTTTTTTTGTGGGAGACAATGAATTTATTATTCACTTCTTTCTAAAAAACATCATTGAGACCAATGTAAAAAATGTAAAATTTGGTGACTCTCACCATTCCAATGAAATTATATTTACCCTTTCTGCTGAAACCATAGATCAGGCTGATCAGTGGGCGGAAGAAGTTAAAAATGCAGGCGGAACCATTATCTCAGAACCTGAAAGCTTTGGAAACAACTATTATGGTTTTGTCTTTGCAGATCCTGATGGACATAAATTTAATGTCTTCAAAATGTAAATATTCTGAGATTTTGATTACAACTTATTTTGGTCTTAAATCTTCTTCATTTTCAACCAGATAGCATAGGTACAGGATGGAAAAACACAGCTTTTTTGAGCCTTCATTAGTTTTTCTGTATTTTAGGCTTTTAAAAGAAAAACAAGCCATAATTTCACTGAAGAAAACAGACTGATGATTTAATATGGCAATGTAAATTCAATAGAGATGGACTTTAGTCCATCTGATAAAACATTACAATCAATTTGGCTTTAGCCAAAACCTATTAAAAAAGTCTGAACAGTTTTAAAGCAAACCGGCCCCTTAAGTTAACTCAAGGGACCGGTTATTTATATGTACAATAGACTGCAGAATACTATTTATTCATTCCTAAACTGTTATATAACTGCACCTGCCATATTCCCACGACCTCTTTAAGCATAACAAATGTAAATGCAGCATTATAGCTGTTAGGAAATATTGTGAGTTCAGTATCTATAAAATCCGATGCTTTAGGAATAGGTTTTAATCCAAAGGTCTGAAACAAAGCCACAGATCTTTTCATATGAAACCCCGAAGTCACCAGATATACACTGGATGGCCCCATCTGATTTACTATCTGACTTGAATATTTTGCATTTTGATAGGTATTCATGCTTTGATCTTCCTTAATCATGTCAGAATCCGGCACCCCCATCTTTTTAAAATTCTCTCGGAATAATTCGGCTTCGCTTGTATGCCCTCTTCCTTTTCCAGAAATTAATATTTTACAAGATTGATTATTTTCCCTGTATTCATGATACAATTGATAGGCAGTAACCATTCTGGAATAAGACATGGTATGCAATTTCTCTGTATTGTCAATATCTACCACCCCGCCACCGAGCACTACAATAATGGGATTCTGAGCCGGTATATTCTTCATCCCTGAAGTACTGATATAACTTTTCTGCAGATATCCGGAGATTAGTTTACCCAGAAAACCGTTTCCTATAAGGATAATCATGACAACTGCTGATATAAAAATTCCTGTTCTCAGATTTTTACATTTATTCTTCCTTTTCAACAGAGCGATAATAACTACTGCAAGAAATACTAAAAAATAGGGTTCTGTAAAAAGCTGTACAATACGGAATAAAAAGTCCAGTAAAAATTTCATCTATGATACTATTGATTAATGCTAAGAAAATATTGGATTTTCAAAGATAAGGTTATTTCATAACTCCTGTTTTCCTCAATATATTTCAAAGGTCTCTTTGAATTGATTTCGCTTTTTATTTGATAATTTTATACCATCAGAATATGAAATACCATGGATTATCAAACATTCGAACCCGGGCCGGAGCTGGCTCCTTTTATCAAATGCTATTGGACACTGGACAGTCCAAAAGAAGACGTGCCACAATCACAGACTATCGTTCCGGACGGCTGTATGGAAATGATTTTCCATTATGGAGATCTCTACAAACAATATATCCACGGAGAAGCTATTGTACAGCCTAGAAGTTGTGTTTTCGGACAGTTAACCCAACCTTTAAGAATAAAACCTACCGGAATCACCGGCATTTTCTCTGTCCGTTTTCATCATGACGGTTTTTTGCCGTTTGCTGCTATTCCCATAAAAGAGATGGATGATAAAGCCATTCCGCTGGAAGATCTGTTTGGAGCTGCCGGAGCTGAATTGGGTGAAAAAGTATTCCATTCTAAAACAGTTCAGGAAAAAATAAGTCATGTAGAAAACTTTTTGCAGGAAAGACTTAATCCTGAAACCATCGACAGGATTGTACAATCTACCATTGATATACTCCTCAATCTAAATGGACAAATCTCTGTAAATGAATTATCCCAGCAAACCAATATCAACCGCAGACAGTTGGAACGCAGGTTCTCTTCAGCCATTGGCATGAGTCCTAAACAACTTTCCAAAACTATAAGACTTCAATCAATCCTGAAACAGCTTCTTCATAAAGAATACACCAGTCTTACGGCACTTGCTTACGATGCTGAATATTATGATCAGGCTCATTTTATCAAGGATTTTAAAGAGTTTACAGGCCTTAGTCCCAAAGAGTTTTATGGTGACCATCTTCAGATGTCCTCATTATTTTACAAAAAAGATTCGTGATGTCGCATTTTTACAATTGTAAAGATTTATTTATCATGAATTTTGATTGATATAAAATAAGCAACATGAAAACAAAACTAATTCCCGCTGTCATTGGACTCTTGATTATAGGCAGCTGGACTCAGCCCAGTGAAATCAAAAAACTGGAATGGCTGCTTGGTACCTGGGAAACCAAAACCACGAAAGGCAGTCTTTACGAAACCTGGACTCAGAAAAGCAGTACTGAACTTCAGGGAGAAAGCTATTATTTAAAGAATAAAGATACCATTCACTTCGAGTCTGTACGCCTTGTAGAAAAAGACAGAAAACTGCATTACATCGTATCTGTAAAAGGTCAACATGATGAACAGCCTGTCGATTTTATTTCAACTCCTGGCTCAAATCCCACTTCACTGGTATTTGAAAACCGACAGAATGACTTTCCACAAACGATCACTTATAAAAAAATCCGTAAAGATTCTTTATTTGCAGAAATCTCAGACCTTATGAATGGGAAAATGGCCAGACAGGCATTCCCCATGAAGAAAATAAAATAATTTCCTTTATCAGAATACAATCTATTGTGTACACCGGTATTGTTTTCAGAATAATAGTTTTCGGCGGCCTGCGGCCGCCGAAAACTTATCTATCCACTCACCTTCATCAGGCAAGTTCACCTCCCCACCCTTAGTTCACTAAAAATATACAGCACCATCATAAAACTTTGCGTTTAACCTAAAAAGATATAAATCTCCCGCAGATCACACAGATTTCGCAGATTTATCCTTTATTTATCTGTGCAATCTCCAAAATCTGCGAAAACTTATAAAAAAAGCTTCAGCAATATCAGCCAGAAACCTGCTTCAAAACCTGTTTTGGTTACACCTCTTCATAATTCATCTCCTTTTCTAAAATAATCTGATTTCTCCGAACCGTCACCAGAACTTTATCTCCCGGCTCAAAACCACACTCCAGCAGCCACTTCCCTGCTAATCGGATTTCCGGGAAGAAGACCACCCTTCTATACGCTCTTTCAAATGATTTATGGGAAACCGTAAGGTTCCGAATGGACACTATCTTATATTTGCCCCGAATAATTATTTCTCTCATATTGTTGTTTTTCATCAAAGCAAGAAATATATGATGGGCTGTACCAGTTATGAAAAGGATATTTTAGGCAAAAAAACAGCTATTTTAGAAGATAATTTATTTTAAAAATGTGCTTTATTTTTATCACTTAAAGCTTTATATTTGTTATTATGGATTACACAGATATGCAAAATAAAAAAATACACCAGGGCCGAAATATAAAACGTTTCCGTGAAATGTTAGGAATTAAACAAGAAGCTTTAGCATTTGAACTGGGTGATGACTGGAACCAGAAGAAAGTTTCCCTTTTAGAACAAAAAGAAACCGTAGAATCTGATATTCTGGCGCAGGTGGCGAAGATTCTGAAAGTGCCTGCAGAAGCAATTGAGAATTTTGATGAGGATTCTGCAATAAATATTATAGCCAATACAATCAACAATAATGATAATGCCACGATGACGAATCCGGCAGTATTCAATTACCAGCCATCCTTCAATCCTATTGATAAAATGGTAGAGCTTTATGAGCGTATGCTTGAGCAGCAGAAAGAAATGATTGAGAAATTGGAGAGGTTAATTGAGAAAAAATAATCAGAAAAATACTTTCAAAGAAACTAATAATAATGAATCGTATAATTTTAATTGGGAATGGTTTTGATCTTGCTCACGGGATGTCAACAAGTTATGGAGCCTTTATTAATGATTATTGGGGAAATAAACGAAAAGAGGTTTTAAATGGGAAATATAATGGTAAAAGATTTGAGGATGACAATATCACTATTGATCGGGTACCGCCAATTGTATATTCAGATGCTGCTAAAGGTGAGTCTGAATATAGCAACCTATTAACAGCTTTAAGATACAATGGCAGTAAAGTAAAATACAAAAATAAATTTCTCGAAATTTTAACAGAAAAGAATCATTCTCTTAATTGGGTTGATATTGAAAAAGAATATTATTCGTTATTAAAAAAAAGTTACAAAGATTTTTCATTACCTAGATACAAAATAACTGCACTGAATAAAGATTTTCAGTCTATTGAATCGCTATTAGAAGAATACCTTACAAAAATTCAAACAAAATTTACAAAAAGTTTTGCAAGTACTGCTGAAGAAATGAGTTTTAAAAAATCTGTTTATAATATAATATATTCAGATTTTAATTTCAAGGACTTTTCAGAGTCATCAATTAATCAACTAACTGAAATTGAATTCCAAAGGATTAACAATTATGTTAAAGATATTGAAGAAGAAAAGATATCTATTTCAGATTTAGAGTTATCCGATAGAGACATTCAACTTTATCAAGCTTTAATTGGTATTAAAGATAAGAGACAAAAAATTAAAAAAATATTAACATCCGATGTCGCACCGAATTATTTTCGTCATAGACCAGAAGATATATTATTCGTAAATTTTAATTATACATCAACTGAGACTCATTATGACAATCCCCCAACTGATAGTGAATTTGGAAATGATATATCTACAAATGTAACACACATTCATGGAATTTTAAATAATAAAACAGATAATAAGATCATTTTTGGTTTTGGAGACGAAATAGATAAAGATTACTTAGAAATTGAAGATCTTGATGACAACGAATATCTACAAAATATTAAGTCAATGAAATATCTTGAAAGTGATTCTTATAAAAAACTGTTAGAATTTATAAATTCAAATAATTATCAAGTTTTTATTTTTGGGCATTCTTGTGGAATTTCAGATAGAACTTTACTAAATACGCTATTTGAACATAAAAACTGTAGTTCTGTAAAGCCTTATTATCGTCAAAAAAATGATGGAACTGATAATTACAGTGAAATGATAAGAAATATCTCTAGAAACTTCACAGATAAGGCTTCCATGAGGGACAAAGTCGTAAATAAGAAATTTACAGAAGCATTATTTAGATAATGAAATGGAGAGCATTAAGTTCTCCATTTTTCTTTTAATAAGCGCACTTATAATTCATTAAAATAAAATTTTCTCCTAAAACTTGCGTAGCTAAATAACTACACATATATTTGTAGTCAAATAACTACACAATGAATTTAAGAAGAGATGTATTTCAGGCGATCGCAGATCCTACCAGAAGATCTATATTGATGTTGGTAGCGGCTCAATCGATGACAGCCGGAGCAATAGCGGCTAACTTTGATACGGCAAGGCCTACTGTTTCAAAGCATCTTCAGATCCTTACAGAATGTGAACTATTGAGATCTGAACAAAACGGCCGGGAAATTACGTATCACCTTAATCCAAATAAAATGAAAGAAATAGCCGATTTTATAGAACCCTTCCGCAAAATGTGGGACGAGAAATTCAATAAACTGGAAGATGTGATGAAGGCGTACCAGAAGAATGAGATAAGAGACAGGGAGATATGAGACGGGAGATTTGGGATATTTGATTATAAGATGTTAGATGTCAGATAACAGACTGTTGCAGTTGGAATAAACATCAAACTCTGAGCCTGATATTATCCCTTCCGAAATTCATACTCTAAAACCTAATACTCTCCCACTCTCTAATACTCTTAACTCTTAACTCTTAACTCTCAACTCTCAACTCTTAAAATCATGGAACTTAAAACAAAAATCCACGCAGAAGATGGCAAACAGGAAATCTTTATCATCAGAGAATTTGATCTTCCTGTAGAATTGCTCTTCAAAGCCTATACAGAAGCTGAACTTTTCGAACAATGGATGGGCACAAAAGTGACCAAGTTTGAAAACAGGCCACACGGAAGTTACCGCTTTGAAACCTTAAATCCTCAGGGAGATGTAGTGTTCAGCGCTAATGGAGCTATTCATGATATTGTTCAGAATGAGAAAATTACGAGAACTTTTCAGATGGAGAACACACCTTTCCCGGTTCAGATTGAATTTTTAGAATTTGAAAAATTAACCGATACTACCAGCAAAATCACCATCCAAACCATTTATAGATCCGTAGACTTCAGAGATCAGCACCTGAAAATGCCATTCGCTCAGGGAATTAATATGGCGCATAACCGTTTACAGGAAATATTTAGAGAGACAAAGAGATGAGAGAGATGAATACCATAGTTTACATTGTGAATGCCAATAGGGAATTTTGTTTTGCAAGTGAATCGTCAACGATGAGAGAAAGAACAACAACCTTGAACATTACACTTTAAACTTCACACGCTCTTACCCTCCCACTCTAATACTCTCAAACCCTAGAACTCCAGAACCCTCAAACCCAAAATACATGAATCCAAAAGTTAATTTTTTCTTTGAAAATGCCGGGCAATGGCAAAAAGAATTTGAGAAGCTAAGAACAATTGCCTTAAGTACCGAGCTTGTAGAAGATCTAAAATGGGGCTGTCCCTGTTATACCTATGAAGGAAAGAACATTTTCTTAATTCACGGTTTTAAAGAATATTGTGCCCTACTCTTCTTTAAAGGAGCCTTGATGAAAGATCCTGACCAGATTTTAATTCAGCAATCTGAAAATGTACAGGCGGCAAGGCAAATTCGTTTTACAGACCTTCAACAGATCAATGATCTTGAAAAAGAACTTCGGGCCTATATGTTTGAAGCTGTAGAAATTGAAGAATCCGGGGCAAAAGTTGAAATGAAGAAAACCAAGGACTTCGAAATGGTTGAGGAATTTCAACAAAGATTAGATGAAAATCTGGCATTAAAGGAGGCTTTCGAAGGATTGACACAAGGAAGACAACGGGCCTACCTACTCCACTTCTCCTCTGCCAAGCAATCCAAAACCAGGGAAGCAAGAATTGAGAAATGCATTCCTCAAATCCTAGACGGAAAAGGGCTTAACGACTAATCACAAAACTTAATCAATATGGAAATATCAAACCGATCAGAAAAAAGAACAAAAATCATCTATTGGATATTTACCCTTTGGATGGCTCTTGGAATGGTTTCTACAGCTATTGTCCAGCTTATGAAAAACAAAGATGAACTCGCCAACTTCACCAATTTGGGCTATCCCGCTTACCTGATGACCATCATAGGAGTCTGGAAAATTTTAGGCGTTATCACCATCCTTATTCCAAAGCGTTTATTACTGAAAGAATGGGCCTATGCCGGGTTTTTCTTTGTGATGTCAGGGGCAGTTATCTCCCATCTTATTGTAGGAGATCCCGCAGCCAGAACACTTCCGGCTGTACTATTATTAGTTTTAGTCCTTATTTCCTGGTATTTCAGACCTGCCAATAGAAAAATTGTTTTTACCAATCATTAATAAAACGATAAAGATGCCATACAATTATCCCATTATAACGGGTTGGATAATGGGTTGGAAAAACGCAAAGGCGCAAAGATTTAATACAACAAGAAAGTTTTTAAGACGCAAGAAAATCAAAAGATTTTCAGCAAGTTTTTATCAAATACAATAATGAAGCAGCATTCAATTTTATCATAGATAAAATCCTTGCGTCTTAAAGCAGTATTTTTTTATAATAATTTTGCGTCCTTGCGAGTAACCAACTATTTACTATTAGATGTTGGAAAAACGCAAAGACGCAAAGATTAATACAAAAATGCTATTATAAGACGCAAGAAAATCAACGATTTTCAGCAAATACAACCAAACACAATACTGTAGATTTAGATCAGCAGCATTCAATTTTATCATAGATAAAAATCTTTGCGTCTTAAAGCAGTATTTTTTATAATAATTTGCGGCTTTGCGAGTAACCAACTATTTACTATTAGATGTTGGAAAAACGCAAAGACGCAAAGATTAATACAAAAAGGCTATTATAAGACGCAAGAAAATCAACGATTTTCAGCAAATACAACCAAACACAATACTGTAGATTTAGATCAGCAGCATTCAATTTTATCGCAGATAAAATCCTTGCGTCTTAAAGCAGTATTTTTTATAATAATTTTGCGTCCTTGCGGTTAGCCAACAAAAAAATCCATCACAGAAAAAATTTTCACTTCTACACCCGTATTTTTATTACAATTGATATCTTTGAAATAGCCCAAAACAGTCTTCCCAATAAAGTATCCATAAACAAAATTTAACATGAAAAAGAAAACATTAACTCCCGAACAAAGCGAAACTCTTTTAAAAGCACTGAAAACCCGCTTTGAAAAAAACATGAATCGCCACAAAGACTTAAAATGGGAAAAAATCCAGTCAAAACTGGAAGCCAACCCTGAAAAACTTTGGTCACTGAACGAAATGGAAGCCACAGAAGGTGAACCTGATGTGGTAGATTATAACAAAAAAACAGACGAATATATCTTTTTCGACTGCTCCCCGGAAAGTCCAAAACGCCGAAGCCTCTGCTATGATTATCAAGCCTGGGATTCCCGAAAAGCTAACAAACCGGAAAGCAATGTCATTGATACAGCTGCTGGAATGGGGATTGAGCTCTTAACCGAAGAACAATACCGCCAACTTCAGGAACTCGGAAAATTTGATCAGAAAACTTCAAGCTGGGTAAAAACACCGGCTTCTATCAGAGAACTTGGAGGAGCTATTTTCTGTGACAGACGCTATAATACCGTTTTTATGTATCATAATGGTGCAGATTCCTATTATGCAGCGAGAGGGTTTAGGGGAATGGTGAAGGTGTAAGAGAGTTGGAGGGTTTGAGAGTTTGAGAGTTTGAGAGTGAAAAAATCAAAGATTTTTTCACAACTTTAGTGTACTTTATGTGCGCAAAGCTGGAAACTTTAATAACCTAAGTGTTTAAAAACTTTTGTGACTTTTGTGGTTACAACAAAGTCTCAACCTACTACGTTTGGATTCCTATGGAATGAAAAACAGAACATATCATACACCATTCTATATAAATCTCAACATTGCAAATATTTAAAACACTTTAGAGCACTTTAGCAAGTTTAAAATAATAGCGCATAAGTAAGATTACTTAAGATGAAAAATCAAAGATTTTCTTAAAACTTTAGTGTACTTTATATGCGCAAAGCTGGAAACTTTAATAACTTAAGTGTTTAAAAACTTTTGTGACTTTTGTGGTTACAAGAAAATCCTAACCTACTACGCTTGGATTCCTACGGAATGACAAAAAACGTTTAGTTTAATATAAATTACCGGTCTCTCTTTTCAAATAACATTCATGACCCTTTTAGCCATGGAGATTCTACACTCCAGAATATAATATGAACCCCCAGGAAATCCTGAGCATAGCTTACAAATTCTTCTTTGGTAAAAGGTTTCTTTGTTTTTGGGTTTTTATACGTTAAGGTGGGCTCCTGAACAGCCATGGCTACTAACGGTAACTTTCCTTTATACTGATGAAAGAATGGATAAGAATTTTTCATCTGGGCATTTTTATTGGGAACAATATCCGGACCGCCCAATCCTATATTATTTTTATTCGCAAAATCAAATAAGCGGGACATATACTGATGATCGTTTTCCCATTCACATGGAAAGAAATTGACATACTGTAAAACATAAGATTGTTTGAAAGCATTCCTTGCAAACTTTAGATTATCCAGCTCAGCCTGAAAATATTTGTCACAGCTGAAACCTGTTTTATCTTTTTTTATATCAATATCGATGGCTGTTTCCGGAAGGTTAATGCCCTGGATCTTTCCGTCAAACTTTTTGGCCAACGCTTCTATCAGTTTCTGATACCTCTCCCGAACTGCAGGGTTCCATTGCTGGGTGACCCAACCACTTCCTACAGGTTTATTCTCACCCGGATTGTCATATTGAGCAACCAGTCCACCGGTATATACCTTTTCATTTAAAATATAATCGGGAACATACCTTGCCTGAGGTTCAAAGAACCGATCCTGAAGCTGGATAAAAAGCTTTCTGTCTAAAGAAGTCAAATAGGCTAAGTCTTTTTCAATACGAGAAAAATCATAAACATCTTTTGATGTTTCCAGTGCTCTCCAGTTATAGACAATCTGCACTCCTCCAATATCTTTTCGCATAATCATTTTCTCGATGTTCTGCAGATCTCCCGACGAAGTATAAATATAGTTTTGGGGCGTTTGTCCCATTAAAAAATGTAATCCTAGCAATACTATTCCTAATCCCAGTATTCTTGTGGTCATTGTCATCATGATGAATTTAAAAATAATATACTATGAATCATTTTCCGTGCCCAAGTCAGTGATCTTTTTAAACTTTTGAAAAATATTCTTATTTATCTATAATATTCTTTAATATATAAATAGTATTACTAATTTAGCAGTTCAAATTTGATTTAAACAACTGAGGATATGAAGAAATTAATATTACTGAGTGCTGTTTCGGCATTTCTGATCAACTGTAATAAGAAAACTGAAGCTCCGGCTCTGAAAGCAGAAGCAGATACCATTGCGGTAGCTGAACCTGTAATAGACACCCTAGGTCCAAAATCTTTCTGCTATATTGGTGTAATAGGAAAAGACAGTGTTTTTGCTTCTATTGATGATAATTTAGGAACAATCATTGGGAAATTATCTTATAAAAACAGTGAAAAAGACAGTTCAAAAGGTGATGTAACCGGCTTTAAATCCGGGGATACATTGAAACTGACTTATGAATTTGCCTCTGAAGGCAAAAAAAGCAAAAGAGATATTTACTTCCTTCAGAAAGACAATACGCTAACAGAAGGAATTGGCGATCATAAAGAAGAAGCTGGACATTCAAAATATGCTGATGAAAAGAAAATCAGCTATCAGGACGGACAAAAACTGAATACTGCTGATTGTGAAACAGTGAATAAAGGCCTAAAGTAAACCTGGCCTCTGATATAAATAAAAACAGTCTAAAAAATAGACTGTTTTTTATGTTTATAATTCCCTGTTAATAATTTCTATGAAACTGTTGACGGCATCATCTCCTGTATTCCAGGAAGTAATAAGGCGGATTGCAGAGAACTTTTCGTCTACTTTTTTCCAGACAAAAAAATCAAAACTTTCAGACAGTACCTCTATAAGTTCGTTGCTTATAATAGGGAAAATCTGATTGGTATACGTATCTGCAAGGAAATGAACACCCTTGCTGCGGAAAGCATTTTTGATTTTCATCGCCTGCTGATTGGCGTGCTTTGCAAGATCAAAATATAAATCATCTTTCATCAGCTCTAAAAACTGGATTCCCAACAGTCTTCCTTTTGCCAGTAAAGCACCCTTCTGCTTGATATTAAATGCAAAATCTTCCTGAAGGCTTATCGTGTTAACCACAATAGCTTCACCTATCAATGCACCGTTTTTAGTGCCGCCAAGATAAAAGATATCCGTTAATTCCGCTACTCTTTCCAGGGTAAGGTCGCTGATTTCCGAAGTAAGTCCGTGTCCCAGCCTTGCACCATCCATAAACAGGTATAGGCGGTTCTGTCTGCAAAAATCTGAAAGCTCCTCTAATTCTTTGGCCTGGTAAATAGTTCCAAGCTCTGTAGAATTGGAAATGTATACCAGCTTGGGCATGACCTGATGGGGTATATTTTTATGGTTCTCCAACACCGGAATAATATCTGAAGGTCTTAGTTTGCCATTCTCCGTTTCAATGCTTAATATTTTGTGTCCTGTTGCTTCAATAGCACCGGTTTCATTATTTAAAATGTGTCCGCTGGATGCAGATATAGCACATTGATAAGGTTTTAGAATGGAAGAAATAACAATCAGATTAGCCTGCGTCCCACCGGAAACTAAATAAACTTCTGAATCTGCTTTTTTTATTTTTTCTTTTATAAGTTCTTTAGCTTTTAATGAGTACTCATCTTCTCCATAGCCAGCCTGCTGTTCAAGATTACACTGTAAAAGGGTCTGTAATATATTAGGATGACATCCCTCAGAGTAATCGTTTTTAAATGAAAATTTCATAGAGTAAAATTAAAAAAATGTAATAATATTATCTCTATGAAAAAGAGTTAAAATATCAGAATTATCAGGCTTCCAGAACGGCTTTCGATAGTATATTTTATTTTATAAAATCATTTGACTGACCCACCTGATAATCTCCATCAGGCTTTATATAAATTTTATATTTCTTTTTACATGTTTTATCCACGGGTTCAATAAAATAAGATTTTGCATTTTCCAGATAAGCACCACTCAGCTTGCCGGAAGCAATCGTCAGTGTAATGAGTTTTGTGCCGTCTTCAGACTTTCCTTTAAAGCTGTAAATTTTTGCTTTTCTCAGCAACTCGCTTGTGGTGTCTATGGTATTATATTTTGTCTCCTTTCCATTAATATCATATAAATTAAAAATAACATCCTTCTTACTCCCTTCAGTCAATCTATTTTCCTGTATAAATTTTTTAGGATTAAAAGTAAAAGTAAAACTCTGAGCCTGAGCATTACAGCATATCATAAAAACCAGGACTGTTAAAATACTTTTCATCTTTTGAGTATTGATAATTAATTGTTAAATACTAAGCAAATTCTGTACAAAAAAAGAGCTATAATCAGTATAGCTCTTTAATTTGTGTATTGTCAATTACTTTTTGATAATTTTTGATTGATGAATCAATGTTTTACCATTTAATAATTTTAACATATAAATTCCGGTTTGAAACTTAGAGAAGTTGATTTCAGAGTTGCTAACTGCATTATTCTCCATTAACCTACCTGAAGCATCATAAATTTCATAATGAGTGATTTTTTCATCACTGTGTATCTGAAGGTAATCTTTCACCGGGTTGGGCACCAGTCCGATTTGCTTTTTAACCATATCACGGGTTGCCAATGCTGTAGTAATGATTAAAGTAACACTGTTTGTACTTAGCTGGTAACACACTTTGGTCTGTGTAAGCTCACCAATGGTCTTATTAAGTAAAGCACTTTCGGTTCCGGTAAATGAAATTCCCTGTACTGTATAGGTTCCTACCGGTAATGACGTAAAGTCTGCAGTGGCATTGGTAGCTACTATAGTATTGGTCGTGGAATTGATAGCTGCATACGTATAGTTAACCCCGGCAGGGCTATCAATAATATTATAGAACTTCCCGGGACCTGTAGTACTAAGAACTACGCTGGATCCTGCAGGTGTATTGCTCAGATTTCTTGTGGTTGCAAGATATTCCACTCCTTTTTCCAAATTGGCACTGAATGATCTGTAATACGTAAAACCAGTACCTGTTCCGGAATAAACAGCATTAGAAGTCACGAAGTTGGCTGTTCCGGTCTGGTTTCCTTTATAAATGGTAACAGCTACTCCACTCGGAGAAGGATAGCTCAGCGTATAACTTCCGGTCTCTGTCACCTTAAATCTAAAAGGAAGCATGCTGGAACCTGACACAAGCAAATGAGGAGCTGTTTGGGTCTGATTGTAGATATACCAGTTTTCCGGGCCCATATTAGCTGCATCAAAAGTCAGTGTTTTAGCATTATAAATATCACTGGAGGGTGTTTGTGGCTGTAAATTAAGATGAGCCTGCGGACTTCCCTGCACGGCCGTTACCACTTTTGCATTTTCTACAATGATCGTATGGAAGGCATTACAGCTTGAATTGATGATAAAATTAGTATTAGACACATCAAAGAACTCAGCAAAATCATTAATCACTGCAGTTACTTTAACTCTCGCTTTATCGGTATACGGAACGAATGGCAAAGCTACAGCAGCCGTACCATTATTGGGCACATTAGAAGCAAGTGTGTAAGGGAAGGTTTCTCCTCCATCCGTAGAAAGAAGGATATTGACCGTACTTTTTAAAACATTGGTCTGGTTAACATCCCATGTTACATTGATATTGGAATCCGCATTTACGGATACATTTGAATTAGGATAAGTAACCGTTAAAGGTCCCTGGTTAGTCACTGTTACCACAACCTGATCAGAATCTGCTCCACCTGAAATGACACTGTTATCTCTTACTGTAAATCTCATCTTCATTGTTCTTGCTACCAGAGGCAGTGCTTCTGCTTCATTAGTAGGAGGCGTATTCTGATTGTCCAGGACAAATTTCATCTTAGGGAAATACCGTTCAGTGGTAAGGGTAGTCTGCTCAGATCTAAACAACGGAGCTGTAGTACTGTTCACCGCAGAATATCCGCCACTTCCATTAACTGTACTTCCAAATGCACCTTTGTCATTGGCAGTAGCCACATCTACCTGATCCCATGTGTATGATAAATTGGAATCTTCTGCATCACTTCCTATTCCTTTCAATTTAAAAGGTGTGTTTTTTGGAATACTGATGGCTGTATTTCCGGCATTGGCAGAAGGAGGTGTATTCGCTACCGCTACAGAGGTAAAACAGGTAGAGGATACGCTGAGTGTATTTAAAATCTGATCAATACTTTTGGCATGGAAGTAATTCAGTCCGTTATTGCCGGTATTTGTCTGATCATTAGGAGTCGTACAGTTGTTTTTATAGGCCATTATCGTTGATCCAGAACCAGGTTCTACAGCTGCTGCTGCATTCCATCCGGAAGTACAGAATGTAGGGCTTGAAGGGGTTCCTCCTACAGCGTTATATGTATGCCCTGCTCCAAACTGGTGTCCCATTTCATGAACAATCAGGTTGGCAGACAGTGATTTCGGCATAGAAAGTGTCCACTGGCTCCAGGCTCTAGCTTTGAGTGAGGCCGTACAAGGCCTTGGCCCTGCCTGTCCCTGAGCACTTCCGTTAGCTCCCGGCATAATGTTGAAAGTGTGCCCAATATCATAATCAGCATATGGAAGTGTTCCGTTGGTATTGAGAACATCAAATCCAGCTTGCGAATTAGCTGCTGAAGCAAAAGAAGGATCTACCGTAAAAGGATCTGTAGCTCCATTGGTAAAAATTAAGGTTTTATTGACCGTCTTATCAATCAAAGCAAAGGAAATAGATAATTCCGACTCATAAATCTGGTTAATAAGATTCATCATAGCCACCAATTCTCCAAGGGCAGCATCCTGATTTCCAAGAGCTGTGGTAAATTCCCCGGTGGTAGCCACAGCCATTCTAAATGTTTTCAAGGTATTTCCATAGGGGAAACCTGTTACTGATTTCTGAACATTCAACCCTTTGGCTACCGCCTCTAAGCTTTCTCTGAAATCGTTTTCATCAGCTCCACACTGAAATTTTTCACCAAACATTTCAAAAGAATTATAAATCCTGTATTCTCCTTTTTTAGTCTTATAAGGTTCAATAATATAGTATCCCTGGTTAGACTTGATCATTGCAGAAATTTCATTTCCTACTAATGTAAGCTTTATCTTATCCTGCCCGTCTTTTGAAAATCCATCAAAGGTTATAATGTTATCAAGCCTCTTATTGAGGAGGTTATTTTCAGACAGGATAAATTCTTTTTTAGTTCCGTCGATAAGAGTCAATACGATAGACTGATTATTAATTTTTTTGGAGTTTTTTCTGTTGGCATCAATATTTCTCTTGAAATTTTCTGTGTTTAAGGTAAAGGTAGTTCCGGGAAGATCATCACTACTTAAACCATAGGGGCTCAATACCTGTGCATTCATTAGAAAAGATGCACAAATAGAAATAAAAGTAATTTTTAGTTTCATTGTTGCTGTTTTTTTTAAACATTAAAGATAAATAATTAATCAATATATAGAGAATAAAATAATATGAAAAACTTATGTTTCATGATATATTTTTAATAAAAACAATAAATACTTATCATTTTAAATGATTTAGCAGAAAATAAGACCATTCCACTAAATTTTGAAATTTATAGACGGAACGGCTCCCTATATTTACTTTAATATTATTTTGTTAGATTTGTATTGAAAATCATCTAACATTTGAAAACAACACTCACCGAAGAAAATTATCTGAAAGCACTGTTTCATTTAGTTGACAATGAAGGAAAAGTAACGATTAATGAGCTTAGCAAATTTTTAAATGTAAAAATGCCGAGTGTCAATAATATGATGAAGAAGTTTGCAGAGAAGAAATGGGTCATTTACGAAACCTATAAACCTTTGATTGTTACAGAGAATGGAAGACGCGAAGCCGCTTTGGTAGTTCGTAAACACAGACTTACTGAAATGTTTTTGGTAAAAAAAATGAATTTCGGCTGGGAAAATGTTCATGAGATTGCAGAACAGCTGGAGCATGTACATTCTCAGATTTTCTTTGATAAAATGGATGAAATTCTGGATTATCCAAAATTTGATCCTCATGGAGAACCTATTCCTGATAAAAAAGGAAATATCATTGCTCAGGATCTTGAGAGATTGAGTAACTGTGAGGTGGGTGAAACCGTAATTTTTGCTTCAGTTACCCTCTCCGATGATGCTTTTTTAAGCTACCTAACTGAAAGAAAACTTCTTCTCAATACCAGAATCAAGATTCTTAAAATTGAAAGCTTCGACAAATCAGTTACCATAGAGATTGAAGGGAAAATCGAAGTACTCAGTAAAAAGGCTACTGAGAAAATACTGGTGAAAAAATAATTATTGTTATAAGACTAAACAGTTAACAAAGACTTCGCGTTCTATGCAGCCTTGTTGGAAATTGTTAAAAAACGGTTAAATACTTTTCCACAAAAACTTTGATGCTTTAATTTTATTAGGTTTGCAAAACTTTGTGCTTGCCTTTTCTTTCGTCAAGCAATAAAACATTAATTATTACCCTAAAAAATTATGAAAAAAAGCATTCAGTTTTTTATTATTTCCATGCTGTTAAGCCCATTTGCCAATGCTCAGGTAAGAGATTTTGTTATAGAGCCACCCATTAAGCCCAATTTGTATATTTATAAAACATTCGGTGTATTCGGGGGGAAAGAATATTCTACCAATGCAGTGTATCTTATTACTAAAAAAGGAGTTGTTTTATTTGATGTTCCATGGCAGAAGACCCAGTACCAAAGCCTGATGGATACTATACAGAAACGTCACAACTTACCGGTTATTGCCGTATTTGCAACCCATTCACATGAAGACAGAGCCGGAGACCTGAGTTTTTATAACAACAAAGGAATTAAAACCTATGCTACAGTAAAAACAAATGAACTCCTGAAAAAAGACGGAAAAGCAATATCAACTGAAATCATAAAAACAGGAAAACCTTACCGTATAGGCGGAGAAGAGTTTGTGGTAGATTTTCTTGGTGAAGGGCATACTGCCGACAATGTAGTAGTATGGTTTCCGAAATATAATATTTTAGATGGCGGATGCCTTGTAAAAAGCAGAAATGCTGTAGATTTAGGGTATACAGGAGAGGCTAATGTGAAACAATGGCCACAAACAATGGAAAAACTGAAAACTAAATATTCGAAAGCTGTTATGGTTATTCCGGGTCATGATGAATGGAAAGGAGGTGGACATGTAGAACACACCCTGGAACTTCTGAATAAAAAATAAAGTTCAGATTAATATTAAAGAGGCCTGGCAGTTTGCCAGGCCTCTTTAAATATCAGTTATTGCTTCAGAATTGCAGCTACTTTTTCAATTTCTTCCATGGTATTAAAATAATGCGGTGACAGACGAATAGCCTGATCTACATTTTTTAAAGTAAAGTCAATTAGTGCTCCATTCTTATTATTTACTTTAAAAATAATTTTATTCTCACTTAGTATTTTTTGAATGGAATCAATCTTTCCATTCTGTTCGCAGAAAGTAATGATACTGCCCAATCTATTTCCTTTATCCAAAATTTTGAACCCATTATTCAGAAGGCTGGCTCTCAACGTTTCCGACAGTTTCCTGTTGTAGTTTTCAATATTGACCATTCCTATCGCATTGGCATACTTTAAAGCTTCCGTAAGCCCGAGCAATGAAGCATTGCACCTTTCAAAAAATTCAAATCTTTTTGCAGTTTCACTGAGCTGGTAATCATCAAATGCAGTCCATTCGGCACCATTACTATCCAGAAATAAAGGGGCCATTTTCTGAGCTAATACATGATCCGAAACATATAAAAATCCTGTTCCTCTCGGTCCCCTTATAAATTTCCGGCCAGTTGCCGTTAAAAAGTCACAATTAATCTTTGTAACATCTACAACCAGCTGTCCTACCGACTGGCAGGCATCTACAAGATATAGGATATTATACTGCTTACAGAGCTTCCCTACTCCTTCCACATTTTGAATTAACCCTGAGCTGGTAGGAATATGGGTCACCGCAATTAATTTGGGGCGGTGCTTTTGGATTAACTCTTCAAAATACGCAAGGTCCAGCTCATTATCCGGCATATTGACCGCTCTGATAACTTTAATATGATACCTCTTCTGTAAAGAAATAAAAGCAATATGGTTTGATATATAATCATCATTGGTGGTAATGATACAGTCGCCATCTTTAAAAGATATACTTGACAATGCTTTTGCATACCCATCGGTGGCACTGTTTGTAAAAGCAATATTGGAAGGTTTAGCATTAATCAGCTTCGCAGCCTGTTCATAAAACACATTGATTGGCTCAATGTTTTTCTCTGCTGTGGTATGCCCTCCCAACTCCTGTTCTTCATATAAATAATCCACCATTCTTTCAACAACAGGCTTAGGCATCAGGGATGAGCCGGCACTGTTTAAGAATATCTTATTCAAGCACCCGGGAGTGTCCTGTCTTATTGCATCTAGATTCATTGTATAAACCGTTATAAATTTGAAAAATAATGAGTAGGCAAATAGCTTTAATTTCAATAATCAACATTAATAAAAAATCCCGAATTTTCATCCGGGATTGATATTATATTACATGAAGTTAATCTAAAACACTCCATCCTCTCTTCGGATTGGTGTTGGTAGAAACTTCCTGTTCGTTAACGATAATATTCTCTTTTCTCTGACCGATATAATCCAGTTCGCTTAATTTAGAGAAGATAGTCTCCAAACTTCTCAGCATCTGCTGGATATAAAGCAACGGTTCACCGCAATTGTGGTGGTCATAATTGGTTTCAGCTACAATTGAAAGCTGGTTCAATAAAGTATGTGGTGCAATTTCACTCCACTCCAAACTATAATTCAGCATTTCTTCCAGTTCTGCAGGAACCAGAAGCTGAGTCGCATTGTATAAATAAAGAGCCAGCTTGGCAAAAGACTCAATCAAAAATACAGGCGGCTGCCAAGGGGTAATATTTCTGAACTGAAAATACATATCTCCAAAAGTATTAACCATGGTACTGCATAAAAATTTAACATTCTGTGCCAATGCCGTATTCTGGTTTTTATGAGAGGTCTTTTGAATAATCTTAAATGCATACTGCTGAAGATTTCCAATAGACTTCGCAAAGCTGCCATAATAATCTACTAAAGCCGGATGACTCTGAACAGAAGTACATGGAGGGATAAAATTGGAATCTACCTGAGCAATATTTCCTTTCAAATCAACTTTACCAATGATCAGATAATTTCCTCCGGAATAGCTGCTGTTGAGCGATGTTACAGGAAGTAATTCCAGGTGGTGATTCGGCTGGGCATTAGGATGGCGTGGTGGAATTTCCTCAGGATCAATATCTCCGAAAGGAACTTTATCAAAAGGATTAACAGATATCAGAATATAATAATCTCCGTCTGCCTGCTCTTCATTCATCGTTTTTGCTAACGACTTTACACTTATTCTCCTGTCCGTCAATTCAATACGGTATCCAGCCATGGTAACAGCACTGCATCGTTTGATGACAAGCTGTACATCATTGGTTGCCGTGTTATGAACATCAAAAATAGTGCGGTCCGTGATCTCAGTAGAGATAGGTAAAAGTCCGTAATTATATGTAGTAATTCCAAGTGAATTGGAATCTCTGATGGTATCGATTAAGAAATTATCCTGATCATTAAGGTGTCTTTGGGAAACTTTCATCCCATCTACCCAATTGATTGCAAAATGTTTTATTGGCTGTATCATGTTAAATACTTTTTAGTTTTTGTGATTATGATTTTCTTAAAACTCCTTCCTCTTCATGCTGAATGACTCTTTTACAGATCACCACTTCATTCTCAGAAATGCTGTTTGTAGAAATATCCTGGTCAAAATCTATATATTTTCTAAAGCTGAAAAATGATTTCTTAGTATAGAAGATCCAATAATAAGGCTCCGCTTCCTGATCTGAAAGATGAATAACAGAACCTGGATTTTTGTGGTTGTAGTCATCTACCACTCTGTAAAACCAGTCTCCAAAAGTAACTCCTGTAGGAAGTGTTTTGGCTTTAATTCTAAATCTGTTTGTATCTTCTAAATTCTTACTTAATTCAACATTAAGGACCATTAATCTGTCAAAATCTGCTCCTTCAAAATCCGGCAGCTTCTGATCCGGAGAATATCTCCATGTTTTATAAATATCAAAAGGAATACTGATAAGCTGCATATAACAGTAATAGAATACCATTGGAACAACGAAGATCAGTATACTGGTAGCAGCCATTACCGCATATCCCGTACCTTTACTCATCCAGTTAAAGATCAGGGTAAACAGGAATCCCCCAAAAACAATACACGTTAATGAAAGTATAGATTCAAATAAAATACTCATGGCCAGAGAATCTATATGCTTTTTAAAATACTTATGCAGCAGATTAACGTGAATAATCCCCAAAATAAGGTAAATAACCTGTGCAATAAGATACCAATACGGATTAAATAAATTTCCGGCAAATCCAAAAACGCCCGGAATAGCCAGACATAAACTGCACAGAAGTACGTATACAATAATTACTTTAATTTTTATCGCAGGTTTGTTTCTCCTGATTATACCGAGTATAACCATCATAATAACTGCGATTAAAGGCATTAAAATATACCTAAAAAAAATACCCTTTACTGAAGAAATTTCCATTTGTTTCTTTTCGAATTTATACTTTGTTGGTAGTTGTAAATATATAAAATAATTTAGAGAAATGTAGAGTATCCAAGGCGATTGGCATTTCTATCATCATCTTCCAGACTGAATGAATATTCTAGCTTTTCTGTAATAAAATTCTCTTCTACATCTACGGTTACAGGCAGAAAATAATCATACAGAATCTGCAGCACCTGCCTGAACGGATTTCCTGGGATGTATTTTTTCATCTCCAGATAAGGAATAGGCCCTATATTGATTACCCAGTTCCGCTGCCCATCCATATGTCTTCCACTGGGAATATAGGTGACTCCCAATCTTGAATTCCCCAATAGCATGGAGTCATCATTTTTCTCTAATCCATCAATGATATTGGGAGAAAAAGTAACTTCTACCGGTACCTGCAGAAAAGCCGTCATACATCTTTCAAACCATTTCTTATCTCCTCTGATCTGATGAAAAAAGGGTAAAATATGCATGAATATATAAGCATTCTGTTTATCCAGCATATTGATCAGTGGCCAAAGCTCACTTACTGTTTCCAGTAAAGCATCCGTATTGCTCGTGATCTCAAATTCAGATTCTTTAAGCAATGCACTTATTTCCGTAAAAAATACCTCCAGCTCAAAAGGACGGAAAAACTTCCGTGCATCTTCCTCTACTCTTTTCTGTTTACGGATTTCCCGTACTACCGTATCAACGTTCTTTCTTGACGCTCCCAGAGACGGTGGATGGAAAAGTCCTTCCGGAAGGTAATCATAGATGCCTTCCCTATAACTTTCTATAGTAAATACCTCTTCATCAAATCCTAAATAGCTGCTCGAAATACTTTTAATATCTTTCAGATAGGCACGGTCATTTACCCCAATCCGCTCAATAAATATATTGCTTACAGCCCTGTGATATCTCAACAGATTAACTGCCACTGCTTCAGCCTTAAAGTCTGTCTGCAGTTTATTGTAATTCATGTCTACAATATTATTCTCATGCATAGTGTTTCCTGTGATTATGACTGGTAAAGATAATATATCTCATAAGTTTGAAAAAATATTTTGCTAATAATTTTATCCTAAAAATACTAATTTATTGACATTAAAAGGAATAATATTAAGTAAATTCCGTAAAAATACGGTAAACACTCACTTCACTCCCGTCTTAGATTTTCAAATTGACAGCTTATAATCAAATACTTAAAGCTTACATGATCGTTATTACAGGATTATTCCACGTAAAAGAAACAAAGTATCCTATGTTTGACATACCCACCTCTTTTTATTGCAATCCTATTTTATTAACAAATATTATAGAATAATTTTACTATTATTCCATGTTCATTCGGAAAGCGGCCGTATCTTTGCAGCCTGAAAATTGTTATTTAAAATGAAAAGTATTTATTCTAAAATTCTGATTTTAGCATTCATCTCTTCTTCACTTTATTCTTATGCGTGGGGATTGACGGGTCACAGAGTTATTGCAGACATCGCAGAAAACCATCTTTCGAGAAAAGCCAGAAGGGAAATCAAAAAAATAATGGGAAAAGAGCGTCTTGCTTATTGGGCAAACTGGCCAGACTTCATTAAATCTGATACTACAGGCACCTGGAAGCAAGCTTCATCATGGCATTATGTAAATATTGATCCACAGACTGATTTTAAGGCTTTTGATCAAAATTTAAAACTTCAGGCCGGCCCAAGTCTTTATACTCAGGTCAATACTTTATCCAGCCAGATCAAGGATAAAAACACATCTGAAAAAGACAGAAAGATTGCATTGATCTTTTTAATCCATATTATGGGCGACCTTTCTCAGCCGCTGCATGTAGGAAGAGCTGAAGATCTAGGTGGAAACAGAATCAATGTTACTTATTTCGGAGACAAAACCAATTTACACTCCGTTTGGGATGGTAAGCTGGTAGATTCACAAAAGTACAGCTATACGGAATATTCAAAACTTCTGGATATTAAATCTAAGGAAGAAGTGGCACAGATTCAGTCCGGAACACTGGAAGACTGGCTGTATGATTCTCATAAAATTGCCAACAAGATCTACGCACAGACGCCTAACGATTCGAAATTATCTTACGAATACCAGTACAAATTCAATGATACCCTGGAGAGACAGCTTCTGTACGGAGGGTTGAGACTGGCGAAGGTATTGAATGAACTTTTTTAAGGTAAGGAGTGAACCATAAATAATACTTATGATTCATCCTAATATAATAAAAGCGGAACTACGGTTTCGCTTTTTTTGTTTGAAATCATCGGAATTTTACAGCATGCAGTTCAAATAAAAAAAATGCAAAATGACCTTTTAAAGCCATGAGAGGTACAATTTACAACTATTTTCTGAATCTTAAATTAAATAAATAAAAAATAATTGAAACGGGTGTAACCTTTTTATATGTTGAAGCGTATTATATATAGTAACTCTTTTTTGAGGAAAAAATAGATGAGACAATTAAAAATCACCAAGCAGGTTACCAACAGGGAAACTGCTTCATTAGACAAGTACTTGCAGGAAATTGGTAAGGTAGAACTAATTACTGCGGACGAAGAAGTAGAATTGGCACAAAGAATACGTGCGGGCGACAGAGCAGCACTCGAGAAATTAATCAAAGCCAACCTTCGTTTCGTAGTTTCTGTATCTAAACAATACCAAAATCAAGGTCTTTCTTTACCCGATTTGATTAATGAAGGTAACTTAGGATTGATGAAAGCGGCAAAAAGATATGATGAAACCAGAGGTTTTAAATTTATTTCTTATGCAGTATGGTGGATCCGTCAATCAATTTTACAGGCGTTGGCTGAGCAGTCAAGAATTGTAAGACTACCGTTGAATAAAATTGGTTCCATCAATAAAATTAATAAAGCGTACGCTCATCTTGAGCAGGAAAATGAAAGACCCCCTTCTCCGGAAGAATTGGCTGAAGTTCTTGACATGAGCGAAGAGGATATTAAAGAATCTATGAAAAACTCCGGAAGACACCTGTCTATGGATGCGCCTTTAGTAGAAGGTGAAGATTCTAACCTTTATGATGTATTACGTTCCGGAGAATCTCCAAGCCCTGATAAAGATCTGATGCTTGAATCTCTTCAAATTGAAATTGAAAGAGCATTGAATACGCTGACTCCAAGAGAGGCTGACTTGGTAAGATTATACTTCGGACTGAACGGAAAACATCCAATGACTTTAGAAGAAATTGGAGAAACTTTCGATCTTACCAGAGAGAGAGTTCGTCAGATCAAAGAAAAAGCGATCAAAAGACTAAAACACAATACCAGAAGCAAGATTTTGAAATCTTATTTAGGTAAATAATTTTAGTAGTACAACATTATATAGCGGAGTCTGTTTTTCAGGCTCCGTTTTTTTATATTAAGTCTGTTTAAACTTGCTAAAGTGTTTTAAATATTGCCAATGTTGTGATTTATAGAGTGATGTATAATAGTGTTCTGTTTGTCATCCCGTAGGAATCCAACCCTAGTGTTTAAAAACTTTCTTGTAACCACAAAAGTTTTTAAACGCTTGAGTTATTAAAGTTTCCAGCTTTGCGCATATAAAGTACACTAAAGTTTTAAGAAAATCTTTGATTTACATCTTAAGTACACTTATTTATGCACTATTATTTTAAACTTGCTAAAGTGTCTAAAAAATAAAAACTTTGATTTGTATTCAATTATATCAACTGCGTAACAAATTTCAATTTGCTATCAACTAATTAAAATCATACGCAGTCATCTTCACAGAAAAGAATTAAATGTTTACTTTTAATTGTTGAGATACGGTGTAACAATTATGATACCTATCACTTAATAAAACCTACTATGAAAAAAATACTTTTCGCTTCTACCCTGGCTCTGTCCATACTTTCCTGTACAGAAAATAAGCAACAGAATCCACCTCTTGTAGAAAATGCTGTTGACAATGCCGAGTCATCCGTTTCAGGCTCTTTTAAAAGTTATCGTGAAATTGGCACAAGTGTAGACAAAATCTATTTCGAATTAATTAAGAATGATAAAAATCTTACAGCTCTCAATTCCAGAGTAGTGAAAACTTTTGAGGAAACAGAAAAAGCTTTAGCTGTATATAATAACATACTCAACACCTCTGAATCTTTTTATCAGGATGCCCATTATCAGACTAAGGCCATCACAGATTCACTGGTAAAACAGCAGATAGAAAAAGAAATTACCGCCAGCTCTGACCGGTATAAGCTTAAAGTAAAAAATATAACAGACCGTATCAGCCAAATCACTAAAAACAATGAAACACTGACCAGTACATATACTGCATTCAAAATCAGAAAAACACTTCCTGAGATTGAAAAATACCAAAAAGCCCATCCTTTAAAAACAGATAGTTTGGATCGCATCATTACTAAGCAGAATCAATTGCTGGAAGAATTAAAAAAATTAAAATAATACAATCTCTCATGGAATATACTACACAATGGCTTACTGATAAAGCCCGCGTCAAGGAGCTGGTAGATTTTTTTATTACCCATAAAACAGATTCTTACATTTCCCATGGTGAAATGATGTCCGGCAGAGCTGTAGATGCTTACCATTGGAATCCCGATCTTGAAGTGATTCTGACGGAACAATTGATCACTGATTTTAATTCCGATGGCAGTTCCAGGCTGAATATTCTGATTGCAGAAAATGAGAACGGGGAAATTGTCGGGATGATGGCTTTCAATGTGATCAACAGCCCTTTTAAAAAATATGCGATTTTAGAGGATATGCTTCTGGACCAGTTTGTGAGAGGTCAGTCTCTTGGAAGCAGACTCTTGGAGAAAGCCATCCATGAATCTAAAAACTGGAACATTAGCTTTATCCTATTGGAAAGCGGTATCAATAATCACGGAGCTCATAATTTTTTCAGTAAATATGGTTTCAAAAAAGTATCAGAGAGCTATATTTTAACATTATAAATTAAAATACATAGAGTCAGATTTTATCTTCCATAAGATCCTTGCCCCTTAAAAACGGTATAACAGGAAAAATAAATGTTTATGAATACTATTTCAATCATAGGAGCCGGCATTGGCGGTCTTACCCTTGGAAATGTACTGAAACAGCATCCCTATGATTTTACAATCTATGAATCTGCCCGGGAAATAAAACCTGTAGGAGCCGGCATTATGATGGCTGTGAATGCCATGCAGGTATTTGACCGGTTAGGTTTAAAGGAAAAAATTGAAAAAGCAGGAAACAAAATCCATAGGATCACCATCGCTAATGAATCCCTACAGCCTATTTCAAAAACGGAGATCCTGGGACTGGAAAAAAAGTATAATTCCTGTAATGTCGCTATCCACCGGGCAGCACTTCAAAGGATTCTTGTGGAAAATATAGGATCAGAACATATTCAGCTCGGATATTCCCTGCTGAAAATTGAAAAGAAAGAAAACTATGCGCTGACATTTAAAAACGGAACTCAGAAAGAAAGTAAGATCATCTTTGGAGCAGACGGTATAAAATCTCAAGTCAGGAGTCAGATCTTTACAGCCGGTACTATCCGGAATTCCGGGCAGAAATGCTGGCGTGGTCTGGTAGACTTTGAGCTTCCGGAAAAATACCACCAGGAGGCATTTGAAGTATGGGGGAAAGGGAAACGGTTTGGATTTGTGAAAATTTCAGAGAAAAAAGTCTATTGGTATGGCTGCATCAATGAGAAAAGTTTTGACCAACACATTATGCCCGCCGATATTTTCAGTGACTTTGATTCTTTAATTGTAAAGCTTATCGAAGCTACTGCAAAAGAAGACATTATCTGTAATACCATTACCGACCTCGCTCCTATTCCTCAATGGTATACAGACAACTTATGCATGATTGGTGATGCCGCCCATGCTACCACTCCGAATATGGGACAAGGTGCCTGTCAGGCCATTGAAGACGCTTATATTATCGGAAGGTTACTGGAAAAAAACAGTGATTTTAATGCCGTTTTTGAAGAATTTCAAAAGATCAGAAGAAAGAAAGTAGATTATATTGTCAATACAAGCCGAACTATCGGAAAAGTCTCTCAATGGGAACATGGAAATTCATTGCGCAATTTTTTAATGAGGTTAATCCCCGAAAGCACCAACCAAAAAATGGCAAAAAAAATTATAGAACTGGAAATGTAAAAACTTTATTTTCGTGCAGATTAAGAATAGGCAGTTCAAACAACAAGAGAACATCATCTTCAGATATTCTCTTTATTATAGTAAAAAGACTGGCTTAGTGAGCCAGTCTTTCTTTCATTAATAGGTTAAAGTAAGGCCGGCTCCCCAGCCCATTTCATTATCATAATTTCCGGAAAGGGATAACCATTTTTGTACGATATATCTTATTCCCGTTGAAAATTCTCCATCGGAATTAACACTGAAATTACCTCTGAATCTTCTGGAAAGTGGAATATCCTCCCTGCTCAGCTCCAATAATACTTTTCCATTATGGTCTACACTTGCATCTGCTGTAATCAACATTGGTAACACGTATTGCATCCCGACAATGAAGGCATATTTACTTTTTGAAGCCTTCTGTTGGCCAAACCAGGATTTCTTACCATGAAAATCCATTCCCATATCCTCGGCCATCTGTCTTTCCATAATCTCATGATTCTTCTGGATTCTCACTCCGGCATAAGGAAGTGCCCACTGGAACTTTCCTAAGAATCTTCCCACTTTTACATTGCCTTCAAAGTGATCAAAATTCCAGTTGGAATGAAACTCATTAAGATTGGCCCATCTTGGCCCGAACATCGTCATTGTTTCTGCATGCATCTTATTGCTGGCAACATCCAGCATAGCCATAGAACTGATCATTTTATTGTCCTGCAGGAAGTTTTTCCAGGCCAGCTTTCTATTAGGCAGCTGTGGATTGGGTTTTGAATTTTCATAACTGAATATTCTTCCCATCCCGGCCATCATATGATACAGGATATGACAGTGGAAAAACCAGTCTCCATCCTGATTGGCTGCAAATTCAATAGTAGTGGTTTCCATTGGCATAATATCCACTACATTCTTCAGTGGAGAGTATTCCCCTTTTGAGTTGATCAGCCTGAAGTCATGACCATGCAGATGCATAGGATGACGCATCATGGAGTTATTATACAGTTTGATTCTAAGGATTTCTCCTTTTTTAATCATAATCTTATCTGTTTCTGTAACTGTTTTATTATCTAAAGTCCACAGATAATGGCTCATATTCCCTTCCAGGGTAAACTTCATTTCACGAACACTGTCTGCCGGAAGAATTGTTTTTTCCGGAGACTTCAGGATATTGTAAGACAGCCTTTTGATGGTCTTTTCTTCCTTCATATCCATTCCTGCATGTTGAGAATGATCTTCTTTTTTATCCTCTTCTTTCGTTTTTACCCCCATCATCTCATTCATATGCTTCATGGTCATTTTCCTTTGACTTTCAGATAATTCCGGGTACATCACTTCATTCATATCCATCATTTGATTTCCCATCGTCATATTCATCGGCTTCATATTTCCGCTCATTTCCATCATTCCGTTCATCATCTTCATTCCTTCAAAAAGCATTAACCTTGGTAAATTGGGAGCTTCTTTTTTTTCACCGGAACCCAGCCAAAGGGAGGCATGCCCTATCCTGTCTTCTGAAGTGGCCCTGAACTCAAAGCTTTTATTTTCGGGAATGGTGACTTCAATATCATAGGTTTCGGAAACCCCGACAATCAGACGGTCTACTTCTACAGGAACTACATCATTACCGTCATTTGCTACTACTTTTATCTTGCCGCCTCCATAATTAAGCCAGAAATACGTGGATGAACCTCCATTGGCCACTCTTAATCTTACTTTATCCCCGGCTTTTAAATTGAAATACTCTGAGCTGGGAGTACCGTTAATCAGAAATTTATCATAGTATACATCACTCACATCCATAGCCTCCATCCTTTTCCATTCATTCAGGGCTTTCGTTCCAAAATTTCCGGACTTGATAGCTTCCCAATAACTCTGAACAGCATTTTTCTTTATGGCATACCAGTCTGTATTGGCCATATGCAGCCTTCTTGCAATCTGCATAGGATCATCATCACTCCAGTCTCCCAACAATACCGGTATTTCAGCATTGTATTCTGTCTTAGGTTCTCCTTCTCTCTTGTTAAATACCAGGATCCCATTCATTCCTATCTGCTCCTGAAGTGCCTCATGGGAATGATACCAATAGGTTCCATTCTGAGAAACCCTGAACTTGTACAGATGGGTTTCTCCAGGTTTCACAGGTTTTGTGGTAAGGTATGGAACTCCGTCATGTTCATTGGGTAAAATAACACCATGCCAGTGGAGCCCTGTATTTTCCTTAAGCATATTGTGGAGATAGATTTCGGCAGTATCCCCTTCAGTAAAATACAGTGTCGGAGACTGAAGCTTTCCGTTGATCGCAATAGCTCTCCGGTTTTTCCCGGTAAAATTGACGATGGTATCTTTTACATATAAATCATAACGAACTGTTTTCCCTCCAAAACTAAGTCTGCCATTTTCAGAATTTCTTTTTACAACAGGATTTTCATCTTTTGGGGTTTCTAAAGCAATGTGCTGATGTTCTTCTTTTTCCACCAGCTCCATTCCGCATTTAGGACATTTCCCCGGCTTATCTGAAATGATTTCAGGATGCATAGGACAAGTGAAAACAGATTGTTGTTTAGATACAATTTTATTTTGCGTTTTAGCCTTTATATCAGGCTTTATCACCTTCATTTTTTGAGCTTCATTCGCCTTATTTACTTTTTTGACATCAACCTTCTTTTTTATTTTAGCTTCTACCGGTTGAGATTTTGTCACTATTTTAGGTATTGATTTTTCCTGTGGTTTTGCTACGGCTTTAGGTTTTACGACAACCGTTTTCTTTACCAGAGTCATTTTACATTTCGGACAGTCTCCAGGTTTTGGAGAGACTACTTCCGGATGCATCGGACAGGTATAATAGGTTTTGGTTGTTTGCGCAAAAGTAAAGACAGAAAACAAAAGCAGCAGAAATATGATTAGTTTTTTCATAATTTTCCGAACTTTTAGAAGTTGCATAACTTAAATCAAATTATAACTTAAGCTATACAACTTATTATTTTAAAGTTAAATACAAAGTATTATTTAATTTCCGACTTTACACTTCCGCAAGAAAGCATAGCTTTACCATAGTAAGGATTGGCAATCTGTTTTTCATCGCTCAACCAGCTTCCGTCAGCCATTGGGCAGTATTGTACGTACACCGGTTTTTCTGAAAGTTTGAACTCTTTTGTCAGCGCAATCATATTGTCTGAAAGGTTCAGGAAAGTTTCTCTTTGAGCGGTAACGCTTCTGGCCTCGGAGATCGCTGAAGCATCTTTTCTAAGAATATTAAGATTTCCTTCTGATACTGCCTTATAATCTACAGTTGAAGCTGTTCTAATGAATTCTGTAGCCGCTTTTGAGGTTTTATCTGCATCATCGGAAGCCAGGGCCGATTTAATGGCAATATAGTTCTGATATAGTTTTGAAACCTGAGCGTCTTTTTTAGACTGTGCAGAAACTGAAAGGATTGAAAATAAAGATAGGGCTGCTGTAATGATATATTTTTTCATTGTTTTAAATTTTAGAATTAATTTTTAATAAAGGAATATTAAAGACACATCAGAAAATGCGTCAGAGCATGTCGTCTGTAACGATATGATCATCATACCGGAAACGACGGACTTATTCTAAATTCTAAAATTACAATGATGGATGTAAATAGGAACCGGATAGTATTCCGGAGGCCCATTGATCTGAATTTGAGTAAATTTTGAAGCTGAAAAAGATTTGTCAGCAAAGAAAAACTGGTGTGTAACAGGGGTTTCAGAAATTTGTCCTAAAAAGTTAATACTAATCAAATCTGATTTTTGAGAATCATCAACTTTTACAACTTTAATTTCTGTTTTACAACATCCCTTTTTCTCTTTAACACCACATTTTCTACAGATGTCACTTGTTTTCTGGCTTACAGAAACAAATTCCTGCATACAAAAATGAACACTAAATGCTGCTCCGGAAGAAAATCCGAAGTAGAAAATAGAGAATAATATGGCAAGAATCTTTTTCATTGACAGGACAAAGGTAAAAATATCCGCGAAACCGTTGTTATAAAATTCGGTATTGTTGTTATAAAATTCTGGTTTATTAAAAAAGCTCCGGAAAATATCCCGGAGCTTTTACTATTTTTTAGTATTTCATAGGATTGAGTATATCTACAAAATCCATTTAACGTCTAAGTTCTACAGTTTAAACTCTAACTTAACATTAAAGAAACGCCCTGTAAGACGTACGGGAACCGGATACATAACATTAGAGTTATAATCTGTTATCCACTGATTAGCTACCGTATTGTTTATATTAAATGCATTGAAAACCTGAACTCCCAGTGTTAGCTCCTCGAAGTTACCCCAGAATCCATATCTTTTCTTTTTATCCTTTGGATCAATAAAAACTTTCGATAATCCAAGATCCACTCTTTTATAAGCAGGCAATGTACTCTGATACTGATAAGGGTTTGTGAAAACAGGTGCTCCGTTTGGAAGCCCCATAGCATATACCAATGTAAGATTAACACGCATTGAAGGGAATCTCGGCATATAATCCTGATAGAACATAGCAAACCTGAAACGTTGGTCCGTAGGTCTTGGGATATTTCCCTGCCCGTCTATATTCTCAAATACCCTTGCATAACTTGCAGACAACCATGAGTCTACTCCGGGAACAAATTCTCCGAATAACCTGGTATCAATACCATAGGCATATCCGGTAGCATTATTCTGCCCTGAATAGCGGATTCTTACATTATCCATATAATAAGGAATCAGGTTATCCATTTTCTTATAATAGAGTTCTGTAGTAAGTTTAAACGGCCGGTCATACATCTGGAACTCGTAGTCGTTAGCAAGAATTAACTGTATCGAACGCTGAGACTTTATATTGCTGTTGAAATTCCCATCAAGGTCTTTGATTTCCTTATAAAAAGGAGCCTGATAATAAATCCCTCCTGAAACTTTAAATAACATATCAGATTCCCAGTCCGGTTTTATGGCAAACTGAAATCTTGGTGAGAATATTGTTTCTTTATTAAAACTCCAATTGGCTACCCTGGCTCCGGCATTGATGAATACTTTACTGGCTCCCCAATAAAATTTTTGTGAATACTGTGCGTAAGCGGATAATCTTGTAGGTTCAATATTATTGGCACCTGCAATATAATACGCCAGCTTAAGATCTCCGGTTGTTCCCCTTGGATCTACAATAGGCCTTGGAAGGCTATATCCTGCCGAATCTACAAGTTTCCATTCGTTGGTAAGATCTTTTAAATTTTCTTTTTCATATTTGAATCCAACTTCTATATCCGTATTGCTATTAGGAGAAAAACGGGCCCTGAACTGCGTTCCGTATGTTCTTACAAAAAGATCATTTCTGGCATGATCTATTTGTGCCCCTGCATCAAAGCTGGGAAGCGGATCTTTTGTAATAGGATCAAAAGTCTGCAGCTTATAGCCAGACTGTATGGAATAATACTCTTTTTCCCTGTTTTGGTAAGCAAAACTATCCAATGTAAGTCTCCATTTATCAGATGGTTTATAATTCATGGAAAAAGTTCCCATCATATTTTTATACTGGTCCTTTTCCTGCCCGTAATAATTGATGTATACATTGATAGGCTGCTGAAGTGTTCCAAAAGTAACATCTTTTGCTTTGGGAACCATTTCATAATCGTTCTTGGAATAATATCCGATGAATGACATGGAGAATTTATCATTCACATGATAATTGATATAAGACTGAAAATCCCAATACGTTGGGTTAAAGTCTGTATCTTCATTCAGTGTATTTAAAACAAGATTGGTATTTCTGTATCTTCCTGAAAATAAAGCCGTAAGTTTTTTATTTTTTGAAGCAAGCCCTGTTGTTAGCCTTCCTCCAATTAAACTTGCCTCCCCTGAAAGCTCAAACTTTTCAGGTTCTCGGTAATAGATATTTAATGCGGAAGACATTTTATCTCCATATTTAGGTTCAAATCCTCCTGCTGAGAAGTTGACTGTTGAAACCATATCCGGATTAATGATGCTCATCCCTTCCTGCTGAGAGTTTCTTACAAGGAAAGGTCTGTAAATCTCAATATCATTGATATAGATAAGGTTTTCATCATAGTTTCCACCACGCACCATATATTGGGAAGAGAGCTCAGTATTTGAGTTTACGGAAGGAAGGGTTTTAAGTAGCCCTTCAATTCCTCCACTTATAGAAGCTACTGCTTTAGCCTCTTTGGCTGAAATTTTTACGTTGGTAAGATCGTTTGTTCTTCCTGTTGTTTTTTTCTGGAATACAACTTCCTCAATATCGGTTACTTTAGTCACCGTATCCTTTTTTCTTTGTTGGGAGAAAATCAGTACGGGAACTATAAGGCTTAACGGTAAAACTAGTTTTTTCAAAAGAAATGTTTTAAGAATTTCTAAAATTAATGTTTTTTTAACAATTACAAAATTGATTCTCTAATTCTTGTTAATTTTTGCAGTAAATCTTCTAATAAATCCAGTCTTAGCATATTGGCCCCATCAGACAATGCTGTTTCAGGAGTAGGATGTGTTTCTATGAAAAGGCCATCTGCACCTACCGCTATTCCAGCTTTAGCCACTGTTTCAATAAGGTCTGGTCTTCCTCCTGTCACCCCTGAGCTTTGATTAGGCTGTTGTAATGAGTGGGTAACGTCTAAAATGACCGGAGCATATTCTCTCATCGTGGGAATACCTCTGTAATCTACGATCAGATCTGTATATCCGAAAGAATTTCCTCTTTCAATGATCGCTACTTTCTGATTATCAGAATCTGTAATTTTCTGAACGGCAAACTTCATCGCTTCCGGAGACAGAAACTGTCCTTTTTTCAGGGTAACACATTTCCCGGTTTTTGCTGCGGCTACCAAAAGGTCTGTCTGACGTACCAAAAATGCAGGGATCTGTAAAACATCCACGTACTGCGCTGCCAGTGCTGCATGCTCATTTTCATGAATATCCGTTGTTGTAGGAATATTGAATGTCTCCCCTACTTTTTTAAGGATTTCAAGAGATTTTTCTTCACCAATAGAGGTAAAAGAATCTACTCGACTTCTGTTGGCCTTTTTAAAACTTCCTTTGAAAATATAGGGAATATTGTACTTGTCTGTGATCTCAATTACTTTTTCTGCAATTCTTAGGGCCATATCTTCCCCCTCAATAATACAAGGTCCGGCAATAAGAAAAAAGTTTTTTGAATCTTTGTGTTGAATATTATCTAAATATTGAATCATTATTGTTGTAATTAAAAAGTTCAGTAAAAATACTTATAAAGTTTCAGACTTGGAAATTATTTGGAAAGAGAGTGGAGTTTAGAGGTTGGATAAGAACCTTGGAGCCTATAGATGAAAATACCTGGGATCAGGATACTGGAAAACAAAATCAAGTTCTGAAATTAACTTTGAAGACATAACTTTCTTTCCCTGTATTTCACCGGCTTCAGTATCCGGCAAATTCTTTTGGGCCTGAATTACCTGATTTTTTGACGGATGCATCGGAGCGGTCACATTATAAAGTTTTCCTTTTGTCCCTTTTTCTATCATTTCTGAGATCACTCTACAGCTATCAGCGTAGTGAATATGGTTAACTGCAAAATCCGGATTGGACACAGTATAGTTTTTAAGAAGCCTATCATCTCCCATCAGACCTCCCAGTCTTAGAATATTCACCTGCGGATATGTATTTCTTACCAATCTTTCTCCCGAAACCTTTTCTACAGGTACCTTTTCTTCGGTTACCTCTTCCGGAACATCCGGATAAACACCCGTAGAGCTCATGAGAAACATCTGCCCTTTGAAATCACCTATAAATAATGATAAATTCTGAATTCTGTTGTACAGCGAACTTACACAGCAGCTTCTTCCTGTAACCGGAATCGTAATAATTAAAACATCCAGATTTTGAATTTCTTCCCATTGCGGATAAGGTTCTGCCAGCTGATAATCCATAAAATGAGCCACTACTGCATGAAATCCTTTAGAATTCAGTTCATCAGCTTTATCCTGTGTAGTGGTGGTAGCATATATTCTATACCGATCAGACATAGCTGTTGCCATTCTTTCTCCCAGCCATCCGTAGCCTATAATTCCTATTTTTTTCATATATCTGATATTTTCTGAGAGGAAAGCATTTCATCCAATGCAGCCATTAAACCAGTTTTCGTTTCTTCATTGAGATGTATACATTTCTGAACAGCTTCCGGAATATGTTTTGCCTTTTCCTGAAGTATCTTTCCGTTTTCTGTGAGGTTTATAAGCACTACCCTTTCGTCCTCTGTACTTCTGGTTCTCGTTAGAAGGTGATGGGTTTCCATCCGCTTCAGTAAAGGAGTTAAAGTTCCGTTATCCAGATGAAGATGTTCTCCTATTTTACCAATATTCATTTCTCCATTCTCCCATAAAACAACCATGACCAGATATTGAGGATATGTCAGCGAAATTTCGTCCAGGTAAGGTTTATACAAACCTGTAATATACCTTGAAAGTGCATATATTTTAAAGCATAAATGTTCGGAAAGAGCCATCATAAATTTTTTATTAAGTAACAAAAATAACTTATTTATTTTGTGCACAATATTTTTGTTTACAATATTTTTCCTATGAGAAAAGAATAGCTGTTACAGAAGTACGACTACACTTTAGTGTAAAATTACTATGACCCGTTCATTTTTTCACCTTTTTCTTATTTATGACTTCACTTTATTGTTAAATTCGCAATAACTAAAACCTTTAAAACTAACATTAAGCATGAAAAACACTAAGCTATCCGGCTTGTCTATTGACGAGCTCACCAAAGAAGATAAAAAGCGGTCTGCTATATTTATTTCGTACTGCATTATTGTAGGAATCATGATTGTCGCTTCAATTTATGCAACGCTCAGGAACGGTTTCAGCATCATCAGTTCCCTCCCTATATTTTTCATTCCTATGTATCTCACCATATGGAATAGCCAGCGGGAAATACGTAAAGAGATCAAATCCCGAAAGTCCAATTAAAAACTTTTTACAAAATGCAGAATAGATGGTTAAACTGTACTTTTCAAGAGTCTTATGATTCCCTTTACTTTTATGCTCTTCGTAATGCTTATTGGGTATTTATCCGCTTTTATCGCTACAGTATTACCTTAATTTAAAAACTAAATCATAAAAAAGCCTTCCAAATTAGAAGCCTTTAACACCATATCAACTATAATAAATACATTATTATTCAAATACACTTCCTTTTCTCCCAGCTTAAATTATCCGTTTACATCCAGCTTAGCAGAAGTATTCGGAGCAACAGTGCCAATTCCTACATTCGCATTATTATTTCCCAAAACAATGGCATTGGCCTGTGAAGTGGTCGCTCCATATCCTACAGCTGTTGAATATTGTCCCAGAGCATTCGCTCCGGAGCCTACAGCCGTTGAATTTTCACTATTGGTAACAGCATTATACCCTACTGCCAATGACTGGAAACCTCCTGCAGAGGAGTTGTTTCCAATAGCTGTAGATTCATTTTTACTGGTTTGGGCATTGTATCCTATTGCTGTAAATTTAAACGTGTGTTCACCTAACAAAACAACTTTTGATATGATCATTTACCATTCCGGTCGCCTGCATATGAGCATATACAACGGTAGACCCCATAAATTTGAATCCTCTTTTCTTCAGATCTTTAGATATATTATCTGAAATTTCTGTGGTTGCAGGAACATCTGCCAAAGTCTCAGGTTGATGATCTATAGGTTTTCCGCCTACAAAATTCCATATATATTGAGAAAAGCTCCCGAATTCTTTTTGTACCTCCATAAATTTCTGCGCGTTGGTGACGGCAGCCAGTATTTTCAGCCTGTTTCTGATAATCCCGGAATCATTCATTAATTCTTCTATTTTATGCTCAGAATACACAGCCATTTTCTGATAATCAAAATAGTCAAAAGCTTTTCTGAAGTTTTCTCTTTTGCTGAGAATCGTATACCAGCTTAAGCCCGCCTGAAAGCTTTCAAGAATCAGAAATTCAAAAATAGTTTTGTCATCATATACAGGTCTTCCCCATTCCTTATCATGGTATGCTCTGTACAGATCATCTTTTTCACACCATCCACAACGAATTTTTTCCATAGATTAAAAATTTACAGGTTTAAAGTTAATATCCATTTTAGAAAAAATAAAAAAAGATTATGAAAAATTTAACAATATCACATCTTTTTAGGAATGGTTATTGTTTATTTACTAATACACAATTCAAATTACAAAATATAATATTATGAACAATTCAGAGTATAACAAAGCGGAAAATGCAGTGAACAATGTAGAGAACTCTTTACAGAATGCTTCAGATCAGGCCAAGTGGAAAATCAATGAATTGGCAGACAGAGCCAAAGATTATATTAATGAGAAGAGGAATAACGATCAGGAAGCTAATCAGGAAGACTGGTTAGACAGGGTAAAAGCTAATGTTTCAGATGCCTGGGAGGATATCAAAGATAAAGCAGATGAGGCCTGGGAAAAAACCAAAGATGCAGCAGAGGATGTAAAAGCAGAATGGAACAAGAAAACCAATTAATAATTTCAGTCATATAAATATTTTCAATAAAATGGAGTCTTAAATTGATAAGGCTCCATTTTTTATTATGTCATAACCACAATTATTGCTACATTTGTATTTCAATAAACATTAAAAAATTATGTCATACGGTTTACTTAAAGGCAAAAAGGGGATTATTTTTGGAGCCCTTAATGAACAATCTATCGCATGGAAAGTTGCTGAAAGATGTCATGAGGAAGGTGCGGAATTCATCTTATCTAACGCTCCTATCGCTTTGAGAATGGGAGAGCTTAATGGTTTAGCAGAAAAAACAGGTTCTGAAGTGATAGCTGCTGATGCTACTTCTATAGAAGATCTTGAGAAACTTTTTGATGCTGCAACCGCAAAATTCGGAAAAATAGATTTTATCCTTCACTCTATAGGCATGTCCGTAAATGTAAGAAAAGGAAAACATTATACTGAAATGAATTATGACTGGTTAGAAAAAGGTTGGGATATTTCAGCTGTTTCTTTCCATAAAGTAATGCGTGTAGCTTGGGAGAAAGACTGTATGAATGAGTGGGGAAGTATTTTGGCCCTAACTTATATTGCAGCTCAGAGGACTTTCCCTGATTACAATGATATGTCCGATAACAAGGCTTATCTTGAAAGTATTGCAAGAACTTTCGGAAATTACTGGGGGGCGAGAAAAGTACGTGTTAACACAGTTTCTCAGTCACCTACGCCTACTACGGCAGGTAGTGGTGTAAAAGGTTTCGGAGGTTTCCTTGGATATGCTGAAGATATGTCTCCGCTAGGAAATGCTACAGCTCTTGACTGTGCTAACTATTGTGTAACTTTATTCTCTGATCTTACTCAAAAAGTAACTATGCAGAATCTTTTCCATGATGGTGGTTTCAGCAGCTCAGGGGTTACCCAGAAAGTAATCAGCAAGTATGATGTTGAATAATTAAGAAGATATTTTTACTTATAAAATAAGAATCGGCGGCCTCAAAGAGGCCGCCGATTCTGTTAAAAATAATATTAATATGAAGTTATAAAATTACGGTCTGTATAGAATGGGCAGGCGCATTCAGCTTGGCAGCCATTCCTTCTATCCACAGATTTGTTTCGATATCGTTGTCCGAATCATTCATAATTACGGTTACCAGTTGTCCGTTTTGGTTCATGAAAGCAGTAGAAGTCAGGGCTGCTCTGTTAGAAGAACTTCCGATTCTCTGGGCATTTGGTTTAATAAATTTTGATACATGTCCTACGTAGTAATATTCATAGGTATAATGTACCTCTCCTGTTTTGGTATCTGCAATAATGGGGGCAAAACAGAAGTTCCCTTTATGATTGGGGCCTCCTGTTTCATCCAGCAGGATATTCCAATCAGTCCACAATGCATTTCCTTTATTGAAGTCGTTAAGCATATTTTTCCCGTACAGCTCACCTAAGCTTACATCATAGATCTGGTCCATTTTGAACTGTTCTTTACAGCCTTCTGTAAACGCCAGAAATTTATCTGGAAAAGCTCTGTGGGTTTCTGCTAAATTATCAAAAAGCTGGGTTTTATTATTCCATGTTTCATACCAGTGATATCCTATTCCATGGGCATATTTTGAAGTTTCAGGGTCACTCAGGGTGGTGGTTGCTCTTTGATAAATCAGGTCTCTGTTATGATCCCAGATCATTACTTTTTTATCTTTATATCCATTTTTCCAAAGTGTTGGCCCCAGATTGTTTTTCAGAAACTCACCTTCCTCCTCTGCGGTATAGATGCATGATTCCCAGCTTTGTGTTGCCATAGGCTCGTTCTGAACGGTTAATCCCCACACATTAATCCCTCTTTTCTCATATTCTCTGATGAATTGGATATAGTAATCTGCCCAGGTTTGGTAATACTGGTTTTCCAGCCTTCCGCCTTTGTATAAACTCTTATTAGACTTCATCCAGGCGGGTGGACTCCAGGGGGAAAAATAAAACGTAAAGTTATTTCCTATTGCATTTTTTGCTTCTTTAATCATAGGAATCTTATACTTTTCGTCGTGGGCGATATTGAAAGATTTCAGAGAAGTATCATTATCTGCCACATAGGTATAAGAGTCGCTGGAAAAGTCACAGGAGTTCATATTGGTACGAACCACGGTATACCCCAGCCCATCTTTACCAAAATAAGCGTCTAAAATTTCTTTCTGCTTATTTTTAGGCATTTTGTAGAAAGTTTCAGCCGAAGCATCGGTAATGGCCCCACCTATTCCTATTAATTTTTGGTATTTAAAGCCTGGAGCCACAAAAATACAGGCTTCTGTTTCCTTAGGCTGGCCAAATTTTTCAAACTTTACAGATCCTTTATCAGTCATTTTTTCATTGACCTTAGAATTGGTAAGAATTACTTTAGCTGTTTTTCCTTCATTTTTCTTCCAATAGTTTTGCGCATGAGCATTGAAAACAACACCTACAACAAAACAGCTTACAATTAGTTTTCTCATATTTTTTTCTGTTTTTGGACCTATCGTCCTCTTTTTCATTATTTATTTTGATAGACTCTTACATAGTCTATATAATACTTCTGTGGAAAAACAAGATCATCAATTCCCTCTTTTCCACCCCACATTCCTCCTACTGCAAGATTTAAAATGATGAAGTAAGGCTGGTCAAATGGCCATGCTCCATAGTTTTTTTCTTTATTCTCGTAGGTGAAAAATTTTTGTTCATCTATATAAACATCTATTTTTTCCGGCGTCCAGTATGCTTTATAGACATGGAAGGCATCGCTTACATCCTTCTGTGTTCCCTGAATATGGTTGTACTTTTTAGTGTGAACAGAAGCATGTACATACCCCTGATTAAAGCCCACGTGCTCCATGATATCCAGTTCGCCATCATCCGGCCATTTCTTCATATTTTCGCTCATCATCCAGATGGCAGGCCATGTTCCGCGGCCTTTGGGAAGTTTTGCCCTGACTTCTATTGTTCCATACTGAAAAGCAAATTTCCCTTTGGTTAAAAGTCTTGCAGAAGTATATTTATTGTTTTCCCAATTTTCTTTTTTAGCTTCAATGATGAGATTGCCTTTTTCCATTCTGGCATTCTCAAGTCTGTTTTTAGTATAAAACTGAGCTTCCTCATTTCCAAAACCGCCTCCTCCGGTATCGTAATTCCATTGTAATGAATCCGGAAGTCCTTTTCCATTAAATTCATCATTCCAAATGAGGTTTCTGCCAGAATCCGGTCTGTTTGAAGCACAATTGAGGACAGAAAGGAAGAAAGCTCCTCCTGCACATATTTTGATGATACTTTTAGCTTTGAGATTCATATGGATTAGGTTTGTTTCGGCTAAAGCCATTTTCTGACCTCTTAAACAGGTTAATGTTCACTTTTATTGAGTTGAACTTTATTTCACCCAATTAATTCTTTTTGTCTGAACATTTTGAGAACTGGTTCCGATCATGATATCAAATTCTCCACTTTCCCAGTCAAATTTCAGGTCTTCATCAAAAAACTTCAGCTCTTCGGGTGTCAGTTTAAAATCTACTTTTTTACTTTCTCCTTTTTTGATGAATATTTTTTGGAAGCCTTTCAGTTCCTTCACTGGCCTTACTACTTTTCCGAAAAGATCCCTGATGTAAAGCTGTACCACTTCTTCACCGTCATATTTCCCTGTATTGGAAACGGTAATGCTGATGTTCAGTGTCTGATTTCCTTTAAGACTTGTTGAACTTAAAGCCATATCAGAGTATTTAAAATCGGTATAGCTCAGGCCATATCCAAACGGATATTTTGGGTCATTATCAAGATCTATATAGGCGGAGACATAGTTTCTGTCTGTATTATTTTTTGCAGGTCTTCCCGTATTAAAATGATTATAGTACACAGGGATCTGCCCTTCTGTTCTCGGAAAGCTCATCGGAAGTTTTCCTCCAGGATTCACAGTGCCAAACAGAACGTCTGCAATAGAGTTTCCTGCTTCCGTTCCCAGCCACCATGTGTACATAATCGCTGGAATATTGTCTGATGCCCAGTTGAAAATCAGAGGTCTTCCGGCATTAATCATCAAGATGATAGGTTTTCCCGTTTTGGCAATTTCTTTCAATAGCTCTTCCTGAACGCCAGTAAACCCGATATTGCTTCTGCTTTTTGCTTCGCCGCTCATCGCATGGCCTTCCCCCAATGTCATAATCACAACATCAGATTTTTTTGCCGTTTCTACTGCTTCCGAAAACTGACTTTTATCCTGATCATCAACATTACAGCCTTTTGCATAGACTAAAGTGGAGTTTTTATCGAGTTGATTTTTAATTCCATCAAATTGTGAAACAATTCTTTGGTTATCATCTTTGAAAGCAATAGACCAAAATCCGTGATTGGCAACAGTCTCTTTAGCGAAAGGACCAATCAGAGCAACTGTTTTTACTGTTTTTGAAAGTGGAAGAATATTCCCCTGATTTTTAAGAAGAACAATACTCTTTGAACCAAATTCTCTTCCGAATTTTCTGTTCTCCTGATTATCGGTTTGTTCTTTCTGTCTCTTTTCATTGCTGAACCGGTAAGGATCATCGAAAAGGCCCATTTCAAATTTTTTAGTTAAAATTCTCCCTGTCGCATCATCTACCAGTTTTGGATCTACTTTTCCTTCTTTAACCAATTTTGGAAGTTCTGCCATGTATACACGGCTTTCCATATCCATATCACTTCCTCCCTGTATAGCTTTTTCTGCGGCTTCGTAAGCATCTCTGGCATAGCCGTGAGGAATCATCTCCCCGATACTTCCCCAATCTGAAACCATAAAACCTTTATAATTCCATTTTCCCTTTAAAAGGTCTCTCTGTATATATTTGTTAGCTGTAGCCGGAATTCCGTTAATGTCATTAAAGGAATTCATGAAAGTAGCTACTCCTGCTTCTGCAGCAGCTTTGAATGGTGGAAGATACGTTTCATTCAGCTGTCTGAGGCTCATATCTACGGAATTATAATCTCTCCCACCTACAGCTGCTCCGTATGCTGCGAAATGTTTTGCACAGGCCATCACTGCATCAAGACTTCCCAAACCTCTGCCCTGAAATCCTTTTATCCTTGCTAATCCTATTTTTGTCCCCAGGTAAGTATCTTCACCGGAACCTTCCATTACCCTTCCCCATCTCGGATCTCTGGCGATATCCACCATTGGCGCAAACGTCCAGTGAATACCATAAGCAGCCGCTTCCGTAGCAGCTATTCTTTCTGATTTTTCTATCATCCCCAGGTCCCAGCTTGCCGCCTGTCCCAGATTCACAGGAAAAGTGGTACGGTATCCATGGATAACGTCCTGCCCGAATAGTAAAGGAATTTTTAACCTTGACTGCATCGCCAGTTTCTGAAATGCCCGAGTTTCTTCCGATCCTGCCACATTCAGCATGGAACCGACTTTACCTTTTTTAATTTCCTCTAAAACAGCTGCAGAATTAGACTGCTGAGGTCCTGTAGCATATTCAAAACCACTATACTGAACCATCTGCCCCACTTTTTCTTCAAGGGTCATTTTAGACAGCAGCTCTGCTACTTTCTGATCAATTGTTTTCTGCCCGTAAGTGCTCATTCCCAATGTGGAAAATGCCAGTAAGAAATAAACTCTTTTCATGATATCAAAAATTAAAAAATAAAGGTTGCTGTAGAACGTCCTGAAATTGTTGCAGCAGCGGTTTTCCCGGCAAATTTAATATTAAAATTTTCATCTGCTTGGTTATCGTTCTGAACAATTAAAACTATTTTCCCAAATTGAGTCTTAAAAGCTACTGTGGAAAGTTGACCGGTCTGTGTGGAAGCGATACGCTGAGAACCTGCAGGAACAAATTTCGAAGCATGTGCAATAATATAGTAGGAAACATTTCTTGTAAAATTTTCACTGTCAGAAACGGTAATTGCTCCTTTACATTCTGTACATCCGCCATCTGTGTGGGGCTTATACTGAGGATCGTTTGCCAGATTCCATTCCAAAGCTATTTTACTCCAGTTTCTCATAGAACCGATGATTACATTTTTTGTGTGCCAGTTCAGGTCTTCATTAAAAGTTCCCTTTGCACCGGTCCACTGCTCGGTAAAATACAGGTTTTTTTCAGGAAAAGCATCGTGCACAGTACTTAAAGCAGAGATCTCGCCTTCATATAAATGAAAAGCAGACCCGTCAATATACTGATAAGCATCAGGATCTTTCAGAATATCAATGGCATACTCTGGTTTATTACAGTTGTGGTCGTAGACTACAATTTTAGTATGGATTTGATTGGTTTTAAATTCCGGACCTAAATGATTTTTGATAAAATGTCTTTGCTGTTCGGAAGGCATATATAAACTGGGATTATTTCCCGGATGCAGAGGTTCATTTTGAGGTGTAACCGCATCAATATAAATCCCCTCTTCCTTCATTTCCTGAATATATTTTACAAAATACCGGGCATAAACACCATAGAATTCAGGCTTTAAGCTTCCCCCTTTTGATTTTCCATTATCCTTCATCCAAACCGGTGGAGACCATGGCGCTGCAATAATCTTAATTTTAGGATTAATTGCTAAAATTTCTTTCAACATGGTAATCAGAGCTTTATCCTTTGCCAGACTGAATTTCGAAAGACTAGCATCTGTCTGCCCTTCCGGAAGGTCATCGTAAGAAAATACTTCTCCATCAAGATCTGAAGCCCCTATGCTTAACCTTAAATAGCTTACAGAAATTGAATTTTTACCGTTTCCAAAAAGCTCATTGAGTAGAGCTTTTCTTTTTGAAGGTGACAGCCGGTTGATTACTTCCACACTTCCCCCGGTTAATGTGTATCCAAATCCATCAACATATTGAAACTTTTGAGAACTATCAATTTCAATATTCTGATCTTTATTGGAACCATTTCCAAATTTGAGAGGAGTCTGCAGCTGTAATTTTACACTTTCATCACCTTTTGTGAGCCAATACTGGACCTCATCGCCTTTACCCCCAGCTACCGATGTGCATGATAAAGGAAAAAGTACCACACCACAAAGTAGTGCGGTACCTCTAAAGAAACTATATAAGTTGTGAAACTTCATGTTTAGTAACCTGGGTTTTGCTTAATCAATGTGTTAAGAAGCTCGTTATAAGGAATAGGTAAAAGCTCATTCCTGTTAGCCTTGAAACCTCTTGATGCTAATTTGGACGGCGCATCACCCCATCTTACAAGATCAAACCACCGGTGTCCTTCCCCGGCAAGTTCTCTTCTCCGTTCATCTTTAACAGCCTGCAGAGAAACCGGAACTGATGGGAGCCCAACTCTGGTTCTTACAGCATCCAGCAACGCCTGGGCTCTTGCTCCTGAACCATTGAGCGCTTCTGCTTCCATAAGATAAGTGTCTGCAAGTCTTATTACGATGTAATTTCTGCTGTAATTAAGCTCCGGTGCTCCCGGAAGGTTAGATACTTCGTCTCTTGTAGGAAGATATTTATTCAGAAAATACCCGGTGTCATTATGAGCCGGCGAATATTTGATTTCACCATTAGCTGTCAGCTGTTTGGCATTTAATATCGTGGATTTTAGCCTTGGATCACCAGCCATAAAGTTGTAAAGGTCTTCTGTGGCAGTGTTAAATGCCCAGCCGGAAACAATATCCGGTGCTGAAGTTTTCAGCCTGTCATAACCTCTTGGCCCAATCATAATACAGATAGAGTTTCCCTCATCTTTTCCCTGCCCCCAAAAAGGCCAGTCGGAATTCCCTTTATTGGTGTGCATGACTTCAAGAATTGATTCTGTGGTAAATTTATTCCCGGCCTTCCACAGATCATCGTAGTTGGCTACTAATTTATACCCATATTGACTGGCCTGTCCCGGTGTTCCGTTTACTTCTGCAAATTGAGCGGCGGCCTGTGCTTTTTTATTGTTATACAGATATATCTTACCTAAAATAGCCCGCGCTGTTCCCTGGCTGATTCTTCCCACCTCAGCTTTGTTGGTAGGGGCTATGGATAACGGAAGGTCATTAAGGGAAGCCTCAATATCGGATTCAATTTGGGTGTAAACAGCCTGAGGATCTGCCTGAGGAATATTATAAAAATCGTCTGTAGCTGTGATAGGTTTTAGAATCAAAGGTATATTTCCGAACATCTTCAGAAGTTCAAAATAATACAATGCTCTTAGTGTTTTAGCTTCAGCAATGAACCTGTTTCTGGTCTGATCATTCATTTTAGCATCAGGGATACGCTGAATCAAAAGATTGGCTCTGGCAATTCCCTGGTAAAAATCATTCCAGTAGGTTTTAGGAACCGAAATCTGATCAATGGAAAAATTAGAAAAACTTTGTATCCCGGCCCCATCTGTAGGACTTCCGCCTCCGGAGTAAAAATCATCAGAACCTGCATTAAAGAAGGTTACTGTATTTTCAAAACCTCCGGAATATTTTCTGAGAAGATCATATACCGATACTAAAGCACTGAAAGACTGCTCTTCGTTCTGGAAATAGTTATTGGAGTCAAAGGCTCCTTTATTCTGTACATCCTCGATGAATTCATCACCACATGAAACGGAGCTGAATCCGATCCCTGATGTAAGAACGACTAATAATATTGTTTTATAGAATCTGTTTTTCATGTTGTTTTTTTTAGAATTGAATATTGGCTCCAAATAAGAATGTTCTGGCTTGCGGATAGTAAGCTCTATCGATACCGTAAGAATCATTTACTGCAATCTCAGGGTCATATCCTGTATACTTTGTAAATGTGAACAGGTTTTCCCCTGTTACGTAAAATCTGATTTTATTGGCTCCGAAGCGTTTGGAAACATCTCCCGGTAAGGTATATCCCAACTGTACCAGCTTAATCCTCATAAATCCTCCATCCTGAAGATAATAATCAGACATTTTAGTATAGTTTTTATTATCATCGTTGGCATCCAGTCTTGCCACAGTATTCGAAGTACCAGGGCCTGTCCATCTGTCAAGAATTGTAGTCTGATAATTGCTGTAGAAAAGATCCAGTCTTCTTAATCCCTGGAAAATTTTATTTCCTCCCTGTCCCTGGGCAAATATCATCAGGTCAACATTTTTATAGTTAAGATTCACGGTAAGCCCATATGTAAATTTGGGTACGGAACTTCCTAAATATTCATAGTCTTCATCACTGATTTTACCATCACCATTCACATCCGTTCTTCTAAAATCACCAGGTTTAGCACCTGGCTGGATAAGATCTCCATTGGCATTTCTATAGGAATCAATCTCTGCCTGAGTCTGGAAGATACCTGCATTTTTGTATCCAAAGAAAGAACCGTACGGCGATCCCACCTGGAATCTTGTAACAGGACCCATAGACTGGAATGAAGCAAAGTTTTCATAAATTTTATCATCTTCAAGCCTGGTTACCTCATTCTTTAAATAGGAGAAATTCCCATTAACAGAAATTCCGAAATCATTCCAGTTCTTTTTATATCCTAAAGCGATCTCTACCCCGTTGTTATCCATATCTCCAACATTCCTCCATGGTCTGTCCGGAGCTCCTACATATCCAGGAATGTCTACCTGACGAAGAATATCTGTTGTTTTCTTTTTAAACCAGTCTACAGTTAAAGTAAAGTCCTGTAATAATTTCAGATCTGCAGCAATATTCAGCTGTGAAGTTTCTTCCCAGCGAAGATCCGGGTTTTCTAATGTTGTCGGAGCATATCCGATCACGATATTATTGTCGCCATAGGTATAGTTACTACCGGATTTAAGGAAGTTGGCAAATCTGAAGTTCTCAATAGCATCATTTCCTAAAACCCCATAGCCTCCTCTGAATTTTAACGTGTTTACGATTTTATTTTCAGGCCAGAAATTCTCATTAGAAACATTCCATCCTACTGAAAATGCAGGGAAATTTCCCCAATGCTGTCCTTTTGCAAATTTAGAAGAACCATCTCTACGGATTGTTCCCGTAAAAAGGTATTTGTCTTCGTAATCATAGATCACCCTTGCAAAATAAGATGCTTTATGCGTCTGAACTCCGTCATTGGCAACGGTAGAACGGTTCTCCTGAGGAACATCAAAGTTAAATGATGCATCTTCCCAGCTATTAACAGGAAGATTAATATAAGTCGTATTATTTCCTGAGCCTATATTATAATAATACGCCCCCTGTCCTATCAATACACTTAAGTTATGTGCTCCCCATTTATTCTGATAGGTCAAAGTATTTTCAGTATTCCACTCCAGCTTTCTGTTACTTTCTCTTAAAAAGCTGTTAAAAACAGTATTTCTGGAGTTTGTATTCAGATAGTATTTTGGGGTGAACTGTTCTTTGCCCCAATAGGAAAGCTTTCCGTTTAAAGTTGTTTTGAATGTAAAATGATCCAGAAACTTCAGTTCTGCAAACACATTGGCTACAAAATCATCCGACCAGTTGTACTTTCCTAACTGGGTTTGTTTGAAGGCCAGCGGGTTGGTCATTTCGTTTTCCACGATAGTAGATACACCGTATGGGTTTCCGAAAGCATCCCTGATCAGGTAAGGAGAAAGACTGGCATTGTTATATGGGCTTGTATTCAACAAAGCAGGATCTGTCACCACTACCGGCGTTATAGGATCCAGGTTGATTACGGAGCTCAAAGGACCTCCAAACTCATCATTGGCATTAACGCCTTTGGTCTTTTGATGGGTATAAGATAAAGTCTGCCCAATGGTAAGGAAATCGAAAACCTTATGGGTGGAATTTAACCTTACATTCATTCTTTTATAGTTGGAAATATCTCTCAGGACAATTCCATCCTGCTCATAATACCCAAATGAGGAATAAAAAGTTGATTTATCATTTCCTCCGCTGATACTGAATTCATGAGACATTCTTTCAGCTGTATTAAAGGCTACATCCTGCCAGTCTGTTCCTGTTCCAAAAGATTGGGGGTTGGTAAAACGTGGATCCTTTCCAGCATTCGTCAGGGCTTCGTTGATGATGGTTCCATATTGGCTGGCGTTCAGAAGATCAAGCTTCTTGGCCGCTGATCCTACCCCATAAAAACCATTATAACTTAAGTTCATCTTACCCTTTCTTCCTTTTTTAGTAGTTACCAGGATAACTCCTTTCGCCGCAGAAACTCCATAGATCGCAGAAGATGCTCCATCTTTCAGAATTTCTATATTCTCTATATCCGACTGGTTAAGCCATGCAATATTATCTACCACGATACCATCCACTACCCATAAAGGATCATTACTTCCGGCTCCAAAGCTGGTAACACCACGAACTCTTACCGTAGCAGCAGATCCCGGCTGTCCGGAATTGGTAACTACAGAAACCCCGGCTGCCCTTCCCTGAAGAACCTGTTCAGGCTTGCCCGAAGGAATATCTTCAATATCCTTGGCTCTAACACTGGATATGGCTCCTGTAACATTACTTTTCTTCTGGCTACCGTAACCAATCATTACGATCTCGTCTATTTTGTTTTCTTTAGAAAGCGTGTCCTTCACCTTAGTCTGGGCACTGAAGTTAGCCGTAAAATAGAGGACGGCAACCAATCCTAAGCTTCTTGATATTCTTACATTCATATACAGTTATTATTTTAATTCTCAAATTGAGACAATAAAAATATATTTTTTTTTAATTAATTAACATTACATTAATAAATATTTTAATTTTTCGTTTATTTTTAAGGGTTAGAAGCGTTATCTTCGCACTAATATTTCATAAAAAGCAATAAAAATCCAATAAAATCGGTCCCCAAAATGAACGTCAAGCTTTCCAATATTTCTCTTCCGTTAAAATTGACTTTTCTTATTTTTTCGATGGTATTGAACTGTATGGGGCTTATTATTCTTCAGCTTTCTGAGGCTAAAATTACCTATAGTGAACTGGGGCTTCTGGAGTCATTCAAGGACTTACCTATTGCATTTATTTCTCTGTTTGCTGTAAGTTTCATTAATAAAACAGGAACAAAAAAGGCGTTAATCCTGGCTTTGAGTATTGTAGGCGTATGTTCCTGCCTTCTTCCGTTCATTGAAGTATTCTGGTTTTATAAATTATGGTTTGCCATCATCGGGGCCTGTTTTGCCATTGGTAAAATTTGTGTTTTCGGAATTATCCGTAATAATATTTCTGATGAAAAATCACTGGCTAAAACCATGAATAATGTGGAGGCTTCTTTTATGATCGGAATATTTGTGGTCAATACAGGCTTTGGCTGGCTGATCTCAAGCTCCTATTCCCAATACTGGAAATTTGGTTTCTTACTTATAGCGTTAGCCTGTATCATCACCATTATTCTATTTGCAAAAGCCGATATTTCAGAAGCTAAGCAGCTGGAAAACAAAAGCATTGTCTCTGAGTTATCAGGGCTGGCTACACCACAGGTTCTGCTGTTTCTGGGAGTGGTCTTCTTTATTGTATTTGTGGAACAGGGATTCAACTCATGGCTTCCGTCATTTTACAAAAACCACCTAAAGGTCAATTCATTTTTTGCCCTTCAGGCCACCTCTTTCCTGGCTCTTTTCTCTTATGCCGGAAGAACGGTAACCGCCAATATCATCAGAAGGTTTTCATTACCCGGTTATTATATTTCATGTATATTTTTAATCCTTGCCATTCTTATAGCCATTGTAGCCATACAGTATTTTGATGCGGAAAATTCAAAGGTACTATTGTTTTTGTTTCCGGTTATCGGGTTATTTTTATCACCCCTCTACCCTGTTATCAATTCTAAAATGATAGCCCAGACTGATAAGGAAAAAGTAAATCTCTTTACTTCACTTATTGTCATATTCTCTTCTTTGGGTAGCTCCGTCAGTTCAATTATTATGGCTGTCCTGTTTGGAAAACAACTCTTAAGCTTCTATCCTTTATACATATTATGCTCTGTAATTGTGCTTTTTACAATTAGTTTGTTTTATTTTAAAGTATCTAAAAAGAAAATATAGAAAATAATTTTATTTTTACTGTCATGAAAATCAAAGACACAAAAAATAAAGAAACCCTGCGGGAACTTATTGACACAAAAGATTTTGTAGCTCATATATCAGTAGACTGTACCATATTCGGATTTCATAATAATATTCTGAAAGTACTGCTCCTGAAATATCATGATCTTGATTTGTGGTCACTGCCTGGTGGTTTTGTATTCAATGATGAAGATCTTAGGGAAGCTGCCGAAAGAGTACTGTATGAAAGAACGCATTTAAAAGGGCTGTTCTTAAAGCAGTTTCATACTTTTGGTAGAATTGACCGTACAGAAAATAATGTCCATCAGATCCTGCTTCGGAATAAAGGAATTGAAGTACCCAAAGACCACTGGATTTTTCAAAGGTTTATTACGGTAGGATATTGCAGTCTTATTGATTTTTCAGTCGCCAATACTTTTCCGGATGCATTTAATGAAAGTTGTGAATGGTTTGAAGTCAGTAAATTACCGAAAATGGCTTTCGATCACGACAGGGTGATAGAAACCGGATTGGAATACCTCCGAATGAATATCAATACAGAAGCTGCTGCAAGTAATCTCCTTCCCGAAAAATTTACCATGAAAGATCTTCAGGCGCTCTATGAGACTATTTTAGGTCAGAAATTCAGAAGAAATAATTTCCAGCGGAAGATTTTAAGCTTAAATATCCTTGACAGGCTGGAGAAACTTTATGATGGCTCTGCTAATAAGGCTCCGTACCTGTATAAATTCAAAAATGAAGTCCACAATTCTACCAATCAGTATCCTATATCTAATGATGAGGAGGAATAAAAAGGTAAAATTATTTTATAAAATCAAAAAAGTAACACTATATCACTGAAAATCAGCATTAATCTAAGTTTTTAAAAAAATTTTTTTAACCACCCGAAAAATGCTATTTTTAACAAAATCAAAAAAATCATGTCATATTATCCTCTTACAAGCATTCCTGATTACTATGGAATTGATGCTTTACTTACTGAAGAACATAAACTGATCCGCCAATCTGTAAGAGACTGGGTTGAGAGTTATGTAATGCCGCAGATTGACCAGGCAGCTCAAAACCATACAGATCTTCCCGGCCTTATGAGGGAATTGGGGAAAATTGGTGCTTTAGGTCCTTATATCCCTGTTGAGTATGGCGGTTCAGGATTAGATCAGATTTCTTATGGTCTTATTATGCAGGAATTGGAAAGAGGAGATTCAGCGGTACGTTCTGCTGCTTCAGTGCAGAGTTCTCTGGTGATGTTTCCAATAAACGAATTTGGTTCTGAGGAACAAAAAATGAAATATCTTCCAAAGCTTGCTTCCGGAGAAATGATAGGATCTTTCGGACTTACTGAGCCTAATCATGGTTCTGATCCAAGCTCTATGGAGACCTATTTTAAAGATATGGGAGACCACTACCTTTTAAATGGTGCTAAAATGTGGATCACCAATTCTCCTCTATGCGACATCGCAGTAGTATGGGGAAAAAATGAGGAAGGAAAAATACAGGGATTAATCGTTGAAAGAGGAATGGAAGGCTTCACGACTCCGGAGACTCATAATAAATGGAGCTTAAGGGCTTCAAAAACAGGTGAACTGGTATTTAATGATGTAAAAGTTCCGAAAGAAAACCTGCTTCCGGGAGTTACAGGATTAAAAGGACCTCTGTCTTGTCTTAATTCTGCAAGATATGGAATTTCATGGGGTGTCATTGGTGCTGCTATCGACTGTCACTGTACAGCAGTTCAGTATTCTAAAGAAAGAAAACAGTTTGGGAAACCCATTGGATCTTATCAGCTTCAACAGAAGAAATTAGCTGAATTCTTAACTGAGATTACAAAGGCACAGTTATTATGTCTTCAGTTAGGAAATCTTAAAAACGAACATAAAGCGACTCCTGCACAGATCTCTATGGCTAAACGTAACAACGTAAAAATGGCTATTGATATCGCAAGAGAATCAAGACAAATCCTTGGAGGTATGGGGATCATGGGTGAATTCCCGATGATGAGACACGCCGCCAATCTGGAATCTGTCATTACCTATGAAGGTACCCACGACGTTCATTTGTTAATCACCGGTTTAGATATTACGGGAATTAATGCTTTTTAAATAAAAGGTAAAATATAATCTGAGAGCCTGGCCAATTGGTCAGGCTCTTTGTATTACTCACTTTCAAGAGAAGTTATATTCGGTGAATAGTTATTGATGTCGTAATATTCTAATCGATTCTTTAAAAATATTACCTTAATACCCTAATAAATACATCAATATGAAAAAAATCACAACTCTTTTATTGGCGCTTACTGCTCCGTTTTATTTTGCTCAACAAGCTGGTGACCTTATCAGCTCCGAACAGAAACTGGATTTAACTCCACAAGGTGTTATCAACTTCATCGCCAATAATCTTGGTAACCAGAATGCTCCGGATTTTGTAAATTATCTCAATAGCTTTAATGTTGGTTTAAAAGGTTATAAAATCACCTATTACACTAGAAATGAAAACAATAATCTTGTAAAAGCTACCGGTTTACTGATGTATCCTAATGTAGGCTATAAGCTTTCAACGATAGTATCAGATCACGGCACAACAGACAGCAGGCAGAATGTTCCGTCTAATCTTAAAGGCACCATGGTGGCTGGTTTTGTCCTTGAGCTCTCCCATGCCCTCAATGGCTATATTTTAATGGCTCCGGACTATGTAGGGATGGGAGACGGAGATGGAGTTCATCCTTATGTAGACTATGCTACGGAAGCGGGGGCTACCATAGACTTCGTTACTGCTGCCAATAAAGTACTGGCACAATTAGGAGTAAAACGTTATGATGAATATTTCCTGGCAGGCTATTCTCAGGGAGCCCATGCAGCCATGTCTACCATTAAAAGACTAAGCATCTCTAACCCGGGCAACTTAAAATTTAAGTATGCCTATATGGGAGACGGTCCTTATGATTTTTCAGGAGTGACTTTACAAAAAGGGATTTTAGAGAAAGATATTTATCCGTTCACTGCATTCATAGCCAATGTTATCAACAGCTGCAATAATACAGGATTTAAAACCTATAATAATAATATTTCAGAAGTAATCTCAGCTGAATATCTGGACAGATATAATTACCATGTCGTTCAGGATAATGGAGGCTTATTGTGGGGGCCTCTGCTATGGAGAAAGCTCTTGACAGAAAGTTTTGTGAATGATGCTACCAATAACCCCAACCATGTCCTCAGACAGTGTCTAAAGCCTAAAGATGTCTATGACTGGTATAATAAAACTCCTATGACATTAGGTCATTCTACCGTAGATTTAGCCATTCCACCGGAAAATACATCAAAAACAATTGATGTGCAGCGTGGCTATTATCCATGGTGGGATTTGAATAAATACAAATTGGAATCCTTTTACTGGGGACCTTTAGGCCATGTAGGAGGAGCTCTGCCTTTCCTTTTGGCATCTAATGCAAAATTCAACACCTTGAGAAGCGGAGGGCTTTTGAATGAACGGGCGATAGCAGGTTCTATTTTCGGGAAACAGTCAGCCAATACGGCTTCAGAAGTTCATCCATTATTTTCTTCCCAGATAAAACCGGATCTTGGAAGTATGCAGCTGGTTGACATTACAGATTTCAATAAAGAAAAAGTAGCGCGCAGATCTGCTGTTGACAACAACCTATCCTCTTTAAAAGATGGCGTTTATCTGTTAAAAGTATCGGAAAATAATGAGAGTAAAATAATTCCGTTTGTCAAAAACACGCCTGCCGTAATTGCAGAGAACGAGATTGTAAAGTCAGAAAACAATGCTGTTTTACAATTAAAAGTTGATCAGGAAGAACTTTCTGTTATCAATATTTTTGATGACAAAAAAAATCTGATCAAAACAATTTCTCAGGAACAATATCGTGAGGAAGGTGGAATCAGTCTTCAGAACCTGGATCATCAAAACTATACCTTTGAAGTAGTAACTCCGTTTTATAATCTGCAGTTCAGCAAAGCAGTTGGAGAACGTCCATCAGAAAGCACTGCCGAGTTATTTACACAAAACCGCCAGATTATGGCAAGATCCCGGAACGACATTAAGATGATCAGCATATATTCTGTTTCCGGAGCATTAATTCTCCAGCAGGAAGTGAATAAGCCGCAGTTTGAATCGGCAAGTTTAGATCCGGGAATGTATGTAGTTCAACTCACTCTATCTAACGGAAAAATGATTAATAAAAAAATCAAATTATAACTCACTTTAATCTATTTTATATCATTTCAAGTTAATTTTGTGCACTTCATTTTACGATGGATGAAGTGCATTTTTTATTGATTCTCTAAAATTTAAATCCGATGCTAAAATAGATCCTTGAAAAATCAAGCTGATTATTTCGGGAAATATTAATATTAATGGGGCCTATAAGAGATTCATAACCTAAATTCAAAGCATATCCGAACATATCAAAGCTGTTAGTAAAAGGAGAAAGCTCATCACTGATCTTACCATAAGTAAAAGAAGGGGCAATATAAAACTTCTTCATCACTCTGTATTGTAGTGACAGTCCTCCTTTAACTACAGAGTTGGTAGGTAATTCTTTCTGCCGGAGTCCATTGAATTCAGGATTCATCAGCTCAGTGTTATATTCACTACCTCCCAAATTGTATTTTTCATTAAGAAAAAGATAAGGAACCTGTTCTTCTCTTACAGAACCCAGGCTTGCTCCAAGAAAAAAATTGGCTTTCAGCGCCAGTCTTCTTGTAATAGGATAAGCAAAATTTTCATTCAGAGTAAATGAAACAAAGTTCTTAGGTTTAAAATAATATTCTGCTTCAGGATTTAATATGGCATACAGTGTAGGCTGTACACTGCTTAAATCATATAGCTTATAGCTGTCTCCATAATATAATCGGGCACTTACCTGAAGATGATTTCCTCTGGTAAAATAATATTTCTTATTAAGATTATTCTGTTCGAATTTCAAAAAAGTATTGAAATTGCTGTGGTTGTACAGTTTTTTGTTATAATTATCCGTTTTTGTCTGATCTACTTTATCCAGTAACGTATACATTCTTTCCAGATTGAATTCCGTTCCTAAAGAAAGAAAAGCATTGGGAGACACATTATAATTCAGTGATATTTTCCCGGTGATATTTCTATACATATGGTTGGGAAAACTGGCATTGGCATCTTCATCAAACACATTAAGAAGTCTGAAGGTCAAGTCATTACTTTTAAGATGAACAATTTTTGCTTCGGCATCAAACCACCATCTGTCTTTCTTACCTAGAAACTGCTGATAAGCCAGTTTTGCTTTAAAACGTTCTGAAACATCTACCGTTGCCAAAAATCTCGATCTGTTCATCAGGATATTTCTATAGGTATAATTAACAATAATCCCCACTGACTGTTCATTATCGTAGTGAAGAGCCAGCTTGAAAGCTCCTTTTTTGGCTTTCTTTACAAAAATATTCATTACAAGGCCGTCACCTTCTTTGGTATAAGTGTAATAAACCTTCACGTATTGCCGCATTCCAAATACCCTGTCTATGGCTTCATTAACCGTTTTTACATCATAATACTTCCCTTCTTCCAGGTTCATTTGGTTTTTAATAACCTCAATTTCAGTGGCGTCTGTAAGTGGTGTTCCATCTTCCTCATTAAACGTGAATTTTGTAGTAGGAAGTTTTACTTCTTCAATCAGGGTATGTTCATATTTTATTCCAGCTTTTCGCTGAGCCTCGGCCAATGCTACAAACTCTGGAAGATGCTTTTTAGCTTCAATTTCACCAATCTTGATGATCCTTCTGAATTTGGCAAAATCTTTTGTGGTAATATCTCCTAAAGGATCCACAAAATCTACCAGGATATTGGATAATACTTTCTGATGTTTAAAATCTTCTACTGACCGGATTGCGTGGGTCTGATAAATCATCTTCATCGGATTCTCTATCTCTTTTTTGGTAAAGAGCCTGAATCCGGTATACCCTCCCATTACAAAATCAGCGCCCATCTCCCGAACTTCATTCGCAGGATAATTCCTGTCCAGGCCGCCATCCACTAAAAGCTTCCCATCAATATACACCGGTGCAAAAGCTGCAGGGATTGCCAACGTAGCACGGATTGCCAATGGCAGGGATCCCTTTTTCTGCATAACCAAACCTCCATTTTCTATGTCTGAAGAAGTAAGCTGTACAGGAATCTGTAATTGACTGAAATCATTGATATGCTTTGCATTGAATGTAAGCGTATTAAGAACTTCTCCCATATATTGTCCTTCGATATAGGAACTGGGTAACGTGGGAAATCCTTTTACAACAGGAAATTCAAGGATGTATTTATCATACTCATCCTTTTCACTGATATTCACTTTATGGTATGGAATTTTATTGCTGAGAATTCTGTTCCAGTCAACTCTGTGAACGGTAGACTTTAGCTGATCTGCATTATACCCCATTGCATACAAACCTCCTAAAATACCTCCCATACTGGTACCCGTGATATAATCCACCTTAATTCCCAGTGAATCTACCATTTTAAGAATCCCGATATGAGCAAATCCTTTAGCCCCGCCGCCACTAAGAGCCAAACCAAACTTAGTATCCTTGGTGATGTACTGTAGTGCAATACTCAGAGAGTCATTTTTTTGCTGGGACCTGGCTGTTAAGAAAAGAAATGTGCTTAAAAATATCAGGCTCTTTTTCATGTGTGCTCTTTATTTTTTCAGGTTAAATCAAATTAATCAGTTTATAAAAATATTTAGTTTAACCGAGCTGTAAATATACAATAAAAAAGCATTTTCCTTTATCTGTACCTGAGCAGTAAAGATTAATTTTACGAAAAAACAACTTGATTTACAATAAAAAGAAATAAAGATTCTAATAAGCCTTTATACTTTCCACAAAAGGAATTTCCGGATTTAGAATTTCAAGGATAAGGCTTTTAACAGATTTCATGGCATCATCAATATTCCCTTTCTCAAACTGTAAGGAAACAACCCCTTTTTTAGCTTCGGAAAAGCTCCATATTCCTGTTTCTATCGGGAAACCCCAGAACTCCGGTAAATGCTGCACTACATAATGATAAATACAAAGCTGTAAAGCCTGTTTTCTTTCACTGTTGTGAAAATAGCCCTCTACATTCTCGCCGTCAATTTTTACAATGAGATTTTTAATCTTGGCTGTTTTGTAATCGATGATTCTTAAAGTTCCATTCAGCTTATCTATCCGGTCAATGAATCCCAGAAAGGAAATTTTATCGTTTCCTTCGAGATAAAAATCTATGTTTTCAAACCTTCTTTCTATATCGATAATTTCCAGTTTATCCCCTTGTTTTACCAGCTCAAGATCATGCCTCAGAATATTTTCAATTACTTTTTTAGCAATTGCCTTATGAATATAATTCATTCCTTTTTCATAGAATTCCGGCTGATGTTTAAGCTTTTCAATAGCGATATCTATATATTTATCAATAGCTTTAATTGAATTTTCTAAATCACTTTCTTTTAACACCTTACCCTTTATCTCTTCATATATTTCCTGAAGTGAATAATGCACAAGATTTCCATAATTTTTCACAGACAGTTCTTCTTCAATCTCATCTGTTTCCGAAGTATTTAAAATCTTTGATAAGTAGAAATCTATAGGATTATAAAGGTAGCTGGTAAGATGGGAAGCGGATACTTTTTCCTTCCATTTCTGAAGCCTCTCCTGAACAATCTCAGTCTTAGGAATTTCTATAGGTTTGGTGAGGATAGGTTCTGAAGAGTTTTCAATAATCAGATGTTCAATATGATGGGAGCTCTCCATTTCTATCTGCGTAATAAACCTGCTTTTTTCACCAGTATTCACTCCTGAGCTCAACGCATTGTACAGCAGATGTACATTGGTAGAATCCTGAATCAAACGGTAAAAGTGATAGGCATAAATACTGTCATTTTCAAGGAACGTATGCAGGTCAAAGAATTTTCTTATATCAAAAGGAATATAAGTATTCTGCGAGTTTCCCAGGGGGAGTTTTCCTTCATTAACGGAAAGCATAATAACATTTTCAAAATTCAGGAGACGGGTCTCCAGCAGTCCCATAATCTGAAGCCCTCTTAAAGGTTCTCCCTGGAAATCGATACTTTCGGAGTTGATATACTGGTTGATCAGGATCTCCAGAGTATCCATTTTGATTGTAATATTATAGGGAGTCAGCTGATTTTTGATAATCCGGAAGGCATTTTCAAAATGAGAGACATTTTCATACTGAATATCATCAATTTCCAGCCATTTTACCTGCTGACAAAATGCAATAAGGATATCCAGGTATGTATTGGTATTCTCTGCCTTTTGAAGCAGTTCAAAATAAGAAAGCCCATTCAGAAGCTCCTGCAGGAGTTTTCTGGAAATATAAACAATATTCCTTTCTTCTATTTTTGCTTTAAAATCATTGATGACCTGCTCATCTTCTGCAGACTTTGGAAGCTCTTCCAAAATAGGAAAAACATCCCGGTAATAATATGAAGATTTATTTTTCTCCAATTGTTTCTGAAGATAGAAAAGGCGTTTCACAGCATTGGAAAAAGACAGGTTTTTCAATGGAAAACCCATGGTAATATTTAAAGTCTCTATCCCGTGCATGACATCAAGACTCGCCGGAAGAAGATTCTCATCAAGAAGTACTACAGCTGTATTGGAATAGGTTTTATTATTGATTTCCTTGAATATTTCCGGCAGTACTTTTGTTTGGGTAACATTTCCTGAAACTTCATATACTTTGATGTTTTTAGGCTGATTAAAGTCATCTTCAATCCACTGAAAAGCACGGTTGTCATCAAACTCTTTCCATGTTTTATGGTTTCTGAGAAATTTTCCGGCTTCCTGTCTTTCATCATCAAAATAATAGCGGTCGGCCTGAAAGAAACACTGGGCTTTATTCCATTGCAGCAAGCTCCTCACCAGTTTCTCCTCCACCGGTGTGAAGGCATTAAAGCCACAAAAGACAAAATGTTCCGAAGTATTTTTAGCAAAAGAAACAATTTCAGCTTTAGCTGTTTCATGAATCATCCCGGAAGTTGCCCAATTTCTTTCTTTAAGTCTTTCCTTTAATGCCGGGAGAAATATGTTCATATTCTGCCAGAAGTTCAGGAATTTCTTTCTTGGCACGTCATCATCTTCTCCAAGATTCTGAGCCCATTCTTTAATCCTTTCCTCATCAAACATATATTCCAATACAGCCTGATCACTATCTGAAAATTTCAAAACATCATCCCAGTCCTTCTGCAACGTAGGAAACCATTTTAAAAATTCTGAAAAATCATCATTCGGAATAAGGTTCAGACTTCTGTAGACATCAAATGAAAAAAGCCAGAGCGGTATTCCCTGGATAGGCTGCTTATCTGCAATGGTATTGATCAGCTCTTCCACTGTAAAGAAATTGGGAAGAAATCCTGAGTAATTGCGCTCTTCTAAGATCTGCCTGATAAATACAATGGGACGCTTTCCGGGCAGAATAATATTAAACGCCGAAAGGTCCGGGTTTTGTGCCAGCAGTTCGTGAATGATCTTATTGAGGAATTTCAAGGGGCTTTATAGCTTTTTAAATGTTCTAATTCTTCAGCAATGACAGTATTATATTCTGCCTGCTTTTCTTTATTCATCCCATGACTGGTATCTTTGTCATAGGAGATCTGAAAGTTTTTATAGTCGTTGGATATGCCTTTATAAATTGAAGCAAACCATTTGTCATAATCAGCAGAAGTATTGATTTTTTCAGCAACCATTTTTCGCATTCTTCTTACAAATAACTCTGCAATATCAAAATGTTTCTGCTCATGGACTAAGATATAATCATTAATCTTTTTCACATCCTTCCATGATTTATCTTCATTGAAAATCGTTTTAATCTCTATGGTAACAGGAGATTTAGGATTGGTAGATTTGATCACTGAATATTCCCAGCCACAATGGGTATAGGCGGCTACATCCGGATTATTTCTTCTGTTGGCTGTGCTTTTAAAATTATTCCAGTCCAGCTTTTGACCTTCCTTCCAGATGATCTTTTGTCCAAATGCAAGGTTTACAGCTAAAAAGAGGGATAAAACAATCAGCTTCATGCTTATTTCGCTACAATTGTTTTTGTAATCCAGTTCTTTCCGCCATTCCAGAATCTAAAAGTATAGGTTCCCTTTTGCTGTGGGCTAAATTTAATCTGATTGATTCCTACGTAAACGCTTTGTTCACAGGGGCCATTCGTCCTATATTTATAAGCAGTTACCGTTCTTTCCAGATCATCTTCATAAATATAATCATATCCGTAAAAACCATCACAATGAGAAGGGTAAGTAGAATACGTTTTTATATTCTGTATGCTAAATACATCCATTGTGTCTTTCATCACCTTTACACTGTCTATTTTGATCTTAGCAATAGATTCAACCGTCTGGTAATCATCATCATTACATGAGACTACAGCTAACCCCAGTAATAATGTCGAAAATCCAATGTTTAAAAACTTTTTCATAACCTTCAATTTCCTGATTATCAATAAATATTTAGCAAAAATTATTCCTTAATTATACAAATTTAGGAATTAAAGTTACCTTTTGATACATAAACTACTTTTTTTGTATCAAAAAATTCTTCATCAAAATAGTTTTTAAGATTATAGATCTCAGATTTAATCCCGGCAAGCTCCTCAGCGAGGTCGCCGCCCTTTAAATATAAAATTCCGTTATGCTTGGGATTTAACTGTTCTTTTTCAAATTTCCCTTTCAGCCATCTTAAAAATTCAGGCATCTGGGTTACCGCTCTGCTGACTACAAAATGGTATTTTTCTTTCAGCTTTTCCGCTCTTCCATGAATAGCCTTCACGTTTTTCAAATCAACACCTTCTGCCACAGCATTGACAACGCTGATTTTCTTTCCGATAGAATCTATTAAAGTAAACTCTGCTTCAGGAAACATAATAGCTAAAGGAATTCCCGGAAAACCACCTCCGGTTCCAATATCCAATACTCTTGTTCCCGGTGCAAATTCCATTACTTTAGCAATTCCCAGCGAATGAAGGATATGCTTTTCATACAGCGATTCCATATCTTTTCTGGAAATTACATTGATCTTTTCATTCCACTCATTATAAAGCTCCTCCAATTGGGCAAACTGTTTTAACTGTGTTTCTGTAAGATCCGGGAAATATTTTAATAGTAACGTTGTAGACATGTGAATTATTATAATCTGCAAAAATAAGGTTTTATTATTTTTATTCAAACTTTAGCAGCATCTATATCAAAAAATAAAACGGTATGAATATGCTAAAGGAATTACTCTGCGAAAAACATCAATTCAAAATAGTTTGAAGCTCCCAAAACCTGATAAAAATCTTTAAACTGGGCCTGTTTTTATTTCCCGACAAAACCTTTTTATTATATATTTGTTAAAATTGAAAAAAAATATGGATAAACTTTCAGATAGAGTAAAAAGACTAGGATACTCACAGACTTTTGTAATGTCTAACAAAGCCAGAGAAATGAAGGCAAGCGGAATTGATGTGATCAGCTTAACTCTTGGCGAGCCGGATTTCGATGTTCCGGACAATATAAAACAGGCTGCTTTTGATGCCATTAATGAGAACTACAGTCACTACTCTCCTGTTCCCGGATTCCTGGAATTACGTGAAGCAATTACATATAAATTAAAAAGGGATAATCATTTAGAATATAAACCTACTCAAATCTGTGTCTCCAATGGTGCCAAACAGGCCATCATCAATGTTTTGGCAGCTATTATCAATGATGGGGATGAAGTACTGCTTCCTGCTCCTTATTGGGTAAGCTATGATGAGATGGTAAAAATGATGGGTGGAAATTCCGTAATGCTTCCAACTTCTTATGTAACAGACTTTAAAATTACGGCAGAACAGCTGGAAGAAGCCATCACAGAAAAAACAAAAGCTGTACTTTTCAGCTCGCCATGTAACCCCTCAGGAGGATATTATACGTATGACGAACTGAAGTCATTAGCAAAAGTGATCGCCAAATATCCTCAGATCACGGTCATCTCGGATGAAATCTATGAATACATCAATTATGAGACAAAAACCACTTCTATAGCCCAGTTTTCTGAAATATATGAACAAACTGCTGTTATCAACGGAATGTCTAAAGCATTTGCAATGACAGGATGGAGAATAGGATATTCTGCATGTCCTGAATGGCTGGCAAAAGCTTGTGAAAAGGTTCAGGGTCAAATGACCAGTGGAGCAAATACAGTAGCTCAGAGGGCTTCCATTACGGCATTAAAGACGGCCCCATCCGAATACAGATATATGATCGATGCTTTCAAGCAGAGAAGAGATCTTATGTTTGATCTCATCAAGGAAATTCCAGGATTCAAAGTATTGCTGCCAAAAGCAGCATTCTATTTCTTCCCGGATATCTCGCATTATATCGGAAAAACATTAAACGGAACTGAAATTAAAAATTCAGATGATTTTGCCATGTTCCTTTTAGAAAATGCCCATGTAGGCTGTGTAGGTGGACTTTCTTTCGGAAGCCCGGAATGTATCAGATTTTCATACGCCGCTTCTGAAGAAGAACTTAGAGAAGCTATGAAGCGGATCAAGAATTTACTGGCTCCTTTCAATTAATAATCCAATTCCAATATATCAAATGAATCTGTTCAAAAAACTGACAATTGCCACAAGTATTGCTGCTGCAAGTTTCGCAGGCTACGCTTATGGGCAGGATTTCCAATGGAAAGAAGCAAAATCCAACGGCTACTCTTACAGGTATGTTACCAATGATCCTACTTCAGCAAGGTATTACACTTTGAAAAACGGCTTAACGGTCATTCTGAGTCCTACCCATAAAGATCCGAGGATTCAGACTTATATTGCCACGAAAGCAGGAAGTAAAACTGATCCTGCAGACCATACCGGACTGGCACACTATCTGGAGCATATGCTTTTCAAAGGAACTGATCAGTTTGGCTCTAAAGACTGGGCTAAAGAAAAACCTCTTTTGGATCAGATTGATGCTCTTTACGAGAAATACAACACTACAAAAGACGAAGCTAAAAGAAAAGAGATCTATAAAGAAATAGACAGGATTTCCGGAGAAGCCGCCAAATATGCCATTGCCAATGAATACGACAAAATGCTGGCTGGTATGGGAGCTGATGGAACGAATGCCTTTACTTCTTTTGAACAGACGGTGTACACTGAAGATATCCCGGCGAATGTTATTGATAAATTTCTGGCTGTACAGGCTGAAAGATTCAGGAAGCCGGTATTGAGGCTTTTTCATACAGAATTGGAAGCAGTTTACGAAGAGAAAAACAGATCGCTTGATGATGACGGAGACAAGGTTTTTGATACCATGTTTGCCCATCTTTTTCCTAATAACAATTATGGAAAGCAGACGACAATAGGAACTATTGAACATTTAAAAAACCCATCCCTTCAGGCCATCAGAGATTATTACAATAATTACTATGTTCCCAATAATATGGGGATTATCATGTCAGGAGACTTTAATCCGGATGAAGTCATTGCAAAAATAGACAAAGCCTTCTCCTACATGAAAACCAAAACAGTTCCTGAATATAAAATCGGACAGGAAAAACCAATTACAACCCCTGTTATCAAAGAAGTTGTGGGACCCAATCCTGAAAGCGTAATGCTTGGTTTCAGATTTCCGGGAGCTTCTACCAAAGATGCCAGATTACTGAACCTTGTAGGAAATATGCTTACCAATGGCCAGGCAGGATTAATTGATCTTAATCTGGTAAAGAAACAAAGATTACTGGGTGCAGATGCTTTTCCTTATGCCTTAAAAGATTATTCTGTTTTATTGATACAGGGAAAACCTACGGAAGGACAGTCTTTGGACGAAGTAAAAAACTTGTTGCTTCAGGAAATAGACAAATTAAAAAAGGGAGAATTCTCTGATGATTTAATTCAGTCTATTGTTAACAATGAAAAGAAAAACATCATCCAGAAAGATGAAAAATACTCGTCGAGAGCAGGGATCCTGATGGATGAATTCACCTCTGATGTAGATCATAAAGTTTCATTGGAATATGTAGATGAAATCTCCCATCTTACCAAAAAGGATATTATGGATTTCGCCTTCAAATATTTACAAAACAATAATTATGTAGCTGTTTACAAGAAAAAAGGTGAAGACAAAACTATTGTAAAGGTTGATAAACCAACCATTACTCCCGTGTCAGTAAACAGAGAAGATCAGTCTCCTTTCCTTAAAAAGATTGATGAGATGCCTGAAAATGCGATCTCTCCGGTATGGTTGAATTATGACAAAGATATCGCTAAAAATAAACTGGGAGCTATAGACGTTCTTTCTGTAAAAAATACAGATAACGCCCTTTTCAGGATGTATTATCATTTTGATTCCGGAAAATGGAACAACAAGATACTTCCCTTGGCAGCAGAATATCTTCAGTATTTAGGAACAAAAAATAAATCTTCTGAAGCCATCAGTAAAGAGTTTTATAAACTGGCATCGGGTTTTGAGGTAACTGCCGGAAATGAAGAAACCTCTGTATCTCTGGAAGGTTTAAATGAAAACTTTGATCAAACCATTGCTTTATTTGAAGACCTTATCAACAATAGCCAGGCTGACCAGGAGGCTTTAGATGCCTATAAAATAAGACTTAAAAAAGCAAGGGCTAATGCCAAACAGAATAAAGCCACTATTATGAGCGGGCTTAGAAGTTACGCCCAGTATGGTGCACAAAATCCTTTTAATAACGTTTTAACGGATGCAGAACTTGATGCCCTGAAGGCGGAAGACCTGATTAATGTACTTCACGATTTATTCAATTTTAAACATAAAGTACTTTATTACGGTCCAAAATCAGGGACCGAAGTGGTAGCATCTTTAACTCCTGTTCACAAACTTCCTGCAACACTTAAAGAACTTCCTACATCCAAAACTTTCGTTCAGATCCCTACAGATAAGAATAAGGTATTGTTTGCCCATTATGATATGGTTCAGGCTGAAGTTTTGTGGATCAGAAATTCCGATCAGTACAATCCAACCATTACTCCAACCGTAAGTTTATTCAACACCTACTTTGGAGGCGGAATGGGTTCCATTGTATTCCAGACCATCAGAGAATCCAAGGCATTGGCCTACTCTACTTATTCTTATTTTGCACTTCCGGGTAAGAAAACAGATAAAGATATGATTATGGCTTATGTGGGAACCCAGGCTGACAAATTCAATGATTCTACCACTGCAATGAATGAGCTGCTTACCACACTGCCAAAATCCGGGCAATTGTTTGAAACGGCTAAAAGCGGATTGAAAAAATCTATTGCATCAGAAAGAATTACACAGGATGGTATTATTTTTTCTTATTTAAAATCTCAAAAGCTTGGAAACAAATTTGATATGAGAAAAAATGTTTACGAACAGGCTCCAAAACTGTCTTTTACAGATATCAATGCCTTTCATGATAAGGAAATGAAAAATAAAAACTACACTTACTGTCTTGTCGCTTCTCAAGATAAAGTAAATGAAGCCGATATGCAGAAATTAGGTGAGGTAAAGAAGCTTAATTTAACTGAAATATTTGGATATTAAAATAAACAAAAGTCCTGTTTTCAGGGCTTTTTTATTTAGGATGAATCAAAAACAATTATAGATTTTATTTATCAATAATAACTTGTTCGATAGATGAATCTTTTATATCTTTGCCTAGAAATTAAATATAAAAACAGAAAATTATGTCTTTAGTAGGAAAAAAATTCCCAAATTTAACAATTGACGCAATGTCAGAAATGGGTGACGATCTTAGAATCAACATTCTTGATGAAGCAGTAAACAACCAACAAAAAGTTCTTTTATTCTGGTACCCGAAAGATTTCACTTTCGTTTGCCCTACAGAACTTCACGCTTTCCAGGAAGCTTTAGGTGAGTTCGAAAAAAGAAATACTAAAGTAATCGGAGCATCTTGTGATACTAACGAAGTACACTTCGCTTGGTTAAACACTCCAAAAGATAACGGAGGTATCGAAGGGGTTACTTACCCGCTTTTAGCTGATACTCACAGACAATTAGCAAACACGTTAGGAATCGTAGATCAGGATTTCGAATATAACGAAGAAGGAGAAGAAGTTTTCACAGGTTCTAACGTAACATACAGAGCAACTTACCTTATCGACGAAACTGGAAAAATTTTCCACGAAGCGGTAAACGACATGCCTCTGGGAAGAAACGTAAAAGAATTCTTAAGATTAATTGATGCTTATACTCACGTTCAAAAACATGGTGAAGTATGTCCTGCAAACTGGGAAGAAGGTAAAGATGCTATGAAAGCAGACAGAACTTCTACAGCAGAATACTTAGCAAAAAATTAATATCTTAATTTTAATATAACAATGTAACAGTCTAACGGTATAACGATTTTAAAAGTCATCTTTTTGAATGGTTAGATTGGTAAATTTTTAGATTGTTACATTGTTTCTTTTTTTTAAAAATAAACTTATGTACACAGAATTAACCGAAGATACATTACAGAATATAGTGAATGACAACGAAAAAGTAGTTGTTCAATATGGCGCAACATGGTGCGGAAACTGCAGAATCATGAAGCCGAAATTCAAAAAATTAGCTTCTGAAAACGACAGTATTCCTTTTCTATATGTAGATGCTGAAAAACTTCCTGAGAGCAGAAAATTAGCAAAAGTGGATAACTTACCTACTTTCGCCATCTTTAAAAACGGTGAGTTGGTAAACCAGGTACAGTCTAACCGGGCAGAAAGTTTAATTAACCTTTTTAACGAATTATCATAATGAAATTACCCGTAATCAGACAGTTTTATCAGAATCAGACTCCTGAAAACCTTGAAAAAACATTGGAAGTTCTGGAGAGTTTCTGTGAATTCAGAGGAACAAGTGAAGAAGATCTAAATGTTGCCGGAGAGCTTATTACAAACATCTGTGGAGCTTTAGAAGTTCACTCTAACGTACAGAATGGAATGAGCGAAAAAGATGCTTTAAATTCTTTTGCACAAAAGGTTTTAGGATCTATCGATAAATAGTTCTTTAATAATTAAAAATTATAAAGACACAATATATCTGGGGATTCCCATTACTATATTTTTTCCCTATTCTTTAATAGCTACTTTATTTTTACTGGAATAATACTTCAAAAGGCCATCTGGTCACTCTGAAGCCAGAAGTTATATCCGTATCTGTTAAAGAATATCCAATTAAAATCCCGATGAAATGTCATCAGGATTTTTTGGGTTCGCTGATTTAAATATTCATATTACTTGTAAATAAAACACTAACCTCACTCATATCTTTGCACTAATAGTACAAATACAAACTAAGTCAATAGTGTCACCCGTGAAAATATTTGTGTTATTTGTGGTGAAAAACGGCTAAATACATCCATTCTATGGTACAGTAAGAGTGGACTTTAGCTTGCTTTTTAGGTTGTATCCATTGGCTTTTAGCCAAAACCTATTTAAATTTTATCTTGCAGATTGTGCTGATTATGCAGATGTTTATATAACCGTTTACAATTCTCTTTGTCTTTAGATAGTAAAGTAATATTTTTTTATCGCAAAGAAAAAACTAGAAGCTTGATAAATAAGGTTGCAAAGGATTGATTAATTGAAATTAATCTGATAAAGCTGTATATCAGACTTTAAGCATGAAAACACTACGTTGACAGAAATAAAAAATCCTGATGAAAATATCACCAGGATTATATATAAATGATAAGCACAAAGCTTACCATTATTGAATTAGTTTCTTTTGCTCATTAAGATGCTTAAGATATACCAAAACAGAAGCATAATAGAAGCAAAAAGCTGTAATGCAGCTCCTACATACTGATTTGTTCCGTATGAATCTTTTAATTTACTGGTTTGGTATAAAATTGTTGCTGAGGCCAAAATAACCATTCCCACTGAGAACCATAATCCTAAGTTAAAACCGAATAGCATTCCGCCAACAATCAATCCGATTGAAATGAATCCTCCGATAACGATAATATTTCTTAAAAAAGAAAAATCTCTCTTAGAAGTAAATGCTACGGCAGAAATACCGGCAAACATGGCAATAGTTAAAGTAGCCGCCTGAAAGATTACATTGGCTCCACCTGCCATATTCGTAGCAATATAAAGCATAGGCATAAAGATTACCGCTTCCAGTAGGATATAAAACCCTAAACCGAGATATTGGGTAGACTTACTTTGTGAAAGTGACCATTTAGAAGCTAAAATTGAAGCCAGCCAAAAAACACCGATAATCAATAACCAGGCATATCTTTGTCCGAACATCATGGCAATAATTTCTATCGGCACCGTCTTCAACAAGATCGTTTCAACTCCAATAAACGCAAGAATTGATAAAGCAACATGCAAATAGGTTTTCTTGTAAAAACTCGCTTTCTCTACATCTGAGGAATGAGCGACTAAAACATCTGTCATCATAGTTAATATTTTTTTTAATTAATCGAAAATAATTTTTATTTATCTTTCTTTTCTGGCATAATTCCCAGAATTTTTCCATCCTCTTCAAATATGGCACTCACCACTTCTTTTGAAGATGAATCTCCTGCGTACTTGTATTTGATATTAGGATGATCAGCACCATCCATCGTTACATAATACCCTACTTTTAAGACTTCAAGTTTTTTGTTAGGGTCTATACCTTCTTTTACTTTTTTAAGAACATCGTCCGTCACAATTTCTTTTACTTTATCAGAAAGCAAGCCGTCAATAGTCTTATGATCAGAGGCTTGTAAAGCAGTCATAAACTTCACAAAGTTATCATTATAGAGATTTACTTTTTCCTTACTTATGGTAGCCGGCTGTTCTTTCTTTTGATTGTTCTCAACTTCCAGTCCTACAACTTTCTGTGCAAATACCAGTTGTCCTCCAATGATGGCAAGTCCTAAAAATATTTTTTTCATATGATCCGTTTTGTTATTTTGGTGAAATAAGTGATGGAAGATACGAAAATCAGACCATTTCCAAAAATTTCATTGTGTCTACATTATCCGCATACGTATCAAGACCCGGATTCTGGGCCTCTCCGAAATGAATAGAGTCTAATCCTAATTCATCTTTAGCTACTATACATTGAATATTCTCTTCATTTTCAGCTATAAAATTTTTAACATCCTCCAATGAACTGTATCTGCTGAAATTGATCACAGAAAGCGGGCTGAATAGTTTATCATCCTCTTTCAGCATCACAAAATTATTGTCCCAGAACTTATCCTGGTTCAGTAAGTATACAGCCCTGTTGTAATCATAATTATTGGCATATTTATGATGATTGATAATATCCTGAAACCCTATAAAGCTTTCAAATAATCTGTCGATTACAAAGTCCTTCGGGATAAAAATCCGGGTTACATTCCTGCATCCCAGACCAAAATACTGGAAAATATCATTGGCTAAAAGCTGTAATTCCTCTTCAGTTTCGTCACCTTTTAAAACAGCAACCGATGTTCTGTTTTTACGGATAATGCTCAAATGATTTTTAAAATAATACTCCAGGTATCTTGCGGTATTATTACTTCCGGTAGCAATTACGGCATCAAAATTCTCTAATCTTTCTACAAATTCAAACTGAATTTGGTCTCCGGAAAACTCTTTCCACTTTTTTAACAGGAACGGAATCATATACTTATCTTTTGAAGACAGCTTAATTACAGGAATATGATTGCTTAAAACCACAGAAACCACATCATGAAATCCTACTAAAGGAATATTTCCTGCTAAAATTAAGCCTACCCTCTTTGAAATTTTTGAAATAGAATAGTTTTTTAGCCAACCTCTGATGCTTTCTGCTGTAAGCAAATCTGCCCATTGCTGTAAAGCAAATTTCTGATTCTCAAGGGTAAACCACTGGTTCTCTATTTTTGTTTTCTGTAACAATAATTCAATATCTACATCATCCTGATTGTAGTTTTCCGTTTTTTTCGATAAAAACGTTTTTATATAATCACTTAATTTAATAAGTCCTAAAACTTGATTTTCGCTATTCATAATTACTGTAAAATTGGGGAATATTTTGTAATTTTGTGCAAATTTAAAAAAAATTAGCGATGGCTATTAAAATAACTGATGAATGCATTAACTGTGGGGCTTGTGAACCTGAATGCCCGAACAATGCAATATATGAAGGAGCTGTAGACTGGAAAGCTTCTGATGGTACTGCCCTGAACGGGACAATTACACTGCCATCAGGACTTACTGTAGATGCTGACGCGGCACAGGAACCTGTAAGTGATGATGTATATTTCATTGTAACAGATAAATGTACGGAATGTAAAGGCTTCCATGAAGAACCACAGTGTGCGGCTGTATGTCCGGTAGACTGTTGTGTTCCCGATGAAGATCATGTAGAATCTGAGGAAGCCCTTCTTACTAAAAAAGCATTTTTACACGGCGAATAAAAAATTCCGTCTCATCATCTGTGAGGCGGTTTTTTTAACCATAAATTCAAAATCTAGTAAAAAAGAAAAAAATAAATCGCAGGGAGCCAGCTCCCTGTTACAACCAAAAAGTAAAAAAAAATATGAACAAAAAGCACAACTTCAGCGCAGGACCATGCATTTTACCTCAGGAAGTATTTGAAAAATCAGCTCAGGCTATTTTAGATTTTAATGGTATCGGGTTATCACTTCTTGAAATTTCACACAGAAGCAAGGATTTCGTAGCCGTAATGGACGAAGCACGTGCGATTGTAAAAAGATTGATGAATCTTGGTGATGATTATGAAATACTTTATTTGGGTGGTGGTGCCAGCTTGCAGTTTGCAATGGTTCCTTATAACCTTATGAGAGTAGGTGGCAAAGCAGCATACCTGGATACGGGTACCTGGGCTGCCGGAGCAATCAAAGAAGCAAAGAAATTAGGAAATGTAGATGTTGTAGGCTCTTCAAAAGAAGAAAACTACGCTTTCATTCCTAAAAATTATACGGTAGGTTCAGATTACGATTATTTTCACTGTACTTCCAACAATACAATTTATGGAACTCAAATGAAATCTTTCCCTGAGGTAGACACGCTGATGGTATGTGATATGAGTTCTGATATTTTCTCAAGACAGCTTGATTTCTCAAAATTTGACTTAATCTATGCGGGAGCTCAGAAGAATATGGGACCTGCCGGAGTTACTTTAGTGGTTATAAAAAAAGAAATTCTTGGTAAAACAGGAAGAGAGAATATATTGTCTATACTGGATTATTCCCAGCATATCAGCAAAGAATCTATGTACAATACACCTCCGGTATTCCCTGTATATGCGTCTTTATTGACTCTTCAACACCTTGAAAATAATGGAGGAATTGCTGCTGCAGAGCAAAGAAACGAGGCCAAAGCTAAGCTTTTATATAATGAAATTGACAGCAATCCACTGTTCAAAACATTCTGTGTAGAAGAAGACCGCTCATTAATGAATGTTTCTTTTAACATTACAGACGAAAGCAAAAAAGAAGAATTTGATAACGCATGGAAAGCTGCCGGTATCAGTGGACTTAACGGACACAGAAGCTTAGGCGGATACAGAGCAAGCTTGTACAATGCTTTGACAATTGAAAGCGTGCAGGTTTTAGTGGATGTAATGAAGTCGATAAAATAGCTTATATTAGGCGACCGAAAATAAAAAAATAATAGATGACTGATTTCAGAGGTTAGACCCTAAAAATCTCACTTCTTATTTCTCAAATTTAACATCTATAATAAAATAACGCATGAAAGTTTTAGCAAACGATGGAATTTCAAAATCAGGAGAACAGGCTTTAAAAGAAGCCGGAATTGAGATCCTGGACAATAGAGTGGCTCAAGATCACGTTATTAAATTTATCAATGATAATAACGTGGATGTCCTTTTGGTAAGAAGTGCAACAAAAGTAAGACAAGAAATGATTGATGCATGCCCTGGTCTTCAGATTATAGGAAGAGGCGGAATTGGGATGGATAACATTGATGTTGACTATGCTAAAAGTAAAGGAATTAAAATTATCAATACTCCTACAGCATCTTCAAAGTCTGTAGCAGAACTGGTTTTCGGACACTTTTTTTCATTAGCGAGATTTCTTCATGAATCCAACAGGCTGATGCCTCTGGAAGGAGACACTCACTTTAATGCCATGAAAAAATCATTCAGTAATGCCTATGAACTTTCAGGAAAGACATTAGGAGTTATTGGCTTTGGAAGTATTGGCCAGGAAGTGGTAAAAATGGGAATTGCATTAGGAATGAAAGTTCAGGTTCTTACAAAAAACCCGAGAACCGAAGTTCTTACCCTGAATTTCTTTGATGGGCAGGCTGTTCATTTTGAAATCACGTCTACCAATGATATGGATGCATTTCTTAAAGATGCAGACTTTATCAGTATCAATACTCCAAAAACAAATAAGTATATTATAGATACCCCTCAATTTGAAAAAATGAAAGACGGTGTTTATATTGTAAATACAGCAAGGGGCGGCGTTATCAATGAAGTGACATTAATAGACTTCATTGAGTCAGGTAAAGTGGCGGGAGCGGCATTGGATGTTTTTGAAAATGAACCCAGCCCGGAACTGCCGTTATTAATGAATCCATCCTTATCCCTGTCTCCTCATGTAGGAGGTAATACAGTGGATGCGCAAGAGAAAATCGGAGTCGAACTTGCGGAACAAATTATTAAGTTACAAAAAGAAACTATAAGATAAATATGCCTGTTTTTAAACCTTTCCGTGGAATAAGACCTCATAAAGACTTGGAGAGTACTTTCCCTACACATCCACTGGATAATTTCACCCAGGAAGAGATTGCAGAGAAGGCTCAAGTTGAAAATACTTACATCAATATGATTAAACCTTATGTTGTAAGTAAATCCAAAGATATTGACCGGAACCTGAGGAAGATCCGTTCTACATTTGAAGAACTTCTGGAAGAAAAAAAATTAGTCCAGGACAGTTCAGCCTATTATCTTTATGAGCAGATCTATCCCAATAAACAGGTTTTCAGAGGACTTTTGGGACTGGCCAGCATTGAAGATTTCTGGAATGGAAAAATCAAAAGACATGAAAGCACCATTCCTCAGAAAAAAGAAAAACTGGCACACTATCTTGAAAAAGTAAGCCTGCAGGCCGAGCCTGTACTGCTCACCTACCCTGCCAACTCTAAAATTGAGCTGTTGATGAATCATGAGGAAAAAAATGTTCCTATTTTTAATCATACAGATAACCTGGGTATAAGACATAAAATCTGGAGAATAGATAACCGTCTGAAACTTCAGCAGTTCAAAGAAGTAATAGATCAGATTGATTCATTTTATATTGCCGACGGACACCATAGAATTGGCTCTACAGCCATCAATGCAAAACGTCACAAAGAGAAAAATAAAAGACATAACGGAACCGAGCTTTACAATTTTGTATACAGCTTTATTGTTTCCAACCAGTCAATTAAAATTCATGATTACAATAGAATTTTACATGATATGAATGGTCTTTCGAATGAACAGTTTTTAAAAGAACTTGAGACTTATTTTCTTATTCATGAAAAAGGAGAAGCCTCATATTTCCCGTCTCAGAAATTCCATATTTCAATGTATCTTGGTGGGAAGTTTTATTCCCTTCACGTAAAACACGACCTCCGTTCCAAAGAAATGTCTCTGGATAACCTTGACCACCATCTTTTAGATAAATATATTTTCAAAGATATCCTGAAAATTGAAGATCCTGACAGCTCAGATAAAATATCATATGTAAAAGGAACTTCTAATATTAACGGTATCAATATCTTAAAAGAAAAAATAGATAGTGGTGAAGGTGTAGTAGGCTTCGGAATCTACCCTGTAAGTTTTAACGATATGATTAAAATTTCAGACTTAAGATTAAGTATGCCTCCAAAATGTACATTCATTGAACCCAAATTGGTTACTGCTTTATTAATGTACGACATGAAATCTTAATAAATTCCCATTTTTTTCCTACTTTTAACATCGGAAAAGAAAGGTCAATAAAAAAATGAAAAAAATATTCATCATACTTCCACTCTTTTTGAGTGGATTTTTATTTTCTCAGAAAAAGCCGCAAAAACATCCGGCAAAAAAAGGCACCGTAGCCAAATTCAATTATCATGATGAATTTAAAAAGATATCAGACGAAATCTTAACCAATGGTGAAGCTTACTCTAATCTTGGAGAGCTTACAAAAGGCATCGGACCTCGCTTCAGTGCCACTCCGGGTTATGCAAAAGCATCGGACTGGGCTGAGAAAAAACTGAAAGACGCCGGTATACAAAATATATGGAAACAGGATGTAAAAGTTCCTGTTTGGATCAGGGGTAAAGAATATCTACAGATAAAATCAGGAAACGGAGAATGGAAAAACATCAGAATGCTCTCCTTTGGAAACTCTGAAGGAACAGACGGAAAAGATCTTACAGCAGAGCTTTTACTGGTAAATGACATGGCGGAACTGAACGCTTTAACCTCTGTACAATTAAAAGATAAAATAGTTTTCGTCAATTCTCCTTTAGACCAGAAAGTAGTCAATACCGTTGACGCTTATCTTATCACGGCCAAATCTAAGCTGCTCTCAGCCTCTGTCATTGGCAAAAGAGGCGCTAAAGGTTTAATTATACGGTCACTCACTACAGCTTCGGACGATACTCCTCATGCTAAAATGATTTATTATGAACCGGACGACAGGGTGAGGATTCCTGCAATAACCATCGGAGTAAAATCGGCTGATGAACTTGAAAAATTATTGAAAAAGCAAAAAGTAACTGCTAAACTGAACCTGTCTGCCGAAACTAAAGGAGAAGCTGTTAACCAGAATATTATCGGCGAAATTCCAGGAAATAAAGACGCAAAAGTGATTGTTCTAGGAGCACAGCTTGACTCATGGGACTTTGCAGAAGGAGCCCACGATGACGGTTCCGGAGTTGTACAGTGTATTGAGGTTCTAAGAACGCTTAAAGCACTTGGCTTTACCAATAATCATACAATAAGAGTTGTATTGTACGCCAATAGTGAAAATGGCGGCCAGGGACGGGATATGTATGCCTCGTATGTAAAAAAGAAAGATGAGAAACATATTTTCGCTTTAGGAACAGATTCCGGAGGCTATTCGCCAAGAGGATTTTCTTTAGATATGCCTCCTCAGAGAAGAAGACAGATTTTTGAATGGAAAAACTACTTCCTTCCCTATGGAATTTATGATTTTGACCAAACTTACGCAATACAGGATATTGCCCCCTTAAAAAAGCTGGATATCCCGCTGGCAGAACTGGTAGTAGACACCCAACGTTATTTTGACTACCATCATTCTGTAGAAGATACTTTCGACAAAGTAAATAAAAGAGAGCTTCTCCTGGGAGCTGTTGCTATGACTCAACTTATTTTCATGATTGATAAAAACTGGTAACATGAAAAAAATTATAAATCTATCATTACTCATTCTCGGCGTGGCTTTTTTATCTGCCCAGACCAAAGAGGATTCTATACAGTTCAACAGGATTTCCACTGAAATTCTCAATAACGGAAAAGGCTATAATGAATTGAGGGAACTCACCAAAAATATTGGCCATCGTTTAAGCGGTTCCGAAGCTTATGAAGAATCTGTAAAATGGGCGGCACAAAAACTTAAAGAGGCCGGAGCTGATAAAGTTTGGCTTCAGGAAGTAATAATTCCTGTCTGGGAAAGAGGTAAAGAATCATTACACATCAAAACTTCAAATGGCAGCTGGAAAAGCCTTAAAATGCTTTCTCTGGGTAACTCTGAGGGTACAGGAGGAAAAGATATTTCAGGAGAAATTATCATGGTAAAGTCATTGGAAGAATATGACAAACTACCGGCTGAAAAAGTGAAAGATAAAATTGTTTTCTTTAATTATCCCTTCAATCAGGGACATGTACAAACCTTTATTGCTTATCGCGAAGCAGGAGCTTACAGAAGGACAGCAGCCTCCTTAACCGCTAAAAAAGGCGGAAAATTTGCTGTTATACGTTCTCTTTCTTCAGCTTTTGATGATATTCCACACACCGGAAATATGCGTTATGATGATAGTATATCTAAAGTTCCTGCACTGACTATTGGAAATACCAGCGCAGACGAACTGGAAGCTTTATTAAAAAATCAAAAGGTAACAGCAAAACTTAACTCCAACTGTGGAATGAAAGGTGAGAGACTCTCCCACTCCGTTATTGGTGAAATTACAGGAAAAAAAGATAAAAACGTTATTGTTGTTGGCGGACACCTGGATTCATGGGATGTAGGAGAAGGAGCCCATGACGACGGAGCAGGAATTGTTCAGAGTATAGAAGTGTTAAGAACCTTCAAAAAATTAGGATTACAAAATAACCATACCATCAGAGCTGTTTGCTTCGCCAATGAAGAAAATGGGACAAAAGGAGGAAAACAATATGGAAAAAACGCTAAAGATCACAACGAAAAACACCTTTTCGCTATTGAATCTGATGCTGGGGGCTATTCTCCACGAGGTATTTCATTAGAAATGGACGATACCAAAAGAAACCAAGTCAAAAGCTGGGTAAATCTTTTCATGCCTTATGGAGTTTATAACTTTGAAGGAAAATATTCAGGTTCAGATATTGCTCCGCTTCATGAAATGGGCGTTCCTACTGCAGAATTAGTCCCTGATCCCCAACGTTATTTCGATATCCACCACACCTCGGAAGATACTTTTGAAAAAGTAAACCGCAGAGAACTTCTTCTCGGTTCCACGGTGATGACACAACTTATTTATATGATTGATAAAAATTGGTAACTATGAAAAAGATATTAGGTACAACATTATTAGTTTTGGGAGCAGCTGTTTTTGGCCAAACCAAAGAAGACTCCATACAGTTTAACAAGATCTCTACTGAAATCTTAAACCATGGAAAAGGTTATAACGAATTGAGGGAACTCACCAAAAATATTGGCCATCGTTTAAGCGGTTCCGAAGCTTATGAAAAGTCTGTAAAATGGGCAGCACAAAAACTTAAAGAGGCCGGAGCGGATAAAGTATGGCTTCAGGAAGTAATGATCCCTGTCTGGGAAAGAGGTAAAGAATCATTACAGATCAAAACTTCAAATGGCAACTGGAAAAATCTTAAAATGCTTTCTTTAGGAAATTCCGAGGGAACAGGAGGAAAAGATGTTTCAGGAGAAATCATCATGGTAAAATCCATTGAAGAATATAACAAACTGCCGGCCGAAAAAGTAAAGGATAAGATTGTTTTCTTCAACTATCCTTTCAGTCAGTCATTTATAGAAACATTCAAAGGATATAGTGATGCTGCCAAGTATAGGGTCACTGCTGCTGCATTAGCCGCTAAAAAAGGCGGAAAATTTGCTATTATACGTTCTCTTTCTTCAGCTTTCGATGATGTTCCCCATACGGGAGCAATGCGTTATGAAGATAATGTATCCAAAGTACCCGCTGTAGCTGTTGGAAACACAACGGCAGATGAGCTGGAAACTCTCCTGAAAAGCCAGAATATCACCGCTAAACTTAACTCCAACTGTGGAATGAAAGGTGAGAAACTCTCCCATTCCGTTATTGGTGAAATTACAGGGAAAAAAGACCAAAGCGTTATTGTCGTTGGCGGCCACCTGGATTCATGGGATGTAGGAGAAGGAGCTCATGATGACGGAGCAGGAATCGTTCAGAGTATAGAAGTGTTGAGGACCTTCAAAAAACTGGGAATACAAAACAATCATACCATCAGAGTAGTATGTTTTGCCAATGAAGAAAACGGAGTGAAAGGAGGTATCCAATATGGTAAAGCAGTAAAGGAAAACAATGAAAAACATCTTTTTGCTATTGAATCTGATGCCGGTGGTTTTGCCCCGAGAGGAATTGCCCTGGATATGGATGATGCCAGAAGAAATCAAATCAAAAGCTGGTCAAAACTCTTCCTTCCATACGGAGTCTATAACTTTAATGAAAGATTTTCCGGAACAGATTTATACCCTCTTCACGACATGGGAATCCCTGCTGCTGAGCTGATGCCTGATTCACAAAGATATTTCGATATCCATCATACAGAAGAAGATACTTTTGAAAAGGTGAACCGCAGAGAACTCCTGCTGGGAGCTACAGCAATGACACAGATGATCTACATGATCGATAGAAACTGGTAGTAAAAAAATTATAGCTAAACATAAAAGTTCATAGAAGCCTGAGAGATTAGGGCTTTTATGAACTTTTTTAATCTTTGACACACTTATTAGGATATTATATCCGTAATATTAAAATGTCGTGATAATTCCCGTTTATCTTATAAAATCCATCCCAAGGCTTCACATAATTTCTACAATTATTCTCATCACTTCCACTGAATTTGCAATCAGGGCAGCTTCATTTTTTATACTAAAAATTCTCAATTCAAAACAATTTCTCCTTGTTTAAGGAATTAAGCAGTGAAAATCACTGTAAAACAAACATATACAACCCTAAAAAATAAAATGTTGGTGACAAAATATTCACTTTGGCATGAAATTAGCATGTCTTACAACGAAAAAAACATAAAAACACTGGATGAAAAAAGGTCTTCTGTGGATATTCAGTTTTCCACCGATTCAAAATGTGACCCTTTTTTTTTCTGCGATGCCCTAAATGATATGGAAAATGTGATTGATTAACCTTGGTTCATTTTCACAACACTATAATTCATATCAGACTGGTATCATAACCCATGAATCATTAATGATTCAAAAATTTACTGATCAACCCTAAGCTATATGCTCCGGGCTCAGTCGTATAAATAAATGGCACGTCTTCATGAACCTTAGCCCAGTAAGAGAATGTATTCTTTTTACCATGTAAGACAGCTGCTTATCCATATAAATTAATGTATAACCCTTAAAATGGTAATAATGATGAGAGATTTTTTTGAAATGATTTTTAAGAGAAATGAAGATGCTGCAAAAATGCATATCTGGAGCTTGCTTTTGGTATTAAGTTTTGCCATCTTTTCTGTATTGGTATACACCTTAAAACCAAGCTTTAACAGCTTAATAATATATCTGACTGCATTCGCCGCTTATATCGGCTTTGGTCTTGTATTCATCAGTTCCCTGGCGGGGACAAGTATGAAAAAAAGATCGAGCAGAAACATATAATTTTTAATTCTTTTTTTTACTGAAAAACCGTCCTTTGGGACGGTTTTTGTTTTACAATCACTGATTAGTTATTCAATACCTTTCATCATCTCGGTAAGGATCTTTATTGTTTCTTCCTCAATCATTTTTTCAGATTTTGTAACCAGCTCTATCCTGAAAGGCTCACAACAGGCCTTTATTCCAAAGCCGTCATCTGTTTTCACAAATTCAGGATGCAAACCATGTTCTTTACACACTTCTGCTTCAATTTCTTTTCGGATTAAAGCATAATCTAGATTAATCATATCTTTTTATTTTGTTTCATTGGTGATGGATAAAGATAGGAATAAATTGCTTGTATAGAAATCCGGATTTCTACGGTACTTTTACAAAAAATCAACTGTGAAAAGCGGGGTGGTTTCTGTTTAAAATACTAACCCTTATTCGATTTAGCTAAATAATTACAAAAAGCCGCCCCTTGCGGAACGGCTTTCATATCTTAAAAATATTTCAATTATTTCACTTTTACAAGCTCTACATCGAAGACTAACCAAGCGTTTGGCGGAATAACCCCTCCTGCTCCTCTTTCTCCGTAAGCCATTGCCGGCGGGATCAATAAAGTAGCAGTTTCACCTTCTTTTAATAACAGGATACCTTCATCCCATCCTTTGATTACTCTTCCCATTCCAATTGGAATATCGATAGGCTCATTTCTTTTGAATGAAGAATCAAATTCTGTTTCGTCTACTAACTTTCCAGCATAGTGTACAGATACGTTATCACCAGATTTCGGAGCTTTACCGTCTGTTGTTTTTGTGATTTTGTAATAAAGACCAGATTCAGTTTTTTGCATACCTGCTTTCAGGTTTTCAATCATTTTCTCCTGGTTAGCTTTAAACTCTTCTTCCTTTTTCTTTCTTTCAGCTTCCTCCTTAGCGATAAAAGCTTTATTATTTTCTGCAATTTTAGCCTTCCCTTCGCTGAAAGTCTTAGCTGCATCGTAGTTTTTGTACTCATCACCTTTACCGAAAACAGAAACTTTTTCTAAAACGATATCTGTTTTAGGCTTATCCTGAGCTCCTTTTTCAACGTTAGCGATAGCATCAATTACGTCATTTCCTTTTACTACTTTACCGAAAATAGTATGTTTTCCGTCTAACCATGGTGTAGCCACTTCAGTAATGAAAAACTGAGAACCATTGGTATTAGGTCCTGAGTTTGCCATAGAAAGAATACCTTTCCCGGTATGTTTAAGGTCGTTTCTCTCATCCTCGAATTTATATCCAGGATCTCCCATTCCTGTTCCCTGAGGATCACCTCCCTGAATCATAAAATCTTTGATCACTCTGTGGAAAATTGTTCCATCATAATAAGGAACTCCTTTAGCCTTAGCCTTGTTGTCGATTTTCCCTTCTGCAAGACCTATAAAGTTGGCCACAGTTACTGGTGCTTTCTTGTCTTCAAACTTTACAATCAGATTCCCTTTTGTAGTTTGAATGTTTGCATAAAGTCCGTCATTAAGACCTTCGTAAGTTTCTTTGTCTACGTTCATTTTTTTATAAATTGGAGTACAACTCATCAGCGAAATACTTGCCGCTGCCAGAATTATATTTTTGTTAAACAATTTCATGTATTATAAAGCTTTTAATTTTATGATTAATGGGATGTCGTTATCTATTTTTTTTTCGTCTCCAAATGTTCCATAAGCCAGTGAAGATGGTACCAGAAGCGTTACCTCTTCTCCATCATGTATAAACCGTAAAGCATTTTCCACAGCTTTCAGCTCATCAAAATGCCCAAATTTAGCATCTCTTCTTTCAAAAGACTGATCATAAATCTTGGTCTCATCAAAATCATACAGATCATAGGAATAAGAGATCATGGTATTATCTGCTCTCCTTTTTCTCTGATCATACCCTTCCGCTGTTACCCAATAATTAAGCTGCGTAGGATAATATTTTACCGGCTGGCTATTGGCCCACTGCTGGATGTGTCCTCTTTCTATAGCATTCAGATTTTTCATCCTTTCTTTAGAAACATCCAGATCTTTTTGGCTTAAAACACCACCTACCGGAGGGTGCGCGGGCTGTGCATTCCTATTGCAGCTCAACAGACTGATTAATGATATGAAGACTAATTTTCTCATAAACTTTTGCGAAAATACACATTTCGGGAATCAATTACAAAACTTATATCAGATTTCCGGGAACAATTTAAGGAACATAAAATACAATATTTTACTGTAACAAAAAATTGTTTCAAACTACTGGTTTTTAAGAATACTGAGAAAAACTTTATTCAAGGCTCTTTTATATTAAAAGTGACTGAATTTTTCTTACTGGTTACAAGCATCCTGGGGCTGAAGTCAATAAAAAAAGCCGGAAATATTCCGGCTCCTATATATTTTATATTCAGTTTAGATTAAACTGTTTCTAAAGCGTGGTCCACCACAACTCTCCATCCGAATGGATCTTCAGAAAGGTTGTTCTGCAGATCTACCAAATCCTTCTTAAGAATAGCCGCAAAGCTTTCCTCATCAGATAATCTTGGAAGCTCAAGTTTTTCTCCCTGATATCCTAAAGCCTGGAATACTGTAGTTACTACAGCAGTTCCTACTCCCCATACTTCTTTTAAAGTACCGTTTTTCTGTGCTTCAACTACAGTTTTTACCGGAATTGGTTCAACTTTCACCTCAATACCTCTTTTCTTAGCCAATTGAAGGAAGCTGTCTCTTGTAACTCCGTCAAGAATTTTCTCTGAAGTCGGAGGCGTATAAATAGTATCGTTAATTCTTACAAACACATTCATAGTACCACTCTCTTCAAAATATTCGTGAGTAGCGTCATCCGTCCAGATGATTTGCTCATAGCCTTCTTCAATAGCCAGCTGAGTTGGGTAAAAAGAAGCGGCATAGTTTCCTGCTGCCTTCGCAGAACCCACACCACCGTTTGCTGCTCTTGAATAATGATCAGAGATCTTTACAGAAACAGGCTCTGAATAATAGCTCTTCGCTGGTGTTGCAACAATAGCGAACATATATTTGTTAGAAACTCTTGCTTTCAAAGCTTCTTCAGTAGCAAAAATCAACGGTCTGATATATAATGACATTCCCTCTCCTTGTGGAATCCATTCTCTATCGATATCTACCAATGCTTTTAAACCGTCTAAAAACATTTCCTCAGTCACTTCAGGCATAGCAAGACGCTTCGCTGACTTGTTGATACGTTCAAAATTCTTTTCTGGCCTGAAAAGGAAAACCTGCCCATCTTTGTCTTTATAAGCTTTCATACCTTCAAAACAAGCTTGCCCATAGTTTACTCCCATCATAGCAGGCGTAAATGGTATCGGACCGTAAGGAACTAATTTCACATCACCCCATTTTCCATCTTCATACTCACATATAATCATATGATCAATGAAAGTACCACCAAATGAAAAATTATTTGGGTCAAATGTAGAAATTCTAGAGTTTTCAGTTTTTTGAATTATCATTTTTAAAATTTTTTACGATGTTCTACAAATTTAATATAATTTTCTAAATATAAAAATTTTAGAGTAAATTTGACAAAAAAATAGCTTGAAAAGAGAAATAAAGACCACTAACGATGGAAGCAAAACATTGTTTATCAACGACTTAAATGAAAACTATCATTCTCATCATGGCGCGTTGCAAGAAGCAGAACATGTGTTTATCAAAAATGGACTAAATTTAGTTAATGATTGCGAAATTAATATTTTAGAACTCGGTTTTGGAACAGGTTTGAATGTTTTAGTTACAATTAATGAATATTTAAAAACTGACAAAAATCATGTCATTAATTATTTTTCGCTTGAAAAATACCCCGTAAATGAATCTGAAGTTAACGATTTGGCATATTTTGAGCTTTTTGATAATCCTGAGTTCAAAAATATTTACCAGAAAATTCATCTGGCAGATTGGGAAAAGTCAGTTGAAATCATTAGTGGTTTCAACTTAAAAAAGATAGAATGTGACTTTTTTGACCTCAAGGACATAGAATTGCCAAAAATTAACCTGGTCTACTTCGACTGTTTCGGAGCAAGAGTACAGCCTGATCTTTGGGAAAAACCGTTATTTGAAATGGTTTCTGACAAAATGGCCATTAATGGATTATTAACAACCTACTCTTCTAAAGGAAGTGTAAGAAGAATTCTTCAGGAACTGAACTTTAAAGTAGAAAAAAAACAAGGCCCTCCTGGAAAAAGGGAGATGATTAATGCCATAAAGCTTTAATAGTTTAAAAGACATAATACGCCTTTGCTTTTCCTGATTTCACCATTCCTTCATGAAAATTTCTTACATTAGCTTTACAAAATATTATACCTATTATATATGATAGACAAGATCAACATTAGAGTGTATGGCTGTGCAGTAAAAGACAAGAAAGTTTTGACCTTATTTGAAGAATATGCAGGAGAATCTTTAGTGAAATTTCCGGGAGGAGGATTGGAATACGGTGAAGGGGTACTGGAATGTCTGCACCGTGAATTTGATGAAGAGCTTAATGTAAAAATAGATATTACAGAACATTTCTATACACAGGAAAACTTCCTGGTTTCCCGCTTCAGAGAAAACGAACAGCTTCTTACCTTATATTATATTGTTAATATCATCAATGAGGAAGACTTCCTGATCATGGATCCATGCATCGAAAAAACAGAATGGATAGCTATCGACAGGCCCGACAATCCATTTCCACTTCCAATAGATAAAATTGTATTCGATAAATTAAAAGAAAAATTCCTGTAAGCTTTTACAGGAATTTACTTTTATATTGTTATTTTTTGACCTTAAACTGATTGGCTCCCGGATAAGGCTTTAAATAGCCGGAGTTCCAGTTGGACTGCAGTAATGACTCTATGAATTCATCACTCCTGTTTTTGTGAGGATCATACTGTTCTTTTAAATCAATATCAGCCATCTTTCCTTTTACATTCCACCAAAAGGCACTCCATCCTCCTCTAAGCTCTTTTATAATTTCATAAACATTTTTACCGGTAGCTCTGTTCATTAATTTTGCAAAAACCTGGCCTTCGGTTGTCGTAAGATCTCTTAATTGTTTTTCATATTGGTCAGCAAGCATATTCTGCCTTTCTCTTATAAATTTTCTTTTAGCCTTACTATCCATATTATCCATATCTGCCTGCATATCCCGATACTGTTGCAAAGCAGTCACAAATAACGGATATACCCTGTATAGCTTTTTATTTAGAAAATAATAGTAATTTTTATCGAGCTGATTGTTGAATCGGGGTTTGTTTACCAGAACAAGTTCGTCCATCACTACTACAGGCTCTCCATTAATCTCGTAGATTTTAACCTTTTGTTGCTCGTCGTAATAATACTTATTACCGAATTCATCCACTTTCAGAGATTCAGCAGGATATTGGTTAAGAGGTTTTGCCACAATAGAATCCGTCTGACCAAAAACACTGACTCCAAAAAAGAAAATAAAAAGGCAGATAATCTTCCTAAAATTCATTATTTTTACACTTATAAGAATAAAAATTAAACGCAAAAATCATTCCTTTTTATGAAATTTGAAAAGAAATCTTTAAAATTTTTAGAAAAATATTTAAATACTTCATCACCAACAGGTTATGAACACAAGGGACAGGAGGTCTGGATGGACTATATCAGACCGTATGTAGATAAAATTGAAGTGGATCATTATGGAACCTGCTATGGTATCATTAATCCTGAAGCTGATTTTAAAGTAGTAATTGAAGCCCACGCTGATGAGATTTCCTGGTACGTAAACTATATTACTGACGACGGATTGATCTACGTCATCCGAAACGGAGGCTCGGATCAGACTATTGCCCCTTCCAAAGTGGTTCATATCCACGGAGAAAACGGAATTGTAAAAGGAGTTTTCGGATGGCCGGCTATCCATACCAGAACTAATCAAAATGAACCTACGCCAAAAATTGAAAACATTTTCATCGATTGCGGAGCCACTTCCAAAAAAGAAGTGGAGGAAATGGGAATCTATGTAGGATGCATGATCACTTATCCGGATGAGTTCTTTGAAATGAATGACAGGTATTTTGTCTGCAGAGCTTTGGACAACAGAATCGGAGGTTTTATGATTGCTGAAGTGGCAAGGCTTTTAAAAGAGAATAAAAAATCAATTTCTTTTGGGCTGTATATCACCAATTCTGTTCAGGAAGAAGTAGGACTATACGGAGCTGATATGATTGCCGATACGATTAAGCCTAATATTGCGATTGTAACCGATGTTACCCATGATACAACCACTCCTATGATCGAAAAGAAAAAAGAAGGTGATCAGAAATGTGGTGACGGACCTGTAGTATTCTTCGCGCCAAGTGTTCACCATACGATCAGAGAATTAATTATTGATACGGCAAAAACAAAGAAAATACCTTTCCAGAGAGCTGCGGCAAGCAGAGCAACAGGAACAGATACAGATGCCTTTGCCCACTCTAACGGTGGGGTACCAAGTGCTTTAATTTCCCTACCTTTGCGTTATATGCATACCACGGTGGAAATGGTATCCAAAGAAGATGTAGGTAATGTAATCAAACTGATCTACGAAACCATTCTGAAGATTAAGCCGGAAATGAAACTAAAGTATCATTAATAGAATCAAGATGAAAGATACAAGATTCAAGACATTCAAAATATGAATAAAAAAGATATTCTCGTACACCTTAACCATTTATATCTCGACTCTTGATTCTTGACTCCAAATATCTAATTAAAAAGTAAAAATGAAAACGAAGCTTATTGCTCCTTCCCTTTTATCTGCAGACTTTGGGAATCTGCAAAGAGACATTGAAATGCTGAACGCCTCTCAGGCTGACTGGTTCCATATTGATGTCATGGATGGTAGATTTGTACCTAATATTTCATTCGGTTTTCCGGTAATGAAAACGGTTCAGCAGCATGCTAAAAAATTCGTGGATGTACATTTAATGATTGTAGAGCCCGAAAAGTATGTTGATGAATTTATCAATCATGGTGCTGATCTGGTTTCTGTGCATTACGAAGCGTGTACACACCTTCACAGAACGATTCATCATATTCAAAGTAAAGGGGCGAAAGCCGGGGTTGTTTTAAACCCTTCCACTCCTGTTCTAATGCTTGAAGATATTATTGCTGATGTAGATCTTGTTTTATTAATGAGTGTAAATCCCGGATTTGGAGGACAAAAATTCATTGAAAACACGTATAAAAAAATTGCAGAAACAAAAGATCTTATCTTAAGCAATAACTCTACTGCACTTATTGAAATAGACGGTGGCGTTAATCTTGATAATGCCTCTAAGCTTTTTGAAGCAGGAGCTGATGTGCTGGTAGCCGGAAATGCGGTATTCTCTGCGGAAAGCCCGGAAAGAACCATAGAGCTTTTAAAAATTTAAATTGTATTTTTAACCATACAGAAAAAGGCAGTTCTCAGGGACTGCCTTTCCTCATTTTTGGAACTTTGAGTAGATGTGGTTATTAGCTATTTTGAGTTTTTATCTTTACTTCTTCCTGATAACAACACAAATTTCTCAATAAAGATCCACACTTTCATCAGTAGAAATACTGAATTTTAACGTAAGCATTTCTACCTAATCCCATTGTTTTTTTACACTTCTTTATTCCAAATACACGCACAAACTACCAAAGCAATACTGATTACCGAGAAAACAGTTCTTACGTTATTTAAGAGATTCCATCTGTTCTCAAAACTTTCCCGCATTTGCTTAATGACACCGGTGGTAGCTCCCGAAATATCAAATTTATCAAGCATATCATTCATCGGAACATTTCCTGCTACTGTAACGCCAAAAACACCTATCAGATAAGCTAATGTTGCCAGCAAAAGGAAAATAAAAGCAGGCTGCTGCCCACGAAATACAAATGCAGATACAGGAAGAAGAACCGCTGTTCCCATAAAGCTCATAAAAAATACAGGATTAAGAATTTCCCGATTGATATTCTGCATTGCTTTCAGATATTCTCCATCAGATAATTTCCCCAGTCCCAATACTACAGAACAGGAATAGGCGTAGAAAAGTCCGGCAATTAAAGCCGTAAGCACAGCAGTAACAATTAATAATAGGGTTGCCATTTTCATATATTTTGATTTGTGGTTAGTAGTCGGTATATTTTAATAGGGATTCCATTTTTTAATAATATTCTGGGCAGTCAGAATCATTTCAGGGTCCCAGTTTTTCGTTTTAAAATAATGAAAATTCTGATTTTTAATTAACGTAGGATCAGCATGATCAAATAACAGCTTTGTAAGCCGGATCTGGTCCTCGTATATAATTAAATCTTCCACAGGTTCTGAAAGGAGTCTCTCTTTTTTTACCCACTTTTCGTTTTTCCTCTTCATTCCACCAGAATCATTAAGAATTTTTTTAACCCTCATAAAATCATTAAAAAAACACTGCTTCTCCTCTTCTGTATGAATGGTATGTCCAAGTCTTTCAATGATAACATATTCCAGGTTATGACATTGTGACAGCACTGAAGGAAGCAGCGCAAAGATCTCTTCCGGAATTACATCATCATGTGTATCTCTGCGGATCATTTTTTTTCCATAAACACTATCCTGCCAGCTTCCGCCTGAAAGATGAATCTCTTTGACCTTCTCCAAAGGATACAAACCCACAATATCCTGCATACTCACTTCAAAGTTGCAAGACTGACAATATATATTATGAAGATCAAGGATTAAAAAACCATCAATATCATCTATTAACTTATCAAGAAAAACACCCTGCTCTCTGACATCGTTAACGGAAAAAGAAAATGCCAGATTTTCTACTCCAATAGGAATATCTACAGCGTCCTGCAGTCTGTAAAGCCTGTCTTTTCCAATCTCAAGGGTTTTCGGATGCAAAGAAAGGGGCAATGGTACACCCTGATGATAATTTTCGGTGTTCATAAAACCAAAATGCTCTGTAATATGATTATAATTTCTCTTTTGAACTTCCTGCTTCAGTTTTTGAAGCCACATTTTCTGTCGCTCCGTCCACCTTGCATCGAATAAGGAGTAATAAACGCCATGCCCAAGCAAACGGTCATTTCCGGCGTAAAAGTCTAAAAGATCTTTAAGCCATGACGGCTCCTCAGCTTCAAAGAAGGTATCAAATGACCACTCAATCACATCCACAGCATTGTTCTGTAGCAAAGGTAAAATAGCAGAAACAAAATCTGCCTCTGCCATCATTGATAATCCTAATAGTGGTTTTTCCATATCCTATCCCATTCCACAGGCAGGACAACCATGAGGTAAACGAACCACAGTATCTTTCTTCGCAATAACTTTAGGTGTTCCCGGCTTTGGCTTTTCCGGAGTTTCTTTAATTACTGCTTTTTTAACTTTCTTTACAGGCTTTTTAGTGTTCGTAACAGACTTCGTTGTCTGTGCCGAAACTCCTACTGCTAATAAACTAGCCATTAATAGGGTTGGAATTTTCATTTTTTTTCTTTTTAAGGAAGTTTACAATAAGTGTTCCATTTATTTTGCTTTAAAAATACAACAATTTATCATTGAATATTTTATTTTTTTCAGACAGCATTTCTTCTATTAAACGAATATTTGAAATGAATATTTGAGAAATAGATATTCTTTATTTATATTTATCATTAAAAATAAAAAATGAGAAACACGCTTATAAAAGCTGTTTTCCTTGGATTGGCAGTATCAGCACACAGCATCAATGCACAAGTACAGTCCGTTGACAACAATAAGAAAATGGAATGGTTCAAGAATGCTAAACTGGGTGTTTTCATTCACTGGGGAGTTTATTCGGTTAACGGAATTTCTGAATCATGGTCATTCTTCAATAATTACATCAATTATGAGAATTATATGAAGCAGCTGGATGGGTTTTCAGCTTCAAAATACCAGCCGGAACAATGGGCTGAGCTTATCAAAGAATCGGGGGCAAAATATGCCGTGATTACGACAAAGCATCACGATGGAATAGCACTTTGGAATTCTAAGGCTGAAAAAGCGATCACTATTCCCGGTAATTCTTCAGCCCAAAAAGATGTTTTGAGCCCTTTCGTGGCCAGTCTTAAAAATTCAGGATTAAAAACAGGTCTTTATTTTTCACTTCCGGACTGGAGCCATCCGTATTATGACATCAATACCCGGATTAAAAAACGATATGATATAAAAAATGATCCTAAGCGCTGGCAGAACTTCACCAAGTATTATCAGACCCAGCTTACTGAGCTTTCTTCACAATATAAACCTGATCTTTTATGGTTTGACGGAGATTGGGAGCATACCTCTGAAGAATGGAAAGCTCCCCAGACACTCGGGATTCTGAAACAGTACAATCCGGATATCATCATCAATTCAAGGCTTAATAATCATGGCGATTATGACACTCCGGAACAGGGAATTCCTGTTATTGCTCCACAAAATCCTTATTGGGAACTCTGTTATACGATGAATGATTCCTGGGGATATCAGCCTTATGACAATAACTACAAAACCCCCAATATGATTGTCCGTACTCTGGCAGACGTCATCAGCATGGGAGGTAATCTATTGCTTGACATGGGCCCTAAAGCTGATGGAACAATCCCTGAGAAACAGGTGGAAATCTTAAAAAATCTTGGAAGATGGGTTTCTAAAAATAAAAAAGCCGTTTACGAAACCCAACGGGGAATTCCTTTTGAAAATTATAAAGGAAAATCTTCTCTGTCTACTTCTAAAAAGTCTTTATTCCTCTATCTGGAAGAAGATAAAAACATGACTAAGATTTATGGTTTGGCAACAAAGCCCGCTTCTGCAAAAATTATAGGAGATAGTAAGGCTGTAGTGGAAATGAGCTATGATGACAAAAACACAGTAAGCCTTCACTTTTCAAATATGAAATTTGATAAAGACATTAGCGTTGTAGAACTCGCTTTTGATAATCCTCCTGTATTTCTTAAAGACTTTAAGAAAGAAAAGCAACCGCTCTCCCAACTTATTGACCAAAAAGACACTCAGTCGGCTATTTATGATATCGCTGATGCTCTTCATGATGGTGATCATCTGTTCACCAATTCCGGACTGACCAATGACGGGCTTGATATGCAGCTTGGTCAAAACACTCATACAAACCCTGAAACACTTCAATGGATCAGTAAGCATGCAGAAGCTCTTTTCGACACTGAAAAAGGATTGCCGGAAGGTCATTATCCGGGCATGAGCAGCCTGTCTAAAGATAAACAGACCCTTTATCTTTTTGTAGAAGATAAGCCAACCGGCCCTATTGCTTTAAAAGGAATAAAAAACAACATTGCCAGAATCAGAATTGTTGGAGAAGGCACTTTACTTGATCACAGTATTTACAACAAGCTTTACTGGAGTGACAGACCAGGTATTGTATATATTGATATTCCAAAGGAAAGGCTTGATAAAAACATGACCGTCATTGCGGTTTTACTTGACAAACCTATTGAGCTCTACAGAGAAAAGATTGGAGCAATTGAAAATAATCTTTAACCTTAATTTCAAAAAATTGGAATAGATTAAAAAAACAAAATCCGGAGAAAAAATTCTCCGGATTTTTTATTTTGTAAGGTAGTTTCTTAGAAAATCTCTCTTCCTGAAAAATGGAATTGAGCTTCGATAAGAGCGTTCTCATCAGAATCTGATCCGTGAACAGCATTTTCACCAATGCTTCTTGCAAACATTTTTCTGATTGTACCTTCTGCAGCTTCTGCTGGATTTGTAGCTCCAATCAATGTTCTGAAGTCTTCAACAGCGTTGTCTTTTTCTAAAACTGCAGCCACGATAGGACCTGAACTCATGAATTCTACCAATTCTCCATAAAATGGCCTTTCAGCATGTACTTCGTAGAATTTTTTAGCATCAGCTACTGTAAGCTGAGTTAATTTTAAAGCTTTGATTTTAAAACCTCCTTCTGCAATCTTACCTAATATAGCACCGATATGTCCGTCAGCAACTGCATCAGGCTTAATCATAGTGAATGTAATGTTAGACATAAATGTATATTTTTTTAATGCCGCAAAATTACAAAAAATATCTTTGATTTTTATTTTAATTTTTTTTTAACATAAAAATAACTTTTATTAAGAAATCGTGAACTAAACTTTGGCACAGTAATTGTTTATTCTATTGCGATTCTCATGTTTAATTTGAGTTTTCATGGTTATTAGTTTTTACCCAGCTTCGGCTGGGTTTTTTATTTGTAAAAAATCAACACTTTTATTGCTAATTTGATAAAATTAAAAACCATATAAAATCATATTAATACGTTATTGCTTCTATTTCAATCAATGAAATAATGATTTTTTTTCATTTTTTTTAAAATGATTCATTTTGGTGGCACAAATATTTCAAAAATATGACATTACGCCGGACATTTTGAATGTCAAAAAGTGGAGTTATTGTAAAAGTATTTATTTCCAGGACGGAAAAAAATCGGCCGGATCATCTTTTTGGAAAAAATTTTAATCAAAAAAAGACACCCATACTATAAGATATTTTTTAATGTGATTCCCCGGTCTGTTTTTTCTATGTTCATAAAGTATTTGCAGATCAATTTATATTGATCCGATAGTATTGTAAAGAGGTGAAACCAGGTAATTATTTTTGAGAAGCTTCTTCTGCCTCATCCATAAGCTTAATGTAGGTAGAATAACGGGAATGTTGAATTTCTCCGGTCTCCAAAGCATCCAGAACCGCACATTTGGGCTCATTGATATGAAGGCAGTTATGGAATTTACATTCTTCTCTTTTCTTAAAGATTTCAGGAAAATAATGCTGTACTTCATCTTTTTCGATATCAATCATGGCAAACTCACGAACACCGGGTGTATCAATTACATTACCTCCAAAATCCCAAAAATGCATCTGGGCGAAGGTTGTCGTATGTTTTCCTTTGAGGTGAGTATCGGAAATTTCGGAAGTTTTCAAATTAAGCCCGGGCTGCAGTGCATTTACCAAAGTAGATTTTCCGCATCCTGAATGGCCGAAGAATACTGAGGTCTTATCTTTAAGGAGCTCCTGAAGCTGATCCAGGTTCAAACGGGAATAAGAAGAGATTTCTAATGTATCATACCCTATTTCCTGATAAAGAAATTCAATATCTTTTACAATTTCAATTTCCTCTTCATGCAGGACATCAATTTTATTGAATAAGAGTAAAGGGGTAATATTATAAGCTTCACAGCATGCTAAAAAACGATCCAGGAAACCAAGTGATGTTTCAGGGTGTTTCAAGGTAAAAATAAAACACGCCATATCAATATTGGAAGCGATGATATGAGCTTCTTTTGAAAGGTTTACTGATTTCCTGATCAGGTAATTTCTGCGGGGTTCTATTTTGGTAATCCACGCGATATCATCCTGCTCTAACTGAAATTCAACAAAATCTCCTACTGCAAGTGGATTGGTAAGCCTAGTTTTTATTAATTTAAACTTTCCCCGGATTCTGGCCTCGAAAATTTTATTTGTTTCCGGTTCCAAAACCTGGTACCAACTTCCTGTAGATTTAATGATTTTTCCTTTCATAGATAATGCTAGGTGCAAATATAAGAAATTAAGAAATAGAAAGTAGGGCTTAGAGTTTAGGAAATAGGTTAAAACAAATGTTTCTACAGCTATCCCTAAGCTCTAAGCCCTTTATTTATGATCGTCAGAACTTATTTCACAGAGTTTATGAACTTTTCAGTTCAAATTACTCCATCTTAAGTCTTGTTACCTTATGCTCTGTCAATCATGATATTATTCTGTACCTCAATAGATTCTTCATGAATGGCCTTGAATACCTTTTCAATAAATTCATTAGACATTCCTGTTTCTTTAGCTTTTTGATTAGCGTATTCAGTAATTACTTTCCAACGCTCAGGCTGGAAGATGGCAATATCATTTTCCTTTTTAAGTTTTCCGATTTTTTCTGAGATCTTCATTCTTTGAGAAAGAAGTTCTATTAACTGGAAGTCAAGATCAGAAATTAAAGTTCTGTGTCTTCCCATTTCACCTTCAAATCCTGCTAGATTTGAGCTTCTTACTTTTAAATTTCCGATAAGCTCTGCCAATACTTCAGGGGTAATCTGTTGCGCTGCATCACTCCATGCTTCATCAGGATTACAGTGGCTTTCAATGATAGCTCCCTGGTATCCTACGTTAAGTGCTTCCTGTGTGATATCAGCCAATCCTGTTCTGTTTCCACAGATATGAGAAGGGTCAATCAGCATTGGAATATCCGGGAACTGACTTTTGAAATCCAAAGCAATCTGCCAATTCGGATTATTTCTGTATTTTGTTTTCTGGTATGTGGAAAATCCTCTGTGAATTACTCCAAGATTTTTAATATCCTGGCCTAAAAGTCTTTCTAAAGCGCCAATCCATAAAGCTAAATCAGGATTCACCGGATTTTTAACGAATACAGGTTTGTCTGTACCTCTTAAGGCCATAGCAATTTCCTGCACGGTAAAAGGGTTTACTGTAGAGCGTGCCCCAATCCAAAGAACATCTACATCTGCTTCTAGAGCGGCAAACACGTGATGTGCATTGGCAACTTCCGTAGCAGTTTTAAAACCGTATTCTTCTTTTACTTTTTTTAGCCAGTTTAAACCAATTACTCCTACACCTTCAAAACCATTGGGTTTGGTACGGGGCTTCCAGATTCCTGCACGGAAAACAGATACCTGAGCATTTGATTCTTTAATTCTTTTAGCCGTTTCAAGCATTTGAGCTTCACTTTCTGCGCTACACGGTCCTGCAATCATTAGAGGCTGTGTAAGCCCACTGATCCACTCGCTTTTTAAATCTTTTAGGTTCATATTCTAAATTTATTGTTTTGTTATTTATTCTAAAGTTCACAGCACGGCCCTTTCATTATAAATTTACTTTATAATTCTTTTCAAAAAATGCCGTTCAAAATTTTTTTAAAGGAATCAGGAGAATAAAAGGCCTTCACTCCTCCTGTATTTTTTGGAAAGAAATTCAGTTAGTAGTACCAGTAAAATCGGTAATAGGTTCTGAAATTTCTATAATAAGAAGAAGAAAAGCTAAAATAACCGCTAAAATAATTAGCGGGTGTAAAATAAGACAGATATGTTGTCAATAAATTTTCCATTTTTGTTCTGGAAATGTCTTGTTTTAGCGTTTCTTGTTAGTATTTGCTTTTGTCAAAAAAATATTTTTCACAAAATTATTTCACAAATATATAAAAATTATGTCAAATCAAACTTCATTAAATCATCAAGATCTTTTAAAAGCGGATTTTTTTCTATAAATTTTTCAAATATTTTTCTTTTGGTGACCACCTCAATCTTCAGATTTTCAACGTCCCGCTGGTATTCTATGACAATAGAATGATTGTGAACTTTGCTTCTGAAATGATTGAAAAATTCTCCACTTATTTTATCAAATTCCACTTTAGCAGAATCTGAAGGGTATAAAACTTTGATTTTATTTTCTTCTTCCTTGACCAGTTTAAAGGTTTTTACGGCATTAAAGATAAAACCGTCTTTTCTCTGCAGCTGTTTGAGCATAAGGGTCCATTCTGCTTGCAGGTCTGTCTCGGTAAAATGATTTTGCGGAAGTTTTTCAGTTTTCACGATTACGGTTTCTTCCACCACTTCTTTCTCTTCTTTATTCAGAAAAGAATTGATACTGAAGCCTGAAGAACCTCCTGGTCTCGATAAAGGTTTATTGGTTTTCTGAATAACAGTTTCCTGAACAGCATCAGGTTGTGGAACTGCGGGCTGTACGGGTAATTCTTTTTTCTCAGGAACCTTTACGGGTATTTTTACGTCCTGCTTCTCACTGAGAAATGGTGCCAGTATTAAGAACTTTTTTTTTTAGTATCACCTAAATTAGCTGTCAGAGAAGCCAGCTGCATTAATGCAATTTCAACCGTAAGTCTTGGGTTTTTAGAATTTTTATAATTGATATCTGCGTGGTTACAAATCTCAACAGCGTCAATCAATTGCTGGGCGTTCCATTTCTGGCTCTGTTCTACAAACTTGATCTTGGTCTTCTCTCCTACTTCAATGAGTTCTAAAGTGGCCGTATTCTGGGCCATCATAAGATCTCTGAAATGGTTTCCTAAGCCTGCAATAAAAATATGAGGATCAAAACCTTTTTTTACTATCTCATTAAAGGCGAATAGCGCTTCCGGGATTTTATTCTCTTTGGCCAGATCCGCGATATTCAGATACTGGTCATAATCTAAGATATTGAGAACTTCAGCAGCCTTGGCCAATGTAATATTCTTCTGAGAGAATGTTGAGAGCCTGTCAAAAATAGATAATGCATCTCTTAAAGCACCATCGGCCTTCTGGGCAATCATATAAAGAGCATCTTCCTCATACTGGATATTTTCTTTCTGAGCAATATTTCTTAGATGATTCTGGATATCTTCAATAACAATTCTCTTGAAGTCATAAATCTGACACCGCGATAAAATGGTAGGAATTATCTTGTGCTTTTCGGTAGTTGCCAAAATAAAAATAGCATGCGCCGGCGGTTCTTCAAGTGTTTTAAGGAAAGCATTAAAAGCAGCAGAAGACAGCATGTGTACCTCGTCAATGATATACACTTTATATTTTCCTACCTGAGGGGCAAAACGTACCTGATCAATAAGTTCTCTGATATCATCTACAGAGTTGTTGGATGCAGCATCCAGCTCATAGATATTGTAGGCAAAGCCATCTTCTGAGACTGAGCCGTCTTTTTCATTGATCTTTCTCGCCAGAATTCTGGCACAAGTAGTTTTACCCACACCACGAGGTCCACAAAAAAGTAGAGCCTGGGCCAACTGGCTCTCTTCAATTGCATGTTCTAAAGTATCCGTAATATGAGATTGCCCAACAACTGTATCAAACTCTTGGGGGCGATATTTTCTTGCAGATACTATAAAATTTTCCATTGGTCAAAAATAAGGAATATAGTTTTAATTTGAAAATTAAAAGTTTTCAAATTATCTACAAAATTTTATTTCTGATCAAATTGGAAAACTTTTAGTCATCATTTTTTGATTTGGTAAAAATGATCGATAATCTCAACGATCACTTTTTCAACTTCTCCTCTTCCTTCTTCAGTCCTCATATCAATACCACAGAATTCGGTTCCGTTATAGGCAGGAAATAGGTTTAGGTAATAAACTCCTGCTACCACTAAAGCCAGCATTGCTCTTATGCTTGTTGCATTTTCTCCGAAATATGGGTCTGTTACATTTTCAAATAAATTAGCCCCTACTTCTTCTCTTTGCTTTAAGATATTTTTAAGGATAGGTTTACTTTCAGAAAGCTCCCAAAGAATAATCTTTTGAAGTTCCTTATTTTTCTTAAGGCTTTCAAACTGCGTAAGAATTCCCTGAGTTAAAGCTTCTTTACCTTTTCCAATCTGTACTTCTTCTTCTATATTCGGGCTAAACTTAGTCCAGTAATCCTGAGATTTTATATACTCGTCAATAAGCTTATCGGTACTTCCAAAGTACTCATAGATAAGTTTTTTATCAAATCCGGCTACTGCTGCAATTTTACTTACTTTCAGACCTGAATAGCCTTTTACTCTCAAAATTTTCCCAACTGCTGCAAGCAGTTTTTGTTTTGTTTTTTCTTTGTCCCTAATGGGGCCTTGCACTACTTTTCTAGGCATAATTTATTATTTTTTTGCAATATGCAATTTTTTATTAATATCATCAAAGACATTCAACGTTTTGTCAAGATGCTCTTTTTCGTGTCGCGCTGTTACAGTCATTCTGATACGGGCATCTTTTCTGGCTACAGCGGGGTACATAATAGGATTTGTATACACTCCTTCTTCAAGCAATATTCTGCCAATATCCCACATTTTACTCTGATCCCCTATTTTTACCGGAATAATGGCTGAGCAGGTGATTCCTGTATCCAATCCCAGATCATTAAGTCCATTTTTAAAATAATTAATGTTATCCCACAGTTTATCCTTCCAGAATGGTTCTTCATCAACTAAATCAATTGCTTTCAAAATTCCGAAGGAAGAAGGGGGTGCTGTTACGGAGAAAATGTGCTGACGAGACTGGAACTTAAGGAATGATGTTATTTTTTTATTTGCAATAACATATCCTCCCAGGTTACCAAAAGTTTTACTCGATGTTCCTGTTATAAAATCTACCTTATCCAATAAGTTATCATCTTCAAGGGCTCCTCTCCCGGTTTTTCCCATAACTCCAACACCATGTGCATCATCTACCATGAGATAGGCATTATATTTTTTTACAAGATCATATATTTCTTTAGCACGTGAGGTATCTCCTTCCTGAGAGTATACTCCATCCACTATAACAAGTTTTGTACGGTACGTATTTTCAGACATCTTCAAAATATGTTCCAAAGCTTCCAAATTATTGTGGGGAAATGTTTTTTTATTTGTAAAAACACATCCTTCATGCACACTAGCATGTACTCCCATATCTAGAATAGCAATATCTTCTTTCTGCATTAAAATCTGCAAAGTAGCGCTGTTAGCGGAATACCCTGTAGTAAACAATATCACTTCTTCTTCACTTCTTCCAAAAAATCCGGCAATTTTTTTTTCTATAGCATTATGATAATCGAAATGCCCACCGATAAGGGGGGATGCCCCTGTTCCTGTTCCATATTTATCAATTCCTTCAATAGCAGCCTGCTTTACTTTTGGATGCTGTGTAAATCCTAAATAATCACTGGAAACGAAACTTACATATTCCTTATTGTGGTCTGCAATATCAATATTTAATGTTGCATTGGTTCCTGAAGTATTTTTCAGTCTGTAGTTCATATGCCCTCTAGATGTCATATGATCCAGGAATTCGTAAAAATATTCCGCTCTTTGAGCAATATCATAATCCGGAATATTTTCAAAATCTTTAAAAGTTGCCGTTGTAAAATCAATACTCATCCTTAATGTTGTTTGTGTGTGTGTTTGTGACTTAAAGAAGCAAATATATAATTATATAAGATTCCACAGCTTCTGTATGGTATTAAAATATTATTAATACAGAGCGGTTTATTCTTATTTTCATAGAGGCAAAATTGCTTCTGTTCCTATGACATTTAGCATATTCTGTTCTAAATTAATTCAATAAATTTTTCTAATCTAAATTTAACAAAAAAAAGAGAACAATAAAGCAATATCAATAAATAAATAGCAAAAAAGATAGTTGTTATTTGCAACTATCTCATTTATACAACATTATTTTTTTATGTGATCTCCTGAGTATTTATTAAAAGGCTATTTGTTATATAATTCCAATATATTTAACTCACTTTATAGAGAAGTTAAAATACAAAAACACTTATAAAAAGGACCTTGTATCCAAACAAACTATTCTTTTTTATTAAATTCTCTAAAATTACCGGGAGTTTCACCTGTCATCTTTTTAAAGAATTTAGAAAAATTGGAGGGGTCATAAGTAAAGATGCGGGCAATCTCTGCGACAGACTTCTTTGAAGTAGTCAACATAAGCTTAGCCTCATCAATAATTTTTTCATCATAAAAATAGCATGGATGTTTCCCTGTTTCTTTTTTAAGGGTATCTGTAAGATGCGTATGTGAAATAGCAAGTTTCCCTGCAATTTTATTCAGCTCCATAAATTCAGGAACATTGCCGGAAATTACATCCCTGACATGTTTATCTAAAAAGTCAAAATACTGACTCGTAATCTCTTCGCTTCTTTTCATCATTTGTTATTTTAAATTAATTCAGATTATAAATTTAAAAATAAGAATTAAAACAATATGGTGAACTTTTCGGATTTTAAAAACATATATTTAATAAAAGCTGTCTTTAAAAGCCTGGGTAGAATTATTCACTTTTAGCTTTTCAAGGATATTCTGACGGTGTCTGCTGACGGTATTTACACTAATGAAAAGCAAATCCGCAATTTGTTTACTGCCATATCCTTCTCCCACATATCTTAAAACCTCAAGTTCCCTGTGAGTCAATATATTTTTATAATCCAGCTTATCTTTTACAAGAATTTCCCCTTTTACAGTATTAGCAATCAAAAATTCAGGAATTAAAGACTGTTTCAAAGCAATATTATAAAGGCAAAGTGCAAATCTCAGTTTCCCGTTTTCCGGTGAAAATATATAAAACATACGGTGTTTTACGGCTTTGTATTCTTCATTTTTATCTTTCATTCTGATGTTTGACAAAACAGCATAGTCCGAACGAAATCCGGGTTCTATTGAATCCAGAAAATTAAAAAACCGAAGCTCATGGATATACTTTTTAAGCCTGTCATCAGGATGTATCTTCTTCAGCATCTCATCTTCCCAAATGGAATCGATTTCCACAGAGTCCGTAGTAAAATTTATTCCCAGTTCTAAAGCGGCTTTTGATTTATAAATATAACTTTTATCAGCCTGCATATCGCTTAGCACTCCTATTGCGCCTTCCATCTGCGAATACATTTGTGTTCTTTGCTTATAGATCTCAATGTCCAGCAAACATTTCTTTGAGGTCTTATCCAGCAGCTTATCACTTAATTGTTCCCGGATCTTCATATGGTTATTTTTCAGTATTGATATGAAACTTCTTTACTTATACTTTTGCTAAAATAATAATTTACCCTTAGAACTTATCAAAAAGAAAATGAAGAGATTGATATTAGGTTTATGTGCGTTATTTCTGATCCAAAAGATTTCGGCTCAGACCTTAGAGAAAATGACCTGGTTTAATGAACCCGAAAAATGGGAGATCAAAAACAACAGCATATCTATGTTTGTTACGCCGCAAAGTGATTATTGGAGGGTTTCACATTATGGGTTTACAGTAGATGATGCTCCATTTTACTATAGCCTTTATGGAGGTGAATTTGAAGCCAAAGTAAAAATAACAGGTAATTATAAAGCAAGATTTGATCAAATGGGTCTTATGCTGCGGACCGATAAAGATCATTACATCAAAGCCGGTGTAGAGTTTGTGGACGGAAAATACAATCTAAGTACTGTTGTCACCCATGATAAAAGTGACTGGAGTGTCATTACTTTAGACAACATTCCTTCAGCAATTTGGATAAAAGCTGTAAGAAGACTGGATGCCGTTGAAATATTTTATTCTTTTGATGACAAAAACTATAGTATGATGCGGAATGCGCCACTTCAGGATAACACGCCTGTAATGGTAGGTTTAATGGCCGCCTGCCCCGATGGGGAGGGATTTACGGCTACATTTGAAAATTTCAGGGTCAAGCATCTGCCGGATCAACGGAGGCTGAAATGGCTTGAAAACAATAAATAAACGGTTGAATTACACTTCAATATACAGTCAATTTTTGCCTCCCATTTTTGGGGGGCTTTTTTAAGTTTATATTTATCTCTGATGATTGTATCCAATGATAAAAAATTTAAACATTTTATATACAATAAAAGGGATAAACAGAAAACTGTTTATCCCTTTAGACATATTTATCAAGAGAATTTTTATCCTCCGAATTTTTCTGCATAATCAGCCTGAGAAGCTTTGATTACTTTTCTTGCATGTTCAACACCATATACTTCCTGGATTCTGCATTTTGCAGGCTCATCCGGTAAGTTCTTATATGTTAAAAAGTAGTGCATCAATCTTTTAACTTCAGCTTCCGGTAATTCAGAAATGTCTCTGAAGTGTCCGAATGCATGGTCATTAATCATTACAGCGACAATTTTATCATCTGCTTCTCCTCCATCGATCATTTTGAAACCACCGATTGGAATAGCTTCCATCAATAAACCTCCTGCATGGATATTATGAGAACTTAATACACAAATATCAAGTGGATCATGATCTCCCATTGTTACATCATCAGCTCCTGCTTCAATAGCAAGTTTCATTACCTCATTGTGGCAGTATGTTCTTGGTACAAAACCATACAATGCCGGAATAATATTAGAAAACTTCTGTGGTCTGTCTACTTTCAGGTATCCTGTTTCTTTATCTACTTCATATTTAATTGTATCTGAAGGAACAATTTCCACAAATACATTAACAACATTAGGTGCATCCTCTCCTGCAGAAATTCCGTGCCATGGATGTGCTTTAAAATTTGGAATCATTATTTATCTCTTATTTTTTAAGTTATTATTAAAATTTCTTTTCTCAAGTCTTCTATTGTAGCTGCAATATAGTCATTGTCCTCCATATAGTTCATGATAAAAATAGTCTTGAACTCATCAAGATCAGCATTTCCGTTCAATCCTTCATATGTTTTATGAAGCAGCTCTATTACGGCATTTTTAGAATCTACAATATTCTTCCACGAATTTTTCGAAAGATACAGCTGCTGTGAAGAATTGTATTCAAACTCTTCATTGATCGTTTTCTCTGTAAGGAAAAGGAATTCGTGAACAGCAAGCTCTTTATCAAATTTCTGAATAAGGTTGGAAGGTTTCAGTCTTTCAAGAAATAAGGTCATCCTTTCATAAGAATGTGTTTTATTTTCTGTATTCGATTTCACCGAAAGCAACTTGATCTCCTGATTTTTAAGGGTAATATACGAATGTACAAACTGTCTGAGCAATACCAGGAAAGGAATCGCAATAATCAATGCAAATGCATACGGTAGATATTCTGAAAAATTAGCCATAATTTTAGGTGGCAAAATTACTAATATTTTCTGAAATTATAGCTCAAATAAAGCAGGCCTTTGTGTAACTTCATGATAACACACACTGTTTTCATCAAAAAAATGATAAACAAGGCTTTTTCTGGTTCTGTTTTTATCCAAATGAGGTTAGCCGTATAGCTTTTTTCTTATTTTGAAAGCAGTTTTAACTTTTAGGGAAAAATGTACTGTTTTTTCTATCCTATTAAAAGAGCTTACCGTTTAATAGAAAATACACAAATTTCTTCAAAAGGTCTTTTTTTGAATTTTCAATGATTGCGTAAGGTTTTAATTCCGGTCGGAACCCTCTGAAAAACTCTTCAATATTAGGTAATTCCCCGCCTTCAAAATCAAATATATGAGTTTCAATAGTTTCCCTGATTATGGTATCAATCAGCACTGAAGCCCCGGATATTTTTACATAATCTTTATCATTAAAAGTGCCTAAAAGTGCCACCATACTGCAATCAGAATACGTTGCGATCATATTGATTATTTTATGATGATAAAAAAAAGCTGAAAACTTCAGATAATTCAAATGATAGAAAGCTTCAAAAATCCTCATGAAATCCGGAAGATCATTTTCTTTACACAGCCCAATCATATTATTCTCTATAAAAAGCTTAGCCTCATCATAGCTAATTGTTTTTATTTCTGAATTCTTTACCACTTCATCATCCAATCTGAGTTTTCTTTTTCTTTTTGGGGAGTACCGTGCGTATACTTTTTCGTAAGAGTCCGGATAAAGTAAAAAATTCTTTCTCAATCTAAGCTTTCTTTGAATTTGATTGAAATCGTTCAACGGATATGCTCCTATTAAATAATTTTTCTCCAGATAATTCAAAAAAGCTTCGTTAAGCTGCTCATCATCTTTGGCAGAAAAAACACCTAGCTGCTGACAAAGCTTAGGGTTAAGAACAATTTTAATTCCATATTTTTTCACAAAAGGAACAGGCATTACTGCCTCATAGTCATTATAGACTAAGATTTCCCATTGTTTTTCCGACGTGGTATCTAAAAAATCTTTTGTCGCAGAGTACTTCTTCTGTTCAGAATTTTCTAAACATCGGGAATATTTTACAAAATCAATTTCATTGTATCTTAATCTTCTAATCATAATAATCCTGTGTCCGAAAAACTAAAATATGAATCCTGAGTAATGATAACATGATCTAAAAGCTGAATACTTAAAGTCTTTCCAGCCTCTTTTATTTTTTGTGTGATATTCATATCTTCCCTACTTGGTTTTAGACTTCCTGAGGGATGGTTGTGTGCTATAATAATACCTGTAGAAAAATGATCCAGCGCTTTTTTAAAAAGAATTCTTACATCTACAATAGACTGGCTGATTCCTCCCTGTGTCATCTGGGATATATGAAGTACTTTATTACTGTTGTTCAGGAAAATAGCCCAAAATTCTTCAGTTCTCAGATCGGATAACTGATTTTTAAGCAATAAATAAGCATCATTGCTATTTCCGATAGTTGATCTTTCCGGAATTTCCTGCCCGGCTCTTCTTCTTCCTATTTCTAATGCTGTTGCTATAGAAATGGCTTTAGCTTCTCCTATTCCTTTAAATTTCATTAAATCCTTAATGGAAAGCAGACTTAGCTGATGCCAGTTATTATCTACCGAAGCTAAAATTTTTCTTCCCAATTCTACAGCACTTTCTTCTTTATTTCCACTTCCCATTATGATTGCCAGTAACTCTGAATCAGAAAGTGAGTTTTTACCTTTATGTAAAAACTTTTCTCTCGGTCTGTCATCTTCAGCAAGAAATTTTATAGGCATGGGAGGTAATTTTTATAGGTTATGATTTATAAATGATACACTAGTAAAATGCATATAAAATAATGGGCTGTTTTGATTGGTCAATATATTTTGCACTTTCATTAAAAGCATTTACAGAAAGCATGGGACATCCCAGACTTAAACATGCCGGATTCTGAGATTCTCTATCCGGGACACATCCGTAAGAATGGAGTACAATTGCCCTTTGCATGGCATTATTATTGGTTGTATCCAAACCTTTTAAACGGTATGCTTTTCCAAATTTCCCGACATAGCTCTCCCGAATTTCATATTTTCCTAATGAAGACTGGTAAGATCCTTCGGTATTACTGAACTGTAAAGCGCTCGAATGGGAAATAGCAGAACCTGAACCATGCGATACAATAGCTTTTTGTACTACCTTATCTTTTTTTAAATCATAGACAAAGTAACGATATTTTCCGGAATGTATTTTAAAATTGATAAAAACAGCCAGTTCCTGATTATAATTTTTTCCTTTGAGATAGCTTTTAATCTCAGAAATTTTAGACTGAGGAACTCCGGATATATTCAACTGCTGCGATTCAGCTTTTGAACAGGAGATCAATAGTATAAAAAGAAATATAAAGTGTTTCATCATTTGGCTGGCATCTGCTATTCTATAATCATTCCGTCTTTCATAACAAGTTTACGGTCTGTTATTTCAGCAAGATTCGGGTTATGGGTTACAATAACAAATGTCTGGTTATATTTATCTCTCAAATCAAAAAACAGCCTATGAAGGTCATCTGCATTTTTTGAATCCAGGTTACCTGTTGGCTCATCTGCAAAAATAATTTTGGGTGAATTGATCAATGCTCTGGCCACAGCTACCCTTTGAGCTTCACCACCGGAAAGCTGATTGGGCTTGTGGTGCAGCCTCTGTTCTATCTTTAGGTCTTCAAATAAAGCATGCGCCTTATCAAGAGCTTCTTTTTCGTTAGCTCCGGCAATTTTGGTAGGAAGCAAAACATTTTCCAAAGCCGTAAACTCAGGAAGGAGCTGATGAAACTGAAATACAAAGCCAATATTCTGGTTTCTGAATTTAGAAAGCTGCTTATCATTCATATTGATAAATGATTCTCCTGCTATGGCAATTTCAGTATCATATTTAGATGAAGCAGTAGGATGATCCAACGTTCCTAAAATCTGCAACAATGTAGATTTACCGGCACCCGATTCCCCAACAATAGAGACTACTTCTCCCATTTTGATGTGAATATCAACTCCTTTCAACACTTCTAAATTCCCATAAGACTTATGGATATTTCTTGCTTTAATCATGATTCAAAAATAGTAACATATTGTTGATTTTACAACAAATTGTTACAACATTATTGGTAGTAAAACAAAAAAACCTCCCAAAGCGGGAGGTTTTTGTATATACAGTTTAGAAATTACAGTAACAATGTTAATGGATTTTCTAAATATGTTCTTAATGTCTGTAAGAATTGAGCACCTGTAGCCCCATCCACTACTCTGTGGTCACATGCCAATGATAGCTTCATTGTGTTTCCTACTACAATCTGACCGTCCTTAACAATTGGTTTTTCAATAATTGCGCCTACGGATAGAATGGCAGAGTTGGGTTGGTTGATAATACTTGTAAATGTTTCGATTCCGAACATTCCCAGGTTGGAAATAGAGAATGTAGATCCTTCCATTTCATTAGCTTTAAGACCTTTATTCTTAGCTCTTGAAGCCATATCTTTTACGGATGCAGAAATCTGAGTATAGCTCATCTGGTCTGTATTTTTCAATACAGGAACCACTAATCCGTCAGGAATCGCTACGGCTACTCCCACATTGATATTCCCCCTATGGATGATCTTATCCCCTGCCCAGCTAGAATTTACCTGAGGGTGTTTTCTTAAAGCAATCGCTGTTGCTTTAATGATCATATCATTGAATGAAATTTTAGTATCCGGTAAAGAATTGATCTCCTGTCTAGCTACAATAGCTTTATCCATATTGATCTCAACCATCAGATAATAATGAGGTGCAGAGAATTTACTTTCAGAAAGACGTTTCGCAATGATATTTCTTACCTGTGAGTTTGGAGTCTCCGTATCTTCTCCCTGAACGAAGTTTACTGCCACTTGAGCAGCAGCACTTGCAGCCGGAGCTGAAGCAGCTGGCTTCGCCTGAGATGGCTGATAGCTTTCAATATCTTTTTTAACGATTCTTCCATTTTCTCCAGAACCCTGAACGCTGTTGATATCAACACCTTTGTCCTGAGCCATTTTTTTAGCTAATGGAGAAATTGCAACTCTGTCGGAAGATGAAGAATCTGCAGCCGGAGCAGCTTTTTCTTCTGTTTTAGTTTCCGCTTTTTGTTCAGCAGGCTTTTCTGATGACTGAGCAGCAGCTTTTGGAGCTCCTACAGCTGAAACATCTGTTCCTGCAGGGCCAATCATTGCTAATACGGAATCTACCGGAGCGGCACCACCTTCTTCTACACCCTGCTTCAATAATACTCCATTGAATTCAGATTCGAAATCCTGAACCGCTTTATCTGTTTCAATTTCAGCAAGAAGATCTCCTTCTTTTACTGTATCTCCTACATTTTTGTGCCACTTAGCTACTTTACCTTCTGTCATAGTATCAGAAAGTCTTGGCATTGTAATAATCTCTACTCCTGCCGGAACTTCTGCCGCAGCAGGTTCAGCAGCAACCGGAGTTTCTGACTTAGGCTGTTCTTCTGATTTTTTTTCTTCAGATCCTGCACCGGAAGCAGCTGCACCACCTTTCAATCCTGAAATATCTTCTCCTTCATTACCGATGATCGCCAAAACAGAGTCTACAGCAGCAGCATCTCCTTCTTGTACACCCACGTATAAAAGAGTTCCTTCTATTTCAGATTCGAAATCCTGAACTGCTTTATCAGTTTCAATTTCAGCTAAAATATCGCCTTCTTTTACTTTGTCGCCTACTTTTTTATGCCATTTTGCCACTTTACCTTCCGTCATAGTATCAGAAAGGCGGGGCATCGTAATTACTTCTGCCATAATTTTTTTATAATTTGAAAATTTAGCAATCTGAAAATTTGATTGGAGCCCATGAGGATCTCTACTGTTTTCAAATCTTCAGATTAACCTATTATCTTTTAGTTTTCTAATTTATCTAAGAACGGGTAATTCTCCTGAGCATATACATACTCATAGATTTTGTCTGCATCAGGATATGGAGAGTTTTCCATGAACTCAATACATTCGTCCACAAAATCTCTTGATTTGTTATCCATCACTTCCAATTCTTCTTCCGTAGCCCATCCGTTTGATAAAATTCTGTGTTTTACCAATTCGATAGGGTCATCATTTTTGTGTACAGCCACTTCTTCTTTTGATCTGTAAGGCTCCGCATCAGACATAGAGTGTCCTCTGTAACGGTAAGTTCTTGCTTCAATGAATGTTGGTCCGTCTCCTCTTCTTGCTCTTTCAATTGCTTCATAAGCAGCTTCAGCTACTTTTTCAGGATCCATTGCATCTACAGCAAGACAAGGCATTTCATATCCTAATCCCAGCTTATAGATATCTTCGTGGTTAGCAGTTCTTTTTACAGAAGTTCCCATTGCATACTGGTTGTTTTCCACAACAAATACTACAGGAAGTTTCCAGTTCATTGCCATGTTAAATGTTTCATGTAATGAGCCTTGTCTTGCTGCTCCGTCTCCAAAGAAACAGATATTTACAGCTTTTCTGTCAAAATATTTATCTGCAAAAGCAATACCAGCTCCTAAAGGAATCTGTCCTCCTACAATACCATGACCTCCATAGAAACGGTGCTCTTTACTGAAAATGTGCATAGAACCACCCATACCTCCGGAAGTACCGGTTGCTTTACCGCAAAGTTCCGCCATGATTCTCTTAGGATCTACTCCCATCGCCATTGGATGGATATGGCATCTGTAAGCAGTAATCATACTGTCCTTCGTTAAGTCCATTGCATGCGTGAATCCGGCAGGGATTGCTTCCTGACCGTTGTACAAATGTAAAAAGCCTCTGATCTTTTGTTTTAGATAAAGAGAACGGCATTTGTCTTCAAACCTTCTCCACATTGTCATATCTTCATACCACTTCAGGTATACCTCTTTAGAAAATTCTTTCATGTGTTAGCTCTTGCTTTTTTATGATGAAATAGTTGAGCAAAATTATGAAAAAAACTTTGTTTTTATTGTATACATATCAATTGTTTTTTTGGTTATAGTGTTATATTTGACTTTTAAACTTAAACATGGAAGAAAAGAACTCTTCATTCACGCACAAAATTTCAAAGATCATCTCTGATTTTTTCAATCCTTTGGTCTCACTTTTTATCTTTTTCATTTATATGAGTGTACAGTCATATACACTAAAAGATTCCTTATTATACTTCGTGCCTATCTTATTGATGATTATGTTACCTGTCATTATCTGGCTGGTATGGAATGTAAAAACGGGAAGGTACACCAATATGGATGTTTCGAACCGGGTACAGAGAAAAACATTATATGTATTTATTGCTGTCTGCGTACTTGTCTATCTTCTTTTTAATTATCTCAGAAACGGATATATAGACCTTACCATGCTGTTTATCCTTATTCTTCTTATCGCTTTGCAGATCAGTAATCTTTATATTAAAAGTTCCATGCATACAGCCTTCAATGTATTTGTAGCAGCTTTATTTTTCTCATTAAACTGGAAGCTGGGGATTCTGTGGCTGGGGATTGCTGCTTTGGTGGGAATTACAAGAATCATTCTAAAAAGGCACACCATTAAAGAAGTATTTATGGGCGCAGGAATAGCATTTTTAATATCTTTTATCTATCTTTATTGCAATATACAATTTCAACATTAGAAGAATATATGAAAATAAATCATCTTACTGCCGCGGAGGAAAACTTTATGAAGCTGTTTTGGAAGTTGAATTCCTTTTATCTTAAGGATGTTATGGAACAGCATCCGGAACCCAAACCACACCAGAACACCGTCTCTACTTATTTAAAAATATTAGTTGAAAAAGGCTATTTGTCTACTGTAAAGGAAGGCAGGATTTTTAAATATTCAGTACTTGTTCCTTTTGAAGAATATAAAAAATTTCTGTTGAAAGAACTTTCCCATCACTTTTTTAATGATTCCGGAAAAGAGATTCTGGAATTTTTAATGAATGAAAAGCTAATCTCCCAGAATGATCTGAAAGGGTATTTCGATCTTAAAATTGAAATAAAACCTACCAAAGTAGAAGAGCCGAAATTTGAGGTCGCTGATGAAATTTTAAGTCCTAAAAAAGAGAAAAAAACAAAAGTAAAAGAAAAGGATAAAGAAAAAGACAAAAAGAAAAAGAAGAAAAAAATATAAATACTATGGCCTATGAAAACAAAATTTCTTGAGATAACAGGAAAAGCCAAAGAAGTTATATTGCGTTATCCGATGGTTCTCTTCATGGCTCTGTTAACTTCTGTTGGTGCTATTTATTTATATGAGACCACAAGGTCAAGAAATGATTCTTTCACATGCTATATGTTCACTATTTGTTCCGGTCTGGGAATATCATTGATGTTTGCATTGAAAATACTTTCCCAACGGATAGGAAAACGTTATCTACTAGAATTAGCAGGAGTTATTGGTCTGATAGGATTATTTTTTATACTACCTGGTAACAAGAAAGATTTTACTGAAGTCTATGGATACATCATTGCTGTAGCATTCATTCTTTCTCACCTGCTGGTTTCTTTTGTAGCCTTTTTAAATAAGGATAGGGAGCTTAATTTCTGGCAGTATAACAAAAACCTATTTGTTAATATCGTACTTACGGCTATATTCACAGGAGTCCTTACTGCCGGAGTAGAACTGGCTATTTTAGCCATTGACAAACTGTTTGACTTTCAGTTTAATGATAGAATTTACTTTGATGTATTCTTTTTTCTGGCTATTGCCGGAAGCTGCCTCATTTTTCTGATTTTTAATGAAAAAGGTTTACCCAACCTTGAAAAAGACAGCAAATATCCTGTTGTTTTAAAATTCTTCACTCAGTTTATTCTGATTCCGCTTCTTTGTATCTATGCCGTTATTCTTTACTTTTATTCACTTAAAATACTGATCAACTGGGAGCTTCCAAGAGGATGGGTTTCTTATCTGATTCTAGCTTACAGTATTGTAGGAATTCTTGCTTTACTGCTTGTACATCCATTAAAAGAAGATCATACAAGATCTTGGGTCAAAGTATTTTCAAGATTATTTTATTATACTGTTATTCCTCTGGTAATCCTACTTTTTGTTGCCATTTTCACCAGACTTTTAGAATATGGATATACAGAGCCAAGATATTTTGTTTTACTCCTTGCTGTATGGCTGACAAGTTTAATTGTTTATTTCATTTTTATCAAAAAACCGAGCATAAAATTTATTCCCGTAAGCTTATTTATATTTGGAGCCTTTTCACTGGTATTTCCTTATCTAAATGCTTTTAGCGTCGCCAAAAGAAGCCAGAAAAGTGAACTCATGAAGCTTTTAAAGGAAAATAACTTACTTACAAATAATAAAATAGATTTCAATAAAAAGATATCAGATGCTGCGATTAATAAAATGGCATCACAGTTTGAATTTTTGATTGTAAGAAAACAGGAAAGTTTTTTACTTAATCTTGTTGATCCTACAATGCGGGGCAAATTGTCAAAAGATTTCGAAGAACCCTATTACTGGGCAATCAATAACAGCCTGAGAAATTCTTTTACTTATGCTGATAAACATTCCGGAACACTTGCCTATGAACAACTGACACTTGAGTCAGAGACAGATGTAGTAAATATTGGAAACTATCAGTATTTAATTAAATTTCAAAGCTATAGCCAGGAATCAAAAAAAATTAACGGAGATCTGTTTCTTATCGACAACAAGACTGAAAAGATCAAAGTAATTCTGAATTCAAAAGAAGAAGTAGATTTTACTCCGGCTATTGATAAGCTATTTAAAAATAATATACGCACTGGCAGAACGGTAAAATTAAAAGAAGTTTCCGTAGAAAGTGATCTGGGTAAATATCACATTAAGATTATTTTCCCTTCCGTCACCAAACAAAAAGATTCCGGAAATATTTACTATAATGATGCTTTATTCCTGATCAAAGAAAAATAAAGACATAAAAAAAGCGGCTTAAAAGCCGCTTCATATTTTTTACCAACGTTTTCCACCGCCGTTTCCTCCGCGATCACCTCCGCCACGGTTATTTCCGTAGCTTCCGCTTCCACCACCTCTGTTGTTTCCATAACCACCACCTCTGTTGTTATCGAAACTTCTTCTTGGTTTCTCTTCTCTAGGTTTAGCTTCAGATACGTTAAGCTCTTTTCCGTTGAATTCTTTCTGATTAAGAGCTTCGATAGCCTGCTGTCCTTCTTCATCACCCATCTCTACAAAACCGAAACCTCTTGAACGACCAGTTTCTCTGTCTGTAACGATTTTAGCTGATGATACATCACCAAATTCTGCGAATAGATCATGCAACTCATACTCTTTAGTTGCGTAATTGATGTTTGAAACAAAAATGTTCATTTTAAATAAAATTAAAAAATTAATAAAAATTTGGTATATAAAAGAAAAGCAACATAAATTAATGAACAAATATTGATTCCAAATATAAACGAATGCAAGATACAATAAAAAATCTAAAATCAAAATATTTTTTACCTGTCTCCAACTTTTATTGGCCTTTTATAATTTATTTTAATTAATCAGCAATAAATAATTATCGTTTTACAATATTTATTTATAAAAATACAGATATAAGTTAAAATTAGTTAACATAATAATTGATGATAAAACATTGCTTTTTTCATGGAATTAACTTTCATTTTTACTTAAATAAAACTATCTTCTGTGGACAATGAGAGCAAAAATAATCAATCTGAACATAATAATAGTAAAAACTAAGAAGTCATAAACCCTATTTTCCAAGAAACAAAGTCTTTTATATGTTAAAAATTATGAAAAATAAAGACAATTAAGGATCTTCTCAGCCTCAAAGAGAAAACGATTGAGAAAATGAATGATATTCTTTCCATCAATAAATGCCATTCTTTTGAAAAGCCCGGTTTTAAACATTAAATTTGCAAAACAAATTATTAGAATTATGAACTACCATACCAGAAAATGGGTAAAACCTGAAGATTTGAATCCCAATCATTCTCTTTTCGGAGGAAGACTTTTACAGTGGATTGATGAAGAAGCTGCTTTATATGCAATTATTCAGTTGGAAAACACAAAAGTAGTCACAAAATTCATCTCCGAAATTAATTTTGTAAGCTCTGCAAAACAGGGAGATATCATAGAAATAGGCATAGAAGCTATCCACTTCGGTTCTTCTTCTGTCACTCTTAAATGTGATGTCCGAAACAAGATGACCCATCAAACGATTATTACGGTTGATAAAATTGTAATGGTGAATCTTGATCAGGATGGAAACCCTGCTCCTCACGGTAAAACTCAGATTGAATTTGTAAAAGACAGATTAAACAGCAGTTTATGACAATTTTCATAAAAAACATGGTCTGCAACAGATGTATTTCTGCGGTTGAAGATATCTTCAGCAAGGCTGATGTGAAAATAAGCTCCGTTATATTGGGCGAAGTGGAAACTGAAACTGAAATACCAGCTGACAAAATGAAGACCATTGAAAAAGAGCTGCTTGAAACCGGTTTTGAGAGAATTATGGATTCAGCTCATCAACTGATTGAAAAAATCAAAAATCTTATCATTGTAAAGGTCAGTGAACTTGACATTGCTGATAATTTTTTGCTTTCCGAATTTTTAAGTTCAAAGCTCCATAAAGATTACAGTGCTCTTTCCAAAACGTTTTCACAAAACGAAAACATTACCCTGGAGCAATTCTTTATTCTCCAAAAAATTGAAAAAGTAAAAGAACTCCTTTTATATAATGAATTCAATCTTACCGAGATTGCGGGAAAGCTGGGCTATAAAAGTGTCCAGCACCTTTCTACCCAATTTCGGAACAGTACTGGTTTTACCCCCACTGAATTCAAGAAACTGAAAGATCATCACAGAAAACCTCTGGATAATCTTTAAGTTTGAGTAAGAGTGCCGGAAGGTTTAGTATCATAAGAATATAAGCAGTATTCGAATAATTACATTTCATGCCTTAATATGGATAAAGTTTTTCCTATTTGTCTTCCTTATAAGAAAATATATACCCTCCCACCCTCTTACTCTAATACTCTCTCACCTTAATATTCTCCACTCTAAAACCTTTTAACCAAATTTTATAACTATTATCCTTAAATTTATAACAGCATTATTCTTCCTTTTTGGAAATTTGTAATATAAATTTAAGAATCATGGAACAACAGTATAAAATACTCGGAATGACCTGTTCAGGCTGCCAGAAAAAGATTTCCAATCAACTGAACAGCATAGAGGGTGTGAAAGCCGATGTAAACCTGGAGAACAATACAGCAACAATCTCCTCTGATCACAGCGTTGAACTGTCTGTTTTGAATAATGCTTTAGCCGAAATAGGAAAATATAAACTTGAAGATCCGAATAATCCGGACAAGGCTTTTGTAAAGCCCCAGGATCGCATATCTCCATCTTCAGTATATTATTGCCCGATGGAATGTGAAGGCGATAAAGTATATTTCAAACAGGGGGAAAGGTGTCCTGTATGCAAGATGTATTTAGTTCCTATTGAAGAAAAACTGGCAAAAGATCCCAATCACAAGCCAACCTATTCATCCACTCACCTTCCGGACAATTTCAAAACCAGCATTGGAAAACATTATTGTCCGATGTTCTGCGAAGGCGACAAAGTATATGATGAAAAAGGCGATTGTCCGGTATGCCATATGCATTTAGAAGAAATCACTGCGGATCTTGTAAAAAATGCAGATACCCACAGCCATCATCACTCCCACACTCATGATCACAGCGATCACCATGCAGCTCCTGCAGTGACGGATGAAATGGCAGGAAAATACTATTGCCCCATGTATTGTGAAGGTGATAAAACTTATGATTCTAACGTAGGTTGCCCTGTATGTGGAATGGATCTGGTAAAATATCCTGAGAAGAAAACAGCTAAATATACCTGTCCTATGCATCCTGAAATCATTCGTGATGAACCCGGAGACTGCCCTATTTGCGGAATGGACCTGGTAAGAATGCCAGACAGCGGAGATGATGAGGAAGATGAAACCTATACTCTGTTAAAAAGGAAATTTATTACTTCATTGGCTTTTACCATCCCTGTTTTCATCCTTTCAATGGGTGGAATGTTTATTAATTTTCCTTTTTCCCATCAGGTTCAGGGATTTATTGAACTGGCTTTGACACTTCCCGTTATGTTTTATTCCGGGTGGTTCTTGCTGAAAAGAGGCTGGGTTTCTTTCAAAACATGGAACCTCAATATGTTCAGTCTTATTGCACTGGGAGTGGCAGCAGCATTTATATTCAGTATTACAGCATTAGCTTTCCCGGATATTATCCCGCATGAAATCCGTGGACATAATCATGAAATCCCATTATATTTCGAAGCTGTCTGTGTCATTTTAACATTGGTTATTTTAGGACAGTTGATGGAAGCAGCAGCTCATAAGAAAACAGGAAATGCCATTAAAGAATTAATGAACCTGTCACCGGATGAAGCTAACCTTATCATCAATGGTGAAGAGAAAAAAGTCTTGCTTTCTCAGGTAAAAATCGGAGACTCGCTAAAAGTAAAACCCGGCGAAAAAATTCCGGTTGACGGAAAAATTACAGAAGGGAGCTCTATTGTAGATGAAAGCATGATTACGGGAGAGCCTGTTCCTGTGGAAAAAAGTGTTGATGATAAAGTTTCTTCGGGAACCATCAATGGAAATCAGGTATTCATTATGAAAGCTGAAAAAGTGGGTGACGAAACCCTTCTTTCACAAATCATTAAAATGGTAAATGAAGCCAGCAGAAGCAAAGCACCTATCCAGAAGCTTACTGATAAAGTTTCAAAAGTATTTGTTCCTGTAGTAATTCTTATTGCTGTACTTACCTTTTTTCTATGGCAGTTTTTTGGACCGGAAGGAAAAAGAAGTCTATTTGCTTTCGTAAATGCTGTGGCCGTTCTAATTGTAGCTTGTCCATGTGCTCTTGGACTGGCAACCCCTATGTCTCTGATGGTAGGAATCGGGAAAGGAGCTAAGAGTGGCATCCTGATCAAAAATGCAGAAGCACTGGAACAAATGAATAAGGTAAATGTTCTGATCACTGATAAAACAGGAACTTTAACGGAAGGAAAACCTTCTTTGGAACATATTGAGACCGTAAACAGCGAAGACAAAAATCAAATCTTACAGTTGGCATTTTCGCTCAACCAAAATTCTGAACACCCTTTATCCAATGCGGTTATAAAAAGGGCAAAAGAAGAAAATATTGCTGCTGAAAAAGTAGATCAGTTTGAAAATATTTCGGGAAAAGGAGTGAAAGGGAATATCAATGGGAAGACAGCTTACCTTGGAAACGAGAACCTTCTCGCTTCACACCAGATTATGATTCCTGATAGTTTAAAACAAAAAGCAATAGAAGTACAGTCAAAAGCACATACCATTTCTTATATTGCACAGGATCAAAAAGTATTGGGCTTTATAAGCTTTACAGATAAAATAAAACTAAGCTCCAAAAAAGCAGTTGAAAGACTGATGAGTGAAGGAATTGATGTTATGATGATAACCGGAGATAATGAGCACACAGCCAAGGCAGTGGCTGATGAGCTGGGAATCAAACATTTTAAGGCCAACTGTCTTCCTGAGGATAAGCTGAATGAAGTAAAAAAACTGCAGCAAGAAGGAAAAATCGTTGCCATGACCGGTGACGGAATTAATGACTCTCCTGCCCTTGCCCAATCCAATGTAGGAATTGCTATGGGAACAGGAACGGACGTCGCTATAGAAAGTGCAGAAATTACACTGCTCAAAGGAGACATCCTGGGCGTAGCAAAAGCTAAGCTGCTAAGCGAAAAGCTTCTTAAAAACATTAAAGAAAATTTATTCTTTGCATTTATCTATAATGTATTGGGAGTTCCGGTAGCGGCAGGATTATTGTATCCATTCTTTGGAATTCTGTTATCACCTATGATTGCAGCTGCGGCCATGAGTATAAGTTCCTTATCTGTGATTCTGAATTCATTGAGGCTAAACTCCGTAGATCTGGATATAAAATAATATCATGAAAAAAGAAAATCTTTACATTGGATGCTCAGGATTTTATAATAACGACTGGAAAGGGTCGCTGTATCCTGAAAATGCACCAAGTAAAGATTTTCTTTCTTTATATGCCGGGGCTTTTAATGCTGTAGAGATCAACTCCACATTTTATAGGATTCCAACGGCTAAAACTCTTTTAAAATGGTATGAGGACGCCCCTGATCTGTTTAGGTTCTTTATTAAAATCCCAAAAGCCATTACTCATCAAAAACGGCTTACAGAATCAAAAGAGGATATTGTAAACTTCTGTACTCATATTCAAAACAGCCTGAAGGATAAGCTCTCCGGTTTTTTGTATCAGTTTCCTCCTTCTTTTAAAAATACCCCGGAAAATCTCGACCTGATCGTTAATAATCTTGATTTTAATTTTTTAAATGTCATTGAGTTTCGTCACGAATCATGGTGGCAGAAAGAAATATTTGATTTCTTACAAAATATCAATATTGTATTTTCAGGAGTAAGCTTCCCCGGAAATCTTCCTGAAGAGGTCATCATTAATCATCCTGAAATAATCTACTACAGATTACACGGAAAACCTGTTCTTTATAAGTCTGAGTACAGCAATGATTTTCTTGATCATCTTGCTGCCAGACTTAAGACAGCAAAACAAACAGCCTTTATATTCTTCAACAATACCTGGGGAACTTCCGCTATTAAAAATGCAATATATTTAAAAGAGATTTTATAACAATACTTTTAATTTTTCAACAGTATAAACGATATCAATTTGTTAAAGTTAAATAATTCCCCACAACAGGAAATTTTTTTTAACTTCAATAAAAATAGAGAAACTCTATCGTTTTCGCATTTATAAATGTTAAAAAACAAATAAAACAAAATCATAAACTTGTAATCAATAGATTAATGGAAATATGCTTTAAAATAAAGTTCTTAAAATAACCTTAAAAAGAAAAAACGCCTTGAATAATGGCATATAATTTGTTAACTTTTCAGTGTTATTTTTAACGATTTTTAACAATTTAATTTCCATTACCTTTATGAGAAAAATTTTTGCGGGAAAGTCAAAAAACACGACTTTTCTCGGGATGCTTGCATTGATGAGTGCAACTTCGTTTTTATTGAACAGCTGTAACTTCAAGAATGATGTGAATGAAAAGCTCAATTCACAAGAACATCCTACCGCGGAAATAGTCCCCACAATAGACGATGAAGATGTAGATTCTGATAAAAGAATTATCTACCTTACCTTTGATGACGGCCCGAATCAGGGCACAGAAAACCTGTTAAAAATCCTGAATAAAAGAAATGTATGTGCTACAGCTTTTCTTGTAGGAAAACATGCCTATGGAAGTAAAAAGCAAAAGGACGATTTTGAACTTTTAAAGCAAAATCCTCTGGTAGAGCTTGCCAATCACAGCTTCAGCCATGCCCACAACAAATACACAGATTTTTACAAGAATACACAGGCAGTGGTACATGATTTCGATATCGTCAAGGACAGCCTTAAACTTCAGGATAAAATTGCCAGAACTCCCGGGAGGAATATCTGGAGACTCAACAATATTAACGTAACTGATATTAAAAGCTCTACTCTAGCTGCAAATGGGCTTAAAAATGCCGGCTATAAAGTTATCGGATGGGACCTGGAATGGAGACCTTCTCAAAAAATGACTTTAAAAGGGAGCCATGAAGCCATGCTAAAAAAAGTAGACAGCATCTTTCTTAATGATCTTGAAAAAACTTCAAGACACCTTGTTTTTCTTACTCACGATCAATACCTTAGAGATACTGATTCTATCAACGAACTAGATCTGTTTATTGAAAAACTGCAGAAAAGCAACAAATTCGTTTTCAGAAAGATTTCACAATATCCGAAGATCAATGAAGTATTGAATTAATGTTTTTTACAGAAAGTATCATCTAAAATTAATCTATAGGCAGCAACTGTCAAGTAAATTTCGGAAATTTGCATTTATGAGTATTCAAGAAAATTATCAGATTATAAAAGACCGGCTTCCGGAAGGTGTACAGCTGGTTGCTGTTTCCAAAACACATCCTGTTTCAGCCATACAGGATGTTTATGATTTGGGGCAAAAAGTATTTGGCGAAAATAAAGTTCAGGAACTGATGGAAAAATCCCCTTTACTTCCTGATGATATTCAGTGGCATCTGATTGGGCATTTACAGACCAATAAAGTAAAATATATCGCTTCTTTTATAGACACTATACAAAGCGTGGATTCTGAAAAATTATTAGCCGAAATTGATAAAGAAGCCAAAAAAAATAACAGAATAATCAAAATTTTGCTGCAGGTAAAAATTGCCGCTGAAGACAGCAAATTCGGACTTGAAATTCATGAGGCTGAAAACCTGTTTAAAAAGTATATTGATGGCCATTTTTCTCATATTGAAATTACCGGTTTAATGGGTATGGCGACTTTTACTGATGATGAACAACAGGTGAGAAAAGAATTTTTAACCCTAAAAGGCCTTTTTGATGAATTAAATAAACTAAAAACATTAAAAACCTTATCAATGGGTATGAGTGATGATTTCCCGGTAGCTATTGAATGTGGTGCCAATTCAGTGAGGGTTGGATCGGCTATTTTTGGGAGAAGAGATTATTCAAAATAGAATTTTTAGGTACAGTTTTTGCTAATAATTGAAACAAAAAATTTAAATTTGCAACTATGCAAAAAATCCTTATAGTAGAAGACGAAAAAGCAATCTCGGGAGTACTTCACAGTATTCTTTCTGATGAACTTACCGAATACGAATTTGTTATCGCTGAAGACGGCCTTGAAGGCTACAAGCAGGTAGAAAAAGAAGATTTCGCTTTAGTGATTTCTGATATTAAGATGCCTAAGCTTTCAGGAACCGAACTTTTGAAACAGAGTCTAGCCTTAAAGCCTGAAACTACTTTTATCATGATCTCAGGTCACGCAGATATTGATTCTGCTGTTTCCTGCCTTAGAGAGGGTGCATACGACTTCATTTCCAAACCTATTGACATCAACAGACTGATCACCAGTGTAAAAAATGCGTTGGTAAAGGAAACCCTGAAGAAAGAGAATAAAAATCTTCAGACGGAGAACAAGACATTAAAGAGAAAAGTAAATAAAAAGTATCAGATGATCGGAACCTCTCCTGCTTTGCAGAAGATTCAGGATATGATCGAAAAAGTAGCCGTTTCTGATGCCAGAGTACTTATTACCGGACCTAATGGTGCCGGAAAAGAACTGGTAGCCCATGCTATTCACAATCAAAGTGAGCGTGCAAGAGGCCCGATGATTGAGGTAAACTGTGCTGCTATTCCTTCTGAGCTTATTGAATCTGAACTTTTCGGACACGTAAAAGGATCTTTTACCGGTGCTATTAAGGATAAGCAGGGAAAATTTGAACAGGCTAACGGAGGTACTATCTTTTTGGATGAGATTGGTGATATGAGCCTTATTGCTCAGGCGAAAGTACTGAGAGCTCTTCAGGAAAGCAAAGTTTCTCCTGTAGGAAGTGATAAGGAAATAAAAGTTGACGTAAGAGTAATTGCGGCAACCAATAAAAACATGCAGAAAGAAATTGAGGAAGGAAAGTTCAGAGAAGACCTTTACCACAGACTTTCTGTTATTGAAATTTACGTTCCACCATTGGACGAAAGAAAAGAAGACATCAAATTATTAGTTGATCATTTCTCCGGTATGATTGCCGATGAACACGGTACTGCTGTGAAAAAATTTGATGACAAAGCTATTGAAGCGTTAAAAGCGCTTTCATGGACTGGAAATATCAGAGAGCTAAGGAATGTGGTGGAGAGGTTAATTATTCTTGGTGGAAACACTGTTTCTGAAAGTGACGTTGCAAGTTTTGTAAGGAAATAATAAATTATTATTTACAATATATAAAAATTTGCAGTATCAGTACTGCAAATTTTTTTTTTGACTTATTTTGAATATAAACTATATGAATCTTAAAATATTATGAATTTTTTAAACAAAAAATATACGAAAGAATGCCTGACTCTGGCTCTGCCTGTCATGCTGACCCAGGTAGGGCAAGTCTCAGTAAATTTATTTGACAATATCATTGTCGGACAACTTTTGGGAGCGGATGCACTAGCCTCTGTTTCATTAGGAAATGCCGTATTTTTCTCAATCTTTGTACTGGCACTTGGATTTTCATTTGCTATACCTCCATTGGTATCGGAAGCACATTCAAAACAGGATCATGCAACCATTAATTCTGTTTTCAGTCATGGATTTGTGATCAATATGTCTGTAGGAATTATCCTGATGGTGGTCTTACTTCTGGCAATGCCACTACTCTATCATTCCGGGCAGCCTGCAAAGATCATCCCAGATACTGTAGACTTCTTAAGTATTATGGTCATCAGTATGATCCCATTTATGGCTTTCCAGACTCTTCGTGAGGTTTCTGAAGGGCTATCCTATACAATTGGGGTTACCAAGGCTACCATCATTGCCAATATCATCAATATTGCTTTGAACTATGTATTTATCAAGGGACTTTGGGGGCTTCCTCCAATGGGCGTAAAAGGATCTGCTCTGGCAACACTGATTTCCAGAATCTTTATGGTTGTGTTTCTTTATTTTGTATTGGTTAAAGAAGAAAGAACCAGACGTTATATCAAAGATTTCTCTTTAAAAATACAGGATTTTTCAAAGAAAATGTTCGATAAAATGATAAAACTAGGCCTGCCAACTGCTTTACAGATGTTCTTTGAAGTAACGGCTTTTGCCGGGGCAGCTTTCATCTGTGGACTTATTTCTGCTCATGATATTGCTTCACACCAGATTGCACTCAGCATGGCTTCATTTACCTTCAACTTATGTGTAGGTTTCAGTGTTGCTTCTACGGTAATGATCGGGAGAAAACTTGGTGAACAGAACTTTGTGGAATTAAGAAAAGTGGGAATTAATAATTTGAAGATCGCCTTTATTTTTATGTGCATCTGCGGACTGGTCTTTATTTTAGGAAGAAATATACTGCCTACTTTCTTTACTAAAAAAGAAGAAGTGGAAGTGATTACCCTGGCCTCAAAGCTAATGATCATTGCCGCTTTATTCCAGCTTTCTGATGGAATACAGGTAACGGCACTGGGAATGCTGAGAGGGTTACAGGACGTTAAAATACCTTCTATTTACACCTTTATAGCGTATTGGGTCATTACTATTCCTTTAGGGTATTTCTTTTGTGTAACCTTAGAAATGGGAGCCTTCGGAATGTGGATCGCTCTGGGATTAGGCTTAACGGTATCTGCCGTCTTCCTAGTCAAACGATTTTTAAATATGTCTGCGAAAAGAGTTAAGCAGAATACCTAAATAAAACGTATTAATACATCAACGCAGGGCTTAAAGCTCTGCGTTTTTATTAGATTTTATTACATTTGCCTCCTAATTAATTATCATGAAAAAAATAGTATTCCTGCTTGCTTTATCCGCAGGATCTTTTTACCAGGGGCAAACCAATAGATTCACCTATGAACTTCAGTACCGGAAAGATGCTTCAGAAGAATACAGAAAAAATATGATGAATCTGGATATCAATCCAAAATCTGTTACATTTTATGATAAAACCTTTGCCGATTATGACTCTATAAATAAACAGGCTCATGAAGCCATTTCCCGCTACAGTACAAAAACCGACCAGGTCATCGAAAGAAAACCCGATTCTTTCAAAAACAAATGGTACAGAGACTTTTTTGATTATTTTGTTGTAGAAACAAATGATGAAATGAAATGGAAGCTGCTGCAGGAAACCCAGCAATACAACGGCTATACACTTCAGAAAGCTACCACAGATTTTGGAGGCAGAACCTGGAACGCCTGGTTCTCCAATGATGTGAATATCAAGGAGGGTCCTTATAAATTCCGTGGACTTCCGGGGTTGATCTTTATCCTGGAAGATACCGACAAAAATTTTGTATACAAGCTGATCAACAATAAGAAACTTGATACTGATTATGACACCAGAGAATTTGTGGAAACCCATTATGGAAAGCCTGCCATTCCTATAACGAACGAAAAATTCAATACATATATTGCAGATATTTACCAAAATCCTACGAGAATGTTTTCAGAAAATATAAAAAACGGTCAGAAAGCAACCTTTAAAAATGAAAGTATAGAATCTATTGAAGAACTTAATAAGAAAAAAGAGATGCTTCAGAAAGGCATCAAAGGACGATATATCTATATTGAAAAGGATAAGGAACCGGTATTCAAAAGTAAATAACATTTTTGAACACAATTTCTTCAAGAAAATATAAATATGAATTACTTCCATAGCATAAACTCAAAATAAAAATCAAAGCCATTTTAAAAATTTAATTTATTTTAGTAATTTATTTCTTTTTAAAATAGAAAATAATGAATATGAATGAAAATAATACTTCTCCAGAATCAAATATAAACTCAACAATTAATGCTATTACAGGGTTAGCAAAAGAAATTCCCGTTTATCAAGATGCAATACAACCTTCAGCACAGGAAATTGGAAAATCATTACATACAGTTACTAAAACCATAAATATAGCTTTGGCTCCTATCAAAATTTTAGTATGGGGATATGAAAAAATAGAAGATTACATTTCTAAAAGAGTCAGTGAAAAACTAGATAAAATTCCTACTGAAAATATTACAACTCCCGATCCTAAAATTGCAGTTCCTGCTATAGAGGCATTAAGATATACTGGATCTGATGAATATTTAAGAGAATTATATGCAAACCTTATAGCCAATTCAATGGATAAAGCAACTATGAGAAATGCCCATCCTGGATTTGTAGAAATTTTGAAAAACTTAACAAGTGATGAAGCCATTTTGTTAAAAGCTTTCATTTTAGATAAAACTCATCCTCTTATTGATATTAATGGAAAAGAACAACAAGATGAAGGGTTTATCCCATTAATAAAGAGCCAATCACATTTTCACAATAATTTAGATATTCAGAATCCAGATTTAATACCAGCCTATTTAGATAATTTGATACGTTTAGGTATACTTGAAATTCCACATGATTTAGTGCTAACACAAGAAAGTAGATATGAAGAATTAGAAAACAGCCCTATATTTACGGTTTTAAAAGAGAAAAATCAAAATTCTCTTGATCGGAAATTAGTACTTAAAAGAAAACTTGTTAGAACTACTTCCTTCGGAAATGAATTTATTCAAAGTGTCGTCGTAGATAAATAAAAAATTTATCAGTCAATGAGTCAAAAACAGTTGTTTCCTATCAGGAAACAATTGCTTTTAACTTATATGGTTAAGTTTATATTCTTGCGGATCTTGATTATATAACGTAAGTTCTTCTCAAACATCTGCTTAATTTGTAAAATAAGCGAGAAATCATTCAAAAAACACTCTGAAATATCAATATTTATCCAATCTTTTTCCCCAGGATCTTTAAACTTCTTTCAATTCCATCCAGAACGGCTACGTTGGGAAGGGTTCCCCAATCTTCAAATCCGAAGTGCCGGAATAGTTTTAAGCTAGGTTCATTATGAAGGAAAATAAGTGCCACCAGATTATGGACTCCGAATTTTCCGGCATTATCAATACAATACTGAAGGATTGTTTTACCATAGCCTTTTCCTCTGCAGCTTTCATCCAGATAAATGCTTACCTCTACCGTTCCGCTGTACGCAGCTCTTTCATGGAATGAACTGAAACTTACCCATCCTATGACCTGGTCTTCAGAATCTTCAACGATCCAAAATGGTCTTGTTTCAGGGTTATGCTCCTCAAACCATTCTTGCTTACTTTCTACGGATACTTCTTCCATATCTGCAGTTACCATTCTTGAAGCAATAGTTGAATTGTAGATGGCTACAATTTTATTTAAATCAGTCCTCTCAGCATTTCTGAACTTTAATTTTTCCATTGATAATGATTCAACTTTTTCAACACAAAAATAATAAATTTTAAAAACACCCCTTAACAAATAGAGCATATTTTATAAATTGCATGTTTAAACAGAACAAACCCCTACTATTTCAACATGGACCTCAAAATAATAAGCCTGTTTAAACTAATTAAAATTGAGTCACAAAAGCTGAGTGAAACGTTATAAACACTTTAGTTTATTTTAAGCTTAAACTGATTGAAAATTAAAAGTACACTTAAGCAAAAAATCTTTGATTTTTTTAAAACTTAGGTGAGCATTAATGATATTGTTTTCAAAACTTTATTAAACTTAAGTGTTCAAGAGACTTTGTAACTTTTGACTACGTCGAATCTTCGATTTGTGGTTAAAATAAAACGTGTAAACAAGTACAATATTTTGCAGTAGGAATCGTGAAAAAATCTAATATTTTCAGCCAGAATCTACCTATACAGCTTTAGGTTGTTTTATTTCAAATCCTTTAGAATCCTGTTTAAACTTCTCACCGTTATTCCCAGATAAGCTGCCGTGTCTTCTTTAGAAATTTGAATACCTTGTTTCTCCTGCATTTGCATGAGCTGGGTTAAAGTATGTTCTATCGTATACAGCTGCTGATAAGACGCTCTGCTGGAAGTATTAATAATCCGTTCTGCGAAGGATTCCAACAGTAGGTTATTCAGACGGAGATCATTTTTAATCAAGGACCTGAAAAAAGGAATACCCACTGCATAAACCTCTACTTCTGATAGGGCTTCAACACTGCATAAACAATTGTTATTTTTGATCACCTCTACTTCCCCGATAATTTCTCCGCTTCCCAAAAATTCAACAATATATTCTTTCCCGTTTTCTTCCATTAAAAAACACTTGGCAACTCCTTTTTTAATCAGGATAACGCTGGAGAGCGGCTCACCCTGTACCGTTATCTTTTTGCCTCTGGAAAAAGATTTTACGGCAATATGTTCCTTATTCTCCTGTTTTGTGTAAAGATCTTCGAGATAGTTTAAAAATGTATGATTCGTTCTTAACATGCTGGTCCGGGACAAATGTCCTTGGTTGATTTATTTTTTATGTTGAATTTTGTCGACAGAAAAATACAAAACTAAAATGAATAATCACATAACAACCATTGCCTTTGATGCCGATGATACCCTATGGATCAATGAACCTTATTTTCAGGAAGCAGAAAAAGAATTCTGTATACTTCTTGAGGACTATTTGCCGCAGCATTCCGTATCTCAGGAACTGTTTAAAACCGAAATGCAAAACCTGCATTTATATGGATATGGGGTAAAGGGATTTATGCTGTGTATGATTGAAACGATAGGCAGAGTTTCAAACAACACCGCTTCCCTGCAATTAATAAATAAGGCCATTGAGCTGGGTCAGGACCTTTTGCAAAAACCTATTGAACTTTTGGATGGAGTAACGGAAACTCTTGAAAGCTTAAAGGGAAAATACAGACTGGTTGTGGCTACAAAAGGAGATCTTTTGGATCAGGAGCGTAAACTGAAAAACTCAGGATTACAGGAGTTTTTTCATCATATTGAAATCATGAGTGACAAGAAAGAGAATGATTATAAAAAATTACTGAAGCACCTTGACTGCCAGCCGGAGAACTTTTTAATGCTTGGAAATTCTGTAAAATCAGATATTTTACCGGTACTTGAAATTGGAGGATCGGCAGCTCATATTCCTTACCATGTTACCTGGAGCCATGAACAGCATGATGTTAATTTAGAACATCCCAATTTTATGGAGTTGGAAAGTATTGACGAAATTCTGAAATACCTCTAGGATAAGGTAATAATTCATTTATTATAATCCTGTTATACATACAAGAAGGCTGTTTTTCAACAGCCTTCTTTTTTTATTATTTCTTCAAACACTTTTCAAGGAACTGATCCTGCTCCCATAAAAGATGTAGGATATTTTCTTTCGCCTGGTATCCATGCGATTCTTTTGGAAGAAGAACCATTTTCACCGGTGCTCCCAGATTTTTCAGAGCCTGGAAATATCTTTCTGTCTGTAATGTGAAAGTCCCCGGGTTATTGTCTGCGTCACCATGCACCAAAAGAAGGGGTGTTTTCATTTTATCTGCATTCATAAACGGAGACATGGTATTGTAGATCTCCGGAATATCCCAGTAATTTCTCTGCTCACTCTGGAATCCAAAAGGGGTCAGCGTTCTGTTATACGCTCCACTTCTGGCAATACCACAGGCAAAGAGATTGGAATGTGTCAAAAGGTTTGCCGTCATGAAAGCTCCATAAGAATGTCCTCCAACAGCCACTTTCTTTTTGTCGATATATCCCAACTGATCTACAGCATTGATGGCCGCATCGGCATTGGCTACCAGCTGAGAAATGAAGGTATCATTAGGCTCGGTTTTTCCTTCACCAATGATTGGAAAAGCAGCATCATCCAAAACAGCATATCCTTTTGTTGTCCAGTATACGAAAGAACCATAATACGGCAATGTAAATTCATTTGGATTCTGGGTATTTTGTCCTGCTGTATTTTTATCTTTATATTCTGTAGGGTAAGCCCAAATTAACAGAGGAAGCTTTTCTTTCTTCGCTTTTCTATCGTAGTTTGCCGGTAAATAAAGTGTTCCAGTCAGAGTAACGCCATCATTTCTTTTGTAGGTAATTACTTCTTTATAAACATCTTTAATACTCTCAAAAGGATTGGCAAAATGAGTTACGGTTTCTGTTTTATTGGACTTAATATTCTTTTTAAAATAGTTCGGATACAGACTTGGTGATTCCTGAGTGGTTAAAATCTCTCCTTTTGAAGGATTAAGAATATCAATAATACTCTCTTTCGCATTTTTAAGGTTGGAGGTATACAGTCTTTTTTTCTTCAGTGATTTCACATCCATTTCATCAATAAACGGATGTTGGCCATCTTTTGTAAATCCGTCGCCAATAAGATAAGCTTTACCTCCTTTCAGATCAATAACAGATTTTCCATATTGGTTTTTTACTCTATTAAATTTCCCCGGATCACTGTAGACATCCTGATAATTTCTGTCTTCAATTATTTTGGATTCGTTATTATTAAAATCAACAAGGAAAGATTTTGTATTTCTGGTATCATACCAGCCTTCAGAAACTACGGCATAATGATCATTGGTCCAGTCTACATCTTCATACCTCTGTTTTGTTTTGAAGAATGATTTCGGAGCGGCAGTAAACGGAGCCTCCCACATAAAGATTTCATCTCTGTATTCCGAAGCTTTAGATTGGTCTCCTCCATCAAGTGCTTCAGCAAATACCAATGTCGAAGGGGCATCGCTTCTCCATGACAGGTCTCTTTTTCCTGTTCTTACTGATGAAAAGCCTTTCGGCATAATCTCATTCAGGGGAACTTCATTTACCACTTTTACAGCGCCTCCTTTTATATCGTAAACCGTTGTCGTTATAGGAAATCTGCTTAAAGGAACAATATATGAGAATGGTTTCTTAAGAACTGTTGCCATTAAATAATTTCCATCGGGAGAAAAGCTTAAGCCGGTATACATATCCTGATCTTTTACTTTTTTAAGGCCTCCGTTCAGGTCAACACTGTATACTTCAGACGCTGTAAGAACCTCAAAATTCTTTTCATCCTGTGGATTCTTCAAAAGGTCCTGGTATGTTCTGTTCTGAGATACTTTTCCATCGGCTGTAGAAACAATAGGTCCTGTTGGAAGGTCTTTGCCTGAATCAATTAACACAGGCCTGTTTTGAGGAAGGGTTTTGATTAATAAGTTCTGTGAATCATTGTACCATACGTACGGTGATCCTAAGTTGGCATTCAAAATATCTCCGGTAATTTTCTTTGCAGTAGCCGTTTCCATGTCTACAATCCAAAGTTCCACTCCTTTAGCAGTTGTATTGGTAAAAGCCAGTTTTTTTTCATCCGGAGAGAATGAAGTATATGTAATTTTAGCATCTGCCGGTAAATTCTTTACCTGAACCTCATTCTTATCATTAATCTTCCTGATTTTAAGGTTATTCAGGTAATTGGCAGTGCTTGCAATATTGGTAACCGGATTAATCCTCAGTCCGCCCAGTTTCATTTCCTGCTGGCTAAGATCGCTTAGTGTCTTATACGTAGGACGGTACATAAAAACAACCCAGTCTTTTTTGCTGTTCATCAGAACACCGGGCGGCCTATCATAGTCTGCAAGCTTAAGAATTTCTGCAGAGGGTTTTTGATAGGTAATATTTTCCTGTGCATCATAAAAATTGAGAAATGCCAGAAGGCAAATAGTCAGTTTTATCTTCATAAAATCATTTTTTACGAATTTAGTGATTTTAAATAAATTTTTAAACACTAAGTCACAAGATCCTCCATAAATCCCATTATATCGGTACTGGAAATAAAAAAAGAGCATTAAACAATGCTCTTTTATATCTTTTTTGAAACCGGCTTACCAATCTGAAGCCCGTTTTCTTTTTTCTATCATATGATCTACTGAAAACTTTCCTGCACCAAATGCTGCTAACAGAAGATACACAGAAAGATAAACAAGACTCAGCTCTCTCTTTTCAAAAGGATCTGCGCCATGAATAAAAAAGCCAGCAACAGCCATTGTAAAGATTAGAAATCCTAAAGAGACTCTTGTGAAAAGCCCTAATATCAGTAATATTGAACAAACAAATTCCGCAAATACCGTAAGAATCAGAGAAATCTGAGGCCCTAATCCCATAAAATCAAAAAACTCAATTTTACCGCCTTCCAATAACATCTGAAGCTTTGGAAATCCATGAGAAAGCATTGCAAAACCTACAAAAACTCTCACTGCAAATAAAATAATATCTTTAAGTATTGAGCTGGAATTTGAATTAGTATAGTTCATTTACTAAAAAATTTAGACTAAGGTAATAAAAATCTTTTAATACAACGGGATTACAGCGTTTTTTAGTCTATCTGTAACCAAAGTTTTTTAAATCTCTGTCATTTTTTCGCCAATCTTTTTTCACTTTTACGAATAAATTAAGGTGAATTTTCTTAGAAAAGAATTTTTCAAGGTCTAATCTTGCTTCAGTCCCCACTTTTTTAATAGCCTCACCTTTATGCCCAATAATAATTCCTTTTTGGGTATCCCTTTCTACATAAATAATAGAATCTATAAAAATAATTCCTTCTTTTTCCTTAAACTGTTCTGTAACCACTTCTACAGAGTAAGGAATTTCTTTATCATAATTCAAAAGAATTTTCTCACGAATAGCCTCATTTACGAAAAACCTTTCCGGCTTATCCGTATACTGGTCTTTATCATAATAAGGCGGGTTTTCAGGTAGTAAAGACTTTAATTTAGGTAAAATAATCTCTGTATTGAAAGCATTCAGTGCAGAAATAGGCAGAATCTCCGCTTTCGGAATTTTATTGTGCCAGTCTTCTACTAATTTTTCAAGCCCTTCCTGTGTAGTCTGATCAACTTTATTCAGTAAAAGAAGGACAGGAACAGGAATTTTATTCAGTTTATCTATTAAAAACTCCGAAGGTTCTGCTTTATCGGTAACATCTACAATAAATAGGAAAACATCAGCATCCTGTAAAGAATCCTTTACAAAATCCATCATTTTTTCCTGAAGACCATATTTTGGATCCAATACTCCCGGAGTATCAGAAAATACAATCTGTAGATCCTCTTCATTATAAATCCCAAAAATTCGGTGACGCGTTGTCTGGGCTTTCTGCGTTACAATCGCTAACTTCTCCCCCATCAACTGGTTAAGAAGAGTCGATTTTCCGGCATTGGGCTTTCCAACTATATTTACAAATCCTGCTTTGTGCATAAAAATATTATTACGAACTGCAAAGTTAGTAAAAACAAAATTGGTCTTGGTGTGAATCTCTATATTTAAAAAGAAAAAAGAGAGTTATTGAGCGTTATACTGCATTACAAAAAAGAAATTTTAAAGGGAACCTGATAGGAAAGATTAAACGTTTATACTTACCTAAGTCTACGATCAATCATTAGAGCAGCCCATAGCATGTAATTCAAAGGATAATACATCAAGAATTTTATCAACTTTTATCTTCTTTAAACCTAAAAAAATTATAAGATTATTTTGCATTACATTACTTAAAACCGATACTTTTGAATATTAGAATTCATATGTATGAATATAGACCAGATTCTTGATCAGATTTATCTCCTTCCTGAAGCCTCAAAAAAAAGTTTAAAAGAACATATTAACGAAGTTTCTCATCCTAAAGGTTTTTGCCTGATGGAGGCTGATAAAGTAATCCCCTATCTTTATTTTATCCGCAAAGGTATTGCCCGTGCCTATGCCAGCACTTCAGAAAATGACATTACCTTTTGGTTTGGAAGTGAAGGCCAGTGTATTCTTTCCATGAAAAGTTATGTAGAGGATAAGCCCGGCTATGAGAGTATTGAACTGCTGGAAGACTGCGAATTGTACCGGCTGGAAACGGAAAGCCTAAAGAAACTGTTCAATGAGGACATTCATATTGCCAACTGGGGAAGAAAATTAGCGGAGGCCGAAATGATCAAATCTGAGGAACTGATCATCTCAAGACAGTTTAAAACATCTCTGGAACGTTATAAGGATCTTATGTTTTATCAGTCTGATTTACTGAAAAGAGTTCAGCTGGGCTATATTGCATCTTACCTCGGAATCACCCAAGTGAGCCTGAGCCGGATACGGGCAGAGATTAAGTAGTTTGAACCGGATTATATAATTCCTTCTATTCCCAATCGCATTTTTTAACAATTGTAAAATTTTGTCTGCTTTAAAATTCTGAAATTTGCAGTAGAAAAATTAACAAAAATGAATTGGATCATATTGGTTATCGCAGGATTATTTGAAGTTGCTTTCGCTTCATGTTTAGGAAAGGCAAAAGAAACATCAGGAACGGAAATGTACCTTTGGTATACCGGCTTTCTGATCACGATGACTATAAGCATGCTCTTGCTGATCAAAGCAACTCAGACACTGCCTATAGGGACAGCGTATGCCGTGTGGACAGGAATTGGCGCTGTAGGAACAGCTTTAATGGGAATTTTCTTCTTTAAAGATCCTGTAAGCTTCTGGAGAGTATTTTTTATTGTAACGCTTATCGGCTCTGTTGTAGGACTGAAAGCTGTTTCTTCTTCACACTAAGATTCGACCTTAAAAAAGCATATAAACTTCTATCTATATTTAAAATGGAACCGTCTTCTGTATGAGGGCGGTTTCGCTTTTCTTACCCAAATTTTTTCAGTATTTTCTGCTTTCATTTCTTTTGGTTTATCCTTAAAAAAACCTGCCAAAAATAGGCAGGTCTTATTTATTTTTTGAAAACCAGAGGTAAGATTTCGTTCTCTCTTAACCCGTATTTTTTGATTTCTTCCTGTGGAAATTTCTGAGAATAAAAATTCACTTCTGTTTCGAAACCTGCTTTTTTCAAACGGTCAAAATAATCCATCCCATACCAGCGGACATGGTCATATTGTCCAAAATGTTTCTGACGTTCTTTCGGATCTTTAATGCTAAAATCTTCATAGGTTTTTTCCAATGAGTTTTTCATCGGGACCTGAAATATTCCCCATCCCCCGGGTTTCATCACCCTGTACAGTTCACTCATTGCCTTGGCATCATCTTCAATATGTTCCAAAACATGATTACAGAAGATAATATCAAAACTTTCATCCTCAAAAGGTAAATCCAGGATATCTGCCTTTACATCTACAATCGGGGAATACAAATCTGCTGAGATATAATTCAGATTGCTCATCCTCTTAAATTTCCTCAGGAATTCCTGCTCAGGAGCAATATGCAGAACTTTATAGCTTTTAATAAAAAAATCAGTTTCATTCTGAAGATATAGCCACATCTGGCGGTGTCTTTCCAAACTCAGTGTTCCCGGAGAAAGGGCATTCTCTCTCTGCTTTCCATATCCGTAAGGAAGAAATTTCCGATAAGACCTTCCATCTATAGGATCAAAAAACTGATCTCCTTTAAAAAACTGATAAATAAGCGGCCTTGCCCAGATGCTCATTTTGATAAGCATCGGACGTGGAATTTTATTCAGTAAAAGTTTCGTTATTTTTTTCATTAAAAATCCAGCTGGAACTGCTTTTCTTCGTCGCTTTGAATTCCTAAAGCTTCGTAAATATATTGGAATGTAGAAAGCAACACAGGTTTACCGTTGATTACAGCCACATCATGTTCAAAGTGAGCAGATGGCAGATTATCTAAAGTAGTTACCGTCCATCCGTCATTATGGAATTTCACTTTTTCAGTTCCAAGGTTAATCATCGGCTCAATAGCAATAGCCAGTCCATCTTTAATCACTTTTCCGCTTCCCTGTCTTCCATAGTTTGGCACCTGTGGATCTTCATGCATTTTTCTCCCTAAACCATGCCCTACAAGCTCTTTTACCACTCCATATCCTTCTTTTTCACAATGGGCCTGGATAGCATGGGAAATATCACCGATTCTTTTTCCCCTTACACACTGTTCAATTCCTTTATAAAGAGATTCTTTACTCACCTGCAGTAGTTTTTTCACTTCAGGTTTTACTTCACCTATTTCAAAGGTATAAGCATGGTCTCCTACAAAACCGTTCAGGATTGCTCCACAGTCTACGGAAAGTACATCGCCTTCTTTTACAATATCCTTGTTGGGGAAACCGTGAACTACCTGATCATTCGGAGAAATACACAGTGAGTTCGGAAAGCCTCCATATCCTAAAAACGCAGGCTCTCCTCCATGATCCTTAATAAAATCATGAGCCAGTTTATCCAAATATAAAGTATTTATTCCGGGTTTAATTTCTTTAGCCAACATTCCCAATGTTTTAGAAACCAATCGGGCGCTCTCCTTCATAAGACGCAGTTCGTCTATCGTTTTTAATTGAATCATTGTATTAATTTACCAATGTATTAATGTATCAGTGTAACAATATTGATTGATAAAGGTACACTGTTAAATTGTTATATTTTATTTTACCAGAAAAGTCCTTTTTTCTTTTCTTTTTTAAGTTTTGAATAGGCAAGAACTTCTCTTCCTTCTACACGGAATTCTATTCTTTCCTGAATAATATTGTAAATTTCACCCCATCCAGGAAATCCCCCTAAATTCCGGTCATCAATAAACCAGTCTGCATCCAGTTTTCTGGATTGATTTTCAGAATCGAAAACTTCTCCTTCAAAGCTTGAATTTACGGCATAAAATTCTACGCCGTTTTTTTTGCAGAATTCTACTGCTTCATCTAATGTTTTTCCGTGTCTGTATGTCCAAAGGATAAGTCTGTATCCTTCTGCCTGAAGTTTTTTTAAGGTTTCAAAAGCAAAAATTTTTGCTTTTCCAATTGCCGGATATGCATCATCTACAATCGTTCCGTCAAAGTCAACGGCAATCTTTTTATTATTTAACATTTTGTTCTTTTTTTAGCTTGGCAAAGATAAGAAATAAAAAAGAGTGCCAAAAAGAAAGGCACTCAATACTTTTATAATTTAAAAAAATCTATACAGTTTAGCTCTTCACCCAGTTAAACTGGAACTGAAGATCCGGTGTAGAAACTCTGTCTGTGATCTTCTGAAGTCTTGCAGGAAGTTTCATTAAATATTCCTGAGCTTTTTCTGCTTTTTCTGTAAGCCCTTTTACGTGCTCAATTTTCCATTCATCCAACAGATCTTTCATGATATTGATATAATCATTACCTGTGTATACCATACATCTTTGTGCAGCATCTGAAAAATGTCCCCAAAGTTCTCCTGCTTTTTGCCCTGACTGTCTCATCAGGTGAGCTGGCATTACAATTTTCTTACGCATCATATCTTCAAAGGCAAGAATCATTTCTGAAGGGTCAATTTCAAGGATTTTAGCTACGAAATGTTTGTATGCTTTAGCGTGTCTTGCTTCATCTGCAGCAATTACACCACACATTTTAGCCAGTTTTCCGTTTCCGGATTGTTTAGCCAAAGTACCTACTCTTCTGTGAGAAATATTAGTTGCTGTTTCCTGAAAACTTGTATAAATGAAGTTTCTGTATGGATCCATACTCGTTCCTAAATCAAACCCGTCATTGATTAAATACTGAGTGGTAATTTCTACTTCTCTCATATTCACTCTGCCACACAGGTATAGATATTTATTCAGTAAATCGCCGTGTCTGTTTTCTTCTGCTGTCCAGGCTCTCACCCAGTTCGCCCAGCCCATTTTTTTTTCCTGGTCTACTCCATCTACACCCATTAACCAGGACTCATAAGAAGGAAGAGCCTCTTCCGTAATACAGTCTCCAATTAGAGTTACAAATAAGTCGTAAGGCATCTCACGGGCAAAAGTCTGAATTTCCTCTAAATCATGTTTAAAGTCATCGCTTGACGGATCTGGCAGGTAATCGGAAGGCTGCCAAATTTTTTCAATTGGCGTTAAAAATTTATCCAGAAAAGAACCTACTTCCTTTTCCAATATTCCCATTACTTCTTTCCTAACAAGCTTTTGATACATTTTACTATTCAGTTTTTAATTAACAAAGATATGATTTATTTATTATTTATGGCATAATAAAGTATGCAAGTCATACCTTATCTGATATATATCATAAAAAATGCCATTATATGATTATAACGGCATTTTTTTATGAATATTATTGAATTTTAACTAACTAAAATCTCTCCTGTCATAGCAGCCGGTATTTCTACGCCCATTACATTAAGGATGGTAGGCGCTACATCACCCAGTTTCCCGGGTTTTAAATTCCAGGTTTTATCTTTATCCATTACGATAAAAGGAACGAGGTTGGTTGAATGCTGTGTGTTTGGAGTTCCATCCGGATTAATCATTACATCTGAGTTTCCGTGGTCAGCCAGTATAAAAACAGCATATCCGTTTTCATAAGCAGCTGTAGCCACTTTTTCAATGCACTGATCTACTACCTCAGCCGCTTTTACAGCCGCTTCAAAAACCCCTGTATGACCTACCATATCTGTATTGGCAAAATTCAGACAAACAAAATCAGCCGTTCCATTTTCTAATTCCGGTACAATAGCACTGGTGATATCATAAGCTGACATCTCCGGCTTTAAATCATAGGTAGGAACATCTTTTGGGCTTGGACAAAGTAATCTTCTTTCTTCCTTAAATTCTTCCTCCCGTCCTCCCGAGAAGAAAAAGGTAACGTGAGGATATTTTTCCGTTTCGGCAATTCTGATTTGGGATTTTCCGTTTCTCTCAAGTATTTCCCCCATGGTTTCTGTTAACACATTTTCGTCAAAAACAACCTGAACATTCTGGAATGTTTTATCGTAATTCGTCAACGTAATATAATAAAGATTGAGTTTACGCATAGAAAAATCCGGGAAATCTTTTTGTGAAAGAACTTCTGTAATTTCTCTTCCCCTGTCTGTACGGAAGTTGAAACAGATCACTACATCATTATCTATAATCTTCGCTACCGGCACTACATTTCCTGTAGCGGTAGTATTCATCAGAATAATTGGTTTAAGGAACTCATCGGTTACATTATGATCATAAGAATCCTTAATAGCAGCCAGGGCATCTGTAGTCTGTAAGCCTATTCCTGCCACAAGAGCATCATACGCTAATTTTACACGCTCCCATCTCTTATCTCTATCCATGGCAAAGTATCTTCCTACTACCGTTGCCAATTTTCCTGTAGTAGCTTCCATATGCTTCTGAAGCTCATCTATAAATCCCAGCCCTGAATGTGGATCACAGTCTCTGCCGTCTGTAAAGGCATGAACAAAAACATTTTCGTTCAACCCGAATTCTTTGGCAGCAGATAATAATCCTTTTAAATGATTGATATGGGAGTGTACTCCTCCATTGGATACCAATCCCATAAAGTGTACTTTTTTATTTTCTCTTTTTGCATATTCAAAAGCATCCTGGATCACTTTTTCCTGTCCCAAGGTCCCGTTTTCAACGGCCATATTGAGTTTTACCAGGTTTTGATACACTACTCTTCCGGCACCCAGATTCATGTGGCCTACTTCAGAGTTTCCCATTTGTCCTGCAGGAAGTCCCACTGCTAAACCACTTGCTTCAAGTGTGGTGTGTGGAAATTTTTGGTAACAGCTGTCTATAAATGGTGTATTTGCTTTATCTATGGCAGAAACATTTGGGTTTGTTCCCAATCCCCATCCGTCAAGGATTGCCAGTATTGCTTTTTTCGACATTTCGTATAACTTTTGTACTACAAATTTACCTAATTTCCGATGAATAGAAGAATTTGAAGGCTCGAATTTTATTGATTATTGATCATCAGGATGATATCGCAGGTAATACGGAAATGATCAGATGAATTTCTATCGAATGAAAAAAGATCATTTTTATCATAAAATTTCAGCTTCAATTCCCTTCATAAATCAGTAAATCTTTTTAATTTTGCTTTATGGATTTACGAGATCAATTGAAGAACCTTTTTCCTGATCATGATGAGCAGGATTTTGAAATGCCTGAAGAACAGTTCAAGCAGAAAGAACCTTTGGTATGCAAATTTGAAAAAAAGGGAAGAAACGGAAAGCCTGTAACGATAGTTGAGGGTTGGGAAGGCAGCGAAGAAGACCTTAAGAAAATTTCAAAGAAAATAAAAACCACCTTAGGAATAGGCGGTTCTGAAAAGGATGGGACAATTATCATTCAGGGTGATAACCGTGATAAAATCATGAGTATCCTTAAAGATATGGGCTATAAAACCAAGCGTGTTGGCGGATAGGTTTAGAAATAAACCTGAGCTTCCGGCAATAAGGTTTTTAATTTTTCAATTTTAGATTTTTCAATAGGATTTCCTATAAGAATTAATGTTTTAAGATTTTTTAACTGTTGAATTTCTACAGGAATATCTTTCAGGTTATTGTTGGCCAGGTTCATGCTGACTATATTTTTTAATCCTTTTACTTTGGATGAAATTTCGGTAATATGATTATCACTTACATTCAGAAATTCGAGATTATGAGATTTATATAGATTTTCCGGTAGTTTTACAATGGCATTCTGCTGAAGTTCAAGGTATTTTATATTTTTAGGAAAAGACAGGTTTCCAAGATCATTGATCTGGTTGTCAGAAAGGTTTAAAAATTTCAGATTTTTAATCTGGTCCAAACGGTCTCTAATAAAACTAATCTGATTCCCCTGGAGATTGATTTCTTCTAAAGTCGGAATTTCCATCAATGCTTCGGGAAAAACATTCAGGTTATTGGCATCAAGATGAATGGCTTTTAACTTTTGAAGTTTGGCTACATTAGGATTAATGCTTGTCAGGCTATTCAAATTGATAGAAAATGTAGTAAGCTTTGTAAGCTTCCCTATTTCGTCCGGAATATATTTAATGCTGTTTTCATTAACATTTAAGATCTCCAGTTCTTTGAGCTCAAACAGCTCCTGATCCATTTTTTCAAATTTATTAGCCATCATATTCAGAAAAAATATGGAATCCAGCCTGGTAATCTGGGGAGGCAGATTAAATAAGCCTTTTTCTCTGAAGCTCATACTGTAAACAGTTTTTTTGCTGTTTAAAGCATCTTCAATATTCGTGAAGGTAGGATATTTAACGGGATCGATCTGGGCTTTTGCCAGAACGAGAGAGAAAATAGAAATAAACAGTATCGATTTTTTCATAGATAAAAATGTCCGCCGGCAATACTACCGGCAGACAAAAGTTTAATTATTTATTTCTTTAAAAGTTTTACTGTCTTCTGGAATCCTCCTTCTGCTTCAATATTTAAAATTAAAACACGGGATGCTTCCAGCTGTGATGTAAAGTCTAGGTCCAATACTTTGCTTAAACCGTTAAACTTCTTTGTATAAACAATTTTTCCGTCCATACTGTAAGCGGTCACAGCAATATCTTTCAATCCTTTTTCAGAGTTTATTTTAACAACTCCTGAAGTAGGGTTTGGAGCTACGTTTACTGTAGTTTCTGCAGTTTTATTCTCTATAGTTCCCAAAGACCCTTCTATTCCTAAGTTTTCTTTAAGTGCAATTACGATTGTTGCAGATTTTCCTTTATAGTTGATTGTATTTCCAGTCGCGTCAATATCTGTAGAAATAGTAGAATCCGGGTGCTGGATAGAGAAGAATCCAAATTTATGATCAGGAGTGAATGTAAGCCCTGTAGGTTCTGAACCAGACGGCATAGAAGCAAAGAGTTTTACTTTAGGATTAGCCTGCGTGTGGTCAGGAGCAATAACCCAGATATAATTTTTCCCACCATCCTGAAGAACCCAAAGGTTTCCAAGCTCATCAAAGGTAAGGTTATCATTTCCGTCTCCCCACGCTTCAGACATTGTTCCCTGAGCTGTAGTGAAAGAATATGACGTAGAAGCTCCTCCCACAAATGTTTCCACCTGGGAAGCGGTAGCTCCATTATCCTGTAAACGGTATACTTTGTCTAATCCTTTTGCTGTAAAGTAGATCTTACCGTCTAATGGGCTGATATCTACATCTTCCACTCCATTGAACTTTGTTCCTCCATATGTTTGGGCAAGACTATTGGTATTGTTCTGGTCAGCCTTAGCTTTGTTTGGGATCTGAACCCATGTTGCTGTAGTGCCCACCGGGTCTCCCGATGTACTAAGTCCCTGATCTAGTTTCAATACGTAAAGATTTCCTGAAGCCAGATTATTCGGAGTATCCATTACATATTTGTATACCATGTGCGTTCCTCCATCTTCTCCGTAATAAGCAACAGTTCCGGCGGTATTGATCACAACATTTTCATGGTTCATGATTCCCATCTGCCAAAGTTTACCTTTAGTTCCGTCCTGATTTTTAGAAATCACCTGAGCTGTGGCAGGATCAATTTCAACAAGCCATCCGTAATCTTTATATCCGTCATTGTTCACATCACTGGAAGTAACAGATTCTTCAGCTGTAATCACTGTTCCCCATGGAGTAATTCCTCCTGAGCAGTTCCTGATTGTCTGTACCAGGCTAGGATCTGAAAAACTTACAGCTCTGGATTTTGTCAGCTGCCAAAGTTTGGTAGAGGCATTATAGTTGATTTCAGCCATGGTAACTCCTCCCGGATTGGTTTCATGGTTTACTGAAAGATATCCGTTTGTGCTGCTTCCGGTTTTCGGGACATAGGCCGTAAAGTCGTTCTGCCCTCCTACGAATCCTCCTCCTTCTGTATAGTTATCTCCTTCTTTCAGGATAAGCTGGTACTTATGCGCTGTAGGAATAATAAGCTTGCTGGTCTGTGCCGTAGGAACGATAGAGGTAAAACAGCTGATATGGGCTCCGTTACAAGTGGTAGCGGCAGGTATTGTCTTTAAATAAGCATCAATTCTAAGATCGGAACTTCCAGTACTTCTATTGTGTAACTCAACAGAAATTCTGTTCACTCCGTTTACAAATTTCGACTTTGGAATAGAGAAAATATTGTATACACTTTCTGCGGCACCATCAACAGTTGTACTTGAAAGTGTATTAAAAGTGACAGCACCGGCAGGCATATTATCTCTTACGACTTCCTCACCATTAAGATATACTACAATCCCGTCATCTCTCATTATTCCCAACTCCATATTATCTGAAAGTGTAGATAAATCAACCGTGAAATCCTTTGCAAAATAGGCTGTAATAAGACCTGTAGCACCATTATGTATGGTAGTGGTTACAGGATCACCATATCCTAAAGGACCATTTCCTGTGGCCCATGAAGAAATATCATATGTTTTAGTTTTCCATGCATCCGGCTGAGCCTGATCAAGGTCTTTGTAATTCCATGACGAATTTTTATTAAAAATAAAAGTCTGCGCCTGAATAGAGGTACCGGCAAGTAAAGCCAAAGCTCCGAGTGTGAGTAATTTTCTCTTCATTTTAATTTGATTTATTAGACCTTGCAAAACTATTTTTTTAGAGCTATCCTTCTGTTAATAGGACTTTAAATATAGATCGGGAAATATTAATTAATTTAGAACCTAATGTTAAGGGGATTAAATTATTGTTAATACTTACAGCTTTACGGACAAACTATAAGGGCTTATAAAGCTTAAATAGGTTAGTTATGAACCTCTCATTGATTGGAATAAATATTTTATAAAGTATTTAAAATTCTTTCGTAATTTACTGATAAACTATTCACAATTAATTACTTATATTAAAATTAAATCAAAAAACTATGAAATAACAAAAAAAATAATTTATTGTAATTAATAACTTTCAAATAGTTTAAAATATTCACTAAAACAACAAAACACAATGGAAAAAAAAATTATATTATTTTTTGCTTTATTCTCAATTGCAATTCTTCATGCGCAAACTAAATTATATATTTCTGTTAATGGTAATGATACTTATTCCGGAACTTTAAAAAATCCATTCAGAACTCCTGAACGTGCCATACAAGAGGCTGAAAAAATGACAGGAAAAGAGGTTATCATTTATCTGAGAGGAGGTATTTATTATTTACAAAAATCCCTCGTTTTACAGGATGGAAATTTGAAAACAAAGTCACTTCTTATCACCTCATATCCTGGTGAGCAAGCTGTTATAAGTGCCGGAAAATTGATAAAACCTGATTGGAAACCCTATAAAGATAACATCTATGTTACCCAGATACCCCAAAACAATACTTTTGAACGGTTGTTTATCAATGGACAGCTTCAGGTACTGGCCCGTTATCCCGATTATGATAGCACAGCCAGGGTTTTCAACGGAACCTCAGCCGATGCCATAGCTCCTGAACATATCAGACAGTGGAAAAATCCGAGAGGAGGTTATGTTCACGGGCTCCATGCCGGAGAATGGGGAGGTTTCCACTATCAAATAACGGGAACTGATGAAAAAGGGGAACTTAAACTAGAAGGAGGCTGGCAGAATAATCGTCCATCTGCATTGCACAAACAATTTCGCTTTGTGGAAAATATTTTTGAAGAACTCAACAGTCCGGGAGAGTGGTTTTTCGACAAAGAAAGAAGCCTGCTTTATTACTTTCCGGCAAAAGGAATAGACCTATCCAAAGCACAGGTAGAAGTTTCTCACTTAAAAAACAGCATTGAAATAAAAGGCACTGCAGAAACTCCCTTATCCAACATAGAGATAAAAAACATAAGCTTTATGCATAATGAGCGAAGCTTTATGGATACCAAAGAACCTCTTTTAAGAAGTGACTGGACCATTTATAGAGGAGGAACTGTTCTTCTTGAAAATACACAGAAAATAAAAATAACAGATTGTACATTTACCGAGGTAGGAGGCAATGCCATTATGATAAGTGGGTACAATAAAAATAATCTTATCAGCGGAAACCTTATTTATGGTGCGGGAGCCAGTGGAATTGCGTTTGTAGGAAATTCCAGTGCGGTTCGCTCTCCCTCATTCAGATATGAAGATTATATTCCTTATGAACAACTGGATAAGACTCCCGGACCAAAATCAAATCTTTATCCTCAACAATGTATTGCTGAAAACAATCTCATCCATGACATAGGAAGGATTGAAAAACAGTCTGCAGGCATCCAGATAGATATCGCCTCCAATATTACGGTAAAACATAATACCATATACAATACACCAAGAGCTGGTATTAATATTGGTGATGGTGCTTTCGGAGGACATATTATAGAATTTAATGATGTATTCAATACCGTACTGGAGACTGGCGATCATGGGGCTTTCAATTCATGGGGAAGAGACCGGTATTGGAGTCCTTCCAGAAAATATATGGACAGCATTACCACCGCACACCCTGAATTAATCTTACTGGACGCTGAACAGACTACGATTATCAGAAACAACAGATTCCGTTGTGATCACGGATGGGATATTGATTTAGACGACGGCTCTTCCAATTACCACATCTATAATAATGTACTTTTGAATGGTGGACTTAAGCTACGTGAAGGATTCAAACGAAAAGCAGAAAATAACATTATGATCAACAATAGTTTTCATCCGCATGTATGGTTTAAAGATAGTGACGATACCTTCTCCCACAACATTGTAATGATTCCTTATGCTCCTATAGGGATTGATGACTGGGGCAACAACATTGACTATAATCTTTTTTTCAATTTTTCTGCCATGGCCGCCGCTCAAAAGAGAAATACAGACCAACACAGTATTGCCGGAAATGCAAATTTTATCAGTCCTCAAACCGGAGATTACAGAGTCAATAAAAATTCACCGGCATTGCATATAGGGTTTAAAAATTTTCCAATGGATGAATTTGGAGTGCAGCTTCCCAGACTCAAAAAAATTGCGGCTAAGCCACCATTCCCCATATTAACATACAATACTGATAACGAAAAAAATGTAGCATCAATCAACTTTCTGAATGCATTAATAAAATCAGTAGAAAGTAATGAAGAGCGATCAGCCTATGGACTGCCCGATGAAAATGGTGCTATTATTGTGAAACTTGAATCCAACAGCCCATTGAAAAAAGCCGGCCTGCAGGAAAAGGATGTCATCAGAACTATGGATGGTACAGAAATCAAAAAAGCAGCTGATCTGCTTAATATCTATCAGCTTTCCCAATGGAAAGGAGAAGTAAAAGTAGAGGCTATTCGCAATCAACAGCCTATACAGGTAAAATTGCTGCTAAAATAAAAAAGAATAACAAAATTTTCGAAAGTTATATTGTATTGAACCTGAATTCGGGATAATTTGTTTCGGAAAGACTTTTGTACATCGATCGTTTGTTAAACCTTATAGGTTTTAAAAACCTATAAGGTTGTAAAGTGGGGCTTATTTTTTCCAAAATCCATATTATTTCGCTTTACTCACGTCGGTAAGAGCATTCAGAAAAGCAATAATCTGCTTGATTTCTGTTGGGCTAAGATTCAGTTTATCGGGAGCCAATGTTTGATTTTTCATTTTTAATCCTAAGCCTTCTCCTCCACCTTCGTTATAAAAATCGAGAACTTCTTCCAGCGTACTGAAAGCTCCATTATGGAAATAAGGTTTGGTAAGGGCAATATTTCTTACTGTAACAGTTTTGAATGAGTAATCATAAATCCATGATTTTTCTTTTTTCACCGGGCTTTTTCCTCTTCCAAGATCGGAATCGAGTTCTACAGGAAGCTGACTGACTGGTTTTGTTGTGATTCCTAATACTTCAGATTCGTTTTCATTGAAAAACGGTGGTACTAAACCTGAAAAATGAGGGGCAAAATGGCAGGTAGCACAATTGGCTTTCCCCATAAATAAATTAAAACCCTTTTTAACATCTTCGGAAACCTCTTTTTCATTTCTCATAAAACGGTCAAAGTCACTGTCAAAAGAATACAACGAAACTACATAAGAGCTTAAGGCTTTTGAGAAGTTTTCCTTATTGATTTTACCATCTTTAAAAGCATTACGGAATTTATTTTTATATTCAGGATCTGTTTTTAATTTGCTGATGATATTTTCATAGCTGGTATTAAACTCTTCTTCACTATAAATGACATGTTCAGCCTGCTGTTCAAGATAAAAAGCCCGAAGATCGTAGAAAAATCTTTTCGCAAAAACAGCATTATAAAGAGACGGTGAATTTCTTAAGACTGTTTTTCCTTCTATATTGCTTGGAGATTTTGCTGTAAGGTCTGTAAAAGCGTTTTCCTGAAGATGGCAGGTGGCACAGCTCATTTTCCTGTTACCACTAAGATTCTGATCGTAGAAAATGGATTTTCCAAGGTTTCTAAGAGAAGGGCTGTCTTCTGAAGATTTTAATAAAGTATAGAAATATGGATCTAAGAAATCACTGCTGAAAAGGTTTTTGTTACCTACATTCCAGCCTGAGAATTCTTTCAAATCGTCAGGTCTGCCGTCCCATCTTCCCAATTCTTCATATAATGGCTGTATATATTTTTTATAAAATTCTATCCTGTCAAAAGTTTCAAAATCTTTATGGGAAGACAGATAGCTGATTCCTTCAGTCAGAATCTGATTGGCTTTTCCAATATTGTAGTTTTTAAAATAAAGATCGTCACTGATATATTTTTTTATTCCCAGAAATGCAGAACGGGCTTCTTCAGACGTATTCAGAGAACCCGGAGTATCAAATCCTGTCACTCCCAAGGTGTAAATTCTGATCAGCTCTATACGTAAAGGCAACGTTTTATTATTTCCTCTGCTTAGTCCATTTTTTACGGTGCTCAGATAGAAATTTGAATAGCTCTTATATAAAAAATCAGTAATGGTTTTAATCTTTTCTTTTTCATTCGTGGCATCTTCGGAGAATATAAGTTCATCCAAAACCTGCAACCCTTCCGGTGGAAGTGTATAAGCTGATGTTCCGGCTGCTTCTATATGGAATAAAGGAGCTGCATTAAGGTGAGTTTTTGTAAATTCAGGATAATGATAGGCAATATAAAATTCTATTTCCTTGAATGAATTTCTGGTACTGTTAAGGGATTTTTGCAGTTCTTCAAGGGAAATCTTATCTTCAGAAAACCGATAAACATCTGATTTCAGCTGTTCCAGCTTACCCTTAAAGTCTGTTAATCCTTTATTGATAAATGTATTTTCGTTTTCCTTTCCTTTGTAAACCGGATTAAAAGACATTACTGCAAATCCTATTAAAAGGATCACAACAAGCAATGGGTAAGATCTCATTAATTTTTAACAGCAAATCTATTAATCAAATATTATCTTAACTTTAATAGGAGATTAAAAAATGTTTATATTTATAGGTAACAGATTTTTTACTAATTTTAAACCCCGAAATCAAATTCATTATTCTAAGGAGAACGGTTCTTTCTAAAAAAACCGGTGAAAAATAATGGTGAAGGTTACTGGGAGAGGATTTTTTAATATAATTCAACAAATCAAAACTAAAAATAGTAATATGAAAACAAAGTTATTGTTTGCTTGCATGGCCAGCCTGCTTTCTCTTTCTTCTTTTTCGCAAAAGAAAAAACAACAGGAAATGGCTGTTTATGCAGAGAAGAAAGGTAACGACTATTATCTGGTCCGTTTAGAGCAGGGCAAAGATATTCCCAATGTCTATGTATACTCAAATGGAGTTACAAAGCCTTATAAAAATTATACTGAACTAAAAGATGTTGTAATGGAATTTCCCGGAATGATGGAAACCAACAACTCAACTAAGGAAGAGCTTGTTTCTGTTCTCAAAAAGGATAATCATTTCTATGAGATTACCTCACAACGGAAAGATCCTAAAAACTTTGAAAAAACAATTATTACGGTCTACGAAGTCGTTCAGGGACAAAAAAGAATCGTTGAAGAATACGATACGATCTTCGATCTTGCCGGATCTCCTTATAAAGACGCAATTTTCATTAATTAAAATACAAAAATATACATTATGCTCAATAAACTTGCTGCCTCAGAACTTGTTCTGAATGAAGACGGAAGTGTATACCACTTGAATCTTTTACCCGAAGATATCGCTGATAAAATTATCCTTGTGGGTGATCCTGACAGAGTGGCAAAGGTTTCAAAATATTTTGATACGGTAGAAATCAAAAAAAATAAAAGAGAATTTTATACGCATACAGGAACTCTTCGCGGAGAGAGGATCACAGTAATGTCCACAGGTATCGGAACTGAAAACATCGATATCGTAATGAACGAACTGGATGCTTTGGTGAACATCGATCTTAAAAATAAAGAGTTCAAAACTGAACATAAGGCTCTTGAATTATTCCGTATGGGAACTTGCGGAAGCGTAAACCCTGATGTACAGGTTGATAATATGCTGGTTACACAAAATGTAGTGGGACTAGACGGATTGATGCACTTTTACCAGGATTACAACTTTGAAAATGAGTTTTCAAAAAGCTTCCTGGAGAAATTCCCTTACGAAAAAATCAAACCGATGCTTTATTTCTCAGATTGGGCAGAAAAAATGGGAGACTATTATAAAGATGCCAAATACCACGGAAATACGGCTACATTCCCAGGGTTCTATGCTCCACAGGGAAGACAGCTTCGTTTAAAAGCAGTAGATGACAAATTCCTGGAAACTTTAAATGATCTTGGGATCACAAATTTCGAAATGGAAACTTCTGCTATCTATGCTCTTTCAAAATTATTAGGACATAAAGCCATTACTGTGAATAACGTAATTGCCAACAGAAGACGTGGAGAATTCTCTGCAGATCACCATGCTTCTGAGAAAAACCTGATTGAATGGGTATTGGAAAGAATCATTAAATAAGTAGTGCTTCCATTATAATAATTACATACAAAAAGCTATTCTCATTGAGGATAGCTTTTTTGTTTTTATCAGGTTTTGGCTAAAACCGATTGGGATTTATTGTTTTTTAAAAACCCATTTCTATTGAGTATACAGATACTCCTTATCTTAACATTAAGGCATTAAGAAAGTTTGTTTATTATGTACATTAGGAAATCAATAAATTTTTAATTAAGCAATGTTAAGTAGGGCTTCTAAAAAATCTTAGTTCATCTTTTTCAGGATTTTTTCAAAGGTGTTGGTATTCCTGCTCGTAAACCGGTCTTTAAGGCTTTTCTTCCCTAAAATTTTTCCAAATGTAGAATCTAAGGTATTTCCTTTTGGAACCTGCCAGTACAATATACTGTTGATAATTTCTGCATTTTCATTTTCCGCCTGGGAAGCTTTTTGAAATTCTTCCATCAAAATATCCTCAATTCCCGGAACTCCCACAAAGGCATAAATATGGAGGTCATCATTCTTTTCGAAAGGGATACTATTCCAGAATAATTCTACCTCCTCTTTGGATTTAACAAATAAAAAAGCTTCATAAGAAAAATGCCCGGACATTGCTTTTTCCAGAATTGTCTTTAATTCTCCAGCAGTTTTATCTGAAGAAAAAACGATATTTCCGGAAGCGAGTATGGAACTTACATCTTCCATTCCGGCCTCTTTAAAAACCTGGCATACGTCAGCCATTTTCATGTTTGTTCCTTTTACGTTGACACCACGGAGAAAAGCACAGTATTTCATAGGTTGGGTTTGAAGGTTTGAGAGTCGGAGGGTTTGAGAGTTTGAGAGTTTGAGAGTTTGAGTCCGTCTACCCTTTCAACTTCTTTATTCTTTATTCTTTATTCTATTTTAATGTATAGATTATAATCTGTTCCGGAAGGCTTCAGCTGATAGATTTTTTCCAGTATTTTGTGGTCGCTTTTCAGGTGATCTTTCACTCTGAATTCTTTCAGAAGCCTGTAATGAGTTCGATAATAAACAGCATTAGCATCATTGCCTTCATACAGATTTTTATAGGAAAGAAGATATTTTGGCTTTCTTGTTTTTACTGTATTGATCCAATAATTCGCTTTATCCTTTTTGATTTCTTCCTGAATCTGTTTATCTACCAGCCCTACTTCATCAATTGTTTTTAACCCCGAAAAGTAAGGAACATATCCCGCCGGTTCCAGCAAGATCCATTGATTTTTATCTTTTTCATATTGGTTTAAAAATACCCCTATTGTTCTGCGGTAATTCCATTCTCCATTTCCTGTCGCAATAGAATGAATAGTCTGAAAGGCAAGCATGGGAACAATATAAAATATAATCAATAAAGACAGCCACAAGTTTCTTTTCTCTTTCTGTTCTAAGATAAAAATAAGAACAGGCACGAAAAGCAGAAGCTGCGGAACCCAGTAATACCAATCAAATAAGCTTTTTTGAGAGATAAAAATAATCTGTTTTACCCATCCGAAAATAAAAATCATCCACAGGAAATAATTTCTGTTATTTCTCTGTCTGACCAGGTAAATGAAACACAGAAGCTCAAAAATCAATACAACAACTGTTACAGGATTAAAATTCCCAGGTACTTTCAGCATTCCCCAGAAATTTCCAAAACTTGCAAAGAAATAATTAATGTGCTGCTGCAGTGTAAAACTTTGCTCATACAGTAATTTCTTTGCTGTGATGGTATTATTGACAAGCTCACCAAAGTAAAACCAGTTGAAGGCTACGGTAAATAAAACACCCCAAATTCCCCCAAAGACATAAATCCATCTGATTTTTCTGTTCCAGAAAAGGTCAACCAGAAATACAATTCCCAGGAAGATCACTGTGTCTATTCTTGTGAACATGATCAGAACCGGAAGTAAGGCCAGCACCCATTTTTTTCCTTTGTAAAAGCCATAATACAGTAATGACATCTCCAGAAAAAATAACAGTCCGTATTCCATTCCAAGGATTGAAATTTTAATGGAAGGAGGAAGAATACCTATTAAAAAGATGAAAATAGCTTTATGCAAAGGATTTTTAAGAACCAAATGAGAAAGAAGCAATGTCCCTATTGTAAAAAGAAGAGAATTGAAAATCAAAAGAGGTTCAATAAAGTTTTCTTTTCCAAAAACAAAGTTGAAAATATAGGATACAAAAACATACAGATGAGTGGTAGAAGCCGAGATTTTAGTATCTCCATTGAAACCGATCACTCCATAATCCAGTAAGTTCTGAGCGACTCTCCAGGTAATAAATGCATCTTCCTGGATATAGTGCGTTAATAAAAAAAGGAGTTTAAAAAGTACTGTAAAAATTACAGCATAGATGGGGAACCTGCTATTCTTTGTTTCGGACATTCTGTATTTTTAGTTTCACAAATATAGCCTTAAAATTCAGGATTCCCAATAATAAAAAAACGGAACCGAAGTTCCGTTTTTAAAGTATTTTATTGTGTTACCTTGATAATTGCAGTAGTAATCTGATTTTCTTTTTCTTTTGAATACGTAGAATCAAAAGGTTCCATGATATCAAATAAATACTGATAGAATGGTGTGATCTGCTGAACATTTTCAGATTCCTTCATTGCTTTGTCTTTACCCATCTGCTGAAGTTCTTTTACAAAAACATTGAATTTCTTATCAATCGGTTCAATGGATTTTACCAGATAAGCATATGCTTTTTCTTTCTGACCTATTCTTGTATAAGCATCTGTAACTGCAGAAACAATAAGAGAATATTCCATAGGTTTTGTTCTCATCTGTCTTCTCAGATAGCTCTGATCTGCTTTAGAAAGGCTTAAATAATAATCATATTCTTCAAAGATTCCTTTCTTAAGCACTTCTGCCAGCTGAAGACCTTTCTGCTCCTGACCTGCAATAATGTATCCTGATACAATTGAACTTAGTGAACGGGGATCATTATATTTTTCTGCAGGGATTTCTTTGGCTGCAAGATCAAGAATTTCCAATGCTTTTGCTTTCTGATTATTCAATGCAAGTGCTGAAGCGGCCCTGCTTGCTGACATTCTGTAGCTGATAATATTGGATGTAGCTGTCTCGTCAAAGTGGGTATTTAAATTTTTGAAATTCCCCCATCTGAAGTTTTTCACTACATTATACAATGAGTTGGCATCTACTCTTCCCATATCTCCATCCGGAGTTTGAGGCGTATGAATTGGTATTAGCCTGTAGCTGAATCCGTCAAACTGAAGATATTCATTAAGGTAGAAAATATTTTCGCTGTCATAGATTCCTCCTGAGGAGAAATTGATCGGACGTTTCCAGTCGAAGTTTGCCAACAGGTCCAGCAGAATCAGGTTGTTCTTATAAAGCGTGTTTCCTTTGTAAGTGATCATAATCTGATTCGCTACATTCGGAAGATCTTCCGGGTTGATGATTCCTGCTTTCAAAGCATTTTCTTTATTGACAGGAAGGATAAATTTATTAACCGGAAGAATATTATATTTTTCATATTTTTCTTCTCCGAAATACATTTTTAAAAGCTGATCTTTTTCAGGAGACTTGAATTTAATGAACTCAATAGCCTGCTTCAATGTTAAAGAATCCTGAGTAAGATATTTTCTGAATGACTGGAATTCCGTTTCAGGGGCGCCCTGTTCTTTCAACATAGAGAAAACCCCTTCCCAATCTTCTTTCTTCATCATATAGATCTGGTCATTGACACCGTCTCTGTAATCATCATGTGTTAACTGACTTGGGATACCCATTGCATTATACGTTCTTCTTTTCACCTGATCTAAGTTCCATGGTGTTGAAGCAAGGGTAAAGTTAACTACTTTTACATCATCTCTGAATCTTTCAGTTTCCTGAATAGCCCAAACCGGGTAAGTATCATTATCTCCATATACGAACAGGATATCGTTCTTAGGCAGTGATTTTAATACAGAATAAGCATAGTCATACGCTGTATATCTGTTGCTTCTGTCATGAACATTATAGTTCTGGAAGCCCATCATAAATGGTACTCCCAATAAAACAACTCCTAAAGCAATATTAGCACCGTTAGATTTTATTTTGGATTGTAAGAACCAAAGAATAGCACCTGCTCCCAATCCTATCCAGATCGCGAAAGCATAGAATGAACCTACCATGGCATAATCTCTTTCTCTAGGCTCAAAAGGTTTTACTCCTGTATAGAAAACAATTCCTACACTGGTTAAAATAAATAAAGATAATAAGGCATAGAATCTTCCGAAATCACGGTTCAGTTGGAAAAAGAATCCAATCAAACCTAAAATCAATGGAAGGAAGAAAAATGCTACGGTACTTTCATTTTTAAACTTAGCAGGCATTTTATCCTGATTTCCTACCAATGCATTATCGATAAAAGGAATACCTGAAATCCAGTTTCCTTTTGTACTTTCCATGTTTCCTTCAAGATCATTCTGTCTTCCTACAAAGTTCCACATCAGGTATCTTACAAAGTAATATCCGTTCTGGAAAGAAATGAAATAATCCATATTCTGGAGTAATGAAGGCTTTTGAACATTGATCAGGTTATATGGTTTTACTTTCAGATAATCTGCCGCCGTAATTGATTTATCTTCATATTTCGTTCTCATCTCATCGAAGATCTGCTTAGCCTGTGGGTTATCTGCAACATCTTCATTGCCATAATTGAATGTAAAATCAGGAGCTCCGTACATGGCAATATAATTCGCCATTACATCTTTATCTTCACTGAACATTCTTGGCATTAAGCTTATCTGAGACTTATTGAATACATAATTGAAACGGTCTCCGGTTTTTCTATACGTTCCGGTTTTTTCATCTTTTTCGTAGATTTCCCCGGTTTTCGTTGTTTTAAAACTTCCGTCTTCATTTTTCTCGATTCCGTTAGCATCAAGAAATGCCGTATAGTTTTGTCCGTAGATCGTTGGCCAGTCACCATACTGTTCTCTGTTGTAATAATCCAACATACCAATAGCTGTATCAGGATCATTAAGGTTCATAGGTGGATTAGCATTTGCTCTGATTGGGATAACCATCCAGCAAGAAAATCCTATCATCATGAAAACCACAGATAAAGCTGCCGTCTGGTATACATTTTTCTTTGCTCTTCTGGCATATTTAATAATAAAATAGCAGATCGCTACCATTAGGATAAATGCAACAATAGTTCCTGAGTGGAAAGGAAGTCCCAGCCCGTTTACGAAGAAAATCTCCAGTCTTCCGAACATGGTCATAATCAAAGGGAAAATAATTTTGAAGACAATAATCAAAATTCCCAGGGTAATAAGGTTTGCCCAGATAAAGTTTTTCCAGGTAAACTTATAATTTCTTGCATAGTATACAAGGCATACTGCAGGGATAGCCAGCATACACATCATGTGTACCCCAACAGAAAGACCTAAAATAAAGAAAATAAGGATGATCCATCTCTCACTGTCAGCAGCTTTATACTCATTCTCCCATTTTGTGATCAACCAGACCAAAAGTGCGATAAACATGGAAGCCATTGAGTATACCTCTCCTTCTACTGCAGAAAACCAAAAGGTATCTGAGAACGTAAAGCAGAGTGCTCCTATTGCTCCAGCAAATAAAATAGAGATTTCCTGATGTTTGGTAATCTCTTCAAAGTCTTTGTTTAAGAGTCTTCTTACAAAATGTGTAATGGTCCAAAACAAAAATAAAATAGTCAGTGCACTGAACAATGCAGACATCGCATTAATTACGATAGAATAATTTTCGCCTTTTCCTAATGCAAAAATGGCTGCCACGGCACCCACAATCTGGAATAAAGCTGCTCCCGGAGCATGCGTTACTTCAAGTTTTACTGCTGAAGAAATGTACTCTCCACAATCCCAAAAACTGAAATTGGGTTCTATCGTGGACAAGTACGTAAAAAACGCAATGACGAAAATCACCCATCCTAAAGCGGTGTTCCATTGCCTAAAAGTCCAATTTTTCATAGTATTAAATCAATTATGCGAAAATAAGGCTTTTATATTATTTTATATTGTTTTTAACAAAATTTAAAAATTTGGCGTAGAATTTGCGATCATACACCTGCTAAAACTGTAAATGAGAAAATAAGTTTTCTAAAATTGACCTCTAGAAATCAAACAAAAGTTTAGTAATTATTTATTTTTTTGTATTTTTGCAGTCAGATTTTTATTGAAAATAACAAGTAATGAGTAATGTTTACGATAATATTCTTGGCCTGATAGGACATACTCCTATGGTGAAGCTAAATACCGTCACAAAAGATATTCCAGCAACCGTTTATGCCAAGTTAGAATCATATAATCCTGGACATTCCACCAAAGATAGAATTGCACTACATATTATAGAAAATGCAGAGCAGAGAGGTTTATTAAAAGAAGATTCTGTAGTTGTAGAAACTACTTCCGGAAATACCGGATTTTCTATTGCAATGGTATGTATCATCAAAGGATATAAATGTATTCTCGCAGTAAGCGACAAAACGAAACCTGAAAAGATTGCTTATCTAAAAGCATTAGGAGCAACTGTATATATATGTCCGGCTAATGTAGCAGCGGATGATCCGAGATCATACTATGAAGTAGCTAAGAGAATCGCTCAGGAAACCCCTAATTCTATTTATATCAATCAGTACTTTAATGAACTGAATATTGATGCCCACTATCAGACTACGGGTCCTGAAATTTGGGAACAGACAGAAGGTAAGGTCACTCACCTTTTTGCATGTACAGGAACAGGTGGTACCCTGTCAGGTTCCGCTAAATTTTTGAAAGAGAAGAATCCGGATATTAAAATTATTGGGGTGGATGCAGATGGATCTATATTAAAAAGCTATCATGAGACGGGAGAAATCCATAAGGAAGATGTTCATCCTTATCAAATTGAAGGTATGGGAAAAAATTTAATTCCTTCTGCCCTTCTTTTTGATAAAGTAGATGAGTTTGTAAGAGTAAATGATGAAATGGCTGCATACAGAACCCGCGAAATTGCTTTAAAAGAGGCCATCATGGGAGGTTATACTACCGGAGCCGTAACGCAGGGGTTAATACAATATGCCCAATCTCACGAACTAACGAAGGATGATATCATTGTCTTGATTTATCCTGATCACGGTTCAAGATATATTACAAAGGTGTACAGTGATAAATGGATGGCTGAGCAGGGATTTGTTAATAATTGTGTTCACAATTACGATGAAGTCTTCAAGACAGAGTTTATCAAATAATAATATATAATCACAATATAAATCAAGCCTTTTGCGTGTTCTACAACAAAGGCTTTTTTACTTAAAAATCACGATATAATGTTGGATATTTTTGAAAGAATAAAAGAAAATCCAGGACCTCTTGGACAATTTGCAGATTATGGTGAAGGCTATTTTATTTTCCCAAGATTGGAGGGCCCCATTGGTCCGAGAATGCAATTTCAGGGTAGAGAAGTAATTTTCTGGAGTGCCAATGACTATTTAGGTCTTTGTAACCATCCTGAAGTGAAGGAAGCGGATGCCAATGCAGCTGCAGAATATGGAATGTTTTACCCTATGGGAGCAAGGGCGATGTCCGGAGAGACAGAACAGCACCTTCAATTGGAAAGAGAATTGGCAGATTTTGTACAAAAAGAATCAGCATATTTATTAAACTTCGGTTACCAGGGAATGGTATCTACCATTGATGCTTTGGTAAGCAGAAATGATGTCATTGTTTATGATATGGATTCTCATGCGTGCATCGTGGATGGAGTAAGACTTCATTCAGGTAAAAGATTTACCTACAGACATAACGATATAGAGAGCCTTGAAAAAAACCTTCAAAGAGCTACCAAAGTTGCTGAAGAAACCGGAGGTGGTATTTTAGTAATTACTGAAGGAGTTTTCGGGATGAGAGGGCAGCAAGGAAAAATCAAAGAGATTTGTGATCTTAAATCAAAATATAAGTTCAGACTTTTAGTAGATGATGCCCACGGATTCGGAACGCTTGGTAAAACAGGTGCAGGAGTAGGCGAAGAGCAGGACTGTAATGATCAGATCGATGTATACTTCTCTACGTTCGCAAAATCAATGGCAGGTTTCGGAGCATTCCTTGCGGGTGATAAAGAAATCATCAGATATCTGAAATTTAACTTAAGGTCTCAAATTTTCGCTAAATCTCTTACCATGCCAATGGTAATCGGAGGCTTAAAAAGATTGGAACTATTGAGATCAAGACCCGAGATCAAAGCAAAACTTTGGGAGAATGTTGAAAAATTGCAGAGTGGTCTTAAAGAAAGAGGGTTTAATATCGGTGATACCAATACGTGTGTAACTCCGGTTATGATGCAGGGAACCCCGGTAGAAGCAACTCTATTGGTTAAAGATTTAAGAGAAAATTACGGTATTTTTACATCTGTTGTTGTATATCCTGTAATTCCAAAAGGAATGATTCTTTTAAGATTAATTCCTACAGCATCTCATACGGATGCAGAGATTAATGAAACTCTCGCAGCATTTGAAGCTATTCATGATAAATTAGTAAGTGGTTACTATAAAGAGCAGGAACAGCTCTTACTGCAGGAACAGGGATTAAGTTTTAAACCGATTTAATCATAAACACACAAAAACCACTGATTGATTCAGTGGTTTTTTATTTAAAAACTATAAAAGCTATACAAACGAAATGAAACTCAGAGGATATATGTTGGGAACGCTGTCTGCTGTTTCCTATGGATTGATTCCTATTTTTATTCTGCCCATCAAGCAGGCACATTTTTCAGTAGATGTAACCTTATTTTACAGGTTCTTCTTTTCTGCTTTACTGGTAGGTGGATATCTCCTCTATTCTAAAGAGAGTTTCAAAATCAATAAGAAAGAATTGTTGATATTAGCTGTTCTGGGAATCTGCTATGCTTTGTCTTCGGAGTTTTTATTTTTAGGCTACGACTTTCTCACCCCAGGTATCGCTTCTACTGTTTTATTTATTTATCCTGTTATTGTAGCTTTGATTATGTTCTTTTTCTATAAGGAAAAGCTCAACAGGCTGTCTATAGTATCATTGCTGTTTGCTTTTGCAGGCGTTATTGTTTTATGTTTAAAAGGAAACGGACTGGACATCAACTTTACAGGATTGGGAATTGTCATGCTGAGTTCTCTTTTTTATGCATTATATATGGTTATTGTCAATAAATCAGATCTCAAGGTTTCCGGATTTAAGCTGTCTTTTTATTCCATGCTTATCACATCTCTGTTTTTTATGACAAAGACAGGTTTGGAGGGAGGATCTTTAACGATACCTTCCCTATCTCTATTTTTTAATTTTCTCATTTTTGCTTTTCTGACTACCGTTATTTCCAGCTTATGCCTGGTATACGCCATTAAATACATAGGATCCACTCCCACGGCAATACTTGGCGCTTTGGAACCTGTAGTTGCCGTAATGGTAAGTGTACTGATATTTCATGAAAAGTTCACAACCAATCTGTTCATCGGTATTACGCTGATTCTTTTAGCAGTTACCCTTAATGTGATTGCCGGCAACAGGAAGTCGAAAATTAATCAATGCACGGCCTAAAGTGGCTTGCTGATAATTACTTATGTCATTACAAAAATTTTTATATTATATTTACTCAACAATTGATGGGTAATAACTATGCAAATTATTCAAAAGATCATTTTTTCTTTTATTACTAGAATATTCTTATGTTTAGTTTTATTGTTTTCGGAGCCGGTATCATTGCAGTTTAGTTTTCTATGTGTGATCATTTTCTGTATTCCCTGGATCAGGTTTTTTATGAATGACACAGATAGGAAAAATATCGATCAGTCAATTTATTATAAACTTCTATTTCTTACCACACCTGTTTTATATATTTTTATAGCCTGGAAAATCTTTGAACTGTATCATTTCAGTTTAATGACCCAGCTAGTTTTATTCTCTTTACCGGTAATAGCAGGGCTTTATATAAAATCGAAAAATAAAGATATGTCAAAGAACTCTCAAAGTATCTTACAGACTATGAGTTTCTATTCTATCCTCTTTTTCTTAGCACTTAATGTATCCTTTGACTTTTCCAAACCATTATCGAAAGGATACTTAATTACTGATAAAGCCATTTCTACAGAAGAAAAAACAGATTCGGATGGTTATTCTGAAATTACAAACTATCAGTTTATGACGATTCCGAAAGAAAAAATGAATCCAACAACTGATCATCATAATCCCACCAAAACATTCCTCACTATTCAAAATAAGAAATATGAAATTCTTACCAGAAAATCTAAAATTGTAAAATATAAAAATGATTATGAATATTTGCGTTCCTACTATCTAAAAGAATATACAAAACCTGATGTAATCAATGTAAGACGTAAAACTTATAATCAATTTGGAAAAGGAGATTATCTCGATATTGAAACATATCCCGGATTATTTGGTATAGGATGGACCTATTATCATTGGCAACATAATCATTACTATCAATAAGGCTTTTGAAAACACTTTTATAATTTTTCGTCAAATAATCAGTAAAAATCTTTGCTCTTTTAGATTTAAAACTTATAACTTTGCAAAAATTTTCTGTTGAAAGATCTGCTTCTTATCACCCCACCTTTTACCCAACTCAATACTCCTTATCCCGCAACAGCTTATATCAAAGGATTTTTGAACACCAAAAATATTTCCAGCTATCAGCTTGATCTGGGTATTGATGTTATTTTAGAATTGTTCTCTAGAGACGGGCTTCAAAAGGTTTTTGAGAAAAATATTGATCTTCAGATTTCTACTGAAAATACACAAAGAATATTTGCTTTAAGAGAAGAGTATTTAAAAACCATTGACCAGGTAATTTCTTTTTTACAGGGTAAAAATCCAACATTAGCCAGACAGATCTGCAGCATGAATTTTCTGCCTGAAGCTTCCCGTTTCAACCAACTGGATGATATGGATTTTGCTTTCGGAAACATGGGTTTACAGGATAAAGCCAAACATTTGGCCACCTTATACCTGGAAGATATTTCAGACTATATCATTGAAAATAATGATCCTGATTTCGGATTCAGCAGATATGCAGAACGCCTTGGGAAAAGTGCCAATTCTTTTGACGAGCTGTATTCAAAATTAGCCGGTCCACAAACATTTATTGATGATTTTACATTGAAAATTCTCCAGGATGAAATAGAAAATATACAGCCTAAACTGGTTTGTTTTTCAATCCCTTTTCCCGGAAATTTGTACTCGGCTTTTAAGTGTGCTCAGTTTATTAAAAAGAACTTTCCTCACATTAAAATAGCTATGGGAGGAGGTTTTCCCAATACAGAATTAAGAGAGGTTAAAGATCAGAGAGTTTTTGAATTCTTTGATTTTATCACCTTGGATGACGGTGAACTTCCTATTGAATTACTTTGTCAAAATGTATTGCATCCTGTAGAAGAATTTGAATATAAAAGAACTTTTTTAATTGAAAATCAGGAAGTTGCCTATAAAAACAATTCCAAAAGACACGATTATAAGCAGGCTGAAATTGGTACTCCGGACTATACAGATTTAAAATTAGACCAGTATATTTCCGTTATTGAAATTGCCAATCCCATGCACAGCTTATGGAGTGACGGCAGATGGAACAAACTGACCATGGCTCATGGATGTTATTGGGGTAAATGTACCTTCTGTGATATTTCCTTAGATTATATTAAAATCTATGAACCTATCTCTGCCAAAATTTTGGTAGACAGAATGGAAGAACTCATCAAAACAACCGGTGAAACAGGTTTTCATTTTGTAGATGAAGCAGCACCTCCAGCTTTGATGAGAGAAGTTGCACTGGAAATTCTCAGAAGAAATCTTGTCGTAACATGGTGGACCAATATCCGTTTTGAAAAAAGCTTTACCAGTGATTTATGCTATCTTTTAAAATTATCTGGATGCGTTGCCGTTTCAGGAGGTCTTGAGGTAGCCAGTGATCGGTTATTAAAATTAATTGATAAAGGAGTTTCTGTGGAGCAGGTGGCCAAAGTAACGAAAAATTTTACTGAAGCTGGAATTATGGTTCATGCCTATCTGATGTATGGCTACCCTACTCAAACTGTTCAGGAAACAATAGACTCGCTGGAAATGATTCGTCAAATGTTTGAAATGGGAATTCTTCAAAGTGGATTCTGGCATCAGTTTGCCATGACTGCCCATTCACCTGTAGGAATCAATCCCGAAGATTTCGGAGTTATTCCGGTAAAACAGGAAATTCTATTCGCAAATAATGACATCGACTTTAAAGATAAAACAGGAATCGATCATAATAAATTCAGCTTTGGATTAAAAAAATCCCTCTTCAATTATATGCATGGAATTAATTTTGAAATTCCTCTTCAGGAATGGTTCGATTTTAAAATTCCAAGAACAACCATTCATCCTGACCATATTCATGACTGTCTTTTAGAAGATAATTCATTCTCTTTTAAAGGAAACTCAAAAATCGTGTTTTTAACCAAAAATGTAATCGCTGAGAATCGCGTAAAAACAAAAAAGAAATATTCTGGTACGTACACATTAATTACTTTCCACTTAAAAACCAATATTGTGAAGATCGAGATGGAGCAAGAGAAAGCTGATTGGTTACTGAATGTATTGCAGGAGAACTCTATAGAAAGTTCGAAAAAGATTACAGCTCAACAACTTAAGAATCAGTTTGAAGAAAATTTTGAGGATTTTGAGCTTTTCTGGTTCTCAAAACCAATGCAGCAATTAAAAGAAAACGGGGTCATTTTGAGTTTATAAAATTTCAGTTTTTTCTCAGGGATTTTGAAAATTCCATAGATTTTTCAATTTAAGGTATAAAAATGATTTTTTTTTAAAGGTGAAAACGGTACGGAAAAGTCTGCACCATTCTTTTATGCATTTATAGAATACTTCTCTATATTAGGTTTTGGCTAAAGCCAATTAATTTTTGAAATTATTGATGAACGAATGGGCTAAAGCCCATTTCTATTGAATACAACTTTTGTAGATTTTGCCGATTTTTTTATTATATGATAAAAACATTTAGTTTGTCATTCCGGAGGAATCCAGATTGTATTTTTATATTAACAACGTTGAGATTCCTGCGGAATGACAAAGACTGTGGTAGATTTTGGATGAAGTTTAATTTATTGAAGACATATGCTTGCAGGCTTTGCTGATCAACCAAAGTTTTTTTATTATACGATAAAAGCGCTCAGTTTGTCATTCAGGAGGAATCCAGATTGTATTTCTATATTAATAACGTTGAGATTCCTGCGGAATGACAAAGACTGTGGTAGATTTTGGATGAAGTTTAATTTTTATTGAAGCTAATACGCTCACGGATTGCAAACCAAGCAAATCCTTTTTATTATACGATAAAAGCGCTCAGTTTGTCATTCCGGAGGAATCCAGATTGTATTTTTATATTAACAACGTTGAGATTCCTGCGGAATGACAAAGGTTGTGGTAGATTTTGGATGAAGTTTAATTTTTATTGAAGACAATACGCGCGCAGGCTTTGCGGATCAAGCAAATCCTTTATACGATAAAAGCGCTCAGTTTGTCATTCCGGAGGAATCCAGATTGTATTTTTATATTAACAACATTGAGATTCCTGCGGAATGACAAAGACTGTGGTAGATTTTGGATGAAGTTTAATTTTTATTGAAGACAATACGCGCGCAGGCTTTGCGGATCAAGCAAATCCTTATACGATAAAAGCGCTCAGTTTGTCATTCCGGAGGAATCCAGATTGTATTTCTATATTAACAACGTTGAGATTCCTGCGGAATGACAAAGGTTGTGGTAGATTTTGGATGAAGTTTAATTTTTATTGAAGACATATGCTCGCAGAGCTTTGCTGATCAACCAAAGCTTTTTTATTATATAAAAGCGCTCAGTTTGTCATTCCGGAGGAATCCAGATTGTATTTCTATATTAACAACGTTGAGATTCCTGCGGAATGACAAAGACTGTGGTAGATTTTGGATGAAGTTTAATTTTTATTGAAGACAATACGCGCAGGCTTTGCGGATCAAGCAAATCCTTTATACGATAAAAGCGCTCAGTTTGTCATTCCGGAGGAATCCAGATTGTATTTTTATATTAACAACGTTGAGATTCCTGCGGAATGACAATGATTGTGGTAGATTTTGGATGAAGTTTAATTTTTATTGAAGACAATACGCGCGCAGGCTTTGCGGATCAATCAAATCCTTTATACGATAAAAGCGCTCAGTTTGTCATTCCGGAGGAATCCAGATTGTATTTCTATATTAACAACGTTGAGATTCCTGCGGAATGACAAAGACTGTGGTAGATTTTGGATGAAGTTTAATTTTTATTGAAGGTAATACGCTCACGGATTTTGCAAACCAAGCCTATCTTACGATAAGAACCTTTTCCATTGAAAGTTTTTAATTAGCTGTATCTTTTACAACAGGGCCAACGGATACTTTTTCCTGAGTTTTAATAAAATTGGGATCCATAATAGCCATGCGTTCTGCAAGTGCCTTATAAGTTGGAAATTTTAAGATAGAAGCTCTGCCCGACATTTCCTTATAAATTGTAAAAGACTTACCGCCAGCACTTTTCAATTGTTTTGTGGTTGTAATATACCGTCCGATATATTTACTTTTGGCATCATAAATCTCAATATCTATAAAAGTTTTATCCATTATCGTATCGTCTGAACCAAAACTTACAGGTAAATTGGTAAAATATCCCACCGGAACACCATTGCTTAGGATTTCGCCTACTTTATTGACCTCAATATTCAGTTTATCAATCTTTTTCCTGATGGTATAAGCTTCTTTTGTTTTACTGTCCAGCTTTCTTTTAGGCATGTTCGAAAACAGTTCATCAAGATTTTTTACATTGATTCCTTTATTATCAATTATTTTAAGCCCCTTCACAGAGGTGTAGACGGCAGATTTTTCTTCCCCGGAAAATGCCGACGGTGAAATATAATCCAGTTCTATTACTTTATCCCTGTTATACACCCTATTAATTTCTATGTAGCTGTCTCTCACCGAGTCAACGATACTTTTATCAATAAATTTTATCGTATATAGCGGTGTTTCCTTTAAATCCATAAAGGTATAATTATTGGATTTATTGGAGAGTTTTGCTACCGGAATTCCGTCTAAGTTAATAATTCCTCTTTTGGTTTTAATATTCTGGGCATTGAGGAAAACTCCCAGAAGCGTAAAGAATATAATGATACTTTTCTTCATAGAACCAGCCTTTTACATAAAATAAAAAAAGTGTAACACAAAGTTACACTTTCTTGAAAATATATTTAGCTTTTCATTTAATTATTCACAAAGGATAATTCCTTTATTATGATTAAATTCTACAACACCGCTTTTGATAGAATAAGAAAAAACAGAGTCTTTCTCATTTTCTTTAGTAAAGTTTTTAGCAAAAGCTTCATCAATTGAATTAGCAAAAAGCTTCACTTTACCACCGATTAAAGAAGAAACAATTCCTGCGTGGTTTTGCATGATGTGAAATTCACCATTTTTTCCAGGCAACAATACTGAGTTTACTTCTCCTTCAAAAACTACGTATTCTGGTGTTAAAATTTTTATATTCATTTAATTTAGATTAAAAGATTAAAAGATTGAAGATTAAAAGATTTTTGACAAACATTATATGTCTCTCATCTCATGTCTAAAAATCTTATGTCTAATTATTAAGCGTTTTCAGCTAACATTTTTTGTCCTGCTTCGATAGCTTCTTCGATGGTTCCTTTCAAGTTGAAAGCAGCTTCTGGTAAGTGATCTAATTCACCATCCATAATCATGTTGAAACCTTTGATTGTATCTTTGATATCTACCAATGATCCAGGAATACCTGTAAACTGTTCTGCTACGTGGAAAGGCTGAGATAAGAATCTCTGAACTTTTCTTGCACGGTAAACTACAGATTTATCTTCTTCAGAAAGTTCTTCCATACCAAGGATAGCAATGATATCCTGAAGCGCTTTGTATCTTTGAAGAATTTCTTTTACTCTTTGAGCACAGTCATAATGTTCGTGACCAATAACTTCCGGAGAAAGGATTCTTGAAGTAGAAGCTAGAGGATCTACCGCCGGGTAAATACCTAATGAAGCAATCTTTCTGTCAAGTACCGTTGTTGCATCCAAGTGAGCAAACGTAGTTGCAGGAGCCGGGTCAGTTAAGTCATCCGCAGGTACGTATACCGCCTGTACTGAAGTAATTGAACCATTTTTAGTGGAAGTAATTCTTTCCTGCATCGCTCCCATTTCAGAAGCAAGAGTTGGTTGGTAACCTACCGCTGATGGCATACGACCAAGAAGTGCAGATACCTCAGAACCAGCTTGTGTAAAACGGAAGATGTTATCTACGAAGAAAAGTACATCTCTACCTTGTCCGCTTTCTCCACCATCTCTATAATACTCAGCCAATGTAAGACCAGAAAGTGCTACTCTAGCTCTTGCACCTGGTGGCTCGTTCATTTGTCCGAAAACGAATGCCGCTTTAGATTCTTTCATAGCTTCTAAGTCTACTTTAGAAAGATCCCAACCTCCATTTTCCATAGAGTGCATGAAATCATCACCATACTTGATAATTCCTGATTCCAGCATCTCTCTTAAAAGGTCATTTCCTTCTCTCGTTCTTTCACCTACTCCGGCAAAAACTGAAAGACCTCCGTGTCCTTTTGCAATATTGTTAATCAACTCCTGGATCAATACTGTTTTACCTACACCGGCACCACCGAACAAACCAATTTTACCTCCTTTTGCGTAAGGCTCCACTAAGTCGATTACTTTAATACCTGTAAATAAAACTTCTGCAGAAGTTGAAAGTTGATCAAATTTTGGAGCTTCTCTGTGAATTGGAAGTCCTCCCTCTTTAGAAATATTCTGAAGTCCGTCGATAGCATCACCAACAACGTTGAATAGTCTTCCGTTTACAGCCTCTCCGATTGGCATAGTAATAGGATTTCCGTATCCAATTACTTCTTGCCCTCTCTTAAGACCATCAGTAGCGTCCATTGCGATACATCTTACTGTATCTTCGCCAATATGTTGTTCTACCTCTAAAACTACTTTTTCACCGTTTTCTTTTGTAATTTCTAACGCGTCATAGATGCTAGGAACAGATTCCACATCTGTGAAGACAACGTCGATTACCGGACCAATAATTTGAGAAATTTTACCTTTAATTTGGTTTGCCATTGCTAAATTTTTTCTTGGTGCAAATATAGTGATTCTTCATAAACCCACAATTGGTAAAAAAAAGATTTTTATCATGCTTTTTCAGTAATGTAGGAAGATAATATTTTCCCAATGCAACAATATTTATCATTGAAATAATTGATACACTGTTATATTGATACATTGGCACATTATTTCTATATTTGCAGTCAAAATTTTTTCCGTTTTGAAAGTTTTCAAAAATTTTACAGATTATTCTTCTCAAAAGCCTTTAGCATTGTCTTTAGGTATGTTTGACGGGGTACATCTTGGGCATAAAAGCATTATTGATGAGTTGATAACAATAGGTACAGAAAACAATCTGGAGACAGCAATTCTTACTTTTTGGCCACATCCCAGGTTTATTTTTAACCCCAATGAAGATTTAAAACTTCTGAATACTTTGGAAGAAAAGAAGCAGCTTATTGAAAAATATGGTATTGCCCATTTATTTCTGAAAGAATTTGATGAAGAGTTCAGAAACCTAACAGGTGAAGAGTTTGTGCGTCAGATTTTAATTGATAAGCTCAATGTAAAGTACCTGATTATAGGATATGACCATTCTTTCGGGAAAAATAAAAGCGGAAATTTTGAATTGCTTCAAAAACTATCTAAAGAACTGGATTTTGAGGTTGAGCAAATGGAAGCGATCAATATTCACGAAAATAATATCAGTTCAACGAAAGTACGTAATGCTCTTTTAACCGGAAATATTAAAGAAGCCAATGAAATGCTGGGATACTCCTACTCTGTTTCCGGAACTGTAGTTCATGGGAAAAAGATCGGAAGAACCATTGGTTATCCAACAGCCAATATCGATACAGAATCAATTAAGCTATTACCTAAAAAAGGAGCTTATATTGTTGAAGTTGAAGTAAAAGGAAATCAATATAAAGGGATGTTGAGCATTGGAACCAATCCTACAGTAAACGGAGACAAACTAACCGTTGAAGTATACATTCTCAATTTTGATGATGATATTTATGATGAGAAAATTACCGTCAGATTCAGAGATTTCCTTCATGATGAGATCAAGTTTGAAGGACTGGAAAAACTGATTGAAAGACTGGATGAGGATAAAAGATTAACAGAAGAATTTAATTTTTAAATAAAAACTGTTTCATACATAATGTGTGAAACAGCTCGTCAATAGATTTTATTTTAGTATTTTTAAATAGACCTTTTGTAGTTCACCATTCAATTTTACATTAGGGAATTCTTTATCATGGTCTATATAGATGTCTCTTTTTTCACCTGCTTTACCGTTTCCGTCAGAATCCCATTCTATTGAGACATAATATTTCATACTTCCTGCAGCTTTGGGATCAATGCGGCTTGCAGCATCTTTAGGTACGGGCAGATCAATCGTAAAAGGAACTGATGTTTGCTCATATTCTTTTTCTGTAATTAATGTAGCCGGAGCATCAGCTAACAGCGGATCATGACCATATAAACTCACCTTCAATTTTGGGTTTTTAATAGTAAAATTATCCGTACCTGTAAATTCTAGTTTTAAATTTTCCTGATTATCAGATGGATTTGATTCTTCAGATTTTGCCTCAGTATTCTCAGAAAGAGGTTTTTTATCACTCTTATTACAACTGAATAGTGTAACGGATAATACTCCTGCAGTCATTAGTAATGTAAGATTTTTTCTCATTTAAATTTATTTTGTGAATTATTTTTAACTATAGGAAACAGGCAACAAAACGCATGCCTTAAAAGCGCATAAAACACCCTATTTTTCATCTCATAAAGACTCATTAATTACATTCTGAGCCTTCTTTGTTAAAGATTTAAATACCAGTTCATAAGACTGATCGATCAGTTTCAGTATAAGATCTCTCTTTAATCCATCTACTAAAACAGAATTCCAGTGAGTTTTATTCATATGATAAGCCCCTGTAATCTGAGGATATTGCTCACGAAGCTCTGCACTCCATTCAGGATCTGTTTTTACATTAATGGACAACGGCTGTCTTTCGAGGCCCATCAGCAGAAACATTTTAGTATCTACTTTTAGCACAAGGGTTTCGTTATCAAATGGAAAGCTTTCCGTAACAGCTTTTTTAGCAAGGCAATAATCTAAAATTTCGTTGGCATTCATGGGAGTTATAAGTATTGGATGTCGATGTCTAGCAAAGATCTTTTAATCTTTTAATCTTTTAATCTTTTAATCTTTTAATCTTTTAATCTTTTAATCTTTAATTCAAATTTAGTAAATTTAAGAAAGAAAATATCACTACATCAAACCCCATTGTTATGAAAGCTTTAGTAATCGGTGCTACAGGCGCTACAGGAAAGGATTTAGTCAATCAGTTACTTAATGATAAAGATTTTGAGGAAGTAGATATTTTTGTAAGAAAACCTGTTGATATTCAGAATGAGCGGCTAAAAGTTCATGTTGTTAACTTTGAAAAGCCTGAAGAGTGGCAGGATATGGTAAAAGGTGATGTAGCATTTTCCTGTCTGGGAACTACTTTAAAAGATGCCGGAAGCAAGGAAGCGCAGAAGAAAGTTGATTTTGATTATCAGTATAATTTTGCAAAAATAGCTAAAGCAAATGAAGTGGAAGATTATATTCTGGTTTCTGCTTATGGTGCCAGTCCAACATCTAAAATTTTCTATTCCAAAATGAAAGGTGAGCTTGAAGAAGCTGTAAAACAACTGCATTTCAATAAAATAACTATTTTTAAACCCGGTATGCTTGAAAGAAAAGATTCTGAAAGAACGGGAGAAGTTTTAGGAAGCCGTATTATCAAGTTCGCGAATAAACTTGGATTATTGGAAAGCCAGAAGCCCTTACCTACAAATATTTTAGCAAAAGCAATGATTAATTCTTCCAAAATAAAAAGCAACGGCTACTCCAGCATAAAGCTTGGGAATATTTTCTGCTTTGCAGAAAAGGTGGTAGAAAGTTAGCGGTTGATAACTGAGAGGTAAGGTTTATTTTAAAACATCCATTAAAAAAATTTGCCATACACCATCACAAGTTTGCAGGATCTGTTAGCTTATTATTAATAAATAAAAAAGTGGATCCCAACATCCACTTTTTTCAATATACAATTTATTTTTTTTTATTTCAGATACTTTGTAATAGCATCATCCGTAGGTTTTGTAGTACTTACAAAAGTGTCTATCAACTTTCCATTTTCATCAACTAAGAATTTTGTAAAGTTCCAAAGAATGCTTGTATTTTTCACTCCGTTTAATTCTTTCTCTGTTAAATATTTAAAGATAGGCGCTGTATCATCTCCTTTTACGGAAACTTTTGCTGCCAATGGGAAAGTTACTCCATAATTTTTCTGACAGAAAGCTCCTATTTCCGTATTAGTACCCGGCTCCTGACCTCCAAAATTATTGGCAGGAAAACCTACTATTACCAATTTATCTTTGTACTGCTCATATACTTTTTCCAGATCTGCATACTGTGGAGTAAAGCCACATTCTGAGGCTGTATTGACAATAAGGATTTTCTTGCCTTTAAAATCTGCAAAGTTGATTTCTTTGCCATCAAGGCTTTCTACTTTGAAGTCATATATTGTTTTTCCCATAAGTTCTTTGGTTTTAGCTTGAGACAGTTCGCTTTTTTGATTCGTGCAGCTTTGCAGAAATGCTATAAAAGAAAGCATTAGTAAAAAAATATTTTTCATTTTTTATAGATTTTTTTGCAGCTAAACTGCGTTAATTTAAAACTTAAAAATATTGGCAGGAAAGACTTTGTTGATATCAATTTTATTAAGTAACATCACATAATCTCCGTCTTTTTTAGAACTTGAAGATTCTATTCTGAATGGCATTGTAAGGTTTCCTACTTTTTTATAATCGGAATATACCATTGTTTCATCTTTCTTTACTTCTTTTAAAAGCATATAAGTTTTTGCATCAAAATAGTACATATTCTTATTGACATTCTTTGTAAGCTCAACTTTATGACAGTAGATCTCTCCTACTTTTTCTTTCCCCAGGTATTTAGCATCGAAACCTTTGCTTTCCCAATCAATGAAATCATTATCAAAACTTTCAGAAACATATTCAGGATATTCCTGAAGTTTATTGGTAGCATAGTTCATTGCATAACCTTTATTTCCGTCAAACCCTTCAATGGCAGTATCTTTTCCATTAATGGTAATCACTGTTTTGGTAAGGTTTGGGCGTTGTTGATAAATTTTTATCGCATATTCATCTTTAATTCCCAAAACTACTTTTCCCTGAAGCAACACTGAGTTTAAAAGTTTCCAATTGGTTAATCCTCCGGACAATTCAATGTTTTTATCTATAATTTCTTTTGCGGTCTGTGCAAAAGAAAAATGCGAGAATATCAGGGCAAATACAAAAAGTAATTTCTTCATTAATTTTATTTATAAATTCAAATATAAGGGGATTTGGCCGAAAAAACAAGAAGCCTAATAAAGCAGAGAAAGTGAATCAGCTCAGTGGTAATTCACTAACCTACCGGTTTTGTTTATTCATTTTCAAATGGCTCGATTCTCAAATTTTAAATTAATTTTCTCGCTTTTTCCAGATCTTCAGGAGTATCAATGCCTACTCCAATGAAGTTGGTTTCTATCATCTTGATCTTCATTCCGTATTCAAGATAACGGATACATTCAATTTTTTCTGATATTTCAAGAGGCTTCATCTCCAGTTTTGAAAACTGCAGCAACGCTTCTTTCCGAAATGCATACACTCCGATATGTTTAAAATAATCTACGTGATAAGAAATTTCTCTGTGAAAAGGAATTACAGAGCGGCTGAAATACAAAGCAAAACCCTTATTATCAGTAATTACTTTTACATTATTGGGATTTTCAATTTCCTCTTTTTCAAGTAATTTTATTTTTAAGGATGCTAATGAGATTTCATGTTGATTATCATTTTTAAAGACCTCGATCAATTGCTGTAAAGGTTCCAGTTTTAGGAAAGGTTCATCACCCTGGACATTGATTACAATATCGCAATCAATAGTCTGTACTGCTTCTGCAATACGGTCACTCCCTGTCTCATGTGGCCCTGTCATCACAGCTTTTCCTCCATTTGTTACAATTTCATCAAGGATAGTTTCAGAATCCGTAGCAACAAATACCTCATCAAACAGACCTGTCTCCACAACATTCTGATAGGTTGTTGTAATAACGGTTTTCTCTCCTAAATTCTGCATTAATTTTCCCGGAAAGCGGCTTGCTTCATATCGGGCAGGAATGACAGCGATTATTTTCATTAAGTAAACAATTAGTATTATTAAGAAGTTAATATCTCCTGTCTCAAGGAGGATGAATACTAGTTTATATTCTGATCAAAAATAATAAAAAACTTTCTTATGACACTATTTTTATTCAATAACTCAGCTTTATTGAATCAAAAAGAAACTTTCACTCCTACCATATTATATTCCCATTGGCGGGATGCAAGAAAATCGAGTTTATATCTGGTCTGTTTAGCATGAGGGTCTGAAACAGTGAACCTGCTTCTTGAAATCGTTTTTCCTATGAAATACCCCATCAATAAGGCTAAAGGATAGTCTGAAGCCCAGTGAACCTTACTCTGCATCATTTGAAAACATAATGCTCCTGCTAATGTATAACCTACAGGCTTTATCCATTTTGCATCGGGATAATTGTCCGCAATAACCGTTAACCCGGCCATAAATGTCGTTAAATGCCCGGATGGCATTGCATCATAGCTTGAAGTATTTTTTCCAAATGCTGAAAAGCTTGGAAATGGATTCCAGGCACCTCCTTTATTGCCATTTGCTTCTGCTATAAATGGGCTTTCTCTTCCGGTAACTCTTTTGATTGTTTGGGTAAACACTCCTGAGAGGATTAAACTTTCCATTAACCCGCTTGCCGTAGCCTGAGCCCGATAATCATTTTTGATTACACCATAGACTCCAAAACCAATCCCGGCTAATACTACCGTAGACCCATTTCCTATCAGGTATAAGGTAGATCCAATATCTTTAGGAATTTTAAAAACACCCCCTACTTTGCTGTAGGTATTATCTTCACTCATCCCCCATTTCCCGGCAATTTCTCTCGAATTATCCGTTAATTTCTGATCCACAGGTATCAGAATCAGGGTTGCTGCAAGTGCTCCCCCTAAATAATAGGCATGATCTTTTGCGACAAAGTCTTTATTGGTATTGATAAAGTTTCGGGGTAATTTGGTTACAAAATCCAGCAGTTTAGGCTTTGGATAGGTTCTGACAGAACCGTCTTTTAAAGTATACGTTTGAACTTTTAGCTGTTCTTCAGGTAATTCCTGAATTTTTAAAGTATCAACCTCTTGTGAGCACACCCATATTGACGCTGGTAATAGCAGAAATCTTAGTTTTTTCATCCTTGTTTTTTTCAGGCCTATTTTATTCTTATAAAGCCCCTCAAAGGTAATTCCAAGTTCATTCCATTCAACATGTTTATTCAATTTTTAATATTTATTTAATTTTTTTGCATAAAAATAATAATCGTTATTAGTTCATGTATTGAATCAAAAAAATAATTCCATACATCCAGAAGACATACGGAATTATTTTTTTGAGTTATGAGTTATGAGTTGCGAGTTATGAATGTGGAGTTATAAATTATTACTTTTTGTTGTCAATATAATGCTTCGTATTATTTTTAAAATTTCTGAAGCCTGATTTCTTAAATCTTCAAATTCATTTTTAGAAATATATTCTGTAGCAAATAAAAGTTCCAACCAATATATTGTTTCATCACATTCCTTTTGAGAAATGGAGAGTTTGTGAACAAAATCTCTTTTACTCTGACCATTCAAGGCCTCTCTGACATTTGCTCCGACAGAAGTTCCTGAGCGTAATATTTGTTTAGAAAGAACAAATTCTTTTTTATCCGCAACAAGCTTTTTATAAACTGTAATAATATTTACAGCCAGATCAAAGCTCTTTTTCCCAACAATACTTTCACTCATAACTCATAACTCATAACTTAAAAACTTATTTTAAAGCATTCAAAGCAGCCTCCAGTTTCGGAAGCATCACTTTAATTTCATCAATGGCAAGTCCTCCTACAGAAGCACGGAACCAAGGTTCAGATTTTTCTTCTCCGAAGGCTGAGAATGGCACCAAAGCAACTCCAGCATCATTGATTAAGTAGAATACAAGGTCAGAAGAGTTTTCAATAACTCCTCCATCCGGTTTTGTTTTTCCGATATAGTCTAATTTAATGGTAAGATAAAGTGCTCCCATCGGCTCAATACTGTCTACAGCCAGCCCTTTTCCTTTTAAATCCTGGATTCCTCCATGAAGAACTTTTAAGCTGTTTTCAAGCTTCCCTTTGAAATCTTCCACAAAAACATTTACATTTTCCGGGTTTTCATAGAATTTAGCGGTCGCTTCCTGTTCTGGTTTTGGTGCCCAGGCTCCCACGTGCGTAAGAAGCGCTTTCATTTTATCAATAATATGAGCTGGTCCGAATCCCCATCCCACACGTACTCCTGTTGCAGCCAGACATTTGGAGATACCATCAATATAGATTGTATATTCTTTCAATTCCGGGAAAAGAGAAACCGGATCTACGTGCTCAGCTCCAAAAGTAAGGTTAGAATAAATTTGGTCATACATCAGGTATAACGGTTTTTCATCGGCTCCTCTCTTTTTGTTTTCAGCAATCACCAATTCACAGATTTCTGAAAGCTGCTCTTTTGTAAACATCGTTCCTGTAGGGTTTAATGGCGAGCAAAGTGCCAGTAAAACGGCTCCATCCAAATGAGGTTTTAAATCCTCTGCAGTAGGCAGGAAATTGGTCTCAGGTTTTGTTTTTACTTCCACAGCATTGGCTGAAGTAAGGTATGCGTAATGGTTGTTGTTCCATGATGGAGTTGGATATACAATTTTATCACCTTCATCTACAATGGTTTTGTAAACAGCATAGATCAAAGGTCTTGAACCTGCTGTGATCAAAATATCATTGGGTGCATAATCCAGATTCCATCTTGTTTTTAAATCTTTGGATACTTCTTTTCTTAAAGATAAAAGTCCGTTTGCAGGTGGATAATTTGTCAGATTATTCTGATAGGCTTTCTGAATTTCTTCCTTCAGCAATGCTGGAATAGGATAGATATTAGAATTCAGGTCACCAATAGTAAGATTGGCAATTTCTGCTCCCTTTGCTTTTAGATCATTTACTTCGTTACCAATTTTTACAATTTCAGAACCGATCAGGTTCGCTGCTAATTTTGAAACTTTCACTTTATATTTATTTAAAATTTACTAATATTATCTTCTCAGATTAATTTTCTCTCCTATTTGATCCACAGGTATATGGGCATCAAAAGCGGCTATTAGTTCTTTAGTTTTTTTTGCGGTATTGGAATTTGGATATTTTTTGATAAGTGCATTATATGCTTCTCTTTTATCATCATAAATCTTTCCTTCCTCGCTATCATATATCCGGTCACTGTCCATTCCCAGAAGATAATCCAGCAAGTAGTTGTGATAATTATCTTTTGCTTTCTTTATCAGTGGGCTTTCGGAATATTTATTTATAAAATTCTCCCACTCGATCAATCGGCCTCCCAATTCTTCCCAGGTAATCAAAAGTCCACCGTTCACGGCATAATTTCCCTTATTATCTTTTGCTATCTGTGAGATGTAGGCGGCATAATCAGGTGTTACCTTATTCTTGAAAACAGACTCATAATATCCGGGGCAATGAATGAATTTCCGTAAGTCCTTCTCCCATTTCCCTAAATTCAAGGCCTACCTTACTAAATTCGGCAGCCATTTTCTTTATATTATCCGGCAGATTATAGGTATCCGGTCCTGTATGATAATCAATATACTTGTCGAGTATCTCAGTTTGAGAATCATTAAAACATTCCGTGTATTTGTCTCTGATTTTCACATAATCTTCATACACTTTATTGTTCTGCTCCGGACTGTTTCCTGCAATTTCTTTGTCTATTTTAGTACGATACCATTGCAAAGCTGTAATATAATCCTCAGTCTTATTTTCTGAAGAACATGCTGTATCAATTGGTTTATACTGATCTTCCGGGGTTTCTTTTTTTGCAATTGAATCGTTTACCGGCTTTATGTCAGAAACTGCAGTCTCTTTTTTACAGGAAACTACAGCTGCCGACACTAAGCAAACTGCTATAATTTTTCTTATCATTTGCTGTCAATGGGATATTAATCCAGTTTTAAATCTGTTTTAACAGCTCCAATTTTGGCTTCTAATGATGTTAATTTGTCTCTGAAATCTGCTTCAGAAGTAACAGAATCTTTTACTGAAACATAAAACTTGATCTTTGGTTCTGTACCTGAAGGTCTTACGCAGACTTTTGTTCCATCCTGTGTGTAATAGATCAGTACATTAGACTTCGGAATATCATTCATAACCGTTTTTTCGTTCTTTAAAACATTAAAACTGGTCTGCTCCTTAAAGTCTTTTACCTCTTCCACTAATGAACCTGCCAATTCTTTTGGAGGATTTTCACGGAAGTTTTTCATCATATTCTGAATCTCTTCAGCTCCTTCTTTTCCCTTTCTTACAATGTTTACCAACCCTTCATAGTACATTCCAAGATCCTGATAGATCTCAATCATATATTGGTACATTGTTTTTCCATTCGCTTTACACCATGCAGCAATTTCACAAGCCACAAGGATACTTCCGCAAGAGTCTTTATCACGTACAAAGTCTCCCGTCATAAAGCCAAAGCTTTCTTCCCCTCCGCATACAAATTTTTGTATTCCTTCAGCTTCACGGATCATTTTTCCAATCCATTTGAATCCTGTAAGGCCTGCTTTGCATTCTACACCAAACTTCTGAGCGATGTCAAAGAAGATATCTGAAGTCACAATGGTAGATCCAATGAACTCTTTTCCGGTAATTCTTCCCTGTTTTCTCCATTCATTTAAGATATAGTAAGTAAGGATCGTATTCGTTTGATTTCCGTTCAGTAACTGCATTTCACCGTCAAGGTTTCTAACGGCAATTCCAAGTCTGTCACCATCAGGGTCTGTTCCAATCACAATATCGGCATTGGTAATTCTTGCCAGATCCATCGCCATTTCCAACGCAGCCGGCTCTTCCGGGTTTGGAGAATCCACTGTTGGGAAATTGGGGCTTGGGATCATCTGCTCTTTAACAAGATCTATTTTTTTAAATCCTGCTTTTTCCAAAGCTTTAGGAACCGTTGTATAAGTTGTTCCGTGGATAGAAGTGAAAACAATATTTAAATTTTCTTTTCCCACGTTCTGATAGGTAGAGTTTTCAATACATGCATCAATATACACATCATCCTGCTCCTCTCCGATCCATTCGATCAGATCATCATTTCCGTTGAATTTAATCTCTTCAAATTTTACAGAGTATACTTCATTGATAATAGCTTCGTCATGTGGCGGAACAATCTGTGCTCCGTCATTCCAGTATACTTTATACCCATTATATTCTGGTGGGTTATGAGATGCTGTCAACACAATTCCCCCATTACATTTTTTATCACGAACAGTAAAAGATAATTCTGGAGTAGGCCTGTGGTCTTTAAAAAGCAGGACTTTAATTCCATTGGCAGTCAAAACATCAGCAACCAGTTTTCCGAACTCTTTTGAATTGTGACGAACATCATAAGCAATCGCCACTTTAATTTCCTCTCCCTTGAACTGCTTCAGCATATAGTTGGCAAGCCCTTGTGTAGCCTGTCCCAATGTATATTTATTTAAGCGGTTGGTTCCTACTCCCATGATGCCACGCATCCCTCCTGTTCCAAATTCCAGCTCTCTGTAAAAAGAATCTTCAAGATCAGGCGAATTGCCTTCAATCAGTAATTGTACCGCATCTCTTGTTTCTTTGTCGAACGTATCATTTAACCAAAGTTGTGCTTTTTCTACTGTTGTCATATTTATGTCTAATTTTTTTAAGCTAGAAGTAGGAAGTTATATTGTGCCTCGCTTCAAAATTCTGGCTTTGTTTTTATTTATTTTATTTTTTATGTCTGAAGGAAAAATTTTCAATTCGGAAAACAAGAAGTTAAAAAAAACATCATTACTCCCATCTTTCAGCTTCTGCCCTCCAGCTACAATTACTCTAATTTTTTATTCTCAACTTTCGTTGTCTTATCAATTTTAAAAGCTCTGATCGGATCATTGTAATAGACCAATTTTGCTGTATTCTGCACATGTCCTTTTAAAGAATCTTTTACATTTACTTCAGCATAATTTCCATTTTTAGAATCAATATTCAGATTGGTAATTTTCCAGTAAGGGGCAATTAAACTTGCTGTATCTGAAATCTTAATCACTGCTTCTTTGGTTAATCCTAAAAAGTTGGCTCTGCTTCTGTTATGCATTTCCACTTCAGCCCTTCTTGTATTAACAGATCCCATAAAGGAAGCATTGTTTTTCATGCTAAGTCTGAAATTATCCGTTTTTATTTCACTTGAAATATTCATTTCTACAGAGTCGGAAACAGCTACTTTTTCAAGATTATATTTTGAATAAATGGTTACATTATAAAAATCTACGCCTTTTGTTCCTCTTTTCTCTTTGATACTAAGTGTTTTGTCGTTTACATCCACATCAAGATTATTGGCCACATTGGGATAGGTTTCTATTTCCACAAAATTTTTCGGGCCTCTGGCATAAAACACCCTGAATTTTCCTTCCAAATCCAGATTTACAAATTCTGAAACTTCCACATCTTTCTTCTCAATATTTCCTTTTGGAGAAACTTTCCCACAGGAAACCACTGCTACCAGCATCAATGTGTACAATACTTTCTTCATATTTATTTTTAAAATATTCTATATATTAATGGTAATGATCAGGCACGATCATTCTTACTGAATTTCCTGAGGTTATTTCATACCGGTTCAGGAACTCGCAATAATATTATGTAACAAAAATAGGATTAAAATTTTTAAAAAACTTTGTCATTTGACAATAAAATACCTGATAATTTTCAATTTTTCCGACTTTTTTGGAGCCAACCTATTCTTTATACCTTTTTGTATTCAGTTTTTATAAAACCAGGTTTTAGGATTTTTAGTCATTGAGAACAAAAGCAGATAATCACGGCTTATATAAGTAATCTTCATCTGCACTGTATCTTTTAAGTCATTATATTTCATTTTCAATATATTATTCTCCTTTTGATAGATTCCGCTATCATCCATTGAAGAAAAAGACCTGTCTTTGTGAAAAGTAAGAACCGCTGTTTTGTATTGGGAAATTTTCCCTTTTTGAATCAATGTACTTATCTGTTGTTTTTCGCCATCATATACATCAGCAAATTACCATGAACCAATGAGTTGGTTAGACGAACAGGAAAATAGGAGAAAGAAAACGGAAAGAAGTCTCAACTTTGTCATGTGATTATTAATTTCTGCAAAAATAAAAATACCTCAGAAAATTTCTAAGGTATTGTTTTGTTTTATATTCAGATTATACTTAGTCTCCCCAGATTTCAACGATCTTCACTTTTTCCAGCTGAATCTTTTCACCATCACATTCCGCATAAAGCTTAATATCCTTATACATAAAGGTGGGTACCAATACAATATCTATAGGCTTACCTGGGTGTTTTTCTTTGAAATTTTCAAATATTGTCATCAGCTCTGTATCATCAAATCCAATTTCTGCACTATATTTCTGCATCATAAAAGTAACATTGTAAGGAATGGCATCTTTTTTATAAACTTCGGCTGCTTTTGCCCCTATTAAATATTCTGATTCGCCATTATAATTCAGGCGGTAAATCTGATCAAAAGTATCTTTTCCATCATATGGATGAAGCCTGAAACGGTAATTGTACTTCTCTCTGTATTTGTCCCATAATCCAAAAGGAATTCCGTTTTTTGCAATTGTAGTTTTTATACTGTCAGGGACATTTATTGAAAATTTTTTATCAAAAAATTGTTCCTGAGTTTCATCATATTGTGGATGGGGTCTAAACTTATTTTTATCTACAGTGATTTCCTTAGCCTGCAAACGACAGACCTCTCTGCGGTGATGGTTCCCTGACAGCCACACGATCACAACACCACCAGGAGCTGCCCCAATCGTAATTCCATCATAAGTACTCTCTTCCCAAGGAAAGTCACCATTGCTATCCGGATTTCCCTGTATCATGAAACCTTCCCTAAACAATTGAAGCATCTTCTCTTTGGGTAAATCAGCATCTATCCGCCAAAACTTTTTCTCTGCATAACTTACATAGGTAAGATCCATATGTGATGGAATTGTACTGCCTCCCTGACCACCACTCTTCCCATCATATACCCATTTGGTATCTACAACTCCTGCTTTAGGAACTCCACATATTAATTCTTTCCTATCATCCGTTAATGTTCCGATATGTACCTCCACAGGATATTCCTTCGGTGCGGTCATCGTTACCCTATAAGAAAACTTTTCTTGTTGGCTGTTTTTTGCACAGCTTTCCCAAGCTAATACACTAAAAAAATAAAAAGTAGTATTCTCATTGTATCTTTATCCTCCCCAGATTTCAACAATCTTCACTTTTTCCAGCTGAAGCTTTTCACCATCACATTCCGCATAGAGCTTAATATCCTTATACATAAAGGTGGGTACCAAGACAATATCTATAGGCTTACCTGGATGTTTTTCTTTGAAATTTTCAAATATTCTCATCAGCTCTGTATCATCAAATCCAATTTCTGCACTATATTTCTGCATCATAAAAGTAACATTGTAAGGAATGGCATCTTTTTTATAAACTTCGGCTGCTTTTGCCCCTATTAAATATTCTGATTCGCCATTATAATTCAGGCGGTAAATCTGATCAAAAGTATCTTTTCCATCATATGGATGAAGCCTGAAACGGTAATTGTACTTCTCTCTGTATTTGTCCCATAATCCAAAAGGAATTCCGTTTTTTGCAATTTCAGTTTTTATACTGTCAGAAATTGAGATTTTGTATAACTCATCAAAAAAACCTTGTTGAGTCCTATTATGTGGATTATCATAAAAGTCATTAACATCTACAGTTGTTTCCTTAGCCTGCAAACGACAGATCTCTCTGCGGTGATGGTTCCCTGACAGCCACACGATCACAACACCACCAGGAGCTGCCCCAATCGTAATTCCATCATAAGTACTCTCTTCCCAAGGAAAGTCACCATTGCCATCCGGATTTCCCTGTATCATAAAGCCTTCCCTAAACAATTGAAGCATCTTCTCTTTGGGTAAATCAGCATCTATCCGCCAAAACTTTTTCTCTGCATAACTTACATAGGTAAGATCTATATGGGATGGAATTGTACTGCCTCCCTGACCCGCTTCAGCCCCATCATACTGCCAGCTCCCTGTCGTAACTCCTGCTTTAGGAACTCCACAGATCAGCTCCTTTTTATCATCCGTTAATGTTCCGATATGTACCTCCACAGGATATTCCTTCGGGGCGGTCATCGTTACCATATAAGAAAACTTTTCTTGTTGCCTGTTTTTCATGTTTAGCATATCATTTTTTTTGCATGCCTGCAGTAGGAATATACTGCAAAACATACAGAGCATATATATTTTCATTTATTTAATTTTCTTCCATTTTTTTCTTAACCCTGGGCTTATCTGATCATTCCTGAAATAAGAAAATTCATTAATATACCGTCCGCTTTCGTTTGCCATTTACAATATTAGGATAATTTTTCTGGGTAACAAGATCAGATCCCGACTGCCCATAAGTAGCATTCCAATGAAGGTAATGATTTCTCAGGAACTTGATTTCCCTGTTCTTTTTATCCGCTTCCGCATCATTACGCTTTTGACCTTCCAGCTGGCGCTGCTGCCATTCCAGAACCGCTCTTCTGTCGCCTGTAGCATGTACAACCGGAGGCTCTTTATACGCTTCCGGCTCTATAAATACTAAGGGAGGCCCTCCGTTAAAGGTATAATTTTTCAGCTTCTCTTTAATCCCTTCTAAAAATGCAGTATTACCGGGAATCCAATTGTTTTTGAAGTTTTTAAATTCTAATAAGGTTGTTTTGTTAATAGGAAGCTTTTTCATTTCACAAAAGTCGGCCATAATATGCAGAGAAATAAAGCTGTACTGGTTGCTGAGCTTTCTCTCCCCTTCCAGCCTGTAATTGTTAACATTAAGCCTGTAAAAAGGATCTTTCTTAATACTGAGCTCCCCTGGCAGAAACCAGCCCTTCCTGATGAGTTCTTCAGAAAGGGGGTATAGCGAGTCCTTCACAATAGTAGCATCAATTCTCTTCGGATTATCTGTCCACCCTTCCACATAAGCACCCCCTACATCGCAATGCACTCCGGGATAATGCAGCTCAATTCCTCCTTTTTTACCGCTATCAGGTGGCGTTTTGGCTACAGAAGAAATATCTACCAGGCTGAAATTAGCCCGGTGCTCATCTGCCGCGACCATATGTACTACATAATCTGCCCTGTTGACATCATTCAGCCCAAGATCTCCGGAATCATTCGACTGGAATAATCCATGATGGGGTACCGTATCATAAATCCCTACAAACCGAATCTGTATTTTTGCCTGCTCATCCATCAATCCCGCTTCAGAAAGCAGCTGTCCCAGATACCCAAAGGCAGGCATCATTCTATTGGCGTAAGACTCTGCTACAGTGTATCCAAACCTATCCTTAACAATAAAGCCTTCCTTCCAGGCTGTGGTATGTGCTCCGTAGCTTCCCTGTGTCACTACATGTACAAAGTGCCTGGCTGCCGCAGCTCCCCGGCTAAAGCCAAAAACATCAAATGTCACAGTCCCTATCACCTGATTGTTTTTATTAATATTCTTTAAGATTGTTGTGGCAACGTCTCCGATCGATTTTCTTACCCGATCCATAATTCCGGCAGATCCCATTCCAAAAGCAGGTCCCATCATCAGGTCATCTCCTCTATAATCACCTATACCTAATACATCTCCATAGTGTTTAGGAGCTGTATTGGTTCCCATCCCTTCAGTATAAATTTTAAAAATGGTTTTTGAATCTATAATATAGTTCTTAAATATGATCGCAGGATTAGAAAGGTCATTTTCGAAACTGGTCTCTCCTTTGGATGGATCATCATCCACAGCTCCTCCTTTTTTCTTATAGATTTTTTTGGCTTCAATATCGCTTATTCCGGATGCTTCTGCTTTCTTTACTTCTTCCTCCGTTACCTTTTGCCTTAGCTCCGTATTGTACATATTATTCAATGTACCATCCAGAAAAACTCCAAATGTATAGTTAACAGCTCTTTTTTTAGTTTTTACTTTAACTTCATTTTTACCTACCACTACAGGATTATTCGTAGGTTTTGGCTGATCAATATGTGTTTTCAGTTCGTTTTCTACCACCAGCTGTGTTTTCTCTTCCGCCTGGTCTATATGGTTTTTATATTCTATTTTTATATAGTATTCATGTTCACTTTCGTTTACCCAATCAGAATCATTCAGCTTTTTCTGGTATAAACTCAGCTGGTTAAAATATAAATAGGCATATCCCCTTTCGTTTATGGCGCTGCTTGTATAAGTATCCATGGCGCGGTCTCCGGTAGAATCATCTTCATAAACAGAAATTTTGAGTGTATCCCTTTTAGGAATATTGGCTGTTTTTATGCTAAGTTTTATTTTATCCAGATAACCTACTTTCCGTTTTCCAATGGCTCTTCCATTAAAATCCTGCCATTCTACAGATACTATTTTAGGGCGGTCTGCAAGAATGGTAAGATCAATAGAATAGGCATTCGGCCTGCCATTTTGTATAGCTACCGCAGTAAGCTTTACAGTTTTTCCAGCCAGGCTGATATTGAACTTAAAAACTCCGTTGGTATTTGTTGCCAACACTTTGCCACCATATTCTATTCTCCACTCTTTTGCATTTATTTTCTTGCCTCCTGAAGATAGCGAATAGGAGCAGCCTGTACCGGCAATTGGACGTGTGTCTCCTGTAATAACCATAGTAATCCAGTTTTAATTAGTTTTCATCTTTGTATTTATTTCTTGTTGAATACAATATACGTAAACAATGAACTTGTTCATCATTTACCTCTATTCTATACAATTATTTTTGATTCCTCACAGAATAAGCATCTTCATAAGAATTCACGGAGGTATTATCTTTCACAGAAGTAATTATTTTTTTAATTTTTTTATTGTCGTAATAATAGTTTCTTTTATAATTAAAAGCAGCATCCTCATACTTCCCCTGTACTTCAATTTCTTCTAATCCGTCTTTGCCTTTTTTTATTTTGGCTGATGTTATTGTTGAGCTTTCAGGTAAATAGGGAAGTCCATTATTTTTTGGGAAAATAAAATCACAGCCACTATATCCTTCTTTTGTTGATTTGCAATTTTCTTTAATTATACTTTCAATTTCCAAGTCTTTCTTTGTAAAATTAAAATTACTTACAGGAACTTCATCCATTGATAACAGATTTCCTGATACAATAATATCTGAAAGACTCGTATAGTAATTAATGTATCTAATGCTTCCTCCAGCTACTCTTTTTTTCTGTTTTTCATCATAGTTAAATTCTTTTACAATCAAATCGTCTTTATTACGGTTAAATATTATGGAATCATTCTTAAAAGAACTACCATACACTCTTGCATATTCAATGTGATCAGGATGAAAATAATACGTTGACAGGATCTCATTATTGCTTAAATGAATTACTCTATAATCATGTTTTTGAGATTTACAGCCGAGGTAAAAAAAGAACACGATAAAAAAATACAGACTATTTCTTTTTTTCATTAGGTTTCTTTTTTCTGTTTTTTAATTCTTTCCAAAAAATAGTTCCTAAATACACTGCTCTTGATTCCAGAGCAATAGTATCCTCAGTAGCGTATTTATTATTAGGATTTTTGCCCGGAGTATATTTTTCCTTGGGGGCATTAAAGGTAGCGCCTAATCTTTCTACACCCGTTTGCCATTTGGTATGATGTTCATCTGAGATTATCCATCCCATTGTATTCATATGAATTTCAAATTTTCCTGTTGAATATCTATCATCATCTGCTGAAAAAGCAGCCTGTTCTGCACCATCCCACATCGTAGCCCCATTACTGGGATCTTCATTTGTTGTCAATGAGCGGATGATTGCTGCCACCGCCAGCTGCATTTTTGTTTCATTTCTTTTTTCAATTTTTGTATTTCTGAATAAAACAGCCTGCTTACTATTTATTCCATAAGCAACCTTATTGATTTTATGCACAGAGGCTATTGCAAGCATTTCTGAAGCAAGCTCATCTTCAATACCAATATTACCTCTGTATGCTGAACTTTCGCCATATATAGTGGATGCTTTCTCTACAAACTTTTCATTTGAAATAAATGTCTCTTTCTCTTTTAATAAATTGGTTCCAACATTAATTCCTGACCATTTTTTATCTGCCTCCACCTTATCATATTCCTTCTGAGTAGTTAAATATATTTTAGTACTCTTTTCTAATCCGCCCAGGTACAGCCCTTCTTTAGTATAATAGATATATTCCGTATTATCCTCTTCCAAAGGCAGCAGCTGCGCTGCCACTTCCGGTCGTACATTATCTACATTTTGCTGATTGGGTTCTGCAGTTTGTCCATGAAATATAATTTCTATGCTGGGAGTTCCACTTACAGCGCAGGTAGCTTTACTGTCCTCAAGGAGAGCTTTTCCGCCATTATCTTCTATTGTGATATTTTCATAGTAGCCATCCCATTTTGTAACAGAAGGGGTGCAGGGATTATTATTCATTTTGGCACAGCTTCCGAAAGTATTTTTCTCAAAAGTTGCTCCAATGTCTACGTGGGTGGCCATTAATTTATCACTGCCGTCTTTATCGTTGATATACCGTTTACTCTGGGTTTTTACCATAAGCTTATCCGGGGCTGTTCCGAACTGGCACTTACAGATTGCTCCCTGGCAAACCAAATGTTTTTCACTCATCATTTTTTGTGTTTTAATGTTTTTTGTTCTGCTGTCTCTTTAATGCAGGGAAATATTAGCTTTATGAGGGATTTTTCTACCTTAATTTCTTTCACTATACTGCAAAGAATTCATTTTCAAAAACGGATTATTTTCTGTAAAAGTAATGTCTGACCAGCCAGCTGATTCAGATTTATGGTAGAATAGATTAAGCCTGCCAAAGGCTTCAGGGGACGAAAAGTGCCTGCATATTAATATTTTTTATGAGTTGGTAAATCAAAGATAAGCTTCCTGACGATATATTTCAATATAAATTTTAATTTCTTGATTATCATAGAATGTTGATAATGTTCCCGTTACCGAAAACACATTCCGGGATTCTTTATCCAGTTGGTAGTCAAGCTCTATTTTTCCTTTATCTTCATCCAGACTTATTTCGTCATAGCATTGATCTCCTTTAACCTGAATAACAATTCTTCCGCTGTCTGAAAAAGTTCTTTGCAATGAAAAAACAGTATCATAATAAACCATCTCTCCAAAAGAAGGAAAATAAAAATTCAGACGTTCTTCTTTCTGATAATCAGGATATGAATCATAAAGAGAAATAAAGAATATGGGATAAAATACATTACGCTGTAAACTTCCCACCCCGTTCTCAATATTTTCGTAAAAATAGTCATATGTTGTAATAAGCCCTTCTGCTGTTTCCCCCACATAATACTGTTGAATTCTTGGACGGTATATTTCATTCCATCGGGTTTGTATATCTTCAGCATTTTCAATCCGATCTGGTTTTCCTTTCTTGTTCAAAGACATATGTATCGGGTATAATGCTTTTCCAGCAGTTTCCATGATTTTCTCAACCATCAGATCCACTTCGTTATTATTTACCTGTAATTTCTGCCGGAAAATGGAAACCTTACGATCGTCAAACCTTTGAATATCAATAAGATAATCTATATTTAATTCTTGTGATTGTTGTGTGATCAGAACGCCATATGTAAGCATTTCAGATGCCTCGGGAATATCAATACGGGAAACCGGAAGTTGTTTTTCCTTCCATTTCTTGTATTTTTCTTTGGGAATATAAATACTGTTAATGTACTTGGGAAGTCTTTCCGGAAGCAGCTCATGCAGTGCACAGTTCCGGTTGTGAAATGAGATCAGTTCATTTTTAGAAATATCATATTCTTTTGAGAGAGAGTCAATATCTACCAAGTCCCTGATCTCTATTTTAATGCCGTCCATTGTTTTTATAATTTTTTCATCATTACGAATATCAGAAAATAAATTAACGGAATCAAAAAAAATACTCCTGAAAAGCATATTGCTCTTCAGGAGTATTAATATATTGGTCGTTCTTATTGAAATATTTTAAATCACATCATCAATATTATAATTCTTATGCTCACGGTTGGTTCTGATAATCATTTCTCCTAAGAACCCTGCCACAAACAGCAATGTTCCCATAATCATCATCGTTAACGCAATATAGAACCACGGATTATTGGTAATTAAATGCCCATAAATTCCTCTGGCAACATCAATAAGTTTTGAAACTCCCAGCCACAATGCAGAAATAAAACCGAAAATGAACATTACTGTTCCAACGGCACCAAAGAAATGCATTGGCCTTCCTCCAAAACGGCTTACAAACCAAAGGGTTACCAGATCCAGGAAACCTCTGATAAATCTTTCTGTACCAAATTTGGAAGTTCCGTAAGGTCTTGCCTGATGTTTTACTTCTTTTTCTGTAATTCTCCGGAATCCTGCATTGGCAGCCAATACCGGAATATAACGGTGCATATCTCCATATACGTCGATAGATTTTACCACCTGTCTTTTGTAGGCTTTCAAACCACAATTGAAATCATGAAGTTCAACTCCGGAAACTTTTCTTGCTGCTGCATTAAACAGTTTCGATGGGATATTTTTTGTCATCACATTATCAAAACGCTTCTTCTTCCACCCGGAAACAATGTCATAATTATCATTAATTATCATATTGTAGAGTTCCGGAATTTCTTCGGGAAAGTCCTGTAAATCTGCATCCATGGTGATCACCACATCTCCGTTTGTTCTTTCAAAGGCAGCATGAAGCGCCTGTGATTTTCCGTAATTTCTGGAAAATTTAATAGCGTGGATCTGAGGATACTGTACTTTTAAATTCTCAATAATGCTCCACGATAAATCCGTACTTCCATCATCTACAAACCAGATCTCATAAGATAGATTACCGGTTGTGCAGACCTTATCAATTCTTGAAAAAAGCTCTTCCAGAGAGTCTTCTTCGTTCAGTAACGGAATAACTATAGATAAATTCATTTAATTTTTAATAAAATTAGGCTTGATTTGTTTCTTCTGGCTGAATTGTTTTTGTTCTGAAAAACGCCCCGAAAAACACCGACAAAACTACGTAAAATATAAGAATTGCTGCAAAATATCCTGAAAAATGACTTGCGGTAAGCATATCTTTTCCTTTTACAGCCTCCGGGGTGAAGCTTTGTGACCTCTCTTTGTATTTCTGATCCAGCTCATCAATGTCCTTTTGATGTTTTAAAATCTTTCTCGCAGAAGTATATTCTGTATCCAATTCTGATTTTTGTCTTTGAACATATTGGTAATTTAACAGCTTTTTAGCATCCGTATCTGCAAAATTTAAGAAAGCATAAATACTGAAAATAGAAAGAATTCCTCCGATAAACATCGGAACAAATGCTCTCTTAAAAGCTTCTCTAAAACCCAGTTTATGGTTGTTCCAGTATGATTTTACAGACCAGAATGCTGTAGCAGCATAGATAACAGGCAACACGAAAGCATTGACTTTCAGCGAAGTATCAAAATAATTGATGCCTGAGAAAAATGAATACACTACAAAGAAAATGATCATTGTAGCAATAAAAAGTATAATTCCTAATGTTGATGGACTTTTCGTCATATTTAATTTTTTAAGAAAAAAGTTGAAAAATTATTTCCCTACATGTCAGCTGTTTAGCGCTATCACTGCATTTTTTCAACAAATTTTCTTTGATAAAGTTTTGAAGTTTATAAATTATTCCTACCTTTGCAACGGCAAGTCCTAAACAACCAGCTCCTGAGAATCCTCCAGGGTGGGAACGCAGCAAAGGTAATTGGTCGTAGCGGTGTGATTTAGGTAGCTTGCCATTTTTTTTTGGTTTAAGTTGAGAGAGGTAATTTGATAATTATCTTTTTTTGTTTTTAATACCTTACGCATCATTTTCTAATTTCAGATTACCCTTATTTTTTAAAATTCGAACTCCTCTCCCAGTTTTGGTAAAACAAGTTCTACATTTCTGTCTGCAAAATGCTTTAATGCACTTTCATGATTAATTTCAATTGCAGGGAAAGTATCAAAGTGGCAACCGATTACTTTTGGTGTCTTTAATAATTCTGCTGCTGCAAAAGAAGCTTTTCTCGGACACATCGTGTAGTGGCTCCCAATAGGAAGGATAGAAAGATCAATATTTCCGTATAATCTTGGGAACAGCTCCATATCAGCCATTACTCCTGTATCACCAGCCAAATAAATGTTTTTACCTTCAGGAAGTCTGAAGATATATCCTACAGGCACGCCTCCATAGCTTCCATCCGGAAAAGAACTCGTATGATGAGCCGGAACCATGGAAATTTTAAGATCGTCGATTTTTGCCGACCCTCCTAAGTTGACATCGTCTGTATTTTTTGCTGATTTAAAATACCCACATACTTCAGGAACTCCAATTATGGTAGCTTCCGGATAATGCTGCAACACTTCACCCACATCAGCAATATGATCACCATGAGCATGCGTCAACAGAATATAGTCGATTTTTTGGGCGGTAATGTCAAATCCTGACTCCGCTTTTTTGTAATTGTAAAAAGGGTCACTCAAAATTGTCTTATCCTTATAGGTGAACAAGAAGCAATTTTGCCCTAAGAATTGTATTTTCATTTTCAATTTAATTTTTAATTATTATTAAACATAAATGACTCAAATGATTTCACAAATAACTAATATAAATTTAGTGACATTTGTGAAAAGCATTCGTGCCATCTGTGTTCTTTAAATGTAAGAGCGATCTTCTTTATAAGATTTTCGCTTATTTTTACGGAAATTTATCTTCAATCAGCCTCAAGTTGATTCCATGCTCCAGATAAGCTTTACAGCCATCTAAAACCGTTGTAAAACCACCTGTATTATCATTGATTATTTTTAAGAGATCTTCGCCGGTCTGGCTGAATCCATAACTTTTAATGACAACAAGGGTTCCTTTTTCCATTGCTCTGAATTCATAATCTACATGCGTTGAAGGCTCTCCCCACTCCGTTTTAATCAGTTGGTTGGGAATAATCTGATGAACTTTCACTTCGGATTTTACGCCGTACATTTCCCATTCCCAGGCTACGGTTTTACCTTCCTCTAATTTTCCGGTAGATTTTGTAAACCAAAAATGAGTGGTTACTTCAGGATTGATGAATGCTTCAAAAACATCTTCAATCGGCTTTCTGATAAGCATTTGTGCTTCAACAAAAATTGTAGAACTCATGATAATATATTTTTAGATTTAGTGAAATAAATTAAGTCCTGCTGCTGTAAGAATTGCCATAATAAACGTCATAATACCCACCTGCTTCAGATACTGATCTAATTCTTTAGGTTCTTTTACCGACATGATACTTCTCCTTAATTTCGCAAGTGGAAATAACAGGATCATTACAATAAATACGTAATAGTTCTGAGCCTGTATAAACCCGTTAACTCCTAAAAATATAAGAATCAATACTAAAGGAAGCTGTAACAGGACCATTTCATAGATCATTGCATTTTTAAACCCTATCCTTAAGGCAAAACTATTTTTCCCTGATAGCTTATCACTTTCAATATCCCTCATATTGTTAAGGTTCAAAACAGCCATGCTCATCATCCCTACTGCCGTTCCTGGCAACAGCATATCCCAGCTGAAGGTTTTGGTAAACAGAAAATAGCTTCCGCATACAGAAACCAGCCCAAAAAAGATGAATACGAAGATGTCTCCCAACCCCATGTATCCGTAAGGTTTTTTACCTACTGTATATCCAATGGCAGCTAAAATACTTGCAACTCCCAATCCTATGAAGATATAGAATTCATTCATATAGTCCGGGATGAAAGCTACATATAGCAAAGCGATTGTAGCAATGAAAGACAGTGCTGCAAAAAGAATGACCGCATTTTTCATCTGTTTGGCAGTAATTTTCCCTGATGCAACAGCTCTTGATTCCGCTTCATTGATTCTCCTGGCATCTGTTCCTTTTACTCCATCGCCATAATCATTGGCATAATTTGACAAAATCTGGTATAAAAGTGTTACCAAAAGTGCCAGTGCAAAAATTTTCCAGTCCCAGATTCCTCCTTCTCTGTAAAGCCTCCATTTTGCAATAAAAGCTCCCATAATAATTCCGCTTAAGGAAAGCGGTAGTGTTCTTAGCCTTGCGGCTTTTATCCAATCAGTCATAATTTGTATAATGTAAAATGTATGATGTACAAAGTAAAAGTCTAATGTGTTGAATCATTAATACATTTTACGTTGTACTTTTTACAGTTTATGATATCCATTGATCTTCTCCGAAGTTCGGTTTTCTTTTTTCAAGGAAGGCATTTCTTCCTTCTTTTGCTTCTTCCGTCATATAGGCAAGACGTGTAGCTTCACCGGCAAAAACCTGCTGCCCCACCATACCATCGTCCGTAAGGTTCATTGCAAATTTCAGCATTCTGATAGAGGTTGGAGATTTTTCTAATATTTCCTGTGCCCATTCATAGGCAGTATCTTCTAATTCCGCATGGGGAACCACTTTATTAACCATTCCCATTTCAAGAGCTTCCTGAGCAGAGTAATTTCTTCCTAAGAAGAAGATTTCACGGGCTTTCTTCTGTCCAACCATTTTAGCAAGATAAGCTGATCCGTACCCACCGTCAAAACTTGTTACGTCAGCATCTGTCTGCTTAAAAATAGCATGCTCCTCACTTGCTAAAGTCAGGTCACATACTACGTGAAGAGAGTGTCCTCCGCCAACAGCCCATCCCGGAACAACCGCGATAACTACTTTAGGCATAAAACGGATCAAACGCTGAACTTCAAGAATATTCAAACGGTGTCTTCCGTCTTCTCCCACATACCCCTGGTGCCCTCTTGCTTTTTGGTCTCCACCGCTACAAAAAGCCCAGCCTCCATCTTTCGGACTTGGCCCTTCTCCTGAAAGCAATACCACACCTATAGAAGGATCTTCATAGACATCATAAAAAGCATCGTATAACTCTGAAGTTGTTTTGGGTCTGAAAGCGTTACGTACTTCCGGTCTGTTAAAAGCAATCCTTGCTACTCCATTACATTTTTTATAGGTAATATCTTCGTATTCTTTGACGGTTTTCCACTCAATCATCTTGTAAAAATTTTTCCCAAAGATACGGAATTACAGAGAATTTTTGGAGTGAAATTTAGGGGTCTCTGCTACAAAAATAAGGATTCTTCAATCCCGGAAAAAAACAAAACCGGAACATTTCTGCTCCGGTTTTATTATTATTTTCTTAAAGCTATTATTTTGCTTTAGCACTAAGCTCAGTTTCTTTAGCTTTCATTTCTTTTACTTTATCTATATTTTTAGTTACAACATAGATTTCTTTAAGTGCAGAAACGGCATCCAGACTTTGAGGTGCAGCTTTGTACCATGCTTCAGCATAAGGTAAAGCTTTGGCAAATCTCTCTTTTCTTGCATCAATCAGTTTGGTAGCTTCATCCGGCTTGTCTTTTCTCAAAGCATTGATCTCTGTTACAATCTTAGAGTCGTCCCCAATAGTTGTATACACAAGATTTTGGTGTGCTTCTGCCATGGTAGGCTTAAGCTCTACTGCTTTTTTGAATGATTCAATAGCATCTGCTGTTGTAGCTGGATTTTTAGACTGCATTACTCCAAGGTTATACCAGTTTGTTGCATCAGTAGGGTTTTTAGCCAACTGTTCTTTTAGAGTTCCCATAAACTTTTCCGTGTTTCCAGACTGGAAATAAGCGGAGCTTTGAGATTCTTTAAGCTTAGCATTATTAGGGAATTTAGCCAATCCTTTTTCTATAATAACAAGAGCTTCATCAGTTTTCTTTGCATTAAGAAGCAATGAAGTTAAAGTTTCATACAGATCCGGTTCTATACTTTTAGACTGTTCAGTTTTAAAATCTGAATAATCAGTATTTTTTTTCATAAGCTCCCAGGTAGCCTTATCTAAATTAACAACCTGTCCGGATTTCTTATCTTTTGCAGTATAAGTAGTCTCCACTCCGGTAAATCCGGAATTGATAAGATCAGTATATATTTTAATTGCAGGATCAGTATTATTTGCCAATGCATGGCTAAGCCCTGCATAATACATATAGATCTTATTATCCTGACCATTAGCCTTCAATAAGTCATAAACTTCTACAAACTTAGGGGCTGCAACTGCATAATTTTTTGCATTATAGGCCTCCATAGCAGCTGTATTAGCCGCCTGAAGCTGAGCGTTTACATCTTTTTTCTGTCCAAAAGCAAAAGAAGATGCTACGATAGCTATACCTAAAATAAGTTTCTTCATAATAACTATTTTATATTAATTGTACAATTTATTCTTCAGAATCAGAATTCCCATTTTCCTCTGCCGGAGTTTCATTTTCAGCCTGAGGTACTTCATCATTTTCCTGGTTATCAGTTACAATTTCTACTCCTTCTGTTCCTTCTTCAATTTCTTCTTCTACATCTTTATCCATTTCTACTTTTGCAATTGCTGCAATTTCGTCATTCTTCTTAAGGTTAATTACTTTCACTCCCTGAGTATTTCTACCCATTATTCTCATTTCATCCATTCCCATTCTGATAGCAACTCCGGATTTATTGATGATCATCAATCCATCTTCATCTGTTACATTCTGAATAGCAATCAGGTGTCCTGTTTTTTCGGTAATGTTTAGGGTAATAACTCCTTTTCCTCCTCTGTTTGTAATTCTGTAGTCTTCTACTGCAGTTCTTTTTCCGTATCCTTTTTCAGATACTACAAGTACTGTTTCGTTCTCCACATCATTCACAACAATCATACCAATTGCCTCGTCTCCTTCTTCAAGAGCAATTCCTCTTACCCCAATGGATCCTCTACCTACTTCTCTTACTTTTTCTTCAGGGAAACGGATACACTTACCGTTTTTAGTAGCGATCATAATCTGGGAGGTACCATTTGTAAGGTAAGCTCCTAATAGCTGGTCATTATCTCTGATCTCAATAGCATTCACCCCATTTACCCTTGGTCTTGAATAGGCTTCAAGTGATGTTTTCTTAATGGTACCATTTTTAGTTACCATCACAACGCTCATTTGGTTTACATATTCAGAATCTTTAAGGTTATTGGTTCTGATATATGCTTTGATTTTATCATCCGGTTCAATGTTGATAAGGTTTTGTACCGCTCTTCCTTTTGAAGTTTTAGAACCTTCAGGAATTTCAAATACTCTTAACCAATAACATCTTCCTTTTTCTGTAAAGAATAGCATATACTGGTGGTTGGTAGCAGAAACAATATACTCCAGGAAGTCTTCATCCCTTGTAGTTGCCGCTCTGTTTCCTACACCTCCTCTACTTTGAATTTTATATTCTGAAAGTGAAGTTCTCTTAATATATCCTGCGTGAGAGATCGTAAGAACTACAGACTCATTTGGAATAATATCTTCAATAGACATTTCTCCTCCTGAATAATCAATCTCCGTTCTTCTTTCGTCACCATATTTTTCTTTGATTTCAAGCAATTCTTCTTTGATAATTTCGAATCTTCTTGGCTCATTCGCTAAGATATCTTCCAAATTCTGAATTTCTTTCATAATGGCATCATACTCATCACGGATTTTATCAAGCTCCATTCCTGTTAAACGGGCTAATCTAAGATCCAGAATTGCCTGAGCCTGAATTTCTGAAAGCTCAAATGCTTCGATCAGGCCTTCTTTTGCTCCCTGAGGATTGGCACTATGACGGATGATAGCAATTGCTCTGTCTAAGGAATCCTGAGTTCCTATCACCTTCATGAATCCTTCTAAGATATGAGCTCTTTCCTTCGCTTTTTTAAGCTCATACTGAGTTCTTCTTACAATTACTTCATGTCTGTGTTCCACAAAGTGATGGATGATATCTTTAAGATTCAGCTGTTCCGGTCTTCCGTGTACCAAGGCAATATTGTTAACACTGAAAGAAGTCTGAAGCGATGTATATTTATACAATAAGTTCAGGACAACATTTGGAATAGCATCATTTTTCAATTCATAAACAACACGAAGTCCGTTTCTGTCTGATTCATCTCTGATCTCGTAGATCCCAGGGATTTTATCATCTTTAACAAGTTCTGCAGTTCTGGCAATCATTTCCGCCTTGTTCACCTGATAAGGAATCTCAGTTACAATAATCGCATTTCTGTTTCCAATTTCATCAAAGCTTACTTTAGCTCTCAAAACAACTCTACCTCTTCCTGTATGGAAAGCATCTCTTACCCCGTCATAACCATAGATAATTCCACCTGTAGGAAAATCCGGAGCAATGATATGCTGCATCAGCTCATCAATTGTTATTTCTCTGTTATCAATATATGCACAGATGGCATCTATAGATTCTGATAAGTTATGAGGTGCCATATTGGTGGCCATACCTACCGCAATCCCTGAAGTTCCGTTTACCAAAAGATTAGGAACCTTAGTAGGCATTACTGTTGGTTCCTGTAGACTGTCGTCAAAATTATTCTGAAAATCAACTGTTTCTTTATCAAGATCTGAAAGAATCTCATCAGAGATCTTCTTTAATCTTGCCTCAGTATAACGCATTGCTGCCGGTGGATCACCATCCATTGAACCGAAGTTACCCTGCCCGTCCACTTGTGGATAACGCAAGCTCCAGTTCTGGGCCATTCTCACCATTGCATCATACACAGAGGAGTCTCCGTGTGGGTGATATTTACCTAAAACATCCCCAACAATTCTTGCAGATTTTAAATATTTTCTATTAGAAAAAACCCCTAATCCATACATACCGTAAAGTACTCTTCTATGAACGGGTTTCAAACCGTCTCTTACATCCGGTAACGCTCTTGAGACGATAACAGACATCGAATAATCGATATAAGACGATTTCATTTCATCAACGATGTTGATAGGAATCAGTCTTTCTCCTTCTTTTTGCATAAACAAATTTTATTATAATGATAGCCAGACCTTTAGCTGTATGTCTGAAAATTATTTATTTCGAATTTTTATTAACGGGCTAATTTACGAAAAAATTGCCGATTTTTGTGGTAGAATTTATCCAAAAAATCTTAAAAATTCATAAAATATGAGCATATTAAGTATAACTTTCCACTGTACGAAAAATAATCTCGAGGAATGGGAAAATTATATTGATGAAACACTGGTGGTAATGACTGAAAACTTGATGGATGTGAACAAATATATCCTTTCTGAAGTACACAGTGATTATATTGAAGACGGGAAAAATTACAACCTTCTTTTGATCTTTGATAATGATGAACTCCGAAATGATTTTATTGAAAGTGAATTAAAAAATATAGCTGAGCGCGTTGAAACAAAATTCGGTCAGGAAGTTATCATCTTCAATACTTTTTTAAATCCTAAAAAATCCAGATTTTAATATCAATAAATAGAAAAAGACTATACTTATTTCTATTCTGAACATAAAAAAAGAGGTTATTGTTTTAACCTCTTTTTTTCTTCATTATCTATGATGGCCATGACCGCGACCTTTATGATGGTGACCTCGACCTCTATCTTCATAAATATATACTTTTTTTACCTGGCCGGGAGCATAATATCTTGCACTTCCTCCATACACTTTTTTCGCCTGCCCTGGTGGAAGCCTTCTTCCGTGATGCTCATGAACCACACAAGATGTCAGCATCAGCATAACCACACCTGCTCCCATCACTTTAAACATACTTTTCATTATTTTCACTTTTTCAAACTTAGTTGCCAAAAGATAACAAGGTTAATGCCAAATTGTTCGAAATTCCAGATTCCGGATATAAAGTGTAAACCCTAAAATAGATAAAACGGTTTTATAGGTGCTCGTATTTCATTAAATTATTTCACTCCTTTTCTCAAACATGATCAAATCTTTCCATTCCCCGTTGAGCTTTCCTATTTTTTTACGAACCCCCACTATTCTGAAGCCATTTTTCTGATGGAATTTAATAGACATTTCATTTTCAGGGAAGATATTGGTCTGTAAAGTCCAGAATCCGTGATCCTCGCTATCCAAAATCATCTTTTTAAGCAGTACTGATCCCAATCCCTTCCCCTGATAGTCTGTATCGAAATAAATACTCACTTCTGCAACTCCTTTGTAACATTCTCTTTTACTCACCAGCTTCAAGGCACACCATCCTACTATTTCATTATTCTCATTTTCCAATACCCAGCGACAGGCATTAAAGTATTCCATATCCCAGGCTTCCACAGTAGGAATTGCTGTTTCAAAAGTGGCTATACCACTGTCAACTCCCTGTCTGAAAATCTCAAGTACCCGGGCCCCATCATTGGGAAGCATCTCTCTTAGTTCGTAATTCATTCTGTTTAATGGTATTTTCTTTTATTTTTTCTTTTGATTCTTGTATAATGAGTCTGCTTGCTTTTCTCATCTTCAGAAACCACACTTATGTTTCCGTCAACTTCCAAGACAGACAGTTTTACCTTTTTTATTTGGTCAATACCATGTTCCCTGATTGCTTCTTCCAGTTCACTTTCGGTAATTTTCACTCTATTCAAGGCTATCTGATCTACAATTCCATCCTTGATAAGTACTACCGGATCATCTTCCATAAATGTTTCAAAGGAGCGGTTGGAAAACATGAGTCTTTTTAGCAAAAAATTAGCCACAAACAAAACCAGCGCTGCAATAAGTCCACCCTGAAGTGAAGTATCCGGTCCCACCATTGCATTCTGAACGGCATTGGAGATCAGCAGCAATAAAACAATATCCCCTGCATTAAGCTGAGATAATTGATTTTTTCCAAATAAACGGATGGCGATCACCATGAAAAGGTAAACACAGAGAGAACGGACTACGACATTAAGAATAGGATCCACAGCTATTTTTTATCTATTCAAATGTATTAATTTTTATTATCCCTTATTATAATTGAATTGATTTTTTCTACCCTTAAAGAATAACAAACGGATTTCCTTTTTTTTAATGATGAACTATTTTAACCTATCTAAATGTTTTGATTCTAAAAAATAAGCCATTATAAGCAGTAAAAACATAGTACCATCTGATATGAACTGTACAGGCCACTGATCAGGATAAGAAAACTCCGGATCAAACAGGGCTGTTCCCGGAAATAAAATAGACATTGCCTGCGTTATCCAATAAAGACTGGCAAAGATGATTGACAGTCTGAAAACAGCCCATTTATCGTCTTTCTGAACCCAAATAAACCACAATGACAAGAGTCCAAGTACTGCAACTACAAAATCATGGAGTGATGAACAGTAAAAAAGAAACCCATAGGGATTGTGAAGCACGAATGCTTTATTTACAGGGTACATTGGAAGTAATCCATGGAAAATGGAAAACATTGGTTTTATTTTCTATCATGAATGGTAATAAACGTTTCAAAGAAATAAAAAAACAGCATTCCTAAAATCAGTGGGAAAGTTTTAGCAAAGGAACTAAGAGACCTGGAACAAAATAAACTTATTAACAGAACTATTCAGAATGATTTACTTACGATCATTGAGTACACTCCTACCCGGCATACCACTACATTAAGATCTGTATTTATATCGATGATCGATTGGGGGAAAATCCACAGAAAGAAAATTATTGAAGATTGGTAAGCTCTATTATTATCTTGCTGAGCAGCAATCTCAATCCATAAGATTAATAGAAAAACCGCTTATAAAAGCGGTTTTGATTTTTTTATGGACACTGAACGATTGGGATTTCACTGCAGAAAACTTTATCTGCCCATTCGCAATAGGTGCAATATTGTTTAGGTTCTCCTCCATACACTGATTTTAAATCTAATTTAGTCAGTTTCTTTAAATTTTTCATATCGTTTTAATTTTATGGTTAAACAAAATTAAACGAATCCTATTAATTATTATTATAATTTAATATTCAAAATTTTCATTATTTACACTATTTAGATAAAATCCGTATAAGGATCTACTTCGCTTTATTTACAATAATAGACTCTTAAGACTATCTGTTATTGATTTCTACGGTTACAGGCATCACATAGGTATAGGCAACCATATTGTCACTTATTTTTTTGCGGTCTACTCTATAATCAAGTTCGCTTAAAACATTCTCAATTTCTTTGCTTACGCTTTTGCAATCGCCACTGGAATGGACATTTACAATTTTTCCGTTTTTAGCAATATCAAATTTCACTACTGAATTGACGGTTCCCTGTCTGTATTCAGGCTTGGTAAGATCAAAATTGGCGATCAGTTGAGACCTGATGTCATTAAAAGTTTCACTTTTATTCAATTGAATTTCCTGGATTGTATTATGATCTGTAGTTTGTGCCTGAGCAATATTGGCTACCGCTGAAAATGCAACAACAAAAAGTAAAGCGGTCAATATTTGAATTTTATTTCTCATAACTATTTGGTTTTAAGATTATATTTGGGTTTATTCTCTATCTCTTACTCAAAGTTATTAAAAATAATTCATATTAATTTTACATTCAGTTAACATTGAGTTAACATTAAAACATAAGTATCTGATTAACAATTGTATAAATTTATAAAATACGTGAAAATTTAATATTGAAAGTTAGATTACAATACTAAATCTTTACTATTTCACCTGTTTTTTAATCCGATCGGGTGCTTCAACTTGAAAATACCTGTATTTAAATAAAAAAAAGAATCTGCTTTCGCAAATTCTTTCCTATACTTATATTGATGTTCTGATTATTCCAGTTCCCTTTTCAAAAATTTTCCTGTCAGACTTTTCTTAGATTTTACAATTTCTTCAGGAGTTCCCTGGGCTACGATCTGTCCTCCATACTTTCCTCCTTCAGGGCCTACATCAATAATATGGTCTGCCAATTTAATTACATCCATATTATGTTCGATGATGATAAATGAGTTTCCTAATTCCACTAATTTATTAATGGCTTCCATCAGGATTTTCACGTCTTCAAAATGCAGTCCGGTAGTAGGTTCATCCAGGATATAAAGGGTATTTCCAGTTTGTCTTTTTGCCAGTTCCGTTGCCAGCTTGATACGCTGTGCTTCTCCTCCGGAAAGGGTTGTTGACTGTTGTCCCAGAGTAATATATCCTAAACCTACATCCTGTAATGTTTTTACTTTTGCAAAAATCTTAGGAATAGGCTGGAAGAAATCTACCGCTTCATCAATCGTCATATCCAGTACATCGGAAATGGATTTTCCCTTGTAGCGGACTTCCAGCGTTTCCCTGTTGAAACGCTTTCCGTTACAGGTTTCACAGTGAACGTATACATCCGGAAGGAAGTTCATTTCAATGACTTTCAATCCTCCCCCCTGGCAGGTTTCACATCTTCCGCCTTTTACATTGAAAGAGAATCTTCCCGGCTTATATCCACGGATTTTACTCTCAGGTAATTCTGCAAAAAGATTTCTGATGTCTGTAAACATTCCTGTGTAGGTTGCAGGATTGGAACGTGGCGTTCTTCCAATGGGAGTCTGGTCTACATCCACAATTTTGTCAATATTATCCAGACCTTCAATTTTTTTATAAGGTAAAGGCTCCTGAACTGCTCTGTAGAAATGTTTATTAAGGATTGGGTATAATGTTCCGTTGATCAGTGAAGATTTTCCACTTCCTGAAATTCCGGTTACCACAACCAGTTTTCCCAGAGGAACATCCAGTGTTACATTTTTAAGATTGTTTCCTGTAGCTCCTTTTAATAATATATTTTTTCCGCTTCCTGCTCTTCTTTCCTCAGGAATGGCGATTTTTCTTTTTCCATTGATATACTGAGCGGTTATGGTATCCGCTTTCAATAAATCTTTCGGTTTTCCCTGCCAAAGGATCTCTCCTCCGAATTTTCCGGCTCTGGGACCAATATCCAGCACCTCATCGGCTTCAAGAATCATATCTTTATCATGCTCAACCACCAATACAGAGTTTCCGATATCTCTAAGGTTCTTTAATGAGTGAATAAGCCTTTCATTATCTCTCTGGTGAAGACCGATACTTGGCTCGTCCAGAATATACAACACATTAACCAATTGAGACCCAATCTGTGTTGCCAGACGTATTCTTTGAGATTCTCCTCCGGAAAGGGTTTTGGAACTTCTGCTCAAACTTAGATAATCCAAACCAACATCCAGCAGAAACTGAAGCCTGGTTTCAATTTCCTTTAAAATTTCGTGAGCGATAATTTTATTTTTTTCAGAGAATTTATCTTTAACGTCAATTAACCAATCTTTTAAATCAGCTAAGCTTAACCCATTGACCTCAGCAATATTTTTACCATCTATTTTAAAGCTTAAGCTTGAAGGCTGAAGGCGGCTTCCATTACATTCAGGACAGGTTTCTTCTGTGGTAAAATGCCTTTCCAGCAAGATAGCCTCATAAGATTCTCTTTCCTCAATAATTTCCTCCATAAAAGGAATAAGACCATCAAAACTGATCTTTATCTTTTTGGTAACTCCTGCGTATTTAAGATCTTTATTAAATTCTTTGTGACAGCCGTTATAAATGTAATTCAAAGCTTCTTCCGGAATATCCTGTAAAGGCGTTGTTAACCCCAGTCCGAAAATTTCAAGGATATTTTTAATCTGCGCCAGTATCCATTTGTTTGATTTGATATCTTCCAGAGGTAATAATGCACCCTGATTGATTGACAGTTTTGGATTTTCTGTAAAATAATCGGTGTTGATCTTTTTGATCATCCCAAGTCCTTTACAGTTTGGGCAGCTTCCTTTTGGGGAGTTGAATGAAAAAGTATTAGGCTCCGGCAATGCTAAGGAATGTCCTGTTTCAGCATCCATTAAATTTTTGGAAAAGTATTCAATAGCTGTACTTCCCAGCTTCTGGATTCCAATGATGCCCTCGCCCATTTCCATTGCGGTACGCAACGATTTTTCCATTCTGCTTTCTGAAGCACTTTCCCCGATGATCCAACGGTCGATAACGATATCAATATCATGGGTTTTATAACGGTCAAGTTTTAAATCATACTCAATATCCTGTAATTCTCCATCAATTCTAGCCTGTCCATAGCCCTTTTTTGCCATCTGTACGAAAAGTTCATGGTAATGTCCTTTTCTGGACCGTACTACGGGTGCCAGCAACATTATTTTCTCTCCTTTATAGTTTTCCTTGATGGTCTCAAGAATCTGATCTTCCGTATAGCTTACCAGCTTTTGCCCGGTAGACAAAGAGTAAGCATCAGAAACCCTTGCATATAAAAGACGTAGAAAATCGTACAGCTCTGTAACGGTTCCTACGGTAGAACGTGGGTTTTTATTGGTTGTTTTCTGCTCAATAGCAATGACAGGTGAAAGTCCTTCTATTTTATCTACATCAGGACGCTCCAGCCCGCCTAAAAACTGACGTGCATAGGCAGAGAATGTCTCAATATAGCGACGCTGGCCTTCTGCAAAGATGGTATCAAAAGCCAGTGAAGATTTTCCACTCCCCGAAAGACCGGTAATTACTACCAGTTCATTTCTAGGAATTTTAACGTTAATATTCTTTAGATTGTGCTCACGTGCTCCGTAAACTTCTATATATTCTGTTGATTTGCTCATAATTCAGAGTGACTTTGCCTGAAAATCACAACGTGCAAAATTACGGAATTTTATGGAAATTTATTAACCGTAAAAGGTATAAAAGTTTAATCTTTATTAAATTGAGTGATACAGAAGTACTCAGAGAAATCTATAAAAGGTTTTGCTGATTTTTCAGAAAAATAAAAAAGACCAATACAGATTATATTGGTCCTTTATTGTGTATAGGGTATATTATTATTTTACAAACGAATTGTATGAACTTAATACCGATTCATAAGATGAGTCGATCTGCTGAATGTTATTATCAGGAATTTTTCCGGCTTCCTTAGCATCCCTGATCAGTTTTCTGTAGGTATCTAAAAAGCTGGAAGCATTCTTGTTAAAAATTTCAAACTGAGATTTTTTATAAGCATACTGTGGATCTTTCACATCGAATACCAATTTTGAATTGGCTTCCACAGCTTTGGCGAATTCATTATACTTTTTCTGTGCCTCTGCTTCATTAAATTTTTCTGTATATTGTTTACCAAGCAGTTCCACCACAGAATCTAAAGAATTCATTACATTTTTGGAAGATAAGATATAGTTTTTCAACGGATGATCTTTAAGGATTACTTCTTCAGCGGCATCTGTTGCAGGCTTAATTTTCATTATAATATTCTCCCCAGCTAAATAGAGTGCATCGGCTTCAGTTTCAAGCTCTTTTCTTAAATTCTCCGCTTTGGCACCTTTATCATCTTTATAATCTTCAGAGTTCATATAAGATTTAAGCTCTTCAAATTTCTTCTCTATTTTTTCTTTTTTGGTTTTGTAAATATTAAAATCGGATTCAATTCCGGCTTTATCTTTTTCAAATCCGGAGGGAACCCCTTTGATTTTTGAAAAGCTGTAATCCATTGAACTTATTACAGGCATCATCATTACATTCCCGCCTTTTGATCTTACGACTGCTTCATCAGCATATTTTAAGATTCTCTCAATATGTTTCGAAGTGTTTTTATAAGAATCAATGAAATTATTGTTAAAATCAATAATAGTGTTTGCTTCCTGTTCTCCTCCCAAATTCAGAACTGCGTTCCCCAGTTTATCAGCTCTTTTTTTACAGCTTATATTCACTACTGCCAGGGACAAGGCCATAGCCATTATCATAATCTTTCTCATGTTTTTGGTATTGTTTTAATTTTACATATCCTGAAATTCAACATCTTCATTGGTTATTTTCACCAGATATTCAATACCGTCTATTGCTTTGGCAATAATCTGATTTCTAAGAATATTGGACATATTTTCCCAATACGCTCTTCCATAGAAGGAATAGTTTTGGGGAACAATCTCCACTTCTACCGTTCTTACAAAACCTTCTTTAGGTCTGTTGCTTACCATGGTTCCCCTTCTTACCCTTACATCTCTCATTTCATCTTTCAGTATCATCCTGCAGTAATTCTTAACGTCTTCAAGTGAAATGATCTTATCTCTTGTTGTTAATGCATATTTATAAGCCTGGATGCTGTCTGTTCCTTTTTGCTCCTCTGCTCCTCCCAGGGTTTCAGCAAGTAAAACGATGGTCTGGGATTTCAGCTGGTTAGACAGCTCTGTTCCCGGACGCATATGATTGGCTAAAGTACAGTGGGTAACCCAGAAAGAAGCATACGTATGGTCTGTTTTCTCTACAGGCTCCATAATGACATAATTCAGTTCCTGTCTGATATTTCTCTTGGCATTATTCACTTTCTGTACCATAGATTTCATTTTGTCAGACATTTCACTCAATACCCCTTTTACATTATCTCTGTTCAGAAGGGAAAAAGCAGCAATCTCATCCCGGGTCAGCTCCAGAACATTGGCAATCATATCCACAGCATTTCTACTGGTAAAACGCTCCATTCCTCCTTTCCTAACGGTATACAAACCTTTTTTAAGGTCATCAGCCGGTGTGAAAGGAATTTCTGTATATTTCCTTCCGTCTCCGTCCTGAACATCATCTACATATAGAAAATGTTCTCCTTCGTCAGTAACCAAAGGAATATTATTCCCCATGATATCTAAACTGTATTCTGTTTTCTTCCAACCTCTGTTGTAGATAGGAAATGCATTCAGCACAAATGAAAAGTTATCCAGGATTTCAGCAGAAAACTGGGGTGGAAATTCAAAAGTTAACCATAGGAACTTTTTATTGTCCATATATTTCACAATCTCCTCTTTTCCGTGAAGGAATTCAAGATTTTGCGGAAGTTTTCCCGGCTCTGAAAATAAACTGTTGGAAATTCCTGTTACCTCAATAAATTTATGACGGTAAATACTTTTAATATCTTCAATCACTTTATTCCGGATAGACTGCTCTCTGAACATCTGTTCGTAACCGTCCGGCTGGTTTTCTGTAAGGTAGCTTAATCCCTCTCTTACAAATAGTGGATTTCCATTACTGGTAACGGTAATATAAGGTAATAATTTATAGACAAAATCCAAATGCTCAAAAGCAGGATTGGAGCAAAAGATACTTAAATATTTAGGGAAATTTTCGTTTGTATATTTACTGACATCAACTCCTACTGTAATTTTTCTATAATCTTCGGGTTTTCCCGGAAACCTGGCAATAGGAATTTTATTGAACCGGTCATCTATACTGTAGCAAGTATTTCCTACAAACATGATGGAAGTATGAACTTTATTGATCCTTACATTTCCTACGGGAGTGAAAGGAATATTCAACTGTTTGTCGGACTCTGATTTTATGGTGGAAGTCATCTGCTTACGGAAGAAAAACTCCGTATGTTCCAATAAAACTTCGGAAGACTCATAAGGCTGTGTAAAAGCTACAGAGTGAGCGGGAATAGGATGGGTATAAATAGATGGCGTAAGAAGTTTTGCCAGTTTTTCTAAAATACGGGCATTGACCGTCTGAATTTCATTATTAGCCTTAAAGACTTCTGTACTGAATGCATCTATCAGTAGTTTTACAAAAGGATCTAAAGATTGCGGGCTCTTGAGTCCCCAAACTTTAGTGGCATTCTGAAGCATTCTGGCTTTTACAGATTCTTTGGAATATATATTCTGATCTAAATTCATAAATTTTTGGTGCTGTTAAAAAAAATTAATCAATAGACATCGGGCTTAGAAACAATTCTGTTGAAAAACTGAAACGTTCTCCCGTAGCTTCCATTTTTGCATTGATCGCAATTCTTACTTTCTTTTTGATTTCTGTGTGCTCTTTGGTATCGTAGCTGTGTTCTACAAACTGTATATTGGCATCAATCTGTGGCTGTACAATGCGGGGTTCGTATTCCTGAATCTGTCTTTTAAGACTTTTAACAAAAACATTTTCCCAGATCGCGCTGGTGACTCCGTTATCGAATTCCAGATTCCAAACGTCGTTGCCATAATTTTCATCATATCTGTTCTCCCCTTTTTTAGTGGTAATCAGTAACATGATATTGTGGGCAATACTTTCCCCCATATCGCAGGTATCAATGCTTCCGCCTTCAGTCATTAAAGTTGAAGGTACAAAAGGCATTCTGTAATTTGGTGTATCCATAATCAACTTCTTATTTTTTACTTCATGGTTAAGTTTACTTAAAAACGAAATACCAAAATACACATTTTCACTAAATAAATGTTTAATAAATTAAAATATTATTCAAAAACAAAGGCTTCCAAATTGAATTGAAAGCCTTGCTGCTATTATATCTTATATGATATCAGTGTGTTTTTTTGCGGTTAATAAAATAATAGACCGGAAGTCCCAGCACAACCATAATCAACCCAGGCCATGTATATTGCTGTTTGTAAATTAAAAGCAGTATACAGAAGCCTGTTCCAATCACTAAATAAACAATTGGAGTAATTGGATAAAGCCAGGTTTTATAAGGTCTTTCAAGGCCAGGCTGCTTGATTCTTAAATAGATCACCCCGAAAACGGTAATCATATAAAATAAAACGATGACAAAAGAGATCATATCCAACAGGTTTCCATACTGCCCGCTCAAACAAAGAAGTGAAGCCCAGACTCCCTGCATCCATAATGCATTTTCAGGAACTTCATTTTTATTATTTTTTTCTGCTGATGTAAAGAACATTCCATCTTTTGCCATAGTCTGAAAAACCCTTGCTCCGGCTAAGATTAATCCGTTATTACATCCAAATGTGGAAATCATAACCAGTAAAGCGATAATCACTGTTCCTGCACTTCCAAAAATATTCTGTGATGCTGCTACCGCTACCCTGTCATTGGTCGCAAATGCAATTCCATCTCTGTCTAATGCATTTAAATAGACAAAATTAACTGCAATATAGAGAAGCATCACCGCAGAAGTTCCATAAATCATAGATTTCACGACATTTCTCTTCGGGTTATCAATTTCTCCGGAAACAAATGTTACACTTTCCCAGGCTACAGAACTGAATACAGAACCTACCATAGCAGCAGCAATACCTCCCAATAACGTCATTCCACCAATAGGCTGCCAACCTTCTTTAAGGAAGTTGCCATTAAAGTCTTTCTTAAGATTGTTAAATGAATCCGTACCAAGGCTGAAGTTTTCAGCCATATGCGAAAAATCCACCAGTATAAAGCCTGCAGCAACCAAGCCCAGTAAAGCAATAATTTTAGAGCCTGTAAATATATTCTGAAGTACTTTTCCACTTTGCACCCCTCTTGTATTGATATAGGTAAGTAAGAGAATGACAGCAATAGCTAAAATCTGTATCCATGTAATTTTAAATTCGCCACTTTGAAAAATAGGTGCAGCATCATTAAGTGACGGAATAAGGTAGGCTGTAAATTTACCAAAAGCCATTGCCACCGCTGCAATAGTTCCGGTTTGTATTACCGTAAATAGTCCCCATCCATAAAGGAATCCCATCTTCTTTCCGAAAATCTCTTTCAGATAGGTGTATTGACCTCCAGCTTTTGGAAACAGAGCGGAAAGCTCTCCATAGCTTATTGCAGCGGCAACGGTCATCACTCCTGTTATAATCCAGACAACAACCAGCCAGTATCCGGATCCAAGGTTACGCATCATATCAGCGCTTACAATGAAGATCCCACTTCCGATCATTGAGCCCATTACCAGCATAATGGCATCCCATAATTTCAATTTTTTTTGCATAGTCAAGTATAGGCGTCAAATATAAACAAATCTGTCTTTTATTCTGAATTTTATTACAAATTCGATAATACACCTGTTTTATATCAACTTTTAATTGATTTTTGATTCAATATTAATTAGTACTTTTGAAAAAAATAATAAAATGAAATTCAAGACCATCATATTTGCAGCTGCAATAAGTGCTTCTTCATTGGCTTTCGCACAGGAAGTGGGACCTCCGGCAGGTAATGCTATAGTAGGTGATACGTATGGAGCAAGTGTAGCTTCCGGAACTGAATCTAAGGCCATCACCGTGGATCAACTGGGTAAACAGCTTAAAAAAGATAACAAAAAGCTGGAGAATGTAGCTATTAAGGGTAAAGTAACCGATGTATGCGATAAAAAAGGATGCTGGCTTACTATTCAGACTGAAGACAATTCTAAATTTTTTGTGAAAATGAAAGATTATGCATTCTTTGTACCTACAGCTTTAAAAGGTAAAAATGTTGTATTGGAAGGAAATGCAGAAAGAAAAGTAACTTCTGTAAATGAGCAGAAACATTATGCTGAAGATGCTAAAAAACCGCAGTCAGAAATTGATGCGATCACTCAGCCTAAAGAGGAGATCAGATTTGTAGCTAACGGAATTAAAGTCGTTAACTAAGATTCTGCTCCCGTCTATAAAAAATCAATACGGCAATCTCTTGATTGCCGTATTTTTTAATCTTCTATTGTAAAACCTGCTGCTGCATCCAGTTTGGGATATTTAGTTTCGGAAATAAATTTCTTTCCTGTACAGTCTATTTCCAGCCAGCCTTTTCGTTTTTTCACATCTCCTACTTCCATGACGAAAGGGATAAAAGAAATTTCATCTTTTCCATCCTCTTTTATTTCTCTGTACTGAACGGCAATGTCCAGGATACATTCATGCTCCGTATTCAGTCTTACGTTTCTGTAGACAATATCATAATGGGTTTCTTTATTTTCAGGAATTTCAAGATAAGCCTCCCATCCGGTAGTTTCAGAATTGAGTTCACTTATTGCTTTCAGAGCATAGTAAAGGGCCACTGTATAATACTTCCTTGTGCCTTTTCTGGTATAATCATCTATGAAATGTCCTCCTTCAAATAAAATAGTCGGCATCCCTGCTTTTATAAAATTATCACCGGTTGAAGTAGGATAAAACTCATCAGAATACCTTCCAATCTGATTAGGGATCATTTCCTTTAAATGATGATAAACATTTCCAATCACTGCCATACATTTTTTCCTGTTTTCAGTTACGGTACGTTCTACATTTTCAGAAGGCGCTAAAAAAGAAAGTGTAGCAGGATGAATACCGTCAGTAGTAAAAATCGTTCTCTGCTCATGAAGGTTCAAAGCATAGTCATATTTTTTTGAAGCTACAGCATTCTTAAGAAACTTAATCTCTCTACTGGCTTCATTGTGAAAATCCCTGTTCAGGTCAATATCTACAGCATTCAGCCTTGTCCACCTTTCTGAACCGTCGGGGTTAAGCATAAAAATAAAATCAAGTCTAATCTTACTGAACAAATCTTCTTTCATTTCAGGAGCCTTATCTAAACTTACCAAAAGATCCAGCATCGCATGGGTAGCATTAGATTCGTTTCCGTGCATTTGCGACCACGCTAAAATATGAATATCACCTGTTCCGATGCTCAATTGATATATAGGTTTATCTAAATATGATTTTCCGATCTCCAGAATATAATCGCCAAGATTCGTCTGTAGGTAAGAAAATAATTTTTCAGGGGAAATATACCGGTTAGGAAAATTAGGGTGTTGGAAATAGATCTGTTCAAAATTCATTGTTGGAATAATTTACAAAAATCAAATTTAACCATTTTAAGGCATAAAAACCAGATTAACATATGTAAACAATTATAAAAACAGTAAAAATTTTAAAATTTCCTTATCTGATCAATTTGTTTACATAAGTGAAACTATACAATTTAAAGAGATTCTAGTCAATTAACACCTGTAACATTGTTAAACAGCATGAAGAGCCATATTGTCTGTGGATAAAATTGTGGATTGCGAATAATTTAATCAGATACATTTAAATAACTAAAATTCAATGTTTTATAAAACTCATCTCAATGATATTTATAAAGTTACTTGAAGTGAATAAAAACCTGTTTTATAGCAAATAGGCATAATTTTATTAAACATGTCTAATGTGGATAAGTCCGTATTTTACATTACTATACATTTGTAAATTAACGAAACTTCAGGGAATTTTATCAGAAATGAAGTTCAATTTTTATTATTAAGAGTTTTATCTAATGAAATAAAATAGTTTTGGTGGACACGGAGATATTTAGCTCTAAAAAGTTTATAAAAGTGGTATTAATCCCCTATTTACATTATTAATTTACCATTGTATACAATAGAAAACATAGTTATAAAGCATTACAAGTCAGTATTTGCTCTATTATATATTCTTTGTAAGGATATAGTAGTTAACAATGTAAATAGTAGAAAATAGAAAATTATTTCCGATAAGTACTTCTGAAAAAGTCTCATAATTTACATTTATAATCAAGTTTTATCGGAAAAAACGGTTAAAAATAGGAAATATCATGGAGCTTATTGTACTCTGTAAGTAATAAAATTATTAGCTTAATACAATTGTAATTAAAATGTATATCATTGTTTTTCTTATAGTTATGTGTAGTTTACATTTGTATTGAATAAATTTTCATTGTAATTTACATTTGTAGTTTGTTTTTGTAAATTATATTATTTACATTTGTAACATAATTAAAAGCTTATTTTTATGAGTTTAAACGAGAGAATTTCACAAGTTATAGAGTATTCTAATTTTACGCCTTCCGAGTTTGCCGATGAGATTGATGTACAGCGATCATCCATTTCACATATTACTTCAGGCAGAAATAAACCCTCTCTGGAGTTTATCATAAAAATAAAATCGCGCTTCCCGGAACTTCTTTGGGATTGGCTGGTTACGGGTGAGGGCGAAATGCTGAAATCTGAACTTCCGGAAATAACAGTAGATGAAGAAGAGGCTCATGATGATGAAAAAGAAAAAGGAAGGCCAACACCTCTACCCGATCTTTTCACGATGATGAATACCGATGATGAATTTGGAGCTGACGAGATGGAAGCAGACGTTCCCGTAGAAGGTCCTGTAGAATCGGTTATATCGGCCCAAAGTAAAGCTCAGGAAAAAATATCGGATTCTCAGCGATTAGAAAACTCAGCGGATCAAATTATCAGCCAAGCTATTGGAAATCAAACGAATAAGATAAAACGTATTGTTTTGTTCTATGAAAATGGAAAATTCGAAAGTTTTGAGCCCTAAAAAACCTGACCAAAGAAAATTGGTCAGGCTAAAAAATATTTGAAGAAGAAAACTAAAGCTATTGCTTTATTTTATTTTTAAAACTTTATGAATCTGTAGTTGTAAATTTTCTATTGGTTGATCAGGAAGCTTCAGGAATAAAACCCCAAATACTATTTAAAAAAACGAATGAAGATAATCCTGACTGGAGTAATGAATGTCAATTTTTTCATGCATCAGTTTTTTATTGTTAATCAAATATAATAATTTAAAATTAAATCAGCAATAAAAATAAAATTATTTTACGATATATATAACACAAATGAGAATTAGACTTAATATCCCTAATATGCATTGTTTTTTTAACCTTAATAAATTGACTGTAAAGCTGTTATATTTATTGTATTCTTACCATAAAAAAAGCCCACATTTCTGTGAGCTTAATATGTACCGATAATAAGTGTTATTTTTTTCTTCTTTCCAGTTCACTTTTAATAAGTCCCAGTTCTCTTCCTGTCTGTCCGGCCACAGAAGTGTTCTCACGGGCTCTTCTTGTCAAATAGGGAACAACATCCTTTACAGGTCCGTATGGAAGATATTTAGCCACATTATAGCCCTTATCAGACAAATAGAAAGTGATATTATCACTCATCCCGTAAAGCTGCCCAAAATAAATGTGAGGATTGTCACTGCTTAAAGATTTGGCTTTCATCTTATCCATAATCAGTTCTGAAGAGATTTCGTTATGAGTTCCAAAGAAAGCAGAAACCTTATCCAGGTGATTCATTACAAAATCAATTCCTGCATTATAGTTTTTATCTGAAGCTTCCTTGGTAGGCTGAATAGGATCTGCATATCCTTTTTCTGCTGCTCTGGCTCTTTCTTTCTCCATATAAGCACCACGAACAATCTTGTAACCTATGAAATAGTTCTTTTCTTTTGCTCTCTGAAGGTTTGCTTCCATGTATTCCAGTCTTCCTGTTCTGTACATCTGGATGGTATTCCAAACGATCGGTTTTTCCTGATTATACTTTTCCATCATTTCTTCACAAAGGTGATCTGCAGCATCCTGCATCCAGGTTTCTTCAGCATCCACCATTACTTTTTTATCATTTTCATGGCAAAGGCTGCATACCTCATCAAATCTCCTTACTACTCTTTCCCATTCTTCTTTCTGGCTTGTGGTAAGCTCTGCACCTTTTCCAACAGCTTCATACAAGTCAATTCTTCCGAAAGCAGTAGGCTTGAATACGATAAAAGGAATGGCAGGATTTCCCACTGAGAATCTAACAATGTCCTTAATTTCTTTGCAAACCGCATCAAAAGTTTCTTCATCTTCCTTACCTTCAATAGAGTAATCGAAAATACTTCCAACTCCTCTTTTGAAAAGCTGCTTTACAACTTTCATACTTTCTTCACGGGTTTCACCTCCACAAAATTGTGCAAACAGAGTGTTTTTTACAATTCCTGTTACGAAAGGAAAATTATTGTGTACTGTAAAATTAAGGACAGATGTTCCAAGGCTGGTAAGTGCAGGCTGTTCAATCATTTTAAACATCCAGTAAGCCTTTCTCAGTTGTGCATCAGATTTATCTGCAAATGCAACTTTAGTATCATTAAAAATGGGCATTCCTATTTATTAAATTTAGTTTTACAAAGGTAATAATAACCTTAGTTTATTTAAAGAATTTTTTTTATAATTTACTTTCAATTCCGTTCAAAAGCATTGCAATAATTCCTACAAAAACCCAAAAACGTAATATATTAATTGTAAAGAAGTTACTTCTTCTTGAAGAATTTAAAAGCAGATAAATACAAATGATCATTACAAATAACCCGCTGGCAAAATAATAAGCCATAAAACCAGTTATCCCGGTTTTGGTAATAATCTTCATTGAAACAGCCATCGTGATCAGAAGCAGTGAGATAAGGATGGTTTTTGTATTTTTAGTCTTAAAATAGTTGGGAATTGTGACGTACCCGAATGCTTTGTCTACACTCCTGGTAAGGGTGTCTTTTACAATATCAATACAAAGAAGGATCAGGAAAAGAAACACAGCCATCAGAATTACTTTTCTGGAAAAAGTTGCATAATATACCATCATTCCAAAGAAAGGATATAAGGTAAGGCTTACAAAAGTGAGATTGTTGAGGATCAGTATTCTACTCAGTTTATGGCTGTAAAACCACATAAAAAACTGGTAAACAAGAAAAAAAAAGAAAACATTATGGGAAATCATCCAGGCTACTCCCAGGGAAATAATACTTAATACCAGATACGCGTATAAAAAGTACTTCTGCTTAATAAAACTCTGAATTCTGGTTCTGAAAGGTTTTACGATATGGTCTTTCTCCAGATCATAAAACTGGTTGATAATTCCACCGGCTAAAATGGTAAGGACCGTACAGAAAATAATGCCATGAACTTTAAAATCGAATACAAAATTTCTGAATGTTTCATCCTGATTGAAGAGAAAAAAAGTGGAAACATAGAGTGCAAATGTCAGCAGGGCAGCTACAAAAAAGCGAGCTCCGAGCATAAAGCCCACGAATTGTGAAAATCTATAAAATAAAGATTTAGAGATATAATTTTCAGATTGGAAAGTTTCTTTTTCAGAATTCATTCCAACCTGTTTAAAATCTGTAAATCACTTCTTTTTGGAAACCATCAAGCATTTTTTCTGCTTTCTCATAGTCTTTGGTAAATCCTAAAATATAACCACCGCCGCCGCTTCCGCAGAGTTTAAGGTAATAGGCATTAGAATCCAGCCCTTTTTTCCAGATATTAAAAATACTTTCAGGAATCATAGGACGGAAATGTTCGTATGCCCAATGAGAAAGTTTCTTTAAATTTCTAAAGAACGGATTCATATCTTTTTTAAGGAAAGATTCTATACAAGCGTTATTGTAACGGATAAACTCTTCTTTTAATGTTTTACGGAAACCTTCCGTTTTCATTTTTTCAAAGAAAATCTGGATCATGGGCCCGGTTTCACCTGTTATTCCGGAATCAATAAGGAAAATAGCTCCCTTACCTTCTTCTCCGTCCGGAATTGATACCCTATCTAAATTTTCTTTATTTTCAATCAGAATAGGCAGATTCATATAGCAGATCAACGGGTCCATTCCTGAACTTTTACCATGGAAATAGCTTTCCATTTCTCCGAAAACAGCTTTTAATTTTTTAAGATTATCTTTCGAGATGCTATCAGCATTCAGCTTACTGATTGAATATTTTTCAAAAATAGCTGCTACCAGAGCTCCTGAACTTCCCACTCCATATCCCTGAGGAATATTGGAATCAAAGAAAAGTCCGTTTAAAATATCAGTCTTAAAGCTTTCGATATCTAATTTAAAGTCATCAGAAAGATTAAGCACGGTAAGGTAATCAGCATATTTTTGCAGATGTCTGTTTGACTTAAGCTCAAATTCAGAGCTCAAATCTGAAAATTTTAAAGTTCCTTTATAGAAGCTGTAAGGTACTACAAGCCCCTGGGAATCTTCAATCATTCCATATTCTCCAAACAGGATTATTTTTGCATAAAATAGAGGGTTCGTCATTTTGACAATAAATCTTTTTGCAAAGTTAAAATTATTCTGCTGAATATAAGCAAAACTTGGACCGAATTCAAATTTATTTAAGGCTGAAGGCTGGCTTTCCGTTTTCCATCATTCTCATAAAGAAAAGATGTTGTTATAAACACAGCAAAAAAGCCTGATCAGATCAGGCTTTTGCATCATATTTTTAAGTTTATTGTTTTATCAGTTTCTTATTCACCGTTTGTTTTTCTGTTTCAATACTGATTACGTAGTTTCCTGTCTGCATGGAAGAAAGATTGACTTCCGTTCTATTGCCTTTTAGGGAGGAAGCTGAAGTTACTAACCTTCCTGCTTCATCAAAAATTTTGTAAGATTTTAATGTTTCATCAGATGAAATGGTCACCATATTTTTTGCAGGATTCGGATAGATGTTTATTGAATTATTCTTGGTGTTAAGGTCTTCCACGCCTAAAACATTACAGGAAAAATTCGCATTCCAGCCATTTGCGGTAACTCCTGCATCTGAAACAAATTTTACGGTTATAGCACCGGAAGGATCTGTTGATGTAAACGGACCGGGAACGATATTTCCTGTCAGATTATTTCCATTGGCAAATAATGGTGAAGTTGTAGAAGGTCCATTATATACATACATAAAATCATAATCCTCTTCAAGATCAAATGCTGTAAATGTCATCGTCATAGAAGAACCTGACGCAGGATAAAATGTCTTTATCAATTCTTCATTATTTTTATAACTTCCGGCAGAACCGCCTGTATCTGTAAACAGTACTCCTCCACACCAATCTGCATCTGTAAGAACCAGACCAGATTTTTGATAATAGGTTTCATTAGCACATGGACCCACAGCGTCAACTTTGTAGTATGTTCCCGGCTGTAGATTCGCAATACTGAACGAAGGAGAATTTGTATTTCCTGTAGTCACATTAGTTCCATCCAATTTAGAAACTTTATACTTCCATGATGAAGATATAGCATCCGTAATGAACATATTGGCAGAATTTTGTGTAGTAGAAGTGGGTGCTATAGAAGAAATACTTGGAACACATGATGTTGTACAATTGGTACCAAGACACGGCTTGGAGTCTATTGTACTTCTTATTAAAGCTGCCGGCTGAACACCAAAGCCATTACTGAAATTAATCCCAATATTTGACATCAGATGGCAATAGCTCATAATGGTACCTGATGGAGGCAGAACATTACTGGTACACGTAAGTCCTTCGCTGTTTATAATAGAAGGCATTGCTGTGGGGCCACACCAGTCAATGGGAGTATTATTTCCATTCCACGCGCAGGCATGAGTATGTGGAGATCCTAGGCCGTGTCCCATTTCATGAGTCATTGCCTGGATAGTCCATGAATATACCGGTACATTGTTATAGGTCTGGGAAATCCCGGAATAAGCATGTGCGTAGGTTTTACACAGGGAATTCAGGAAAGCAATACTTGTGGTACTTGGCGTATTGATTAAGTGGGCAAGATCACCGTTAAAAGTTTGCCTGGCCGCTGAAAATTTATTTAAATTACTGCTTGGGCTTCCTGTATAAGGATCCTGGGTAGTCCAGATATAAATCTCACTCAACGCTGTTTTTATGTCATCATTGGTATAAAGTGTAGCAATATTATTATGAATTGCCGTAAGCCAGTTCGTAACAGTTGTGGTGTTGGAACCATTATTCTGATAGGGCTTAAAACATACTTCATAATAGACTCTTACACAGTTTTGAGTTAATGTTGTATTTTTATTGGCGTTCGGATCGTATGATATTTTTTGGTCATTATTTTCTTTCAATTCATCAACACCACAGATAAAAGGATTTACTCCTGTCAATTTAGAGTCTGAATAACTTACAAAATCTTCAGAATTTTTAGCTTTTCCAACAACTATATTTCCCAATTCCGGTGTAGAAGCTACTCCTACAATATCATTATTAAAAAAACTAAAGGCTACAATGGAATTATTATTTCCTTTTACTATTCCCTGATAATAAACCCCCGGCGTATAACTGACTGTTTTCCCAGTATTGGTAACCACTTTGAAACTGTTGGTAAAAATCTGATTTTTATACATTTCTACGGTAATCTGCCGTCCTTCGGCAAAAGGAAATGTAATTTCAATAAATTCGGGTTTCTCATTAACGAGTCTTTTCAGCTCGGAAGATTTTAGGGAAATAACGCTAATGTCTGTTGCAGATTTTCTGTATTCTGCCAGCTTATCAGTGCTGTTATTAACTTCAAACAAGTCATACGTTTTAGACTCTATCCTACCATTATGATATTCCGAAATTTTCTGGGCAACCGGTTTTAATTTCTGGGAAAACCCCAAAACAAAACATTGCATAAAGCAAATCAATAGAAATTTTTTCATGATTTTGATAATTTTATTCACTCAGCAAATAAACAAAAAAATCAAAACATAGTGAAAAATAAATACTAATTTCTAATAATATTCTAAAATATAGTATGCAGTAAATTAAATTATATAGAAAAAAGACGTTAAAATTAACGTCTTTTATGTTTTTATAAAGTATCTCTGTCTGTTCGCATTTTAACCTTCAAGAATCGTATCAATACGAGTCCTGCTCCAAAAAAAACGGTCATTGATAGAGCAGCGATACGCATATTATTGAAATGCTCAATAAGAGTCGCAAAGATAAATGTACCGATAATAATCGCAATTTTCTCCAACACATCATAAAAGCTGAAATAAGTGGTATTCTCCATAGAGTCTACCGGAAGCAGTTTTGAGTAGGTAGATCTGGACATAGCCTGAAGACCACCCATTACCAATCCTACTACTGCGGCAACACCATAGAACTGATATTCCACTGTAGGATTTTCTTTATTTAGGAAATAGGCCCACAAACAGGCTACTATCCATAATACGATAGCAATGGAAATTACATTTTTATTACCAATTCTTTTGGATAGCCTTGAGAATATTACAGCTCCTATAATAGCTTCAATCTGAATCACCAACAGTGTACCGATCAATTTATCCTGTGCCAGGTTGATTTCACTTTTCCCAAATAAAGTTGCCATCAGGAAAATGGTCTGCATCCCTACGCTGTAAAAGAAGAAACTTGATAAAAAGAATTTAAGGTTTCTGTCTTTAAAAAGGACTCCCCCCACTTTAAACAATTCATGAAAACTTTCTTTGGCAATATCTTTATAAAAGCTCATATTGTCTTTTAATACCTCGAAAAAACCTCCCTGCTCTTCATGCTTTTTAAAGATATTTTTATAGTTTAACAAGACAAGGTCTTTAGGTAATTTATCTTTCACATCTCCAAATTGAGGAAGATGTTTGAACGTGTACTGAGAAAAACCAAACCACCATGCTCCGGTCAGCAAGAAGCTTATTCTAGTAAATAATAATTGTTGAGCTGCTCCTTTTGCAAAAACCTGGATCAGTATTAAACAAATTACCACCAAAACTACGGAACCAAGATACCCATACACATATCCTTTTGCAGAAAGGGCATCCTGTTTATCTTGTGTGGCAATATCCGGCAGAAATGAGTTATAGAAGACCAAACTTCCCCAGAACCCTATACTGGCGGTTATACTGAAAAGAAGGCCCAGAAATACGTTGTGCATTCCTGTAAACATAGCTAATCCCATACATGAGGTAGCCCCAAGATAGCAGAAGAACTGCAGGAATGATTTTTTATTTCCAATGGTATCTGCTAATGAAGATAAAAATGGAGAAAGCAATACCACTACAAAAAATGATATTGTTAAAGAGTATCCATACACGGCATCCGGTTGATATTCTTCTCCAAAAATTTTGATCATGTGCCTTACCGGAACATCAATCCATTTTTTTGTTTCCGTTACATATTCCTTCTTTTCATACGCAGTGGTAAGAATAGAATAATAGATAGGAAAAATAGTGGAGGTAATAACCAGAGAGTATACAGAATTGGCCCAGTCATATACTGCCCAGGCTTTCATAATCTTCGGATTATTTTTTATGTTTTTAGGCTGTCGATTCTCAGTTTCAGACATTTCAGTTAAATATTAGTAGCACAAAAATAGAAAAACCATTAAGAAATGAATAAGTTTTTAAAAAAATTATCCATTCCTTAATGGTAATGTATTATCAGACAGAATATTAGATATTCTCAATCACGATTGCAGAAGCACCACCACCACCATTACAGATAGCTGCGGCACCATATTTTGCATTATTTTGCTTCAATACGTTGATCAATGTAACGATAATTCTTGAACCAGAACTTCCCAGTGGGTGTCCCAGTGCAACAGCACCACCATTTACATTTACTTTAGAAGCATCTAGTCCTAAAATTTTATTGTTAGCCAGCCCTACTACAGAGAAAGCTTCATTAAATTCGAAAAAATCAATATCTGAAACTTCCAATCCTGCTTTCTTAAGAGCAATAGGTAATGCTTTTGAAGGAGCTGTTGTAAAATTTTCAGGCTCATGCGCTGCATCAGCATAAGAAACGATTTTTGCTAAAGGTGTAAGCCCCAATTCTTCCATTTTCTCTTTAGAAACAAGAATTAAAGCCGAAGCCCCATCATTAAGTGTAGAAGCATTCGCTGCTGTTACCGTCCCATCTTCTTTCTTGAATACAGTAGGAAGCGTTGAAATTCTGTCGAAGTTTACCGCTTTATATTCTTCATCTTCTGCAAAGATGACAGGTTCTCCTTTTCTCTGAGGAATAGAAACCGGTACGATTTCTTCATTGAATTTTCCTTCGCTCCAGGCTTTAGCTGATCTTTTATAAGATTCCACCGCAAAATTATCCTGTTCTTCTCTTGTAATATTATAGTCAGCAGCGCATTTTTCTGCACATACTCCCATGTGTACTTTATTGTATACGTCTGTAAGACCGTCCAGGACCATACCATCGAGCATTTTGATATCACCCAGTTTTGCAGCGACTCTTGCATTATAGTAATGAGGTACTAAGGACATATTCTCCATACCACCTGCAACAATTACCTCTGCATCACCTGCTTTAATAGCCTGTGCAGCCATTGTTACAGCTTTCATTCCTGAAGCACAAACTTTATTTACAGTAGTAGAAGGTGTATGTACTGAAAGACCTGCTCCAATAGCTACCTGACGAGCCGGTGCCTGACCTTCTCCTGCCTGCAGTACATTCCCCATATAGATTTCCTGAACATTATCAGGATCAAGACCAATTTTATCTAATGCCCCTTTTACGGCAGCGGCTCCCAGCTTTGTAGCCGGAACGGTTGATAAGCTTCCCATAAAACTCCCCATCGGAGTTCTTACTGCGGAAACAATGAATACTTCTTTCATGTGTATAATTTTATTTTGATTTTGCTTTTGCATATATCAGCTCTATCTGAGAGTTCCCGATACGTGTCTGTATTTGTAAATAGTTGTCCTGAGTCTTCGTAATGGTATTGCTGAAGACATCCCCCACCTTTATGCGATCATTTAGAGCTGTTTTCTCTATGACTATGGCTTTATAACTACAGTCATTCAAAAAAACAAGCGATGATTTTATATAGTCTTTTCCATTATTAAAATATTCCGTTTGAACATTATCTTTAATGGTCATATTCCAAATTCCGGCAGGATAATCTACGCGAACAAATCTTCCTTCTTTTATACTGGAACATTTGGCCGGGTTATCCGGTTTTTTCAGTTCAAACCTCTGAGCTTTAACCTGCGAAACACCCAGTAATACCATCATTACCGGAAAAAATTTTAAAAGTCTCATATCTGTGTTCTATTATTTACTTTTTTATTGCTTCCTCCGGCAATCATTAGTAAAGCTCCCAGAAACTCTACTACCCAGCCCCATTTCAGTTTTACTACTCCTGCAAAGGTTTCTCTCCATGATTTAAAAGGTAAAAAGCTGAAATAATCCAACGACTGCATTTTTACTGCTATCAATGTGAATATAAAAAATAGGATCAGCAGAATACCAAAAAATCTTACGATTTTCGTATTGTTATTTACGATTCCAAAGACAGCACATGCTGCCAAAAGCCAACATGTAATGGCTAAATAATGGTCAAGTTTCCAATAGTTCCAATTTCCGATAATAGGTACATGTACCAAAGGTAAAAAGCTTCCTATAACCACTAATAATAGTCCTAATAACTGAATGTTTTTCATATTTACTAAAGTGCCAAAATACGAAAAAAAACACATTTCCAAATGATGTATTTCAAAAACAGAACATTCATATAAAAATAATAATTAATAACAAATAATCCTTATCAAAAATATTGATTTCACAAATAAATAAGGCATATATTAACAAATACAAAAATTCAAATTATGATTTATCATCTGTTTTTTATGCCCCCATTTGCAATTTATGGAGACTAAACTTATTACCTAAAAGGTCCATAATAAAAAATTGCACTTTCATGACAAAAGCGCAATTTTTTATTTTTATGATTAATTGAATTAATGCTTTATTGAAGACAGATCTTCCGGATTGTGCTTATGTCTAAACAGAATGGCAAAGAACACAGCAAGAACCAGGGAATAAATAGCAAAAGAAAGCCATATCTGCTGCCAGTCTTTCACCATGACCACTGAAGAAAGAGTTCCATCAGCATTCACTACCGCATTAAAACTTGTTTTTAAAATCTCTAAGAAAGTAGGATTATCTGCTGTTGTATCTAAGTACGCAGAAAGATCTGTAGCAGTGGTAAACTTATGGGTAAAGAACTTATCTATAGCCCATCCTGCAATATAGCTTCCAAAAACAGCTCCAAAACCATTGGTCATCATCATAAATAATCCCTGAGCTGAAGATCGGATATTCTTATCTGTAGTAGTCTCCACAAAAAGAGATCCTGAAATATTAAAGAAGTCAAAAGCCATCCCGTATACAATACAGGAAAGAATGATTAACGATAATCCATAACCATCCGGAACACCGTATGCAAAGAATCCAAATCTTAATACCCATGCCAGCATAGACATCAACATTACTTTCTTAATTCCAAATTTTTTCAGAAAGAAAGGTATTGCCAAAATAAACAGGGTTTCTGAAACCTGGGAAATAGACATAATAATGGTAGACCTTTGTACTACAAATGAATCTGCATATTTTGGAAAGTGGGCAAATTCACTTAAAAAGACGTCCCCATATGCATTGGTCAGCTGAAGCGCTGCTCCCAAAAGCATTGAAAATAAAAAGAACAATGCCATTTTATAGTTTCCAAACAGCTTAAATGCATTAAGCCCTAATTGCTCAGATAACGGAGCTGTTTTGTCTATTAATTTTTGTGGGGGACATTTTGGTAACGTAAGGGCATAGATTCCTAAGACGATTGCTATTGCTCCCCCGATATAAAACTGTCCTTCGGTTGCTTTATTCCCGGTAAGGTTTGTAATCCACATAGCCACAATAAAACCAATAGTTCCCCATACACGGATTGGTGGAAAATCTTTTACTACATCCAAATTATTGTTTTTAAGGATAGTGTAGGAAATAGAGTTGGCAAGGGCAATGGTAGGCATATAAAAACACATTGCCACGAGCATCACCGAAAAGAAAGAATTAGGGTCAGCAGAATGTGGCAAAATGAAAAGAATAGCCCCGTAAAGGATATGCAAAACTGAGAAAATACGCTCGGCGTTTACCCAACGGTCAGCAATAATCCCAGTAATGGTAGGCATAAATATGGAAGCAATTCCCATTGTTCCGAAGACAGCTCCAAACTGTGTTCCTTCCCAATGTTTTGTGCCAAACCAGAAGTTAGCCATCGTAATCAGCCATGCTCCCCAGACAAAAAACTGGAGAAAGCTGAGGATGGTCAGTCGTAATTTTAAATTCATAGTTTATATAAAGTATCTCTTTTAATCAATTTTCTTTTTCCTCCTCTTAATTTCTTCCTGAATTTCAAGAGCAGTATCATAATCTTCTTCTCTAACGGCATCCTCCAATAATTTCTGAAGCTCCTCCATAGAAAGAGATGTTAAATTGTCTTCATTCTGCACAGTTTCTGAAAAGCCCTGCTCTTCTTTTGCTACATCTTCCAGTTCCAGTAAAATTCCGGCTTCATTTAAGACCTGTTGGGTCGTAAAAATAGGCGCATCAAATCTTACTGCCATTGCAACAGCATCAGAAGTTCTGGCATCGAGGATTAATTCTTCCTCGGTAGTTTTACTTTTAAAGTTGATGTTTGAAAAGAAAACACCGTCTACAATTTGATAAATAATAACAGAAACCAATTCATAATTGGCAGAAACTATAAATTTTGTGAATAAGTCATGGGTGAGAGGACGTGGCGGATGAATATCTTTCTCCAGTCCTAAAGAAATGGACTGGGCTTCGAAATTTCCTATAACAACAGGTAATTTTATGTGTGTTTCTTCATGCTCCAATAACAATGCGTAAGCCCCCGATTGGGTCTGACTATACGATATTCCGCGAATAATTAGCTGCTTATAATCCATAGCTACAAATATAGATTAATTTTTTATTGTGATTTTACTTTTTCACACAAAAATAAAAGCCCGGAAGCCGAGCTTTTATTGTATTGTGTATGACAATCAATGGTCAATAGTCAGGTTTACTTTGCAAGTGAATTATTAACATTAACAAGCAGAGCTCACTGGTTTATTTTCCATTCATTTTTATCCTTTTATTGCTTTGATTTTCTCTGTTAATGCAGGGATAATCTGGAAAGCGTCTCCTACTACTCCATAGTCTGCAGACTTGAAGAAAGGTGCTTCAGCATCACTGTTGATGACAACAATAGTTTTTGAAGAGTTTACTCCCGCCAGGTGCTGGATAGCTCCCGAAATCCCTACAGCAATGTAAAGATTAGGTGCAATAGCTTTACCTGTTTGTCCTACGTGCTCTGTGTGAGGTCTCCATCCGATATCAGAAACAGGCTTAGAACATGCTGTAGCAGCTCCTAAAACATTAGCCAGTTCTTCAATCATCCCCCAGTTCTCAGGTCCTTTCATACCTCTTCCCGCAGAAACTACAACTTCTGCTTCTTTAAGGTCTAATTTTCCTGAACTCTGCTCGTGAGAGATCACTTTAGTATCTTCATTAGCTACTGAAAGGTTCTTCACTTCTTCTGAACCGGATACTGCATTTTCTTTTACTCCGAAAGCGTTTTGGGAAACAGTAACAATAACTCCGTTTCCTTCAGCCTTTGCATGCATAAATCCTTTTCCTGAGAATGCTTTTCTTTTTACCTGGAAAGGTGAAAGGCTTTCAGGGGCTTCCAAAGCGTTAGTAAGTAAAGAATAGTTCTTCATTACTGCAAGCATTGGAGCAATTGAAGAAGCATCGGTAGTATGAGGGAAAACGATAATGTTTCCGTCTAATACTTCACTTACAGCCTGAGCATATGCTTTTGCTGAAAAGCTCTTAAGACCTTCGTCTTTGATATTGATTACATTAGATGCTCCATATTTGTATAATAAATCTGAAGAATCGGTAGGGTTCACGGTGATTGCTGTCACTGTATCGCCAGCTTTATCAGCAACAGCTTTAGCATAAGAAACTGCTTCAAAAGCTGCTTTTTTGTAAACTCCGTTTATATTTTCTGCGTATACGAATACTGCCATTTTTAAAATAATTTAAAGATTAAAAAATTAAAGGATTAAAAGATTGGATTCAGAGATAAGATTGGGTATCTTCTGCTTCTGATTTCCATATCCCAATTTTTAGATTACCTTAGCTTCTTCGTGAAGTAATCTTACCAATTCATCTAAATTGTCCGGAGAAACCATTTTTACAGCAGCTCTTGGAGGAACGCTATCATAAGATACTCCCTGAACTTTCACTTCAGAAGAAGTAGGTTCTACTACCTGTAAAGGTTTTGTTCTTGCAGACATGATTCCTCTCATATTTGGAATAATAAGGTCTTTTTCATCTACTAATCCTTTCTGACCTGCAATAATTGCCGGTAGTTTTACAGAAATAGTTTCTTTTCCACCTTCAATTTCTCTTATAGCAGTTGCTTCGCTTCCATTAACGTCTAATCCTACTGACGCGTTAACGAAAGGCTGGTTGAGCAATTGAGCAACCATTCCCGGAACTGAACCACCGTTATAGTCGATAGATTCTTTCCCGCAAAGGATAAGGTCATATCCTCCGTTTTGAGCTACAGCAGCGATTTCTTTCGCTGTAGAATAGCTGTCTTTAGGATCAAGGTTTACTCTTACAGCATCATTTGCACCAATCGCCAGAGCTTTTCTGATTACCGGTTCTGTAGCAGCGTCTCCTACGTTAATTACAGTTACAGTAGCTCCTTGAGATTCCTGAAGCTTAACCGCTTTTGTTAACGCAAATTCATCTAAAGGGTTAATTACCCACTGAATTCCGTTTTTGTCGAAAGCAGATTTATCTGCTGTAAAGTTAATCTTCGAAGTAGTATCCGGAACACTACTAATACAAACTAATATTTTCATGTGTACTATTTTATTTTTTCCCTTTTATGCACAAAACCAACAACGGTTTATGCAGAGATTTTGTTTGAATTAATTTTTGCTAATATAAATAAAAAATATATTATGCATGCATAATACTTACTAAATTATTATTCAATACATTAGAAGTATTTACTTTCCTGGTTTTGTTGCTCTAAACTCTATTTTACTAGGCAAAACCCTAGGATTCATCTTTAAAATATCCAATATAAGATTTCCCATATCTTCCGGCTGAATCTTCCAGCTGTCTTTTTCTGATGGTGTATTTCCGTTAAAATGAGTGGCCACTGATCCGGGCATAATGACGGTAGATTTAATATTATATTTTCTTAAATCAATCATTGCTGCCTGGGTAAATCCTACGACTCCAAATTTTGAAGCATTATAGCCTGTTCCATTCTCAAAAAAGTTAGCTCCCGCTAAACTTGAAATGGTAATATAATAACCTTCTGTCTTTTTAAGTTCTTCAACAGAAGCTTTTAGGGTATAGAAAACACCGGTGAGATTGGTTTCTATCATATCATTCCATTCTTGAGCAGTCAGCTCGTCTACAGGCTTAAAAATACCTAATCCGGCATTGGCAATAACAAAGTCCAGTCTTCCGAATTTTTCCAAAGTATATTGTATAGCTTCCTGTTCGCTTTCAAGGCTCCTTACATCAGAAACAATCCCTAACACATTTTCAGAATACTGCTTAAGCTCTTCTTCAGCTTTCAGAACATCATCTCTTTTTCTTCCTGAAAATGCCACCGAGATACCATTTTCCAGCAATATTTTCGCAATCCCAAAGCCTATTCCTTTAGTTCCTCCTGTTATATAAGCTGTTTTATTTTCTGACATAGCATAAAAAATTTAATGCTCTAAAATAACAAAAACGCTCCAATTGGAGCGTTCACTGATACTAAGATTTATCAGGTATTATTTTTTTATAAATTTCTCTGTCGTTTTGCCCTCTTTCGTTTCAATATTAATGATATAGCTTCCTGCATTCAGGTTTCTTACATTTACTTTATCTCCGTCTAGATCTGCAACTACTTTTCTTCCGCTGATATCATAAACTTCCACTTTGTTTACTTTTTCTTTAGATTTAATCGTAAGAACATCGGATACAGGATTAGGATATAGAGAGGTCTCAACCTTAGATATCTTATTTTCAGCAGTGCCTAGTGTTCCTGTTTGCGTAATTTTAATATTGTCTACTATCAAAAGGTTTTGATCATTAGTATTAAAATGTCTAACATAGAGTTTTACACTCTGGCCAGCCAGATTACTAGGAATCGTTGCCGTTTTAGCTATTGCTGTTCTACCCGCTGTTACAGTTCCTTCAATCAAAGGAGTTTCAGTACCTGTAAATGCTGTAGCACTACTTGGCAACACATAAGCTGCGTAATGTTCTGCAAAAGCCTGAGAATCAGAAGATCCTACTAGAAAACTCAATGATAAAGTCCCAGTTGCAGGAAGTGTTATTGCTGGTGAAATTAATAAATTATCAGGAGTCAATGCTCCCACAGGTGCTGGTAACCACGATGCTGAACCTGCAACATTCCCAGAAAATCCCCAACCATCAGAAGTTGCACTTCCTGTATAAAGTCCCCAGTTCCTTGTATCCCCGTCTCTATCAATTACGGTCCATCCAGCAGCGGTATCAAACGTTTCTTGAAACACGACTGTCTGTGCATTTAATAAAGTTAAACCTAGAAATGCACTCAATAGTAAAATTTTTCTCATCATAATTTTTATTTTACAACAAGTTTAAGTACACCTATATTCTATTCCAAATTTAAAATGAGAAAGTTTATAAAACAATCAATAAAAAACCAAAAATCATATCACTTACTTATTAAATTCCATAAAAAAGAATAAATTAATTAATAAATTCACTTATACCCTTTGAATAATTTGGTTTAATAAAAGAGTACTTTATACTTTTCATAATTGATTTTCAACAAAAAAACGCCCCAATTGGAGCGTTTACTGATAAGAAGGTTTATCAAATATTATTTTTTAATAAACTTCTGACTGGTTTTTCCTTCTTTTGTTTCTATGCTAAGAATATAATTTCCTGACGGCAAATTCTTTATATCAATCTTATTGCCGTCTAGCTTTACATTGATTACTTTTCCTGATATATCTAAAACAGAAACATTTTTAATATCCGAAGAAGTGATAATATTTAGAATATCCGAGGCAGGATTCGGGAATAACTTCACTTTTGTGATAAGCTCTTTCTTACCATCTGTTTTATCGGATTGTATATTCCTTAAATTCAGACGCATATTATCTTTTAGGTTTTGATTTTTTGCCTCAACCTCACCTCCCGAGCATCTGCAATCTTCTATTCCCGCTACATATTGAGCTCCGTTCTCTATATAAGTATTAGGAAGAAGATTAATACTATTCCCGGCCTTCATAGTAATATTCTGAGTTGAATTCACTTTATAATTGAGCTGTGTAGTAATGGTATTACTTGCATGATAGGTATAAGGTATATTATGCACCTCTGCAGTAGTTAAATCATATGACGTAACACAAGTACCCGTTCTTTTTGAAAGTGTAGGAAGTAATTGAGGAAAGCTGTTGGAAGCTCCCACATAAATCATACCACTAGGATAATTCAGGACATTAAGATTAATTGAGCTTTGCCCATAAACATCGGGATTTACTATTTGGCTCAGGCTGCGTCCTGCATTATAGCCAACCATATGAAAATAAATATCTCCTTTTGAGTTCCTTTGGATAGTACTGGGATAACCTAAACCATTTGTTCCCCACATTCCGTTATAAATTGGCGTGTATAACACATTGGAATTCGTAGAATTGAGCAGGTCTACAGCATAGAAGGTAGTAGTATTCCCAACTCCATAATAACCACTCACGTACAGTATATTAGCATATTGATTGAATTCGGCATTAAAAGCATCTATTCCGGCAATAGACAAATTGTAATCTGTAGTTAACAATCCTGAAAAATTATCAAAAGAGCGCACCATTCCTTCGTTTTCTTTTGTACCGGGATTGGAATTGTTTATACATATAAAGTGTGAATAATTACATGAAGTCTTTATCTCAGGAGAGGCCTTCATAGAAATTCCGTCATAACCGGTAAAAAAACCTGAAGTACCTAAATCATTCACCACAGGTGTTGTACTTAATCCTGAGCTGCTTAGGCGATAGGCGTATAATTTCTTCCCATTAGTTACTAAAACCCAATAAGAATTACCATCTGCGTGTGGAACAACTGTTACTGCTCTCGCATCATTAATTTCATTTCCCTGGCCATCTAAAACAGGAACTTTTATAAGATTTTGCACGACATCACCCAAAGGCTGCCCATTTGATCCTAAACCACCTAAAGACATATCGACTACTGAATACCGGATTATACCAGTATACATCCAGGTTGCTGCAAAAAGATAATATAAATTAGGATTTGTAGGATGCTTTACAGTAGCAAGCTGAGGCCCACTATGCTCAATAAGCCCGTTAGGCATCATCTGATGCTCCCTGTTCCAGACCTCATTCCCATCACTATAAAACAACAAATTTCCGCTACTATCGCTTACTGTCGCCGATGAATTTAAATTACTCATGGCACTGCCATTTACAAACTGAGGAGTACTCCCTGAAAAATTAATTCCTACATAATATCCAAAATACCAATTGTTATTTTCTCCTTGAGCATATGCCAAAAGTGACACTGCCAAAGACATTGATAAAAAGAGCTTTTTCATAAATAATATTTAAATAGTTGATCTATTATTTACGTGCATTCTTCTCCAACATTTCAATTCGTCTATTCTGCTCATCCATGTACTTTTGCTGCTTCTCCATTTGGTTCTGCTGTTGCAATGTATACAAGGTCAGTTCTTCTACTTTTTTAAGAAGAAGAATATTCATTTCTTTAAGTTCTATACCATTTTTGATAGCTTCTTCCGTAGTGGGCACTTCCGGCAGATGTCCTTTATGATCAATATAGGCCTGCAATTCTTTTAAAGGCATCAGTTTATAATCTTTAGCAAAGACATAATCTGCCCAGCCGTTGTTAGCTGCAATTTCAACTTTTAATTTCTCAGTTTTAATCCCATCTTTTACAAACAAGCGATAGCTATCACAGTCTACACAGGTCAAAGTATTGGTTCCCATCCCTATTTTAGAGGTAGAAGAAACAAAGAAAACCTTGCTTTCGGAAGGAACATCATTTATTGGGTTTAAACCGGAGTGAGATGGATATATATAAAGTCCATTAGCGTTAGAACCCGCTAGACTTCTAAAATTCTGTATAGTAAAATAAGAATCATGGTTCACTCCTGATGAAAAATAACCAAATTTAATAGCTCCATCTATCATTCTTAAATTTCCTTTACCTAAAGTAAATTTATCATAAGATTGAGCTGTCCCTACACTTACAGAACCTCCTCTGTAAATAGGATCCGTAGTCGTGTTATTACCTGTCCATTGTTGAGAAAATAAAGAATTGGCACACAAAAGTGCACATAAAATTGCGGTTGTTTTTTTCATGTTATTAATTTTTTTCTTTAATTATAAAAATATATAGAATATTTTTAACACGCAACTCATAAAAATAAAAAATTTCTTCATATTATATAATAAAAAATTGATATACTATGGAGTTATAATTTTCTCTATAAATGTGATAAAGCTTTAATTTCAGTGCATTCTCTACCATAAAACATGATTAAATTGTATAACAAAGGACAGTATAAGATATATCAAAAACACTCCAATTGGAGCGTTTACTGATTCAAAGATTTATCAGGTATTATTTTTTTATAAATTTCTCAGTAAAGGTTTTACCTCCTGACTGTATGCTCATAAAGTAAAGCCCTGGCGAAAGATGCTTTACATCTACTGTATTATTCTGTAATCCTATATTCATCTTTTTTCCGACAACATCGTAAACTTCCACTTTTTCTAATGTATTCACAGTGTTTATTTTTATAAAATCTGTTGCTGGATTAGGAGATAGTGATAATATACTATAATCCACTTTATTGTCATTGACCCCCAAAATGGTTTCAGAATTGATTTTAATCTGGTCAATATAAGCCGTTCCTAAAGCATTATCATGCACAAAACGCAGCTGATCTATATTCAGCGGACTTACGGCCAGCCCTGTATAAATTAAAGTATCATTGAGATAGTATCTGATATCTGAAGCCGTTCCTATAACTTTACATCTATACCAGGTGTTCGGAGACCAGGTTTCAGGAGTAGGAACAAGTTCCAAAGAGCCGGAAACCAGATTTAAAATCTTTATCACACCCGTTTTATCAAAATCAAGCCTCACCACTAATTGCTCTGCAATACTGTCAACACCCTGGAATCCAAAAACAGAGCCGTCAAGCTGAGAGATATTGATATCAAATGAAACCGAAAAATTGTTATAAGGAAGGGGTACCGGTAAATTATAAAAACCTCCTATGACAGGCTCCGATTGGGTCCCATAGGTATTTTCTCTGACAATTTTAAGGGCAGCATTTCCATGACTGGCATGATCCTGGCTGATAACCTGGTTCATAACATGGGCTGGATTTCCTCCTGTAGGAGTACTTATCCAATTATTCTGTCCATGGATATTTGTGGCTAAAAAACCTTCATTATCTTCAAAGGAAACAGACTCCTGAGCGAAAGAAAATATTGAAAGTAAGACACATGCGATTGAGTAGTATTTTTTCATAGTAAAGTTTAAGTTTCGGAATAAAAATAAAAACTTCAAAGAATTAAAAAAATACCATTAATCAACCAGAAATCCGATTATTGTCACTAATTTACAACCCCTAAAAATCATAGCAGGATAAGGTGTTTACTGCGAAAGCTGTCTACACTTTTTACAATAAATAAAAAATAGTTAACCGGAGCAAAAAACGTTTTTGTTCCGGTTTAATTGAGGATTGCCCTTCAGATCTGTATGGGGAATTTTCTAAATCTGAATCCTCTTTTTTCAAGAGCTTATTTAGATATAAAAAAATCAAGCGCTCCTGTAAAGAAGCGCTTGAGATACTGATATAATAAGTCTCTTATTTTGAATAGTTTTCAAAGAACAATGGGATACTTTCAATTCCTTTATAGAAATTAAAGAGTCCATAATGTTCATTCGGAGAGTGAATGGCGTCAGAATCCAGTCCAAAGCCCATTAATACAGACTTGGCTCCCAGAACTTTCTCGAACATCGCTGTAATAGGAATACTTCCTCCACTTCTGTAAGGCAGTACTTCTTTACCAAATGCTGTTTCCATAGCCTGTTTAGCTGCTAAAAACTCTTTGGTATCACTTTGTAATACATAAGGCATTCCTCCATGGTGAGGAGTCACCTTAACTTTTACAGTTTCCGGCGCTATTTTTTCAAAATATGTTGTGAATTTCTCCGTAATTTCTTCCGGTGTCTGATAAGGTACCAAACGCATTGAAATTTTAGCAAAAGCTTTTGAAGGAATTACTGTTTTAGCACCTTCTCCGGTATATCCTCCCCAGATTCCATTACAGTCTAATGTAGGACGAATGGAAGCTCTTTCAAGGGTTGTATACCCCTTTTCACCTTCCACTCCACTTAATCCTATTGATTTTTTAAATTCTTCCGGATTATCTTTCAGCTTGTTCATTTCAGCTCTGTCCTCATCAGATACTACTTCTACATTATCGTAGAATCCATCAATGGTAATATGACCATTTTCATCAATCAGATTAGCAATCATTCTGGAAAGCACGTGGATAGGATTAGGTACAGCACCACCGTAAAGCCCGGAGTGTAAGTCTCTGTTTGGCCCCTCCACTTCTACTTCTACATAGCTAAGCCCTCTCAATCCTGTGGTTACAGTTGGCTGTTCATTGCTGTAGATATGGGTATCTGAGATAAGGATACAGTCACACGTCAGTTTTTCCTTATTTTCATTAACGAAGTCTCCTAAGCTTACAGAACCTACTTCTTCTTCACCTTCTAAAATAAATTTAACGTTACATGGCAGAGTGTTTGTCTTCATCATAGCTTCAAAAGCTTTCAGATGCATAAAGAACTGTCCTTTATCGTCTGCAGCCCCTCTTGCGAAGATAGCTCCATCCGGGTGAAGTTCTGTTTTTTCAATATAAGGCTCGAAAGGTGGTTTTCTCCATAATTCCAACGGATCTGCCGGTTGTACATCGTAATGTCCGTAAACCAATACTGTTGGTAAATTTTTGTCTAGGATTTTTTCACCAAAAACAATAGGATATCCTTTTGTTTCACATATTTCAACGTTATCAGCTCCTGCATTTTTAAGGTGCATTGCACATACATCCGCACATTTCAATACATCATTTTTATAAGCCGGATCTGCAGAAATGGAAGGAATTCTCAGTAACTCAAATAATTCATCAACGAAACGTTGTTTGTTTTCGTTAATGTAATTTAATGTCTCTTGCATTGTAAAAATTTATTTTGTTAAAATTAAAAAAAATGCCTGTCAGAGCCAAGTAAAAGGAGATGATTTTCCCAACTAATTACTTATTGTCTGATAATTGAAGAGCCAGTCATTTATTTTAATAAAAAATGCCCTGCAGAAACAGGGCACTTGTACGTCTTATACTTATAATTAGTGTTCAGCTTTTGGAGCCTCAGCTGTTTTCGGAGCTTCAGCAGATTTTGCAGCAACGCTATCTGTTTTAGGAGCTTCAGGTTTTGCAGCAGCTTCTTCCTTGTGCCCTTCAGCAGCAGCCTCATGACCATGTCCGTGAGCTTCTCCACCTTGTGCATCATCAGAATATCTCTCTACCCCTTCTTCCAGTTTTAAAGTACCCTTATTGCCCCCAGCCTGGATTTTTTTACAGCTTACAGCTACAGTTGCAATCGCTAAACATATAACTAATTTTCTCATGCTTAAATTTTTGATTGCCCAAAATTAAGAAATCTTGCTTTTTTCGGCAACATTTTTAGAGTGATTTTAATATTATTTTCCCTTTTTTGGATTGTGTAAAAATAATATAGTGCTTTCCACCATCTTTTAAGCCATATTTCTTTTTAATTTCATCAGGCTTTAAAGGGTAGTTTTTTGAAATAATATTAAACTGCGATTTCTTTTTAACACTCTTAGATTCAACTACTTCCATTTCTAAAATCCTTCCTGGAAAATTTTCTTTTTTTTCAGCTGAAGTATAAATATGGGTATTAGGATGAAGCTTTTTAAGTCCAAATTTTTCTGAGATCAAATTAAAGATTCCTGCTTTTAAAATGGAATTATTGGGAATATAAATAAACTTTTCGGGTTCAGAATATTCTGAACGGGCATTTTCTTCTTCCCGAAACATAAAATTAAAAGGTGATTCTCCACTTTCAAGATTCACACAACAGCATATAATTTCGTTTACTTTTTTATTTGACAGAAATATGACAATTTCCTTTACGTCGTTTTTCACAGCAACAATATCAATCCTGAAAATATCCGGTACAACAGAAATAAGGTATTTCAGATCAATCAAAGGGGAAAGTTTAATGATCACCTGGTTAGAAATAGATAATAATTTCTCCTGAATTTCAAGGATATTGGGAGATAAATCCTCCAAAAGAAAAACTTTATTCTTTTGATGATCTCTTCTGGCCGGATCTAAATAAATGGTATCAAAATGCTCCTTACTCTCAATTAAGAAATCTTCCAGTTTCTGATTGACAAATTTTGCTTTTTTGCCTATAACATTCCAGTTATGCTCCACAATTTTCAGAAGCTCAGCATTTTGTTCCACTATGGTAATGTCATCAAAATTTTGAGACAAATAGTACGCGTCGATTCCAAAGCCGCTGGTAAGATCTATAAACTTTTTCCCTTTTATAATTTCCGATTTATAAAGGGCTGTTTTTTCGGATGATGACTGCTCTAAATTGAGCTGTGGCGGAAAAATAATGCCTTCTTTTAAGAGAAAAGGAAACTTTTTCTCTGCCACCTGTCTTCCTTTGATCTGCTGTACGATTTCCTGCATAGAAACCTCAGGAAATGGAGCTTTTTTTAACAGCAATGCATGTAGATCTGTATGCAGATTGGCATTAATGTACTTTTGAACTTCTTGATTTAATAATTTATTTCCCACAGATTCCACAAATTTCACAGATGATATCTAATTAATATTTCCGTTTATTTTTCGAATGATACTTTTATCAATATAATCAGTATTGAAGTTCACCAATATACCTAATTTCAATTTTGTTAGCTTTAAGTAGGCTAACAATTGCTTATGATGGACATTACTTATTTCCGGAATTGATTTTATCTCAATAATAACTTTTATTTTCTACGATTATATCTGCAATAAAGCTTGAATCAATAGAAATACCTTTAAATTCTATAGGGACAGGAACCTGGGTTTGAATATTCAAACCATTATTTCGCAAATCAAAAGCTAGCATCTTTTCATAAACTTTCTCCAATAAACCAGGTCCTAATTCATTGTATACAGAAAATATAGACTTTCTTATATAAAAGCTATTTCATTTTCATTCATTTGCTATAATTATTTTTTTTAACTCAGAATCTGTGATATCTGAGTAATCTGTGGGAACAGTTTAAAGTTTATTCAAACATTTCTGCCCAACGGACTGCCTTTATTTCTTTTTCACTGTATAGCTCCTCAATGGACTTTTTAACGTCTAATTTGGGATATAAATTAACGCCAATCAGTTTTATTTTTCCTTCTTCAACCCATTGCTGCTCTTTAACTGCATGGTCATAGATCTTCTTCTGAACCACTCCCTGTTTTAAAAGCTCCAGATAGCCTCCCGCATCCTCCATTTCAACAAAAAGATCCCAGGCTTTCTCTGCCAGTTGTCTGGTAATGTCTTCTATGTAATAACTTCCGTTGGAAGCATCTTCAAATACATTGATAATACTTTCATAGGCCAGAACGATTTGTTGTTTAAAAGAAATCTCTTCTGAATTTTCAGTGCTTTTTTCTACAAGGTAATTATTGGTAAAAACAGCATCTGCCCCACCAATCATCGCTGAAGCAAGCTCAAGCGTAGAACGGATCAGGTTATTTTCATTATCTGAAACGGCTTTATTTCTTAAAGAAGTCTCTGCAAAAATATAAGGAACTTCATCTAAGCCATATTCTTTGGAAAGTTGATTGAAAATAATTTTAAAAGCTCTCAGTTTAGCCATTTCAAAGAAGTAATTCCCTCCTACAGCCAATCTGAAAATCAGTTTCCCTACAATTTCAGGACCATAACTCTCAATAAGCTCTTTAGCCTTGGCCAAGGCAATACCAAGCTGTTGATAGATGGCTGCTCCGGCGTTCTGGTGTAGGGAGATATCAACACAGATGTTTCTTTTAAAATCTTTGGCCAACAGTTCTTTTGCCAGCTGATCATCAATAATTCCATCTTTTTCATTAAAAACATCAATCAGGGAAAAATATTGATCTTCTTCTTTTGGACTGATATGGCCGGCAAGTTCTTTATTATTAACAAAAATTGTTTTCTCTTCCAGATTTTCTACATTCCGGTCTAATAAAAATGCAAATACTTCGTCTTCCAGGCTTTCGTGGTAAGAAGCTACCAGATGGGTACTTTCTTCAACTTTTGGCAGGTTTACCAGAGGATTCTGAACTTCTGTATAAAAGGGCTTCACTTCTATCCCTTCCAGATTCTCCTTTTCTAAAACAGGGTAAATATCCTCTGTTTTAAGTTGCTTTTTTACCAGGTTTTCCCAGTTTGGAAGTATGTTATTTGACATTAGTTTTGTTTATTTGTGATGTGAACTGCCAATAGTGAACATTGCTTCGCTAGCGAATTTCAATTTAAAAATCGAAAAGCACAGCGAATTGAGTGTTGCCTTATCCTGTTCAACTTTATTATTTCTTGGCGACTTTTGTGCTATCAACAACCAAAATGAAGATCTCTTCATTCGGTTTTTTCATAAAATAATTTTCCCGTGCATATTTCTCCTTTTCCGACTTATTGTTCATCAGTTTTTTATAGAAAGCATCATTCTTTTCGTATTCTTTTTTATAATACTCCAGCTGATCTTCATATTTACTGATCTCACCATTCAGTTCGTTAATTACGAGAAATGAGGTTTTATCAAAGAAAACCATCCATACCAAAAACATACAGATTGTAATGGTATATTTATTCAGAATATACTTCTGGATCAGCTTCAATGTTTCTGATTTCGGCTGAATGTCTTTGATAAGGTTGTTTTCTTCCATTTTTTTAATGTTTTCTCAACGAGTTTTTAATAACAGTAGTTAAAAAATCAATCGCTACGGAATTCTGTTTCATATTTGGGATAATAAGATCGGCATCATTCTTAGATGGCTCGATGAATTCCTGATGCATTGGTTTCAGGGTAGTCTGATAACGGTGTAATACTTCACCAAGGTCTCTTCCCCTTTCCTGGGTATCTCTTCTGATCCTCCTGATTAATCTTTCATCAGAATCTGCATGAACAAATACCTTCAAATCAAATTCTTTCAACAATTCTTTGTTGGTAAGAACTAAAATTCCTTCTACTACCAATACGTTTTTAGGTTCTACAGTGACATGATCTCCTGTTCTGGAATGCGTTACAAAGCTATAAATGGGCTGTTCAATAGACTCATTATTTTTTAAAGCTTTAACATGTTTTATCAACAGTTCAAAATCGATGGACTTCGGATGGTCATAATTGAGAGCCTCTCTTTCTGTCAAGGTTAGATTTTGGTTATCATGATAATAATTATCCTGAGAGAGGATATTCATTCCCTCAATATCAAGCTGTTGAAGTATTTTATCAACAACTGTAGTTTTGCCGGATCCCGTACCACCGGCAATTCCTATTACAAGCATTCTTTTTTGTTTCTTTATAGTTGGTACAAATATACTGTTTTAGATAAAATGTAGCAATGTAAGAATATTGAGAAATTAAAAGATTAAAGGATAAAAAATTGAAAAATTTTCCGGGAAGCCCGTTATCCTTGCTATGTAACGTTTATTTCTGGGGTTTCATCTCCGGATTTAATAAAAAAACCGGTAAATTGATTACCGGTTTTTATTTTTATACTATTTCGCTTGTTAATTCTCTTGAAATTAATTTTTCATGCATAGGCTTCAAAACATCCATTGAGCCTGTTTTTACGGTGCATTTGCCCTTATAATGAACAAGCATTGTGCATTGCTCTGCCTGCTCCAGGGTATGCTTGCATACTTCAATAAGACTGTCTATCACATAATCAAATGTATGAATGTCATCATTATGCAGCACCAGTTTATACACATCGTCCGTATCATCCAGAACGAGAACTTCTTCTTCATATTGACGTTTTGGATTTTCATAGTCTTTTATGCTATTATAAAAATTCATTTTTAACCTATTTTTTAAACTTCTCCGATTTTATCTGCTAAATTATCTAAAGCATTGGGCTCCTGATATACCAACTCAACAAGTTCTACGCTCTTGTTATTCATTTTCAAAATTTTGAAATGGTAGTTTTCAAGGTCAAATTCCTGGTTCTCTTCGGGAATCTCTGCCAGTGCATTAAGAATAAATCCTGCTAATGAGTTATACTCGCTTTCTTCAGAAAGAGGAAGCTTTTTAGGAAGGAACTCATTGATTTCGTCTAAAGGCTGTGTAGCCTGTACCCAATAGGTATTATCTGCTATTTTATCAACAATTTTTTCTTCGTCATCTTCTTCATCCTGAATTTCCCCTACCAGCTCTTCCAAAATATCTTCAAGGGTAATAATCCCTTCTGTTCCTCCGAATTCATCGATAACAATGGCAAGGTGCTGTTTTTTCTGCTGGAAAATCTTCAACAAATCTGAAACTTTTTTACTTTCCACCACGAAAAATGCATCACGCATCAGATCCCTAAGGTCTTCATGGTCAAGATCTCCCTTTCTTTTAACAAATTCCCTGATAATTTCCTTGGTATAGAAAATTCCGATTACATTATCAATGGAGTCTATATATACAGGGATACGCGAATACCCACTATCCATGATCTTATTGATCATTTCATTAATATCTTCTTCAAAATCAATTGAAGTAATATTCTGTCTCGGAACCATGATCTGCTTGGCGGAATGATCTGTGAAATCAAAGGCGTTTTTAATGATCTCATAGTTTTCTTCTTCAATTTCTCCACTATCTGCACTTTGTTTTACCAAAAGCTGGAGTTCTTCTGTAGAGTGAATCTCCTGTTCAGAAGCAGGATGAATTTTTACGAGTCTTAAGAATGTATTCGACATAAGGTTCATCAACCAGATAAACGGTTTGAAAACCGTATAGAAAACTCTCAGTGGAACGGCTGTTGCCATTGTTGTAGCTTCTGATTTTCTGATTGCAATTGACTTGGGTATAAGCTCACCGAAAACAATATGCATAATGGTAATAAACACAAAACTGATTACCAATGCCACTGAAGTGATGGTGGCCTGGCTCATATTGATGCTGAGTGAGTGAAAAATATTTTCAATGATATGATGCAATGCGCTTTCCCCTACCCATCCTAAAGCCAGGGACGCCAATGTAATACCTAATTGTGTGGCAGAAAGATATTCATCCAGATGTTTGATGATATGTTCCGCCTGCTTTGCCATAGAATTACCTTCTGCGGCTTTTATTTGGATTTGTGAGTAACGAACTTTAACAATTGAAAATTCTGCGGCTACGAAAAAGCCATTTAGTAATACGAGAAATAAGGCCAGCAAAAGCCTGACTATGTCCGAGTCCATTTAGAAAGTGTATAAATTTAATTGACTACAAAGATATACAAAATATAAATAACAAAAAAAAGCATCGATCCTATCGATGCTTAATATTATGTTAAAATAATTCTTTATGAATTTTTCAAAGCTTCTGCTCCTGAAACGATCTCCAGGATTTCGTTTGTAATTGCAGCCTGTCTTGCTTTGTTGTAGAAGATCTTAAGATCATTTCTCAAAGCTTCGGCATTATCTGTAGCTTTGTGCATTGCTGTCATTCTCGCTCCGTGTTCTGAAGCTACTGAATCCAAGATTGCTTTAAAAATCTGAGTTTTAATAGATTTCGGAATCAAATTATCAAGAATTTCAGCTCTGTTAGGTTCAAAGATATAATCTGTTTCTACTTCTCCTTCTATACTTTCAGGCATTGAGATAGGAAGAACCTTTTCTGTAGTCACTTCCTGAGTAGCGGCATTAACGAATTTGTTGTAAATAACATAGACTTCGTCAAATTTCCCTTCTCTGAAGCTGCTCATTACTCCTTCTGTAACATTAGCAACCACATCAAAATTCAGATTATCATAAACAGAACTTGCATTAGTATATACTGAGCGGTTTCTTCTTACAGCATCATATGCTTTTTTACCTACAGGAAGAACTTCAATCTCATACTGAGAATTGTTCTGAAACTGAAGGTTAAGCTCCTTAACAATAGAAGAGTTGAAAGCTCCCGCAAGACCTCTGTTTGAAGTAACAGCGATGAAAAGTATTCTTTTAACCTCTCTTTTCTGAGCATATACAGAAATCTGGTCAGGATCAGAGCTAGAATTTACATTCTGGATAAGTTCCTGTAATTTTTCAGAATATGGTCTTAACATAACGATTGCGTCCTGTGCTTTTTTAAGTTTCGCTGCGGAAACCATCTTCATAGCACGGGTAATTTGCATCGTAGATGAAATTGACGTAATTCTGCCTCGTATTTCTTTTAAGTTTGCCATTAATTTGAGTTAGTTGTTGGTTGTCAGTTGTCGGTTGATAGTTTTAGAAAACTCTATAAACTATCAACCAACAACCATCAACTAATTTTAGTTATATTTAGAAGCTAAATCGTTAGCTGCCTGCTTAAGAACGTTTGTAATATCGTTATCAATTTTCCCAGCCTTAATTGCAGCCATTGTATCAGGGTGCTTAGATCTTAGGAATTCGATATATTCAATTTGGAATTCTTTTACTTTTCTGATAGGAACGTTTCTTAATAAGTTCTCAGTTCCAGCATAGATCATAGCCACCTGGCTATCTACCGGAAGTGGAGAGTTTACCGGCTGCTTAAGGATCTCAACGTTTCTTTCTCCTTTAGAGATAACTGCTAAAGTAGAAGCATCAAGGTCAGAACCGAATTTAGCAAACGCTTCTAATTCTTTATATTGAGCCTGGTCTAACTTCAATGTACCAGAAACTTTTTTCATTGATTTGATCTGAGCATTACCTCCTACTCTCGATACAGAGATCCCTACGTTGATTGCAGGACGAACCCCAGAGTTGAACAGATCAGACTCCAAGAAGATCTGTCCGTCTGTAATAGAGATTACATTGGTAGGAATATATGCAGAAACGTCACCCGCTTGAGTTTCAATGATTGGAAGGGCAGTTAATGAACCTCCACCTTTCACGATTGGTCTAAGAGATTCTGGCAAGTCGTTCATTTGCTTAGCGATGTTGTCATCAGCAATTACTTTTGCCGCTCTTTCCAATAGTCTTGAGTGAAGATAGAAAACGTCTCCAGGGTAAGCTTCACGGCCCGGTGGTCTTCTTAAAAGTAGAGAAAGCTCACGGTATGCAACAGCTTGTTTAGATAAATCATCATAAACGATCAATGCAGGTCTACCAGTGTCTCTGAAGAATTCACCGATAGCAGCACCTGCCATTGCAGAATATACCTGCATTGGAACCGGGTCTGATGCGTTGGCAGCAACTACTACAGTATAAGCTAAAGCTCCTTTATCAGCAAGAGTTTTAACGATTTGTGCTACTGTAGATGCTTTCTGACCGATAGCAACATATATACAATATACTGGATTACCAGCTTCAAAAAATTCTTTCTGGTTGATGATCGTATCGATTGCAACAGTAGTTTTACCCGTCTGTCTGTCACCAATGATAAGCTCTCTCTGACCTCTTCCTACAGGAATCATAGAGTCAATCGCAACGATACCTGTCTGTAAAGGCTCAGTTACCGGCTGTCTGAAGATAACTCCAGGAGCTTTTCTTTCTAATGGCATTTCGTATAATTCCCCAGAAATAGGACCTTTACCATCGATAGGGTTACCAAGAGTATCTACTACTCTACCTAACATTCCTTCTCCTACTTTGATAGAAGAGATTCTGTTTGTTCTTTTTACTGTATCACCTTCTTTTACTAATTTACTTTCACCTAGTAAAGCAACACCTACGTTGTCTTCTTCAAGGTTAAGTACAATACCTTCTACATCACTAGAAAATTTCACCAACTCTCCGTATTGTACGTTTTCTAACCCGTATACACGAGCAATACCATCACCGATGGTTAAAACTGTACCTACTTCCTCAACGTTGGATTGAGTATCGAAGTTGGCCAATTGCTGTTTTAAGATCGCAGATACTTCTGCCGGATTTATTTCTGCCATTGTATGGTTGTTTTTCTTAATTTAATTGAAAATCTTTTTTAACTTGGTTCAGTTTAGCCTTTACAGACGCGTCTACCTGCTGGTCACCTACTCTTAGAATATATCCCCCAAGAATTTCAGGTTTTACATGTAAGTTGATATCAAAATTTGAATCTGCTTTTACCAGGTTGGTAGATCTTAAAATCTGATCAAGGTTCTCTTTAGAAAGCTGTGTCGCTGTAGTAAGAGTGATTCTCTGTACTCCGTTGATATCTTCTACTTTATTGATGAACTCCTGAGCGATATTTCTCAGTTGGTTTTCACGTCCGTGTTTGATCACTAGTCTGATCAGGTTCAGTGAAGAAACTGAAAAATCTTTAAAAATCTGGTCTGCTACCTCTATTTTCTTTTTTGCATCAATGTAAGGGGTAAGGAAGAATTTGTTTAAATCCTGAGATTCAATCATGATCTTCACTACATCTTTCATTTCAGAAAATACAGTAGCCGTTTGGCCTGATTCATTGGTGAAGTCAAGCAAACCTTGTGCGTATCTTTTAGCTACTTTAGATGTAAGCATTATTAGTTAAGGTTAGATTTGTTTAAATAATTTTGAACTAATTCGTTTTGAGCTTCGCTGTTGTCTAATTTTTGTTTCAAGATAGACTCGGCAATGTTTACAGATAAAGTACCAATTTGATTTTTGATATCTGCCATAGCTGCGTTTTTCTCAGCGTTGATAGTTTGCTTAGCAGCTTCGATTAATTTATCTCCTTCAGATTTTGCAGCATCTTTAGCTTCTCCCACGATTCTGTCCTTAATCTCTCTAGCTTCTTTAAGGATAGCATCTCTTTCGATCTTAGCTTCACGAATGATTCTTTCGTTGTCAGCTTTTAGCTCTTCCATCTCTTTTTTTGCCAATTTAGCTTGGTTTAATGCATCAACGATAGAAGTTTCTCTTTCATTAACAGCATTTACAATTGGTTTCCAAGCGAATTTAGCAAGAAGAAACAATAGGATAACAAAAGTAAGCGTCATCCAAAATAAAAGTCCAATTCCAGGTTCTATAATTCCCATATCTGTAAATTCTTTTTTAAATGTTATTTTATGGATTGTTTTTTAAAAAATTCTTAGCAGCAGCCAACCGCTTTGCTGCTAAGAATGTTTTTTGAGGATAGATTACTTGATGAAAGCACCAAAGATGATCGCGATAAGACCAGCACCTTCAATAAGACCAGCAGCGATAAGCATTGCTCCTTGAATCTTACCAGCTTGTTCTGGTTGTCTAGCGATAGCATCCATTGCGTGACCACCGATTTTACCGATACCAAGACCTACTCCTAGTACTGCTAAACCGATACCTACGTAAATTAATCCTGCTCCTGTTGATAAATCCATAATAAATAAATTATATTAGTTAAAAATTATTTTAAAATTCTTTTCTTTTAATTAGTGAGCGTGCTCTTCGTGACCATGTTCATGCTCGTGTTCCGCAACTGCAATTCCGATAAATAAAGCAGATAATACAGTAAAGATATACGCCTGTAATGCTGCTACCAATAATTCCAATACTGAAACAAATAACGCCAATGGCACAGATGCAAATCCTAAGAATGGAGATTTGAAAATGAAGATCAATGAAACGATCGCTAAGATCATGATGTGTCCTGCTGTAACATTAGCAAAAAGTCGCATCATTAAAGCAAAAGGCTTTGTAAAGATTCCGATAATCTCAATTGGAACCATAATTGGATACAATAAGATTGGAACTGGTGGCATAAAGATATGTTTCCAATAATCTTTATTTGCACTGAACAATGTAATCAACAATGTAATAACAGCTAATACTGCTGTGATTGCAATGTTACCAGTAAGATTTGCTCCGAAAGGAAAGAAAGGAATCAATCCAAACAAGTTATTAATCCATATAAAGAAAAATGCAGTTAATAAATAAGGCATATATCTTTTATACTTAACAGATCCTATATTTGGAATAGCCACTTCATCTCTGATAAATACAATCACCGGCTCCATTAATCGTCCAATACCTTTTGGAAGTTGAGATTTCTTGTAATTTCTTGCCATTCCAATGAACACTATGGCCATAAAAATTACTGACAAGAACATTGAAGCTGCGTTTTTCGTTATTGAAAGATCAAAAAACACTTCGTTTGGTTTTTGCTTTCCACTAATGATCGAAAACAAAGTAGCTTTTTCAACACCTTTAGTAGAAACTACCTGTCCATGTTCTAAAGTATAACCATCATGCTCGTGCCCGTGTGCTATACTACTGGAAAGAAAAGTATGCCATCCTTCATTATCTTTAATGATAATAGGCAAAGGGATAGAAACGTGATGTTCTTCACCACTGTCGTCTTTTGTAGTCCATAAATGCCATTCATTAGAATCACCAATGTGCTCCATGATCATTGTGGTCGCATTGAAGCCTTCTTTCGCTTCTTTGTTCTCTACTTTTTCCGCTGATTTCTCTCCATCAGATTCGTGTTGAGCAGAAGCTAAACTGCTTATAAACACAAATAAAAATGCGAAAAATAATGAAGAAATTTTTCTGTTCATATCTCTTTTTTAATCGTGTGCAAATATATCGATTTTATTAAACTTTACCAATATTAAAAATTGATTTTTATCATCAAAAAAATCAAGACTTATTAATGAGTTTTATTATAGGTATATAAATAAGGAACGATGCAATAATAAAACAGATCACTATAAAGAGAAAATTAGTCTTTGTCTTATCTATTAATATTAAAGAAATGGTAAGCCAAATAATATCTTTACAAATATTAATAACAAGAAATTTCATTCCTGCATCCTCCTTACCATACAAATATTTTTTAAATATTATATATACTATTATATTAAGCAATGCTATTAATAATACAATAATAAAACAATCCAGAAAATTCATGCTGCAAAAATAAGATTATAATTTTTGAAACAAAACAATTCTTTATATAAGGTAGGGAGTTGGAAGATGGGAGTGCTATTGCATAGAGTTACAATTTTAATTTATTTCATTAAAAATGATCTTATAATTCTTAACTTAAAAAATATCTTATTAAAGAGTCTTATTTAGTTTTATCGGCTTCAAAAACTTTCTTCTCCTACCTCCAACTTCAATCAAATCCTTATAATATTAAGTCTATCATACTCAGGTTTCTTAAAAATTCCTTATTTTTGCAAACCTATAATTTACAATACATATGTTTAATAGTTTACAGGATAAATTAGACAAGGCATTACATAATATTTCCGGACGTGGAAAAATTACCGAAATCAATGTAGCGGAAACCGTAAAGGAAATCCGTAGAGCATTGGTGGATGCTGACGTTAACTATAAAGTAGCAAAAGATCTTACTAAGAGAGTTCAGGATAAGGCATTAGGAGAAAATGTACTTACTTCTCTTACTCCGGGACAGTTGATGACCAAAATTGTTCATGATGAATTGGTAGATCTTATGGGAGGTTCTCAGGAAGGAATCAATCTTTCAGGAAAACCTGCTGTAATTCTTATTGCCGGTCTTCAGGGTTCCGGTAAGACTACGTTCTCAGGAAAGCTGGCTAATTATTTACAGACAAAAAGAAATAAAAAACCTTTATTGGTAGCTTGTGACGTTTACCGTCCTGCTGCTATTGATCAGCTAAAAGTCTTAGGAGGACAGATTAATGTTCCGGTTTTCACTGAAGAAGGTTCTACCAACCCGTCTACGATTGCTGAGAATGCAATCAATTTTGCAAAAGCCAACAACCACGATGTGGTCATTGTGGATACTGCAGGTCGTTTAGCGATTGATGAGCAGATGATGAACGAGATCAAATCTGTACATTATTTCATTAAGCCGCAGGAAACGCTTTTCGTAGTAGACTCTATGACAGGTCAGGATGCTGTAAACACAGCAAAAGCATTCAACGAAGCTTTAAATTTTGACGGAGTTGTGCTTACCAAATTAGATGGTGATACAAGAGGGGGTGCTGCATTAACCATCCGTTCTGTAGTAGAGAAACCAATCAAATTTATTTCTACAGGAGAAAAAATGGAAGCTTTAGATCTTTTCTACCCTGAAAGGATGGCAGACAGAATCCTGGGAATGGGAGACGTTGTTTCCTTGGTAGAAAGAGCTCAGGAGCAGTTTGACGAAGAAGAAGCTAAGAAACTTCACAAAAAAATTGCTAAAAATGAGTTTGGTTTCGATGACTTCCTTAAACAAATCAACCAGATCAAGAAGATGGGTAATATGAAGGATTTGATGGGAATGATTCCTGGAGTTGGAAAAGCAATAAAAGATGTAGAAATCAGCGATGATGCCTTCAAGCATATTGAAGCTATCATCTATTCTATGACTCCTGACGAAAGAAGAAGACCTTCTATCATCAATACGCAAAGAAAGAGCAGAATTGCTAAAGGAGCAGGAAGAAAAATCGAAGATGTGAATCAGCTGATGAAACAATTCGATCAGATGGGCAAAATGATGAAGATGATGCAGGGCCCTCAAGGAAAGCAAATGATGCAGATGATGAGCAAAATGCCAAATATGCCGGGAATGGGTGGTATGCTTGGAAAGTAATTCAGACAACAACAATATTCATAAAAAACTCTCAGAATTTCTTCTGAGAGTTTTTGTTTTATCTAAATCTGATTATTTAAACTTATATCCTAATCCGATCTGGAAGAAATTCATCTTCAATTTTTCATCGTTAACAGGATTTTTAATCATATTAGTAAGTCCGAAACTATAACGTGCATCTACAAATAAACCTTTATAAACGTTATAATCTGCTCCAAAGAACAAACCGAAATCCGTAGACTTCAAATTATCATTAAAAGCCCTTTCAAGGAACTCCTCTCCTTCTCTGATGGCTCTTGGATCTGCCATAGCTCCACTTACTTCTATTTTGGCTGTCGTATTTGTTTTAAAGCTTACATACGGACCTGCATAGATTCCCAATTCTGGTGTTGCATAATATCTTGCGGATACAGGAATTAAAATCCTGTTAAAGTTAAGCTTTTCAGTCACTTTAATATTGGAAGGAAAACCTACTTCTGCTTTCCCACCCAAATTAGCATATTCAACCTCTCCCTGAACAGCAAATTTTCCGTTGAATTTATGCTCCACCAAAGCTCCCACATAAAATCCGGATTTAGACTTTAAGCTTCCACTTACTCCTTCAAATTCAGGATCTTCATTGGAATTTAATTTTGATAATGCATAACCGGCTTTTACCCCGAATTTTGTTTGTGCATTCAACCCTGCAACCAGTGCAAGCGCTGATACTAAAAGAATTTTTTTCATGATTATTATATTTAATTTTTATTTGAAATAAAGCTTTAAAAATAAACTTTTCCGGCTTTACTTATATTGTTTTGTTTTTATTTTGCAAAAACATATTTAACCCCAAAAGTCACGGAAGATAAATCCAGTCCGAATTTGTAATTATTCTTTCTTTCCGCTCCCTCATAGTCACCTTTGTACGTATTATATCCAAACTCTCCCAAAGTAGCTTCAATACTCCAGTTTTTGTTAGGAAATAATCTAAACCGGGCTTGATAGTAACCCCTATACGAGTGTAATTTCTGACAAACCGAAAAAAGCTACAGCTCCTGCCACTAATAGTTTTTTCATGATTATTATTTTTTAAGAGTAAAAAAAGCCCCAAGAAATTCTCAGGGCTTCATTGCTATATGCTTTGTTTATTATTTTGCAAATACATACTTAACTCCGAAAGTTACAGAAGATAAATTCAATCCGAATTTATAATCGTTTACTCTCTTAGCTCCGTCAACATCTACTTTAGAAGTATTGTATCCGAATTCACCGATAGTAGCTTCGATAGACCAGTTTTTGTTTAAGAAATAATCTAAACCTGGCTTAACGTTAACTCCGATAGAAGTGAAGTTGTTTTTAGTAGAAGTAGATGAAGAAGTAGTAGTTCCTCCAACTGTAGTTGTAGAAGTAGCCTCATCTTTGTTTTGACCGAATACCATTGGTACTTCTAATTGACCGAAGATATATAATTTTTCACCAACAGTCCAGTATTTTCTTACGAATGGAGCTACAACAAATCCAGAAACAGTTTCTTTTGCATCTACAGTAGTTGCACCAATTGTAGAAACAGTTTTTGTGTTATCATTTTGGTAACCTAAACCTAAACCTACTGCTAAGTTAGTATCTACGAAATAACCTACCGTTGGAAGAACTTTGTAGCTCTCAACTTTTGTATCTGTATTGTTATTTTCGTTTTGAGAATAACCTACTTGTCCTGATAAATATGCAGTTCCTTTAGCAATCTGAGCGTTTGATAAACCAAAAAGTGCAACAGCACCCGCTAATAATATTTTTTTCATTTTAAAAAATTTTAATACTTTCTGAGGGCAAATTTACAGTGACCTCCACGAATATTAAAATTTGTTAACGTGATTAATATCATTGTTAATTATTAACCTTTTGTAAACATAAATTATATCAGGTGAACAGCTTTGACTTTTTCACAATATTATGAATAAAAAAATTACAATTCTTCAATTAGAGTCCAGTATCTTTGTTCTTTTTAATTTGTTAATTTTGTCAAAAATACTACCCCTCTAAGAATTTTTGTTAAAATTAATAACGTAAAATATTAACATATAATTAATTAACTCTTAAAAATTAAACAATTGTTTATAAATCTTTATAAAAACTCAACCCTTCTTTTTGAAAATTAGATTAAAAAATTCACAATAACCATCAGAAAGTAAGTTTAATAGAACTTTAAGAATATCCTAAATTATCAGAGTCTTCCGGAACATTAGAAACTTGCTTGATGATCAGAAATAAGAAACTCCGGCTTTTGGCCAGAGTTTAGTATACTATTTTTAAACCTTCTTATTTCAAAAAGAAGTTATATCCAAGGTTAACAGCCCCTACATTCCAGCTATAAGAACCCCAGCCTACTTTTCTACTGTTGCTTATTGACTGATATCCCAGGTACAATTCTCCTTTAGACATCTGGTACCCGAATTTCGGCTGTACATAGAAACCTCCGTCCATACCGTCTTTTGTAGAAATACCATATCCAAGGTCTAACCCTACAAAAACAGGAGCACCGGAAAATTTATACTTACCGGATACAGCTACCGGAATAAATCCGAAGTCATCAAAATTGTCTTTTCCAAAGAAATGGGAATATCCTGTTGTAACTCCCAGGTCAAGGCCTTTTGTAATATTCCACATATAAGCAGCATCTACACCTAATGTAAATGACGAAATATCACTTGCATCGGATACAGGAACACCAATATGTCCACCTAGTTTAAAACCTTCCTGTGCCTGAACAGCACCTCCTAAAAGTGCAAAAGCACCAATTAATAATAGCTTTTTCATTTATTTGACTAGCGTTTGAATTATTGTGCAAAAATACTAATTATTTATGATAAAATTAAAATCTTAAGAATGATATCATTCAAATTAAAAAAGCAGAACAAATTTGTTCTGCTTTATATACTGATTAAGTTAAAATCTTAAATAATTAGTTTCCTCCGAATTTGAAGCCAACACCAACTTGTAAGAAGCTGTTCGTTAATTTTCCGTCTCCTGAATCTTTCGCCAGGTTAGAAACACCGTAGTTATATCTTGCATCAAAGAATAACCCGTTTTCCAAAGCATATTCTGCACCGATGAAAGGAGCGATATTCAAAGTATTTACCTGGTCTTTGATATCTACTTTATCTCCTAAACCAAATTCAGCAGCCAGTTCTCCTGGAATCTCCGCACCCCCTGTTACTTCATATTTTGCATTGGCAGTAAGGATAATACCAAAGCTGGCACCAGCAGAAACAGCTAAATTTTCAGTAATAAAATATTTAGCAGAAACAGGAATCAATAGAGTACCGAAGGTCGTTTTTGCTTTTACACGTACATTTCCGTCGAAATCTCCTTCGAATGCACCTGTCTCATCTACTTTACCTCCAAGCGGCGAGTACAAAACCTCCCCCTGAATACCGAATTTATCTCCGAATTTATGCTCAACCAAACCTCCTACATAGAATGTATGCATTGGATCTGAGCTCTCAGACTGACCATCAGCCTTCATTTTCAATGTTGATAAAGAATATCCGGCTTTAGCACCGAATTTTGTTTCCTGAGCGTTTACATTTGCTCCCATGACAGCTACTGCTGCAATAAGTAAAAGTTTTTTCATTTTAATTAGTCTTTAATTTTAAGGAATGCAAAACTAATTATTTTTTTCTATTAAACCAATTTTAAGAAATAAAATAAACGTTAATAGAAGGTTAATGGAAACTTTTTTACATGCAATTAGTCATTTCTTAGTCTTTTTTCCTCATCATTATATGCCAGGATAATTTTTCTTACCACAGGGTGTCTTACCACATCTTCTTCCGTAAGATGCACAAAACCAATTTCTTTTACCCCTTCCAAGATTCTCATTGCCTCTTTCAATCCGGACTGCTGATTTTTTGGAAGGTCAATCTGGCTTGGATCCCCGGTAATGATAAACTTAGCATTCATTCCCATTCTGGTAAGAAACATTTTCATCTGGGCATGAGTGGTATTCTGTGCTTCATCAAGGATAACAAAAGCTTCATCAAGGGTACGCCCTCTCATAAAAGCCAATGGAGCTACCTCAATTATTTTTTTCTCCATGAAACCTTCAAGCTTTTCATGGGGAATCATATCACGGAGTGCATCATATAAAGGCTGTAAATAAGGATCCAGCTTTTCTTTAAGATCTCCCGGCAAAAATCCAAGGCTCTCCCCTGCTTCTACGGCAGGTCTTGTAAGAACAATTCTTTTCACCTCTTTATCTCTTAAAGCTCTTGCAGCCAATGCCACACTGGTATATGTTTTTCCGGTTCCCGCAGGACCAATTGCAAAAACCATATCTTTTTTCTCGGTTTCCTTGACCAGTTTTTTAAGATTGGTGGTTTTTGCCTTTATTATTTTTCCATTGACTCCTTTTACAATAATATCCTGATCAAAAATCAGTTGTTTTTCATTTTCATCTTTAATATTGAGGATATTTTCAACATCTTTAAGCTCTATTGAATTGTTTTTAGAAATAAAACGGACGATATCATCCAGTTTTTGCTTCAATATGTCTAAAACCTCCTGATTTCCCATCGCAAAGATAAAATGATCTCTTCCAGTAATTTTAAGAGTGGGGAAGCTTGATTTTATTAAGTTGAAATATTGGTTACTAACTCCATAGAAGATTTTCACATCAGTATCTTCCAAATCATAGGTTAATTCAAACATGCAGTATTTTTATTTTAGATTTTAAAATTAAAGCTTTTTTTCAAATTTATATCAAATTCTTTTCAACAATCTTTCGGGCATTCTTTTTATTTTAAATAACTTTGCAATACTTCACTATTCTAAAATTGCTCATGTCAATTATTACCCTTACTTCGGATTTCGGAAATTTAGATTACAGAGTTTCGGCTGTGAAAGGCAAAATTTTGTCTCTAAACCCTGAGGTTAATATTGTTGATATAACCCACGAAATCCAGGCATTCAATCTTATACAAACTTCATACATTGTAAGAAATGCCTATAAATATTTTCCAAAAGGAACTATACATATCCTTGCTGTAGACAGTTTTTTCAACAAATCAAGAAAAAACATTCTTTACAAAGCTGACGGCTCTTACTTTCTGGCAGCAGACAACGGTCTTTTGAGCCTCATATTTTTTGATATCAAACCTGAAGCGATCTATGAGATTACGCTGAATAACCGTTTTGATGATGTTATAGACTTCACCTCTACTGATATTTTTGTTCCTGCAGCCGTACATCTTGCTAATGGAGGATTGCCGGAAGTAATTGGAAGAAAAATAGAAACCACCAAACAGCTGATGTTCCCAAGACCTGTTCTTAATGAGTCTGAAGGAATGATCATTGGGGAAGTTACTTATATTGATAATTTCGGTAATATAATTTCAAATATCAGCAAAGATTTCTTTGAAAGTGCCGGCAAAGCCTATACAAGTTTTACGATAAAATTCAGAAATCTCACCCTGTCAAGAATATTTTCAAGCCATACGGAAGTGGTTTCCGACTGGGAAAGGGAGACAGAATTCCATGGGCAATCTGCTGCAATCTTCAATGACAGTCAGCTTTTGGAACTTACCATCTATAAAGGGAGCAAGAAAAACGGGGCCAAAAGCCTGTTTGGATTGAATGTAGGCGAGAATATCTATATTGAATTCTCCTAAAATTATATATTTCATAAAAAAACCGATTTTTTTTATATATTTGTCAAAATCTAAAAATCAAAAATGGCAGAATACAAATTATTGCTTCCTTCCATGGGAGAAGGGGTTATGGAAGCGACAATTATCACTTGGTTATTCAATGAAGGTGATAACGTAAAAGAAGATGACTCTGTAGTAGAAATTGCAACAGATAAAGTAGATTCAGACGTTCCGACACCAGTTTCGGGGAAAATCGTGAAAATTTTAAAGCAAAAAGATGAAGTTGCCAAAGTTGGTGAAGCCATTGCTATTTTAGAAATTGAAGGAGAAGGTACTGCATCGGAGGAAGTAAAAACGGAAACTCCGGCTGCTACTCCAGATACTGAAACATTAAAAACAATTGAAGAGCCGTTACAAACTGTAGCTGCTTCAAATGTAGAATTCTCAGGAGACCTTTATTTATCTCCACTTGTAAAATCAATTGCACAACAGGAAAACATTTCTGAAACCGAGCTGAAGTCTATCAAAGGAAGCGGTTTGGAAGGAAGAATTACCAAAGAAGATATATTGGCTTATGTTGCCAACAGAGGAAGCCAGCCGGCTCAGCAAGCAGCACCGGTACAGGCTGCTCCTGCTCAGAAACCAGCAGTATCTGCTCCGGCAGCTACAGTTCCGGTAAGTGCAGGTGATGAGATCATTCCAATGGACAGAATGAGAAAGATCATCGCTGAAAACATGGTGAAAGCAAAACATATTGCTCCACACGTTACTTCTTTCATAGAAACAGACGTTACCAACGTTGTAAAATGGAGAAACAAAAACAAAGCGATCTTCGAAAAACGTGAAGGTGAAAAACTGACTTTCATGCCTATTTTCGTAAAAGCGATTGTAAAAGCAATTCAGGACTTCCCAATGATCAATGTTTCTATCAGTGGAGACAATATCATCAAGAAGAAAAATATCAATATTGGTATGGCTACAGCCCTTCCGGATGGGAACCTTATTGTGCCTGTTATTAAAAATGCTGATCAATTATCTCTTTCTGGTCTTGCAAAAGCAATCAATGACCTGGCTTACAGAGCAAGAAACAAAAAGTTAAGACCTGAAGATACACAAGGGGCAACCTATACAATCTCTAACGTAGGAAGCTTTGGAAACCTTATGGGAACTCCAATTATTCCTCAGCCTCAGGTTGCTATTTTAGCAATTGGAGCTATCGTTAAGAAACCTGCAGTTCTTGAAACAGCAGACGGAGATGTTATTGCGATCAGAAACTTAATGTTCATGTCTCACTCTTATGACCACAGAGTTGTAGACGGATCTTTAGGAGGAATGATGCTGAAGCATGTGCATGATTATCTTGAAAACTGGGATCTGAATACTGAGGTTTAAAAACAGAAGATAGTTCCTTTGAAATTTAACCAGAAAACAACAGTGTAACCAACACCCAAACAGATATTACATGAAAAACGCAACTTTAATTGCAATAATTTCACTAAGCTTCATTATTCTTATTGATCTTATTCAGTTTATTTCCAGTTTTTTTGAGTTCTACTCTATGGAACTGTTCCGCGTTTTTGGTGTTTTAAACCTTATCTGTTTTATTGGTATTCTGCAGTTTTTCGTTAAATTATACAATAAACAAAAGGAATGAATCGTGAACTCAGGGAACTTTTTGAAATAAAACAGGACGAAGAAAAAAATATTCAGCCTGCCGGCCAAAACGTAAAGAATCATATCCTGATACGTCTTGCAGCGCTTATTTTTGGAAGTATTGTTTTTTTTATTGCAATGACTCAAGCTAAAGGCTGGGACGTTCTGGGTTATCTTTTCTTTATGATGATATTTCATGCTGTATGGCTTCTTTTCATCATTATTGAAATGGCTATTCTTCAGAGCAATGAAAAACTCAAACTGAGGAATGTTAATTTAACTTTCACTCTTATTCTCTTATTGATCTATGGAATAGGTGCTGCCGTCATCTTGGGCGGATCATAATATACACTACAGCAGGCTTTCATTTTTTGGAAGCCTGCTTTGTATTGTAACGGCTCCTGTTTTTATGACATCAGATTGAGAGTTAAGCTCTAAGTTATCAAGAGCTAAAACATTAGCATTTCACTTAGTAACGGGTGAGATTTTTTCAATTTTATTACTAAAAAAATAGATGTTAAGAATTTCTTATGCTATAGAATAGTTTTATCTTTAAGACAAATATATCAAACCATGGAGCTGGATTTCAGAAAATTATTGATTACGAAACTATTCGACTTTTCTAAAGAAGAGGAAACCTTGATTTTTAAGGTGTATGATACACTGTTTGAAATTTACAATATTTCGGTGATAGAAATTGAAAACTCACCTTATCATCAATTTCTCTCTGATAAAACAGACCTTCTGAAAACACCTAAGATCTGCTATTATATCACTAATAAAAGCAATACTAACTCCTTTTATCTTTTTATCATCAATAGAATTGGTACAACATTTCGGGGAGCCCGCTCTACCGATAAAGATGATACATTAGAAATTTGGGGCTTGAAAAAACTGGAAGAAGACTTTGAATTCATTTCCATTCATAAAAAAAAATTAGCAGACAGCATTGCAGGAATTTTCAATAGCCCTCCCCTTCATTTCAAAGAGAATAAGGATTTTAAAAATTTCTATGTTTGGGGAAGTAATCCCTATAAAACGATGGATTTTTTAACCCCGACACGCAAGAAAATTATACAATCTTTTCCCGATAAGGATTTTAGACTTGAAGTTAAAAATACTATTTTAAGCATGGGGCTTTCAAAAGAATTAAACGTAAATAATACCCTATCTATCGCAAAATTTTTAGAAGAAATATAATTTTCAAAATTTTACCGTAATTTCATCCCAGAAAATAGACAAATGCTGAAAATCCTTGCTTTTATACGGAGATCCGTTAAAAAATCTTTTGACAATATTCGAAATGAGCAGCTAAAATATAATCTGCTTCAAGCCATTCCCTTTTGGATAGGATCTGTTATTACCGGATTTTTTGCTGTATTGTATGCCAAAATATTTGCATGGGGTGAAAACCTGATGAATCTTATTTTTGACTGGCATGCATGGATGATCTTTATTATAGCACCTGCTGGATTTGTACTTTCCTGGTGGCTGGTAAAGGAATTTGCACCCAATGCTAAAGGAAGTGGTATTCCACAGGTAATGGCAGCTGTAGAACTTGCCAATCCGAAGGAACATAAAAAGATCAGAAGCCTTTTAAGTCTTAAAATTATTTTTTTCAAAATTCTATCTTCCGTCATTTTAGTAATTGGCGGAGGTGCTGTAGGACGTGAAGGTCCTACAATTCAGATTGCAGGTTCTGTTTTCAGAAAAGTAAATGAATACCTTCCTGAATGGTGGCCAAAGATCTCCAAAAAAAATATGATCATGACCGGAGCTGCTGCAGGACTTGCTGCCGCTTTTAATACTCCGTTGGGAGGAATTGTATTTGCAGTAGAAGAACTTTCAAAAACCCATATCAATTATTTTAAAACGGCTTTATTTACAGCCGTTATTATTGCAGGCCTTACCGCCCAGACATTGGCTGGATCTTATCTCTATTTAGGGTATCCTAAAACGCATGATGTTTCTTTGCTCATTATGTTCCCCATTGTACTTGTTGCAGGAACTGCAGGTATTCTGGCAAGCCAGCTTTCCGTTATCATGCTCAGAATCAATGGCTGGAAAAAGAAAAAACTGAAAACAGATAAAGCCACTGTTCTGTTCCTGATCATTTGCGCCCTGGTTATTGCCTCTATTGCTTACTTTATCAACAGGGAAATTCTGGGTTCCGGAAAAGAGATTATGGAGCGTGTTCTTTTCACCAAAGATAAACATGAAGACTGGTATGTGCCGATTTTAAGAATGCTTGGTCCAGCCCTGTCTTTTACATCAGGAGGTGCAGGCGGTATTTTCGCACCTGCTCTCACCGCAGGTGCAAGTATAGGTTCTGTAATCTCGGGAGCTATCCATCTCACCCCCAACGAAACCAATGTGGTGATTCTCGCCGGAATGGTTGCTTTCCTGACAGGGATTACAAGAGCTCCGTTTACTTCAGCGATTATTGTTCTGGAAATGACCGACAGGCATTCATTGATTTTTCATTTAATGCTTGCGGGAATGGTATCTTCTATTGCCTCTATTTTGGTAAGCAGACATTCGCTGTATGATATACTGAAGGTAAATTTTTTAACGGAAATCAGAGAAAAGGATTAGTTTGGGTTAGATTCTATTCCAATTTTCCGCACATTACAACTTTCAATTCTCAATTATTTCACCACTACTATTGTATATTATAAATATATTCTCTAATTTTGCACCTCGAAATAATTAACAAATTCATTTAACATTATGAACAATTACGAAACTGTTTTCATTTTAACTCCCGTTCTATCTGAGTCACAGGTAGAGGAAGCAGTGAACAAGTATGTAGATCTTATCAAAGAAAAGAACTGCGAAATCGTTGCTAAAGAAAACTGGGGATTAAAAAAATTAGCTTACCCTATCCAATTGAAAAAGAACGGGTTCTATACTTTAATCGAATTCAAAGGAGAAGGTACTGTAGTAGCTGATTTAGAATTAGCATTTAAGCGTGACGAGAGAGTAATCCGTTACCTTACTACAAAACTTGACAAACATGCTGTTGAGTACGCTGTAACTAGAAGAACTAAAGTAAAAGCAGCTAAAGCTTAATTATTAACCCTATTTTTTAAAAAGACAAGACATGGCAATAGATGAAATGGCTAAACAAGCCTCAGCTGGAGGAGAATCAGAAGTAAAATTCCTTACTCCGCTTGATATCAATACAAAATCTGAAAAGAAATATTGTAGATTCAAAAAATACGGAATTAAGCATGTTGATTACAAAGATGCTGATTTCTTATTACAGTTCGTTAACGAGCAAGGTAAAATTTTACCAAGAAGATACACTGGTACTTCTTTAAAATATCAAAGAAAAGTTTCTGCTGCTATTAAAAGAGCAAGACACTTATCTTTATTACCTTACGTAGCTGACTTATTAAAGTAAGATACAAAAGAAACAAGAAGAGAGAGAAAAGGCTTCGGTCATTTTCTCTTTTTTTAAGTTGCTGAATAAATAATTAATTCTAACGATTTTTAGATTAAAGGAAAGAAATAATTTCTAAGACATCAGTCTTTTTTCTTTTTTCTTTGTTCTTTTCTCTAAAACTAAAAAACGGACAACAACAATGGATATCATTCTAAAAAAAGACGTAGAAAACTTAGGACTTGAGTTTGATACAGTAAGTGTAAAACCTGGTTATGCCAGAAACTTCTTACTTCCTCAAGGAATTGCTCTTTTAGCTACTCCTAAAAACAAAGCAGCTCTAGAGGCTACTTTGGAAGCTAGAAAAGAAGAAGAAGCTAAATTAATTGCTGCTGCTAACGGTGTAGTAGATCAATTAAAGAAAACTTCTATTACTATTCCTGCAAAAGTAGGTTCTGGTGACAAATTATTCGGATCTATCAATAATGGAGATCTTTCTGCTGCTCTTGCTAAGGCTGGAGTTTCTGTAGAGAAGAAATACATCAAAATCCCAGGAAACACTATTAAAAGAACTGGTAAAGTTACGGCTAACATCAGACTACACAGAAACGTTGAATACAATTTTGAATTCGATATCGTTTCTGACGCTCCTCCTGCTCCAGCAGCTCCGGCTCCTGCAAAGAAGGAAGCTCCTAAAACTGAAGAAGAAGCTTAATAAGCTGTTTTCAAAATATACTGAACCACTTCATCTGAAGTGGTTTTTTTGTGCAATATATATTTCCTTATTGCTCTGGATATAATCTCTATGTATTCATATCCAAGATGCTTCCACTTTACGTTACTTACCCGTCACCTCTCAGTTTCTGCTGATATTCCGTAGGAGGTACCCCTATTATTTTTTTGAAGATATTGCTGAAAGAAGATAAGCTATTGTAGCCAACCATCATCGCTATTTCATACATATTGTATTTTCCTTCCAGCATAAGTTCAAGGGAGCGGGTGATCCTTAAAGCTCTTAAAAAACGGACATAATTCATCCCTAGAATCTCTTTAAATTTCCTAGAAAGGGTTCTTGTGCTCATTCCGAATTCTTTGGCTGTAGATTCAATAGTAAGGGGTTTTTCAAGATTGGCATGAATGTATTTTGCAATTTTCAGCAGTGTTTCATCTTTAGGAAAAGGATGCTGAACCGGGAAAGCCAGTTTTTCATCCATTTTTTCTAAAAAAACACCTTTTAAAGCTTTGAGAAAATTATATTTAGATCCGTTATTTTTTGTGATTTTCCCATCCCATTCTTTTGTATATAAAATCATTTCCCGAGCTAAGTTATTAACGGAATAGATATTAATTTCATTAAAACGGCCATTTTCATCCACCTCTTTTTTAAAATAAAAATTATAAAGATCCACTTTCGGACTGGTTGAAAAAATATAATGCGGGGTTCCTGCCGGAATCCACATAAAACACCTTGCCGGTAGATACCAGTGTTTCTGATCTGTAAAAACATGGACAATACCTCCTTCGGCATAGATCAACTGTGCTGAACTGTGATAGTGTATTTCTGTTGTGACATCTCCTGTGAGCACGTGATATATGTAAAATTCGGCATCTTCTTCTTCTACTGCCTTAAAATGGCTGTCATTCATGAGGTAAAGGTAAGAAGAAAAATTAAATTGGCGTAAATGAACAAATCTTTTTCTGTTTTCACAAATAGGGTCATATGCCTGTCGCCGTAACTTTGCTGCATCAAAATCATTTTAGCAAAAATCCTTTAAATAAATTATGAATATGATATTTAACGCATGTAAATATCAATGCATCGCGTTGTGCTTATTATTGACAAGCAATCTTTTACATACACAAGTGATCGATTACCGCCATCTCAGTTTGCAGGATGCTGTAGGCATTGGGCTGAAAAACAACAAGAACATTCTGATAAGTCATTTAAAACAGGAAATGTCTGTTACCAAAGAGAAAGATCTTAAAATGGAAAAGCTTCCGGACATTGAGTTTCACACCAGCTATAATCAGGTGACCAATCTTTTTCAGCATCAAAATGGCGTATTCAATGAAGCTACAAAATATGATGTTATCAACGGAATGTACGATTTTACTTTATCAGCTTCAATCCCTGTATATATGGGAGGAAAAATAAAAAATACTGAAAAGAAAGCAGCTATTGATACTGAAATTTCAGCTTTGAGAACACATCTGGATGAAAGACAGCTTACTATGGAGATTATTACCGCTTTTCTACAGATTCACCATTTAAAAGAGCAGCAAAGTCTTATCAATGACAAAATGAAAGAGGATTCTGTAAATATCAGGCAGGTAAAAGCATTAAAGGCCAATGGTGTAGTTACCGTAAATGAAGTATTGAGAACTTCTTTACAACTATCCAACCATAAAATGAGCTGGACGGAACTTGATAATGATATTCAGATTGCAGAGCATAAGCTGAAAACCATACTTTCTCTTCCGGAAAACCAGGAAATGCATGTAGACACAAAGGACCTGATCTCAGAAAAAGTAGCTATTCCCTATGTTGAAGAGCTTACCGAAACTGCTTTGCATAAAAATGAGTCTGTAGACATTACACATAAGAATCTTTCTTTAAAAGAACTCGACCGGAAGATCACTAAAGCCAATTATTTACCTAAAATTACAGCAGGTGGAGAATATTTCTTAAAATATCCGAATATGATGTTTTTTCCTCCCGAGCCTTATGCCTACCGTTTGGGAATGATTGGAATGAACCTTACCTATCCTATTGAAAATCTGTATAAAAATAAATACAAAATGCAGGAAACCAAAGAGAATATTGACCTTGCCAAACTCCAGATTGAGGAAAACGACGAGAAGATCCGGCACAGTGTATATGAAGCCTATAAAAAGTTTGAAGAAACCGACCAGAAAGTAAAAATAGCTGAAGAGGCCATTGATCAGGCTAAAGAAAATTACCGTATTGTAAGAACAAAATATGCCAATAAATTAAGCCTGATCACAGAACTCATAGATGCCGACAACACCTATCTGGAAGCTGAATCTAATCTTATTTCTGTAAAAATTAACCGACAATTAAAATACTACCAACTCCAATATACGATTGGAAACTTATAAAAACTATGGCAAAGAAAGTACTGACACAAAAGGAAAAAAGAATCAACAGGACCATTACTCTGCTAGCCTGGATCCTGATCATCAGCGGAATTACAGGAATGGTAAGTTTTTATCTGTTTTCAAGGAAAAATGTAACCACCAATGATGCTCAAATCGAGCAATATATTACTCCTGTATCCAGTAAAGTTTCAGGATTTATAAAAATAATCAGGTTCAAGGAAAATCAATTTGTTCATAAGGGTGATACATTAATTATTATAGATAACAGGGAATTTGTAAACCAGGTAAAGGTAGCAGAAGCCAATCTCCATACCACTACTGAAAATATTGCAACCATTCAAAGTGGTGTAAATACTAAAGAAAGTGATACCAAAATCATAGATGCCAAAATAGCTTCAGCAAGAATTGATATCTGGAGAACCGAGCAAGATTATAAACGATATAAAAACCTGCTATCAGAAGATGCCGCTACAGAACAGGAATTTGAAAACGTAAAGGCTTCTTATGAGCAGGCTAAGGCCAATCTTATGGCATTGGATCAGCAGAAAAATGCTGTGAGAGCAGGAGCCAATGAACAACAGACCAAAGTTGCTCCAGCCAAAAGCCAGATCCAGCAGAGTTCTGCCAATCTGAACAACGCTAAGCTTTTTCTCTCCTACACGGTAATCACGGCACCTTATGACGGATGGGTAGGTAAAAAAACAATTCAGGAAGGTCAGCTGATCAAGGAGGGCCAGGCTTTGGTACAGATGGTAAGCAAGGAAAAGTGGATCATTGCCAACTATAAAGAAACCCAGCTTGGGCAAATTGACCAGAAACAGGAAGTGATCATTACGGCCGATGCCTATCCTGATATTGAATTCAAAGGAAGGGTTGTTTCTGTTTCACCGGCATCAGGATCTCAATTTTCCCTGGTAAAGCCAGACAATGCTACCGGAAACTTTGTAAAAATTGAACAGAGATTTCCCATGAAAATTATTCTAGACAACAATAAAGACAATGAAAAGCTGCTTTCCGGAATGAATGTCCTGGTAAGTGCGAAGAAGATATAGTTTGAGAGTTTTTGTGTTTGAGAGTATTAGAGTATTAGAGTATTAGAGTATTAGAGTATTAGAGTATTAGAGTATTAGAGTATTAGAGTATTAGAGTATTAGAGTGTAAAATTATAATTCTTTTTATTTTCAGATCATCAAATTTTCAAATTAATGTTAGATTTTTTTTAGCGAAAAGGCAAGACTGCAAAATTACAGATCTGCTCATTTTTTCTGGGCCTATTTGTCATTTTACCTTTTACTTTTACACCATTGCTCTTTTGTCTTTTCGCTTTTTATTCAAACTAAAAACAGGTTCATCTTTCTTAGTTTCTACTATACTATGCAACATAATACAGTTTATCATAAATGGGTACCACAATGGCTGAAACTGCCACTTCTTGTACTGGCATTGTTTCCCCACCTGATGTTGTTGTCGCTGTTACATTCTAACAGCGCTTTCACATCTTCTTTTATGGATGTAGATTCAGACGACATCCAATACTTAATGATTTTGATGTATGGGACATTTGTGGTTACCCTTTTAGTTTTACAGCGATTTATGGCTTATTTCAGTGTGAAATATTATGTTCTGCTGATGTCTTCCATTTCTGTAATCATTCTTTACATTTTATCAGTCACCAATGATTATCATATCATTCTGGTGATACGGTTTCTGGAAGGAATTTTCGGACTATTGGAAGGAGCTATTTTCCTGCCGCTGATCATAGCAGAATTAAAAACAAAACATGCCAAAGTATTTGCTTACCTCTTTATGTATTCTATTATGCTTACAGGAGGAACGGTAACCACAACCTTATTAAAATCAAGCATTGAAAACTATAATTTTCAGCATATGGTTTTAATGATGGTTTATTTCCATGTTTTTGTTCTGATCATCGGAATTGCTATTTTCAACAGAAACCGCTTTTTCCCTAAAAAGCCTTTATATCAGCTGGATATTCCAAGTTGGTTTTTACTGTGGGTCTGTCTGCAATCCGGAGGCTATGCCATTATCTACGGAAAAAGACTGATGTGGTTTGAATCTGATACCATTATCATGTGTTTATTCATATTTCTAGTTTCCGGAGGATTATTTATGTTGAAACAAAGAAATTCAAAAAGACCGCTCTTTCATTTTGAAGTCTTCAGTTCAAAAAATGTCATTGCAGGAATGATCCTGTTTTTCATTTTTTATTTGATCCGTTCAGGCTTAAATAATGTATACAGCATAATGGCAACGGTCTGGAAATGGCCTTGGGATTATATTGTCAATATCCAGTACTGGAATGTTGCAGGAACATTATTGGGTGTATTTTTATCAGGAATCTGCCTGATGCGCGGAGTATCGTCCCGAATCGTTTTCTTTACAGGATTTATGTTGTTGGCAGTGGATTGTGCATGGTTTACCTATACTTTTTATCCGGATACTAGCCTTGCCACTATCTGTCCACCTTTATTTCTTCAGGGAGTTGCCCAGGGATTGCTGTTTACCCCTCTGGTTTTCTTTTTAATCTCCGGAATGCCGGAAGAATATGTAAACAATGCAACAGCTTTAGGTACAACAACGAGGTTCTGGACAACAGCTATAGGATATGCTTTAATGCAGAATCTAATGCTCTTTTTAACGTTAAAACATTCCGATACGCTCAGCTCTACCCTTACTGATACCAATCCTATCTTTTACAGCCAATGGAATCAGGTTTTCGGAACTCAAATTTCAAAACTTCCGGTCAATGAATCCCTATCGATAACTGCAGGAGCTTTTAAAGCAAAAATAACAGCCCAGTCTATCCTTCTTTCCAATATGGAAATTTTTACCGGATTATTCTGGCTGGCTTTAATAACAGCCCTTCTTTTACTGCTTTACCACCCCGTAAAAATAGCTGTGAGAAATATTATGTAATGCTGTAAAAAAACAGAGCTTAGCCCACACTACTTTGGCCAGTTTATTGTTCATTGTTTCAACAACAATACTGAACAAATATCTACGTTTAAAATACAAAGCATAGTATGGAAATTGAAAAGATTTTATTAGGACAAAAGGATTTTTTTAAAACACAGCAAACCAAGAATATTGCCTTCCGGAAAATGTATCTTGAAAAGCTTCGGAATCTTATCATCACCCATGAAGGTTTGCTATATGAAGCTATTCACAAAGATTTTGGAAAGTCTAAATTTGATACATTTACTACAGAGCTCTCTTTTTTACTAAAGGATATTGACTATTATTTAAAAAACCTGAAGTCTCTTTCTAAACCTAAGAAAGCAGGCACCAATCTTGTCAATCAGCTTGGAAGCAGCAGAATCTATTCAGATCCATTGGGATGTATATTGGTTATAGGTGCCTGGAATTATCCTTATCAGCTGTCGCTCTCCCCTCTTATTGCGGCCATTGCTGCCGGCAACTGTTGTATTTTAAAGCCCAGCGAAATAGCAGAAAATACGATGAAGGCAATGGCTGCCATCATCAATGAAAACTTTCCTTCTGACTATCTGTATGTATATGAGGGCGGTATTGATGAAACAACAGCACTTTTACAGTTAAAGTTTGATAAAATATTTTTTACAGGAAGTACTCAAGTTGGAAAGATCATCTATAAAGCTGCTGCCGGGCATTTAACTCCTGTAGTCCTTGAATTGGGAGGAAAATCTCCGGCTATTGTAACCAAAGAGGCCAATCTTGAAGTTGCCGCCAAAAGAATTGTATGGGGAAAGTTTCTGAATGCCGGACAAACCTGTGTTGCCCCGGATTATTTGCTCCTTGAAGAATCTGTACAGGAGCAGTTTCTGGAAATGCTCAGAAAATATATCAAAGAATTTAAGTACGAACCGGATTCAGAGCAGTATACAAGAATTATTAACCGAAGGAATTTTCAGCGTCTGATCAAACTTATCAATCCGGAGAAAATATATTACGGAGGTCATTTCGATGAAGAAAAACTGTATATAGAACCCACCATTCTTAATAATATAGACTGGAACGAAAATAGTATGCAGGAAGAAATTTTTGGCCCTATTCTTCCGGTTATCAGTTTTCAGAACTTTAACTCAGCTCTTAATGCTATTACCGAACTGGAAAAACCTCTTGCTGCCTATCTTTTCACCAATAATACAGAAGAAAAAGAGCTGTTCACCAGGAAGCTTTCCTTTGGAGGCGGATGCATCAATGATACCGTGATGCATTTAAGTAATGACAACCTTCCGTTTGGAGGAGTGGGAAATTCAGGGATAGGAAATTATCACGGAAAGTTCGGTTTTGAAGCTTTTTCACATCAGAAATCTGTTTTGGAAAAAACAACCTGGGGCGAACCTAATATTAAATATCCACCTTATTCTGAGAAAAAATTAAGCTGGATTAAAAGGTTTTTATAATATTTTGAGGATTATCTTAATTATCTTTATAGTTACTTTTAAACATTCGTAACTTTAATCGTCACAGAGTCTGTCAAAAATAAAGAAGCTGTTTCATTATTGAAACAGCTTCTTTTAATTTTATCCTTTAGGAGCCCAGGTATTGAAAAAATCTTTAACCTTTTCTTTACTATATCCTTTTCCATCTTCAAAGACATCGCTCTGCTGAACTTTAATCATCTTTCCATTTTTATCAAGTACAATAAATACCGGGTACCCAAATTTTTCACCAGGATTATCATATTGAGCAAAAACTTTTTCATTTTTATTATCCGGAGAATAGTTCAGGTGATAATATAGATATTTTTTATCTACAATTTCTTTTAATTCAGGGGTAGTCTGTACAAAATTATTAAAACGGAGACACCAGATACACCAGTTTCCTCCTGCCTGAATTATAATATTTTTGCCTTCTTTCTTAGCTTGCGCCACCAGTTTATTAATATCTGCCTGAGCGTCAGCTTTAGGATTATAAGGCTTAGGAAGCTTTGCTTTCTCCTCAGCTGCCTTTTTCTTCGCTTCCAGTTCTTTTTGTTCTGTAGGAACTATAAGAGCTGTTTTCCGTTTACCTTTATCCGGTAAATTATTTACATCCTGTGAAAAAGCAAAAATACTTAATCCCAGAAAAGCCAATATTGCTATTTTTTTCATAACATAAAAATAAAAAAATAATATTATCCATCTGCAAAAATAGAACCATAATTTTATTATCACTAAATTTGCGTGTTTTATGAATTACCTGATCAAAATATTATATTTCATTTCCAAACTTCCGCTTAAAGTATTATACATTTTTTCGGACGTTATGTTCTTCTTAAACTATTATCTGGTAGGTTACAGAAAGAATGTTATTACTCAAAATCTAAAGAACTCTTTTCCTGATAAATCTGAAGAGGAGATTGGAAAAATACGCAAAATGTTTTACCGGAATTTCTCAGACTATCTTGTAGAGACCATAAAATCTTTCAGCATCTCTGAAACAGAGGCCAGGGTAAGAATGCAGCACATTAATCAGGATGTATTTCATGAAGTTCAGAAGGAGGGTAAAAATATCATTCTGCTGGCGGGACATGTTTTCAACTGGGAATGGATTAATGCATTGGCAAAGATTGTTCCCCAGGAACACTGTCATCCGGTTTACAGAAAAGTGAATAGTGACTTCTGGGAAAACCAGATGAGAAAAGTGCGTAACAAGTTCGGTAATGAGGCACTGGAAGCCAATGAAGTGATTCTTAATATTTTCAGAAATAAAAATGACGGGAACTCCATCTACATGTTTGTAGCAGATCAAACCCCTCATTCTTCCCATGTCAATTATGGATTGGAATTTCTGAATCAAAGGACTCCTGTTTTTGTAGGATATGACAAGCTGGCAACAAGAATGGATCTTGCTTTTATCTATTGCGAAATGAAGAAGGTAAAGCGAGGCTATTATCAGGTCAACTATCACAGAATATACCCGGATCATGAAAAGTTTGTAGAACACGAAGTGGTAAAAAAGTTCCATAAATTGTTGGAAAACACGTTACACAAACATCCGGATAATTATCTTTGGTCTCACAGAAAGTGGAAATACCAGGATTCTATCAAAACTTTTGATTCTGAAAAAAAATAGATATACATGCAGAAAAAACTGGCAGTTGCTATCTTAAACTGGAACGGCAAAAACTGGCTTGAAAAATTTCTACCGAATGTGGTTCAATTTTCTCAAAATGCAGATATTTACGTCATTGATAACCTTTCGACAGACAGTTCTGTAGAATTTCTAACTACTCATTTTCCAACAGTAAAGATCATTAAAAATCATAAAAATCATGGTTTTGCAGGAGGTTATAATGAGGGTTTAAAGGAAATAAAAAATGACTATTACTGTCTGCTCAACTCTGATGTAGAAGTTACTGAGAACTGGATAGAACCTGTATTGGAGATCCTGGAAAAGAATTCTGATATTTCAGCTGTTCAGCCTAAAATATTATCCTATAGTGACAAAAACTATTTTGAATTTGCCGGTGCCGGAGGTGGTCTGATTGATAATCTGGGTTATCCTTACTGCAGAGGAAGGGTATTTGATGATCTTGAAGAAGATAAAGGCCAATATGATGATGAAACAGAGATTTTCTGGGCTTCAGGATGCTGCTTTTTTATCCGCTCAAAAGATTTCTGGGAACAACATGGTTTTGATGAAAGATTTTTTGCCCATCAGGAAGAAATTGATTTATGCTGGAGACTCATTAACTCTGGAAAAAAGATCTTTTATACAGGAAAATCCAGGGTCTATCACATAGGTGGTGGAACACTTAATAAGCAGAGTGCTCAAAAGACTTACCTGAACATCAGAAATAATCTTTCAATGATGCTTAAAAACCTTCCTTTTCCAAGACTGATATGGCTGATATTCTTCCGGCTTTGTCTGGATGGTGCTGCAGGAATTTATTTCGGATTAAAGCATGGATTTCCTCATCTGTGGGCAGTAGTAAGGGCTCATTTTGGTTTTTACGGTCAGCTTCCGGGAACCTGGAAACTGCGCCAGAAACACCAGAAAGATAAGTTTTATCAATCAAAATGGCTAATCTTTACCCATTTTTTAGGTGGAAAGAATAGATAGCAGTTTGCATATGGCCGGTTTAATCTACCAATATCTGTCATATTAAAGGTTACTATTATACTATCAAAAAAATTTATACCTTTTCACTCAATTCAAACCTTAAACTTAAAATATCAAATTATTTAAATGGATTTCTGTGCAATAGATTTTGAAACGGCAACTCATGAGAAAAGCTCAGCATGTGAGATGGGAATCTGCGTGGTACAGGATTCTAAAATTGTAGAAACGAGAACCTGGCTGATAAAACCTCCCAGTTTTCCCTATTTTAACAAATTCAATGTTGCTGTACATGGTATACAGCCCGAAGATGTAAAGGATGCTCCTACTTTTGATGAAATTTGGCATGAAGCCCAGGATTTAATGTACGGAACATTGATGATTGCCCATAATGCCAGTTTTGATGCTTCGGTTTTAAGAGGCTGTTTTGAACATTACGGGATGTTTCCTCCAAAATTAAACTATTTGTGCAGCATACAGCTGGCAAAAAAATCATGGAATTACCTTCCCAAATATGGGCTGAAACCTCTGGCAGAATACCACCAGATCAATTTTAATCACCACAGGGCTGGAGCTGATGCTGAAGTTTGTGCAAAAATATCCTTGCTGGCATTTGAAAGATTAATTATCACCAGCAATGAGGAAATAGATGAATCTGTATTGAAAAAATATATCAAGAAACTATAGTTTTAAAAACTAAAACCTTTTAATTTTTTATTTTTCAATGATACCTTTACTGTATGCACAGACAAATCATATAAACTTACGGATAGTAAAGAGTATTTAAAAGTCTATATGCTGAAAGAAAATTCATCCTTCAAAACCCTTCTGATTCTAAAATCAATGTCTCTAACCTGCTAAAAGGGGGCTACTTTATGGAAGTAAAATCTCAAAGTGGTATTAGCATCAATTGATTAAAGAATAATTTTTAGTTACTTAAAACTTCAGAGAGCAGATTGAATTTTGGGATATCTATCTCAAAAATCTCCTGGGTCTCCAGATTTTTAACCTGGTATTTTCCGCTCATATTCCCGACACCGGACCGAAGCATTACATTTGAGAAATAAGCGAAATTTTCGCCATTTTCTATTTCCGGAGTTAATCCAATTACTCCGTCACCTATAATCTCAGTATATCCAAAACCTACATCAAAAATTAACCATTTTCTTTTAAGTACTTTGATAGGAAAGCTTCCGTCATTTTCTATCGTAATATTATACTTGAAAACATAACGGTTCTCGGATGGAAAACTGTTTTTACTATCATATTCAGGTATTACTGAAACTTTGATATTAGAAGTCATTTTTGAGAACATCATTGTAGTATTTTCTTAACAAATACAAAAATCTCGCCTTTTTTAAGGCGAGATCATATATTTCTATTATAATTTTATTAAAGCTTATAATCCAAGGCCTTTTCTTTCGTCACCTCCCATTAATACTGCAACAGGATTGTCGATACCTTCTTTCACGGCTACAAGGAATCCTACAGATTCTTTTCCGTCAATAATTCTGTGGTCATAAGACATTGCTACATACATCATTGGTCTGATAACAACCTGTCCGTCAACAGCAACCGGTCTCTGGATGATGTTGTGCATTCCTAAGATTGCAGATTGAGGAGGGTTGATGATTGGTGTAGACAACATAGATCCAAATGTACCCCCATTAGTGATTGTAAATGTACCACCAGTCATTTCATCTACGGTAATTTTCCCATCTCTTACTTTTGTAGCAAGATCTTTGATGTTAGCCTCAACTCCACTGAAAGTCATGTTTTCTGCATTTCTCAATACAGGAACCATTAATCCTTTAGGGCCAGAAACTGCAATTGAAATATCACAGAAATCATAGTTTATTTTGAAATCTCCATCAATAGATGCATTTACATCCGGATACATTTCCAATGCTCTTGTAACAGCTTTAGTGAAGAAAGACATAAAACCAAGTCCCACTCCGTGTTTTTGAGCAAATTCTTCTTTATATTGCTTTCTTAATCTGAAAATTTCAGACATGTCAACTTCGTTGAAAGTGGTTAACATCGCAGTTTCATTCTTTACAGAAACCAATCTTTGAGCGATTTTTCTTCTAAGAACAGAAAGCTTTGTTGTGGTTGTAGATCTTGCTCCAGTAGCAGTAAGAGGACTTCCTCCTAATGCAGGAACTGCAGCCAATTCAGCATCAGTTTTAGTGATTCTTCCGTCTCTTCCGCTTCCTGAAACCTGCCCTGCATTAATTCCTTTTTCGTCAAGGATTTTCTTAGCAGCCGGAGAAGGAGCTCCTGTGGCATAAGTTTGTGGAGCAGCAACCGGAGCTGCTGGTTTTGGTGCTTCCTGTTTAGCCGGTTCAGCAGCTTTAGGAGCTTCTTCTTGCTTTGGAGCTTCAGCAGCAGGAGCATTTCCTTCTGGTCTTGCAGCATCCATATCAATTAAACAAACAACCTGACCTACTTGTACTACATCTCCTTCTTCTGCTTTTAAAGTGATGATACCACTTTGCTCTGCAGGTAATTCAAGAGTTGCCTTGTCTGAGTCTACTTCAGCGATAGGTTGATCTTTTTCTACATAATCACCATCTTTTACAAGCCAAGTTGCAATTTCAACTTCTGTAATGGATTCTCCCGGTGAAGGAACTTTCATTTCTAAAACTGACATATCGAGTATTTTTTATTTTTTAATGGATATTATTTTAATTAAGCTGTAACAGGTCTTTTTGCAGGAGCATCATCTCTATCAAAAACTCTGTTGATCACTGCATTTTGGTTTTTCTCAAACATTTTGTGGCTACCTGGGGCCGGAGCACCACTTGGTACAGGAGATACTACCTGAATTCCTGTATCTCTGAAGTTTCTCAGGATATAAGACCAAGCTCCCATATTTTCAGGTTCTTCCTGAGCCCAAACCAACTGTGTTTTATTGCTGTATTTGTTGAAGATCGCTTCGATAGCATCTGTCTGAAGCGGATATAGCTGTTCAAATCTTACTAATGCAATATTCTCACAGTTCAGTTCTTCTTTCTTCGCTAATAATTCGAAGTACAGTTTACCTGAGCAAAGAACTAATTTTTCTACTTTTTTAGGATCTGCTGTAGGATCGTCTAAGATTGGCTGGAATGAACCGTTTGCAAAATCTTCAAGAGGAGAAACCACTTTCGGGTGTCTCAATAAAGATTTAGGGCTCATTACGATCAATGGTTTTCTGAATGCCCACTTCAACTGTCTTCTCAATAAGTGGAAGTAGTTGGCTGGTGAAGTAATATTAGCAACTACCATATTTTCGTTAGCACAAAGTGTTAAGAATCTTTCCAGCCTTGCTGAAGAGTGCTCCGCACCTTGTCCTTCCGAACCGTGAGGTAATAACATGACCAATCCGTTTTGTAATTTCCATTTTTCTTCTGCTGCCGCAAGATACTGGTCAACGATAATCTGAGCTCCGTTTACGAAGTCACCAAACTGAGCTTCCCAGATGGTTAATGTATTAGGAGAAGCCATCGCATATCCGTAATCGAAACCTAAAACTCCATATTCTGAAAGGTGAGAATTGAATACATCAAATCTGCTTTCTGATACGTGTCTTAACGGGATATATTCTTCTTCTGTATCTTCGGTTTTTACTACAGCATGTCTGTGAGAGAATGTACCTCTTTCAACATCTTCTCCGGAGATTCTTACGTTATGCCCTTCTACTAGAAGTGTGGCATATGCTAACCATTCTCCTACTGCCCAGTCTAAAGAGTTTCCTTCAATCGCTTTGATACGGTTTTCGAAAAGTCTTGTAATTTTATTGATGAATTTTTTATCTGCAGGAAGTGTTGACATTTTAAGGGCCAATTCTTTCAGCTTAGTGATATCATATTTGGTATCCACCGGCGTCTGAACTACACCTCTCTTTCCGATAGGATAGTTCATCCAGTCTTCCGCCATAAATAAATCCATAACGTTTTTTTCAATCTCTTTAGAAGCATCAAAATCTTTATCTAATAAAGCTTTGAAGTCTACCTCCATCTTTTTGATGATATCGTTAGAAATTACGCTGTCCTGGATTAATTTATCTTTATAAATTTCTCTTGGATTCTGATGCTTGGAAATCGCTTTGTACAGATTAGGCTGTGTAAATCTTGGCTCATCCCCTTCGTTATGACCATATTTTCTATATCCTAAAAGGTCGATATACACATCTTTTCCAAATTTAGCTCTGAAATCAGCAGCGAAATGGATGGCATGAACTACCGCTTCAGCATCGTCAGCATTTACGTGCATTACAGGAGATTCTGTAACTTTTGCAATGTCTGTACAGTATGTTGAAGATCTGGCATCAAGGAAGTTTGTGGTGAAAGACACCTGGTTATTGACAACGATATGAACAGTACCTCCTGTTTTATATCCTTCCAGTGTCATCATCTGTGCTACTTCATAAGCAATACCCTGGCCTGCAATAGCTCCGTCACCGTGAATGATGATTGGTAAAACTTTAGAATAGTCTTTGTATTTATCATCTACTTTTGCACGGCAGATTCCTTCTACAAGAGCCGCTACTGTTTCCAGGTGAGACGGGTTTGGAGTCAGGTTGATACACACTTCTTCTCCTGAAGCTGTTTTAATTTTTTTAGATGATCCTAAGTGATATTTAACGTCACCGGAGAATACATCTTCTTCAAATTCTTTTCCTTCAAATTCTGAAAAGATTTGTTTATAAGATTTTCCGAAAATATTAGACAAAACATTTAATCTTCCTCTGTGTGCCATTCCTAAGACTACCTCATCTACCCCTAATTGGGAAGATCTGGAGATCAGTTGGTCTAATGCAGGAATCAACGATTCCCCTCCTTCCAGTGAGAATCTTTTTTGTCCCACAAATTTTGTGTGAAGATAGTTTTCAAACGCAACCGCCTGATTTAATTTTAATAAGATTTCTGTTTTTTCATTCGCAGAAAGGCTTGGATGGTTTTCATTAACCTGAAGCCATTTTTTAATAAAATCTTTTTCTTCAACATTGTTGATGTAGGTATATTCTACCCCGATAGAATCGCAGTAGATATTTTCCAAATGCTTGATCAAATCTGCTAAGGTAGCAGGTTCTTTCATTCCTGTTTCTACAGCACAGTTGAATTTTGTATTTAAATCCTCTTTAGTAAGACCGAAGTTTTCGATATCTAAAGTAGGAGTATAGTGTCTTCTTTCTCTTACAGGATTTGTTTTTGTGAACAAGTGCCCTCTTGTTCTGTAGGCCTCAATAAGGTTTACCACCTTAAATTCCTTTTTGATGTGCTCAGGAACCTCTCCATTTGATACTGCCTGAGAAATCTGTTGTACTGCAGGAGCAGCGTTGGCCGAAGCCTGAGTAAATTGGATGTTATCGTCATCACCGTAGTTCTCCAAAGCAAAATCGAAGCCTTGAAAGAAGGCTTTCCATGATGGTTCTAAAGAATCCGGGAATTTTAAGTACTGTTGGTATAAATCCTCAATTAACTGAGAATGAGCTGCGTTTAGGAATGAAAATCTGTCCATTATTACAGTTTATCTATTTATTAAAATTTATTTGTAGAATTAATCTTCAAATTTAATAAAAAAAACCGACTTAGAACAGTCTCAGACCGTTAAAAAAAATTAAGAAAACAAAAATCATTTATAGACTGATAATGAGAGCTTCATGTTTACCTCCTGTCCTTCCATCGGACGTTCAATGAAAGTCTGACGAATATCCCCAAAACGCATCTCATCTTTCTTTGCTTTCTGGATCAGCTGCTGAATGGCCTTAATTCTCCCTTCATAGCTCCCTTTGTAGTACATGACATAATTTTGTGACGGATTTACGGTTCTGAAGCTGAAATTATTGTCTGTTACTCCAATTTTTTTAGAAAGTGGGATCCCCAGAAAGTAAGAAACTTCTTTGTCTTTATAATTATCTGCATCTGTCATTAAGATAGAGTACCCGAATTCATCGTCTTTTTTGCCAAGATCCATGGTTACGAAATTATACATTTTGTTATAATTCATAACGATATTTCTGTAGAGTGCATCTTTTTTGTTGGAAGTGCTCACATTGATACCCAGCAGCAATTTATCTTCTTCATTTTCAACCATCAGACTGTCATATTTTATGGCAGCCATCTGATTGTCTTTTTCCACTTTATTTCCTAAAACATTCTTTAAATTCACCATACTTTTGGTAATATTCTCAGCAAATCTGTCTTCCGTCCAAAAATTACCTACTCTTTTCCATACAGAAAGTTTGGGGGTATGCACGTACCATATGATTTTTGTTTTTTCAGCTGATACAGGTTTAAATTTAACATCCACCAAGGTTGGATTTTCATTTTCATCTTCAAAAAGCTGGTATCTCAAAGTCTTATTAGGATTTTCATACCTGATGAACATTTCTCCACTGGTATCATTCTTGGGATCTACATAGCTGATGGCACTTCCCTGTCCTTCATAAGGCATATAATAATCTATATCCATAGACTGTGAACTGGTGAAATAATTGTTCCACCGGGTAAAATGCTGAAGATTATTAAACTGTCCAAAAACCTTATCTACAGGATAATCAACTTCTTTTTCAATGGTGAAGTTTTTACTTTCATCCACGAAATAGTACATGGAGGCAGCATAAGCTCCCCCTAAAAGAACAATAATAAAAGCTAAGATCTTAAAAATACGCATCACGCAAAAGTAATACAAATAAAAAAAGTGACCAATATGCTGATCACTCTAGTTGTATGTTTAACAATAATTAACCTATCAAGGACTAGAGAAAGCTGGAAATCACTGTTTGGCTAACAGTTACTACTCATTCTTTAATAAAAATCAGTAAAACTGATCGAATAAATTTAACCAATACAATTGACTTTCATTTACTCTTTCAGTTGATTAACTTCTCTCTTCAAGCTTTATTCTTTCTCACTTATTATCCTATATGTGTTCCCGGAGGCAATACAGCTCCTTTTTTCACGACTACAATACCATCCTGTACAGAATGGGTTTCATAATCACCATCCGGAAGATGTTTCCCCCCGATGATTTTCACATTGTCCCCGATATGGCAGTTTTTGTCCAGGATTGCCTTTTCAATATAGCAATACTTCCCTATTCCCATATTCGGACGTCCTTTCCTGTCGTTTATTACAATTTCTTTGGTATTCTGATAGAAATCAGCTCCCATCACGTAAGAATTTACAATGGTACTTCCTTTGTCTATCCTTGTTCTGTTTCCAATGACAGAGTTTTCAATTTTGTCAGCCATGATGATACATCCATCTCCAAATACGGCTTTGCTTACGTAAGAACCATTAATTTTTGATGGCGGAAGCATCCTTGCTCTGGTGTATATAGGAGAAGATGAGAAAAGGTTGAACTGCGGAAAGTCCTGACAAAGATCCAGATTGGCTTCGTAGAAAGACTCTATTGTTCCTATATCTGTCCAGTACCCTTCATATTGATAGCTCAGGGTTTTATATTTTCCTATTGAGCTTGGAATGATATCTTTTCCGAAATCATCTCCTGCCCCTTCATCAAACATTTTTTTAAGAATGGTCTTGGTAAAAATATAAATTCCCATAGAAGCAAGGAATTCTTTTCCATTGTGCTTATTTTCGTCCGAAACTTCAGATTTCAGTCCATCCAGCATATCATAGTCCGGTTTTTCATAAAAGGAAGTAATATTTCCTTCGTCATCCGATTTTAAAATCCCAAAACCTGTTGCATCTTTGGCATTCACAGGAATGGTAGCAATGGTAAGGTCACCTCCGTTTTCGATATGAAAATTCAGCATTTCCCGGAAATCCATCTGGTAAAGCTGGTCTCCTGAAAGTATTAAGATATAGTCATAGTCATATTTTTCAAGATGCTTCATAGACTGGCGTACGGCGTCTGCTGTTCCCTGATACCAGCTTTCATTTTCCACATTTTGTTCGGCTGCCAGAATATCAACAAATCCCTTACTAAAAATATCAAAATGATAGGAATTCTTGATATGTGAATTTAAAGATGCTGAATTAAACTGGGTTAAAACCAGGATTTTATTCAGTCCCGAATTCAGGCAGTTTGAAATGGGAATATCTACAAGCCTGTATTTCCCGGCAATAGGAACTGCCGGTTTTGATCTTGTATACGTTAACGGGAATAATCTTGTCCCTCTGCCGCCTCCTAAAACAATGGAGATTACATTTCGATTCATAATTATCTTGCGTGTTTTTATTTTATTAAATATACAGTTTTATTTTTGGTGTCTATATGTAATGTACAACAATTAATTCTCTTATTGTCTTCAGTATATCCATATATGGCTGTCTCATATATTTCGGAATCCTTCAGTTGTTTTACGTCTTTATAAATTCCGTCAATTGCTATATTACCCTTTTTAAGCTGTGCTCTGAAGACTTTATTAGTAATTAAAATGTCCATTATGTCAGCTTGCTTCATTGCTGCCTCTTCCAGATCTTTTTCATATCTTTCTCTCCAGCCTTTACCCTATTTCTTTTCTATGGCTGCATATGTTTTTTTATTTTCGGCATCAGCATTATCCATCAATTCTTTGGTAACTTCACAACCAGCAGCTTCTATATTCCTTATTTTCCATTTTTCTGAAATTATTTCCATAAGTGCCAGCCTTTCCAAATTTGGATAACCATAGCTTATAATCGTATAATAAGAGCTGTCCCGGTAGGTATTATTTTCTTTTGAATAAGCGTTAGTATTTTTTATTTTACAGGAAACAAGACTAATCAGAAATACAAAAAGAAAACCCCTTATCATATCAGTTGTTATATAAAGCTATGTATTTTTCCGCAGATTTCTCCCATGAAAAGTCAAAATTCATGTTGGCGTGAATAAGATCTTTCATGATGCCTTTTTGATTATAGATTCCCATAGCCCTATTCATCGCATGTACAATATCATCTACCCCAGCATAGGTGAAATTGAGTCCTGCTCCGCCGGTAGAAATATCTTCCACTGTATCTCTGAGCCCTCCGGTATACCTTACCACCGGCACTGTTCCATATCTCATAGAGTACATTTGGTTCAGTCCACATGGCTCTACCCGCGACGGCATGAGTAAAAAGTCCGCCGATGCATAGATCTTATGGGAAAGATGTTCTTTATACCCTAGATCCAAAGCAAAATTGGTATAGGTGTATTCATACTCTTTCAGCTTATTTTCAATATAGGAGTTTCCGGATCCAAGAATCATAATATTTAAAGCTCCATAGCTCTGTTTAATGCTTTTCCAGACAACATCGGGCAGCAAATCTGCGCCTTTTTCCGTAGCAAACCTACCAATGAAAGCAAACAAAGGCAGCTCAGGTTTTAAGCCATATTCTTTACACAGTTTTTCTTTGCTTTTTTTCTTTTGGTCAACTGCATTTTTTATATTGAAATTAAAATCCAGCATAGGATCTGTTTCAGGATTCCATACTTCGGTATCAATACCGTTAATAATTCCGTATGCTTTACCAAATTCCTGACGCACCAGACTTTCCAGTCCACGGAAGCTGATAAAAAGTTCTTCCAGATATCCCTCGGAAACGGTAGTAAAAGCAGTGGAACATTTAATCATACTGGCCAGAGGGTTGATCAGCCCGTTCCAATCCATCAGCCCCCATTTGTACATATCAAAAGAAGGTATATAATTGGCCATACTCCAGCTCATCATACCCTGATATTCTCCGTTATGAATAGTCCCTATGGTTTTTACTCCCTGTAAAAACTGAAATTCCGGGCAGTGTTCAACCATAAAAGGAACCAATCCGGTGTGATAATCATGACAGTGCAGAACATCCGGGCGGATCTTCATTGCACACATCCAATGCAATATTCCCTGCTGAAAGGCAAGAAACTGAAAACTCTCATCCTGATATCCATAAGGATTTTCTCTGTCCAGTAACCCGGGAATTTTCACCATATACAGCTCAAATCCCAGCACATTGGTTTTTTCTTTTAAAATCTGAACCTGCAGCATATTTTCTCCCTGATGGATAAATCCGTCAAAAACAATATCAAATTCATGATCATAGACAAAAGATTTATTATACCAGGGCATTACTACCTTAGCTTCTACGCTTTTTATTTTGTTCTGATATTTCGGCAGTGCCCCGACTACATCCGCAAGACCTCCTACTTTTGCTACAGGATAACATTCTGTACTTAAATGATAAACAACCATTCTTATCTTTTATGTTTAATTCTATGTAATTTATACTTTTTATCTTTTTTCTGCCTAAGGATAATTCCAGCCAGCGGAGGAATTTTTAGCGTTAATGATTTTGGGTGTCCCATCCATTCCTCATGCTTCTCATCCAGAATTTCAGCTGCTACTCCACTTCCGCTATATTTTTCATCATCGGAGTTGAAAACAACTTCCCAATGCGTTGCTGTATGAATCCCTATTTTATAATCCAGTACCTGTGGAGCAAGATTTAAAATAACCATACAAACATCATCTTTTCTTTTTCCTTTCCTTAGATATACATATACTGAATTTTCAAGATCATCCGCTTCTACCCATTCAAAACCACTTTTATCAAACTGATTTTCGTAAAAGACAGATTCTGTGGTATATAAATGATTCAGCTCTTTTACAAGCTTCTGTAATCCTTTATGAACTGGATATTCCAGTAAATGCCAATCCAGACTTTGGGTAAAATTCCATTCACCGGTCTGCCCGAATTCATCCCCCATAAAAAGAAGTTTTGCCCCGGGATGGGTAAACATATACACATACAAGGTACGAAGGTTCGCAAACTTCTGCCACTCATCTCCCCTCATTTTATAAATCAGGCTTGCCTTACCATGCACTACTTCATCATGTGACAGCGGCATCATATAATTTTCGTTAAACATATACACTGAAGCAAAGGTGAGCTTGTGATGATGAAATTTCCTGTTGACAAAATCTTCCTTGAAGTAATCCAGTGTATCATGCATCCACCCCATCATCCATTTCATTCCGAAGCCTACACCACCATCATGAACAGGTTTAGTAAGCATAGGAAAATCTGAGCTTTCCTCAGCTATGGTCATAATATGGTCGCCAAATTCTTTATAAACAGCTGTGTTGAACTCCTGAAGAAAAGCTTTTGCTTCAAGATTAACATTACCGCCATATATATTAGGTTCCCATTCTCCTTCGTTTCTTGAATAATCCAGATGAAGCATTGAGGTTACCGCATCTACACGTAATCCGTCCGCATGATAACGGTCCAGCCAGAACATGGCATTGGAAATAAGGAAAGACTTAACCTCATTTCTTCCGTAATTAAATATATAGGACTTCCAGTCGGGATGAAATCCTTTTCTCGGATCTTCATGCTCATACAGATAGGATCCATCAAAACGGTGAAGTCCGTTGGCATCCCCCGGAAAATGAGATGGTACCCAATCCAGGATAACCCCAATTCCATTTTGGTGAAGCTCATCAATAAGATACATAAGATCCTGTGGAGAGCCAAAACGGGAAGTTGCTGCATAGAAACCGGTAATCTGATATCCCCAGCTCGGATCGTACGGATACTCCATAACAGGCATAAATTCCACATGGGTAAAGCCCATTTCAAGAATGTAAGGAACAAGTTTTTTCGAAATATCCCGGTAATTTAAAAACCGGTCAGGATATTCTTCATTCCTCATCCATGACCCGAGATGGAGTTCATAAACAGACAAGGGAGCTTTCAGGCTGTTATTTTGCCAGCGGCTTTCCATCCATTCCTGGTCATTCCATTCATACCAGGTAGTAGATATCAGTGAAGCTGCCTGTTTATTCTGCTCCCAGCTTAACGCATAAGGATCACTCTTTTCTAAGATTTCACCTCTTTCTGTTTCAACAGCATATTTATAAAGGGTTCCCCAGGATAATCCTCCAATAAACCCTTCCCATATTCCCGATTCATCCCAGCGGGGATACAGGATATGGTCTTTGTGGTTCCAGTTATTAAAGTTTCCTATTACAGAAACCTTTTTAGCATTGGGAGCCCAGACTGAAAAATAAATTCCTTTCACTCCATCTTTTTCCGCAGCATGTGACCCAAACTTAGTATACAGCTTATAATGCCTACCTTCTTTGAAAAGATACACATCATGATCAGTAAAAAGTGTATAGGTTTTAACAGAATTCATCAAGGTCCGATTGTATTTAATATTTTCTTTGAAACTACGAAAAATCCCGGTAACAGCCGTTAATTATTAATCAAATTATTGGCGTGTTAGGGTTCTTTATTCGCACATCTATCAAATATATTACTTTTCTATTCATTATTTTATGATTTTAAAACAATCTTTTTTATAAATTTAGAAATCAAATAATTATCAATTAAACACATATGATCAGATTGGAACTTTACATCGAAGAAAAAGATGACAGGCCTGTATTTGTTACAGGAAATTTCAACAAATGGAACCCTAAGGACTACAACTACCAGCTTAGGCAGGTGGATCCCCATAATTATTTTATAGAACTTGATACCTCTTCTCTTCCTGATGAAATTGAATATAAATTCACAAAGGGAGGGTGGGAAAATGTGGAACTTGATAAATACGGGAATATCAGCCCCAACCGGAAAGTAAAAAAAGCAGCTGGAAAGACTTCTGATATTGTAGAGAAATGGAGATTTAACTGGGGCCCGTTTAAAGAAGAGTTTTTTCCTATAGCAGAAGTGATTTCCGAAGAATTCTATATTCCTCAGCTTGACCGTTACCGTAAAATCTGGGCTTTACTGCCTTTTGATTATTATACTTCCGATAAAAACTATCCGGTCCTGTATCTTCAGGATGCACAGAATCTATTCAATGAAGGAAGTGGATTCGGAAATTGGGAAATTGACAAAAAGTTATCTATCCTGGCAGAATATGGCCGGGGTGACGTTATTATCATCGCTATAGAGCATGGAAGTGAAGACAGAATAAAAGAATATATTTTTGATAATGACAATATTGCTAATGGCTCTGAAGGAAAAAAATACATCCGCTTTATTACAGATACTTTAAAACCTTTTGTAGATGAGCATTACCGCACAAAAAAAGACCGGAACAACACCGGTATCGGCGGCAGTTCACTAGGAGCCCTTATCAGTATTTACAGTGGATTTCTTTATCCGGAAGTCTATTCTAAACTGCTGATCTTCTCTCCTTCTCTTTGGGTAGAGCCTAATAATAACTTCCCCATGATGAATTTCAGAGTTCCGTTTACCACAAAAATATATCTGTACGGCGGTGGCCAGGAAGGTTCCAAAATGGTAAAAAGAATCCATATTTTTGAAGAATATTTAAGACGGTGGGAAAAAAAGAATCTTTTCGATTTTGAATTCAGAACGAATATTAACCCTGAAGGCACCCACAATGAATTTTACTGGTCTCAGGAGTTTCCAAGAGCTATTGAATGGCTGTTCTATGACAATACAGAGAACCCTGTAGAAGTAAAACCTCAGCAACAAAGCATTAAAAATTAAGTTTATGAAATTAATCCATAAAAAAAATAAGAATTACTCCCAGGTTTTTCAATTGTTCACGGAAGAAGAATGGGCAAAATCCTATACAAATTTCAATAAAAATATAAGCAACTTTTTTACCGGAAAGAAATACGAAACTTTTGTTCATACGGATGAGAAAACCATTATTTATTTTATTGGTTTAGGTAAAAACTCTCTTCAGGATTTTGAAATACAACAGGTAGGGAATGCATTTTCTCAGGCACAAAAAGAAAAGCTGTTAGCTGTTCCCACTTTAGTAGTGGCAGATTTCATCAACAAGAAACAATTTGAGGAATTTGTAAAAGGATTGTTAACAGGAACCTACAATTATCCTTTTGAAAAAACACATGCATTCTGGAATCCGGCATTTGAGCTTCACTCTGAAAATATAAGTCAGAAAACATTGGATCTAATCAGTCGGAAAGCAGAAGCATTAAGCAATGGGCAAACCGCCTGCCAGGAATGGCTGAATAAGCCTGCCAATTTGAAAAAGCCTGATATTTTCAGTGCATACCTTAAAAACTTAGCTAAAAAACACGGGTTAAAATACACTGTTTTCAATAGAAAAAAGTGTGAAGAACTCGGCTTGGGTGCTTATCTGGCCGTCAATCAGGGAAGTGCTTATGATGCGGCTTTCACCATTTTAGAATATAAAACTACTGTTAAAAATGCTAAAACCGTCGGTTTAGTAGGAAAATGCGTATTGTTTGATACGGGAGGTATTTCCATCAAGGGTTCCACCAATTTACACTATATGAAATCTGATATGGGCGGTGCTACAGCCGTTTTAGGTGCACTTATCTATGCTGCAGAAATGAAGCTTCCCGTCAATATCATAGCCGTTCTTCCTATCACGGATAATGCCGTTTCTGAAAAGGCATTCATTCCAAGTGATGTAGTAACTGCATACAACGGAAAAACAATTGAAGTGATAGACACTGATGCAGAAGGCAGGATGATCCTTGCAGACGGGCTCTCCTATCTTGCCAGGAATTATAAAACCGATTGTATGATTGATCTGGCAACACTCACGGGAAGTTCCGTAAGAATGTTCGGGGATACTTGCGGTGCTTTATTTTCCAATAATGAAGACCTGAAAAATCTTTTAATAAAAACAGGAGATCAGACTAATCAGAGACTGTGGAATCTTCCGCTTTGGGACATCTGGAAAGATGACATCCAGTCTGATGTAGCAGACCTGAAAAACATCTCTCTGAAGCCTATTGGAGATTGTATTATCGCCGCAAAATTCTTAGAGCAATTCACTGAAGGCCACCCTCGTTGGGCTCATTTAGATATCGCCGGAGTAGCCTTCGGAAATGTGAAGTATGCTAAGGAAAAAGCAGCCACCGGATTTGGGGTTCAATTACTGGCCGATTTAATCGAAAATTATCATTAAAAATTAGTTTTTTACAAAAAAACTCTGTATACTTGAGTAGAGATTTCTCAAAAGTTCAGCATATTTCAATTTTTGATATTAATCAAACAACAAAGAATTGCTTTTATTTTTGATAATTCACTAAACTTAAAAAAACATTATATGGAGGAGAAAACTATTGTATGTATTTCGTGCTATTACAAGGGTTACGATTTCATGGACGAAATGAAAGCACTCGGTAATAAAATAATCTTAATTACATCAGAAAACCTTAAAGAAAAAAACTGGCCCTGGCATGCTATTGAAGAAACCTTCTATATGCCGGAATTAAAACCCTCAGTATGGAATCTTGAGCATTTAATTCAGGGGTTTTCACATCTGATGAAAACCCGAAAAGTAGATGCTGTAGTAGCTCTTGATGATTACGATGTGGAGAAAGCTGCCCTGATCAGAGAAACATTTCGTATTCCGGGGATGGGACAGACTACCCACCGGTATTTCAGAGATAAACTGGCTATGAGGCAGAAAGCGAAAGATTCAGGAATCAGTGTTCCTGAGTTTACCGCGGTCTTCAATGATGATGAGGTGAATAGCTTTGCAGAAAGGGTTCCTGCTCCCTGGGTATTGAAACCACGGTCAGAAGCTTCAGCATCGGGAATTAAGAAACTTACCTCCAAAGAGCAGCTTCATGAAGCTTTAGATCTTCTTGGGGAAGAACGTCACCTTTTTTTACTGGAAAGCTTTAAGCCCGGAGATGTTTATCATGTAGACAGCCTTACTTTTAATAAAGAAATAGTATTTACCTCAGCTTCAAAATATCTGGCTCCTCCTATGCAGGTTTCTCATGAAGGAGGCGTGTTCAGGTCTAAAACCTTAGGAAGATATTCAGAAGAATTTAAAGCTCTTGAAGAGATCAATGCCAGAGTTCTCACCAATTTCGGACTGCTCAATGGGGCAACCCATACAGAGTTTATCCGGGGAAAAGAAAACGGAAAATGGTACTTCCTGGAAACATCTTCCAGGGTAGGTGGAGCACACATTCCCGATTTGGTGGAAGCATCAAGCAATATTAATATCTGGCGAGAGTGGGCCAAAATTGAGGATGCTCTTTTAAGGGTTAAATCTTATACCATTTCTCCTCCTACAGGATATTATTCGGGATTAATCATTGCTTTGATTAAAGATAAGGAACCGGATTACAGTAATTTTGAATGTGAAGAGGTCGTGAAGTTTCTGCCGATAGATCATCACGTTGGAATTGTTTACAAATCCAAGGATTCTGCTATCATACAGGAAAAACTGGATAGTGCTGCCGATAAGATCCAGGCAGAAATGCTCAATATTTTACCGCCAAAAGTAAGAAGCTGAGCCATTAAACATAATTATTAAAGAAAAATTTATCAATGCCTCATATAGAACATACGGAGTATTATTCAAATATACTGGGAATAAGCCTTAAAGTGGAAGTGACCGGACATTACGGACATCCTATCATTATGTTTCCAACTTCTCAGGGCCAATATACCCAAAACCATGATTTTCATCTCAATGGAAGTATCAACTGGTTTGTAGAACAGGGAAAAGTAAAATTGTATAATATCCAGACCATCGACGGCTGGAGCTTTTATGATGAAAGTATTTCGCCACAGCAGAGAATAAGAAATTATGAACGCTATGTACAGTTCCTCATTAAAGAATTTGTTCCCTATATTCAGAAACTCCATAAAACCCATCGGGTAGCAGTAGCCGGAGCCAGCTTCGGAGGCTATCACGCGGCTAACTTTGCCTTTAGGTTTCCTGATGTAGTCTCTCATCTGTTCTGTCTTTCGGGAGCTTTCAGCATAAGAAATTTTATGGATGGGTATTCTGATGATTTGGTTTACTTCAACTGCCCAAGGGAGTTTATAAAAAATGATGAGGCCTGGAAATATAAACATATGCATATTGTCCTCAGCACTTCCGATCAGGATATCTGTAAAGACAAGAATATTGAAATGGCAGAAATCCTAAGGGTAAAAGGCATAGACTTCTGGTATGATGAAAGAAAATGGATAGGACATGACTGGCCGTTATGGAGAATGGTCTTTCCTACATTTATAAGTGCTTATTTCTCTTAAATAACGATTTATAAACCACAAAGCTGTAACATTTAAGTTTTTAAAAACTTTCACCCTTCCTGAATATCACAATTAAATACGTGGTGATTCACCTTCCCCGAGAGGTGTCCAATCAAAGATTTAACAGGTTCGTTTTAGGAATGATAAATAGTAAAAATATATACCAATAAAAAAACAAAAATTATGACAAAAAAAGTAGGAATTCTATTCGGCATGGAAGATACGTTCCCTTGGGCATTCATAGACAAGGTCAATGAACTGGGTGGCGGAGAGATTGTAGCCGAACCTGTAACCATTGATAAACTGGAGCAAGGAGCAGATTATGGATATGCAGTGATTATCGACAGAATTTCACAAGATGTTCCTTTTTACAGAGCTTACCTGAAAAATGCCGCACTTAACGGGACGTACGTAATCAACAATCCGTTCTGGTGGAGTGCCGATGAAAAATTTTTCAACAATGCCCTGATGACCAAATTGGGAATCCCCCTTCCAAAGACTGTTTTGCTGCCTTCCCATGAAAGGCCTTCCGACACTTCGGAAACCTCATTCAGAAACCTTAAGTTTCCTCATGACTGGGAATATATCTTCAATTATGTGGGCTTCCCAGCCTATATGAAACCTCACGATGGTGGCGGCTGGAAAAGTGTATACAGAGTTGAAAACCCTGATGACCTTTGGAATAAACTGGGAGAAACGGAACAGCTGGTAATGATGGTTCAGGAGGAAATCATTTTCGAAGATTATTACAGGGTATACTGTCTGGGAAGAAAATATGTTCACATCATGCCTTATGAGCCCAGAAATGCACCTCATTTGAGATATGCCACCACTCATCAGACTGAGGGTGAAGAGCTGAAAAAACTATTAAAAACCATTCACGATTATACCATCAAGATGAATGAAGCGCTAGGGTATGATTTCAACACAGTAGAGTTTGCGGTAAGAGACGGCATTCCTTATGCTATTGATTTCTGCAATCCGGCTCCGGATGCAGACAGAAATTCTGTAGGAGAAGAAAACTTTGCCTGGATTATAGAACATGCAGCAAAACTGGCTGTAGAAAAAGCTAAAGAATATGTTCCGGGAAAACCTAATATTACCTGGGGAACCTTTGTGAAGGATTCAATCAAATAACATTGAAAAAGAAATAAAAAAACACAAGAAAATGCATCAATTTACTATTGGAATCGAAGAAGAATATCAGATCATTGATGTTGAAAGCAGGGATCTTATTTCTCACGTTTCAAAAATCATTGAAGGTGGCAAAGCCGTTTTAAGTGAAAATTTAAAACACGAAATGCACGAATCCATGATTGAAATGGAAACGGGGATCTGTCAGAATATCCAGGAAGCGAGGGCCGAACTGACGAATTTAAGACGGCATTTGATCAATACCGCTCATGAACAGGGATTGCGGGTATCCGGAGGAGGCACACATCCTTTCTCACATTGGTCAGAAAACACCATCACGCAGGGAGAAAGGTATATCAAAATTGTTGATGATATGGGAGATGTTGCCCGTGAAAACCTTATTTTTGGCCTGCATGTACATATTGGAATTCCTAACCGTGAAGAAGGAGTAAGAATACAGAATGTCATGCGTTATTTTCTTCCCCATGTTTACGCTCTTTCTACCAATTCACCCTTCTGGATCGGACGAAACACAGGTTTTAAATCTTACAGACAGGAAATTTTTGTCAAGTTTCCAAGAACAGGTATTCCCAGTTATTTTAATTCTTTAGGAGAGTTTGACAGTTATGTAGATCTTCTGATCAAAACCGGAACCATTGATAATGCCAAGAAAATATGGTGGGACTTAAGGGTTCATCCATTTTACCCTACCATAGAATTCAGAATCTGTGATATGCCCTTAAGGATTGACGAAACAGTCTGCCTTGCTGCCATTATGCAGTGCCTTGTTGCTAAGATTTACAAGCTCCATCAGCTGAATTTAAGTTTCAGAAGCTATAGAAGGCTGCTTTTGAATGAAAATAAATGGAGGGCTTCCAAAAGTGGTATTGACGCACATCTGATTGATTTTGGAAAAGAAGAATCTGTTCCGTATCCTCATCTTTTAAAAGAACTTTTAGAATTTATAGATGATGTAGTAGATGATTTAGGATGCAGGAATGAAGTTGAATATGCCTGGACGATTCTGGAAAACGGAACCGGTGCAGACAGACAGCTTCAAATATTTAAGGAAACAGGAGATCTGACGAAAGTAGTAGATTATATGATCTCAGAAACAGAATATGGAATCACACACGGCCAGCCTGCTTCATAATATTTTTGGTAACTTTACAAAAAATATGATGTAATGAAAGATATTCGAATTGCTCTGCTGGATATGAATAACAACCATGTTAATCAAGGCTTTAGGAACATAAAAGAAATTTCTGAAGCATTCCAACAGAATTCTGAAGAAAATGTAGTTATTAAAACATTTGATATTAGGTTTAAAGATGAAATGCCGGAAATTGGAGATTTTGATATCTTCATTTCTTCGGGTGGTCCCGGTAATCCACACAGAGAAGGTTTAGAGTGGGAAAACAGGTTTGCGCTATTTCTAGACGCCATTTTTGAGCATAATCAGTATAATGAAGATAAAAAATACCTGTTCCTGATCTGTCATTCATTTCAGCTGGCAAGTATTCATTGGAATCTGGGCAATATCTGCAAAAGAAAATCCTACTCTTTCGGAGTCATGCCTGTTCACAAAACAAAAGAAGGCAAAGAGGAGTTTTTATTTAAAAATCTTCAGGATCCTTTTTATGCAGTAGACTCCAGAGCCTATCAGTTTATTGAGCCAGATCATAAGCGTTTTGAAAAATTGGGTATGAAAATCGTTGCTATAGAAAAATCCCGTCCCCATATCAATTTAGAAAGGGCCATAATGGCTATCCGCTTTTCAGATGAAATATTCGGAACCCAGTTTCACCCTGAAGCCAGTCCTGAAGCTTTGATAGAAAATCTGAAAGATGATAAAAACAAAGAAGCCATGATCGAAAACTTCGGAATGGAAAAATATCTTGAAACAATGGATAGAATAGATGATGAAGATAAAATCATCCTAACCAGAAACCAGGTCCTTCCAAGGTTCCTTCAGTTTGCAAAAAAAAACATTTTGAAAAAGGCTGAATCTTTAGCTTAAAAATTGTGAACAACATGCATGTGAACTCACATTAAGTAGCTAAACCATACATAAATCGGGCATACATGCTCGATTTTTTTAACATCACAAAAGAAAAAATATGATCCCAAAATACAGAAAACAGTTTAATCAGGAATATTCTCAAGAAAAATACCGGCAGCTCAAAGATATCTTAAAAGAAAAAGGCGGTGTAGAACCTGGCTTCAGGATTTCAGAAAGCCCGATTATTCTTTCCAAAGAATTTGAAACAAAACTTCTTGAGGCCACTGAAAGCATCATCAGCCAGATCAATGCACTTCCGGCGGAAACTCTGAGAAAAGCTATTCCTGAGAACTGCAGGGTTCCTAATGATACCAACAGGCCTCATTTTTTCACTATAGATTTTGGAGTGTGCAGAGGTAAAAATGGAAAAATAGTACCTCAGCTGATTGAGCTGCAGGCATTTCCTTCATTGTATGCTTTTCAGAAAACTTTTGAGGATGCATTTTGTGAAGTCTACCCTTTTCTTTCGGAGATCAGAAACCCAATGCCTCACGAAACCTTTAAAAGTCTCCTGAAGGAACTGATCGTAGGTGATGAAAACCCTGAAAATGTAATCCTATTGGAAATTTTTCCCGAAAAACAGAAAACAGCAATAGATTTTGCTTTAACAGAAAAGTTACTGGGTATTAAAACTGTCTGTCTGACAAAAGTAAAAAAGGACGGCAAAAAACTATACTATGAGAACAATGGAAAACTGGTTCAGATCAAAAGAATCTATAATCGGGTTATTTTTGATGAGCTGGACAGAATCCCTAATCTCACTACAGAATTTGATTTCCGTGAAGACGTGGAAGTACAATGGATTACACACCCCAACTGGTTCTTTAAAATATCAAAATACCTTCTTCCGCTGCTACAACATCAGTATGTTCCCAAAAGCTATTTTTTACATGAATTTCCCCAACATGAAAACCTTGAAGATTTTGTATTGAAGCCTTTATTTTCATTCGCAGGAAGTGGGGTGAATCTGAACCCAACAAAGGAGGTTACGGAGGCTATTGAAGATAAAGAAAACTATATTCTGCAGAGAAAAGTAAGCTATGAACCTATTTTTGAAGATATCAACGGTGAATTTTCAAAAGCAGAGATCCGGTTATTGTATATTTGGAGAGAAAATGATGAACGCCCTATTCTGCTGGAAAATCTGGGAAGAATGACCAAAGCGGCAATGGTGAATGTAGACTTCAACAAGAAAGATGCTATTTGGATTGGAAGTTCCAATGCTTTTTTTGCCTTAGACTAATTTATTTTTTATCAATTTTGCAACTCAAAACTCAATCACTCCACCTTAGAATAACTCCACTCAATGAATGTAAAAACCTTTGAAGAGCTGATGTTTCAATCACTTGGACTGGTCTGCTCAGCTATTGAAGAAGATCCCGAATGCAAAGATTACTCAGGTTTTAATTGTACAGTAAATCATTTGAAAATAAAATTTCGTATTTCCAAAATAACACCTACCAAAACAGGGCAGTTTGTAACCATTTGGAAGAGGAATGAAAAGGGAGAAACAACCCCTTTTGAACTGAGTGATAATTTTGATTTTTATATGGTTGCAGCTTTTAAAGACTCTCTTTCGGGAATATTTATTTTTCCAAAAAAGGTTCTGTCAGAAAAAGGAATCCTATCTGATGGAAAAAAAACCGGTAAACGGGGAATCAGGGTATATCCTGGTTGGGATATCACAGAAAGTAAACAGGCAAAAAAAACTCAGGAATGGCAGACAAAATATTTCATCGGATTTTCTGATGATAAAAATAAAATGCTTCAGCAAGCTAAGCTCCTGTTGAATATTTAATTCAATTTTAGTGCGGGATAAGACATTTCTGCTTTGCCAACTTATTTAGGACGGGACATTATAAAAACAAAAGCCTCCGAAAGATTCGAAGGCTTTGTTATTAAACAGATACAATTAAGTTTATTAAAAAACAAAATTCTATTTAAAAGTTATTATTATCTTCCAGTAATTCTCGTGCCTGATATTCCTGTACAAGGTCAATCGCATTAGAAATTACATCGCTTAAAGCTGTAATAAACGTTCCTTCTTCAGCCATTCCCATGGCATGCTTCAACGCTTCAATTTCCTTTGGAATAATCTCATAACTTACGTCTTTACCGGCTTCATTAATCCCGTCTATAATAAGCCCGTTAATCTCATCTTCCGTTCTTCCACGAAGGTGTTTTTCATTACGGATGATAATATAATCGAACATTCTTCCGGCAATCTTTCCACACTCCCTGATATCGCTATCCCGTCTGTCTCCAACCCCAGAAATAATGCCTATTTTCTTGGTAGATTCAACATTCTTCAGATAATCTTCAATAGCTTCGTAGCCTGAAGGGTTATGGGCAAAATCAATCAGAACTTTAAAGTTTTTGAATTTAAAGACATTCAGCCTTCCCGGAGTAAGCTGTGCACTCGGAATAAATGTTCGTAAAGAATTGGAGATATCTTCAATTCCAAACCCGTGAAGATAACTCGCCAAACTCGCGGCCAATACATTTTCAATCATGAATCTGGCTTTTCCTTCCATGGTAATAGGAAAGTCTTTCGCTTTTCCTATCCTGATCTTCCAGTCGCCTTTTTTGATCGTTACAAAACCTTCTTCATATACACAGGTAATTCTTCCTTCTTTCGCAAACTTAACGATATGGGGATTGTTCTCATTCATACTGAAAATAGCCACATTACAGTCCAGATCATTAACGATCTTCATGGAGTATTCGTTATCAGCATTAAGAACGCTCCAGCCACTTTTCTTTACACTGTCCAGAACGACTCTTTTTACTTTGGTAAGATCTCTTAAGTTATGAACATCATTCATTCCCAAGTGATCTTCCTCAATATTGGTCAATACTCCTATATCACATTGTGAAAAGCCTAATCCGGAACGCAGGATACCCCCTCTGGCAGTTTCAAGAACGGCAAATTCTACAGTAGGATCTTTTAAAATAAATTCTGCAGAAAGCGGCCCTGTAGTATCTCCTTTTGTAAGCATGGTATTCTGGATATAAATACCGTCTGAAGTAGTGAAACCTACCCTATGGCCATTGCTTTTAACAATATGTGAAATCAGCCTAGTCGTTGTTGTCTTTCCATTGGTTCCTGTTACAGCAATGATCGGAATTGTAGAAGGTTTTCCCTGTGGATACAGCATATCCACTACCGGAGCCGCGACATTTCTTGGCAATCCCTCACTCGGAGCCAAATGCATTCTGAACCCGGGAGCTGCATTTACTTCTATAATAGCACCACCGCTCTCCTTTAAAGGCTGGGTCAGGTTTTCCGCCATAATATCAATACCACATACATCTAAGCCTATGATTTTAGATATTCTTTCGGCCATTGTGATATTTTCCGGGTGCACCATATCGGTAACATCTATTGAAGTTCCTCCCGTTGACAGGTTTGCCGTTGATTTCAGGTATACCACTTCTCCTCTTTGAGGTACTGTTTCAAGGGTATACTGAAGCTTTTCCAGCAATTCCAAAGTATCTTTATCTACCTCTATTTCAGTAAGTACGTTTTCATGCCCATATCCTCTTCTTGGATCTTTATTTTCTTTTTCAATAAGCTCATGAAGGTTCAGCTCGCCGTCTCCCACTACATGGGCGGGAACCCTTCTTGCTGCCGCAACCATTTTATTATCTATAACCAGCACTCTGAAATCATACCCTGTAATATATTTTTCAACAATTACTTTTTTAGAATATTTCTGAGCATGCTCCAATCCTATTTTAGCAGATTCCCAATCGTTTACGTTAATTGATGATCCTTTTCCGTGATTCCCATCCAGGGGTTTCAAAACGATAGGATAACCTATTTTTTTGATCACAGCATTTAAATCCTCTTCATCAACGACAAGATCTCCGATAGGAACAGGAATGGCAGCATCATGAAGCATTCTCTTAGTGAGTTCTTTATTACATGCAATATCTACAGCAATGGAACTTGTTTTCCCTGTAATAGTCGCCTGGAATCTCTGTTGATTCACCCCATATCCCAGCTGCACCAAAGAATTGGTTCCCAGTCTGATCCACGGGATTTTTCTGGAAACTGCTTCTTCAACAATACTTCCGGTGGAGGGACCGAGCCGAACACGCTCTCTGATCTCTTTTAGTTTATGAATACAGGCATTGATATCATAGTCTTTCCCTTCTATTAGGGCTAAAGCAATTTTCACAGCTTCTTCAGCAGCATAAATTCCTGCATTCTCCTCAATATAGTTGAATACCACATTATATATTCCCGGAGTTTTGGTTTCACGGGTCCTCCCGAAGCCAACATCCATACCGGCCAGCGTTTGGATCTCCAAAGCAATATGCTCTATCACATGCCCCATCCAGGTTCCCGTTTCCACTCTATGGAAAAAACCTCCTTCCACTCCTTCTGAGCATCTGTGAGTCATCAACGATGGGATTAATTTTTCAATCCTTTCCCTGAATCCTTCTATTTTATTGGTAGGATAATTCTCCATTTCTTCGAGGTCTAACCTCATCTGTATCAGTTTCTTTCTTCTGATACTCCAGATATTAGGACCACGCAGTGCCTGAATCTTTTCGATTTTCATAGTCTATTGGCATTTTAACAGTTAACAATAACTCCTTTTATAGCCAAAGATAATGTAAAACCCTAAACGAAACTATAGCAGATTTAAAGATTTATTAAAAAAAAATTAATTTCTCTTCACATTTTTAAAACATTAAAAATCAACTAAAGATGGCACGAATTTCGCCAAATAATGTTAATTATTTTTTAATTTTGTACCATGACGAAACCTGTTGGAAAATTAATAGTTATCGGAGGCGCTGTAAACAAAGGAAGTTTTGCGGAAACCGATTATGATCAGAACATCGAGAAGAACCTTAATTTTTTTGAGCGAGGAATTTTAAGAAAGATTATTAATGAATCAAAACTGAAGGAAGATTCTGTTATCGAGGTTGTAACAACAGCCTCTCAAATTCCTCAGATCGTAGGAACAGAATACAAAAAAGCATTTGAGTTTCTAGGTGCCAGAAATGTCAATATTCTGGATATCCACAACCGCGAAGAAGCGAATTCTGATGCCATGGTGGCAAGAGCCAATGCTGCAGATGTAATGATGTTTACCGGTGGAGACCAGTTGAGACTTACTTCTATTCTTGGAGGAACAAGATTTCACGACACTATTTTATTAAAATATCAGGAACAGGATTTCATTTATTCCGGAACTTCCGCAGGAGCTGCTGCTGCTTCTGAAAATATGATCTATCAGGGAAGCAGTTCTGAAGCTCTGTTAAAAGGAGAAATCAAAACAACACAAGGCTTAGGATTAATTGATAATGTTATCATTGATACTCATTTTGTACAGCGAGGCAGAATCGGGCGCCTTTTCCAGGCTGTGGTTAATAATCCGAGAACATTGGGAATCGGACTAGGTGAAGATACAGGACTTTTCATCCATAATGATGTAATGACTGCTGTAGGCTCCGGTCTTGTTATTTTAGTTGACGGCAGATTCATCAAAGACACCAACCTTACGAATATTAATTTAGGAGAACCTATCTCTATTGATAATTTAACGGTACATGTAATGTCTATGAACGATCATTATGATCTTACTACGAAAACACTGACTATTGAAAATTCTCAGTTTAACCCTATTCCACAGGATAAATAATCTAAAAATTATTCAAAAGTAATTCCTATTTTAGTTAAAAAATAAAGCTAAATGGCAGAAGGAAAAATTGAAGAATTTATAGATCTCCTTTTGGAGGGCTATGACGTTGCCAATAAACAGGAAATCATTTCAAACTGTTCTTTTGCTTATACAAACCCAGCTCAGTATATAGCCGATAATGAAGCGGAATGGGTAATTGAAAGTGATGAAGACGGTGCTTTTGAGTTTTCAGTTACTAACGAATTGTTTTCTTTTCTGATCCGTGGTGACAAAATAGATGAAATACACGAGCTCATTGATGAAAGCCTTAACAATATCATCGGAGATTTTCCAATGGGAGTAAAATATGTATCAGATTATTTTGCGTGGCTGCAGCCCAGGCTTGATCAGGAAAATCCTCCATTGGAAATTATTGAGCTCGCAGACAGTTATTCTGATGAATTACAGCTGATGATTGTAGAAAAGCATAATGTAGAAAATATTTCAAAGCTTTGTCAGGAATTAAGGGTTCATTTTAGAAGGACTACAGTGCCTTATTAACCTTTTCCAGACAGATAATAATTTAAAAAGTAAAAACTAAACTTTATTTATGAAGCTCATTATCCACGGTGGTTTTTTTTCGGAAAGCGATCAAAGCCATGAAGTAAAGACCGCAAAACAGGAATCTTTAAAAGAAATAGCCAAAAAAGCATTTGAATACCTTCAGACTCATTCGGCCTTTGATACAGTAGCCTATGCCGTTTCTCTTCTGGAGGATGATCCTTTGTACAATGCGGGAATCGGTTCACAAATTCAGAGTGATGGTGTTATCCGTATGAGTGCAGCTATTATGAACGGGGATACCCAGAAATTAAGTGGCGTCATCAACCTTCAGGATGTAAAAAATCCCATACTCGTTGCCAAAGATCTGATTGGGGAAGATGACCGTGTTTTAGGAGGGAAAGGAGCAAAGATCTATGCTACAGAGCATGGTTTTGAACACTTTTCTACAGAAATCCCACAAAGAAGGAAAGAATATGAAGCCAAGCTCAGCAATGGTGGAAAAGGAACAGTAGGCTGTGTAGCCATTGATAAAGAAGGGAAATTAGCCGCCGCTACTTCCACTGGCGGAAAAGGGTTCGAAATTCCGGGAAGAATTTCAGATTCTGCCACTGTGGCCGGAAATTATGCCAATTCATTCTGTGCAGTAAGCTGTACAGGTGTGGGTGAAGATATTGTAAGCAATGCCACTGCCACAAAAATTGTAACAAGGGTTACTGACGGCATGAGCCTTGAAAAAGCCTTTCAAAAAACTTTTGATGAGCTTAAAACTATTGATGGATTTGCGGGAGCCATTGCTATAGACAACAATGGAAATATCTATCATCAGGATTCCTATCCTACTATGGTTTTTGCAAGTTTCGATGGTAAAGATTTTGAAGTCTTCTTTTAATTTTAACATTTTTTTATCATTGTATTTATTTTTTTGGCACGTATTTTACATACTTATTAATAACAAATTTTAATATTAATACTTTAAAAATAGAAATCATGGGAAACAAAACAAAAGGCATATTAGCTTTATTAGGATTAGGAGCTTTAGCTTACTGGAAATATAAGAATTCAACTCCTGAAGATCAACAAGCTGTAAAAGATAAAATCAATACAGCAAAAGATAATCTTAACAAATGGGGAAATGACCTTAAAAGTAAAGCCAATGACGTTGCTTCTCAGGTTCAGAGTAAAGTGGATGAAGCTAAAACAAAAGCTGAAGATACTTTAAGCTAAGAAAATAGAAAGTAGTTTTTTTAACATTCATATATAGAAAAAGCCATCGTAATTATTGCGGTGGCTTTTTGATGGTCATTGTCCCGCCCTAAAATAAGTTGGTTTTCTGTCAACCTATTTTAGGACGACTCACATATTTCAAGATCAGGCGTAAAATTGGGTGGTTTCTCTTTAACGCAAAGTTCTATTTTTATTATGTTTGATTTTAAGTATGCTAAGAAATGAATCGATTGGAAATCGATTTTGATGAAGCCAACTTTTTATATCACTTATTCAGCGACAAAGTAGCCTTTCTTTGCTTCCTTAAAATAGAATATCCGAATTATTAACCGGTTATTTTTTCTGAGCCATCAATGCATATACCAATGGTATTTTATTTCCAAACTGGGGAATTCTCCATTTTCCTTTTTCAAATTCTTCTACATGCCTGAAACATGGATATGGTGACCAGTCAAATTCCTGAAATATTTTCAGTTCTATATCTTTTTTAATCAAATTATCCAGAACTTCTGCCAGGGAATGATTCCACATGACATATTCCTGTACAATAGGTGCCGACTGATCTGCATAAGTACCTTCATAGGTTTCTACAATTGGTTTTTCATTGAAATAATTGTAGGCTACTTTTGTAAAGTCATCATCAAACATCCAAACTACTGGATGAAACTCCGCCATAATAAACTGACCGCCAGGCTTCAGAAAATGACTGACTACCCCTGCCCATTTTTCCAGATCAGGAAGCCATCCTATAGTTCCGTAACTTGTATAAACAATATCAAATTGCCTATCCAAAACATCCGGTAAATTATAAACATCTGAGCAGATAAATTCCGTATCGGTTTCACATTGCTGAGCCAAATTGATTGCTGCTTCAATTGCTTTATCCGACAAATCAATTCCTGTCACTTTTGCCCCCATTCTTGAAAGCGAAATAGAATCCTGCCCAAAATGACACTGTAAGTGCAAAATACTCTTTCCTTGTATATCTCCCAGAAGCTCCAGTTCTATTGAATTGAGTGAACTTCTGCCATTTAAAAATTCATCTACAAAGTAAAAATCCGACTTCAAATGCGGATCTACTTTGGCATTCCATGAGTTTTTATTGATTTCTAAGTAATTTTCCATGATTGTTTTTCTTTAAGTAGTAAGCCCGGTTCGCTATTTTTCAAGCAATTTTTTCTTTTGCTCCAGAAATTCTTCCTCGCTTAAGACTCCGGATTCTTTTAATCTTCCTAATTGTTCGAGTTGGTCTAAAACATTAGGTTCAGATTTGTTCTGAAAAGTTTCTTCAGGACGAGATATGAACTCTCTTACTTTTTCACAAAACAGCTCAGCATGGTACTTTCCTACTCCATCAATCTCTACGATATCATCTGTAACCTGAATATCTATGGAAGCCAGTAAGAATGCTGTTTCATATTGTATGGAACTTATTTTGCTGTAAGAAAAGTCTTCTACTTTCAATCCGTACATGAATTCCTTATCCACAAAAATCAATCTTCTGTCTGTGGCTACTAAAATAATATGATGATTGTTTAATTTGTTTCTGCCTTCAACAAGATAGACAATTTTTTCATCTGCCAAAAGGATCTCCGGCAGTTCATGAATTTCTTTTCGGGCAAATATGGTAGGACTGATATCCAGCTTCTTAAGCTCATCCCTTATTTCGTCAAGTCTTGATTTTTCACTCATAGCATTAGTTTATGGAGCTAAATTACTATTTCTTAGTAATAAAAAATTTAATTCAATAAAAGTATTAGTCTTCTCCAGGTATCACAACGGAAGTGTGCAGGCAGTACATCTTCCATCCTAAGGTTTCATACAATAGTTTTCCTTCTTCTGTAGCCACTAATAAATTATTTGAAAATCCCTTTGATAGAGCTATTTTCTCAAGTTCTTTCAGTAAAAAAGTAGCAAGTCCTTTCCTTTGGTGATTTTTTTCGGTAATAATCCTGTCATAAACCGCAATATTATCTATAAGAGAGATACGGCCTATAGAAGCCTGCTCGCCATTTTCTGCTACAATTCTGACAACAAAAGTAGTGTTGTACTCAGAAAACTCCAGGTAATATCCTTCTGCAAGACTGATTTCCGGGAAATTCATCGGGTGAAAACAGGTCATCATATATCCCTGTGGCTGCAGTTTCCATCTTTCAGGGATTTTCTCTATAAATTCATCAGGAGAAGTGGATACTTTCAGATAAATCCAAGGCTCATCAATTGAATTTGCAAGTTGGAAAAAATCATCATTAAGCTGAGGAAATACAAAACGTTCTTTTTGTTTTTCATCGCCTACAATCACCCTGAATCCTGATGTATATGGTACAGGAAAAGACACTTCTCTTGATAAACACCATCCTTTAAGCCATTTTTCTACTATTGATACTTTATCCTTCATGATTCAGTGTTAAAAGTTTTATTTTAATTGTTCCAGCAGTTTCTTTTTCTGTTCTGCAAATTCTTTATCGGTTAAAATTCCGTTTTCTCTCAGTTTTCCTAATTTTTCAAGCTGATCAAAAACTTCTTCTGATGAAACTGAAACACCCTTTACAGTATCAATTTGTTTCGAAGACTGTTCCTTAGGATTATTATAAATAGTTTTTATCTTGTCGTAGAATTTCTCTGCATCATCTTTATCCATAAAACATTCAAACTCTACCACTCTTTCATCAAGATGTAATTTAATAATTGGCGATCTTGGATCTGTTACAAAACTTACAGCGTTGATAATTTCGTTAGGATACTCATTGATTTTTGCTGCCCCGAACATGGCTTTTGATACAGAAATCAATCTCATGGGTGTTGCTACCAATATCCCGGCTGCCAATGTATTGACAAACTGAGCATCTGTAATCGCAATTATTTTTTCATCTTCAGAAATCAAGTAAGGAAGTTCTTTGATTTCTCCTTTGGTAAACATGGAGAGGCTAGCATTCAGCATTTCCAGCTCATGCTTTATTTTCTGATGTCTGCGTTTATAAACCTCTTTTGAGATTTGACGGGACCCGGAATCTATAGCTGCAGGAAGATTCTGTTCTGTAACTGCCAATATCTGAGTCTTTTCTTTTTTCCCGGTGATCAGCATTTCATTAATATCATCAATGCTGAATGCATTAAGCTTGTAAAGCAATTCGTCATTGATATTGCTTGCATTATTTAAACATTTATTGCATAAAACATTGCCATCCGAGAGTTTATTAGCCCCCAAAAGCGTATCCATGGATGTTAATTCTGTATTACACAATGCACAATTATTGCTCATTTCTTTTTCTTTTATAATTTATCAAGCAGTTTTTTCTTTTGTTCTGCAAACTCTTCATCTGTCAAAATTCCTCTTTCTCTGAGCTTACCCAATTTTTCCAGCTGCTCAAGAATAGCTCCGGAATCTCCTTTATCAGTAGAATATACATTTTCCTGTACCAGATCCGGAATAGTTTGAGTAAATGCCTGTAATGACGTTGAATCCTGTCTGAATTTATTTTCAATATAAGCCATACTCCTGCTTTGAACATCTGAAAATGCCCTTCCGTCACTTTTGTTGTGTAATTTAAATTCTGCAGAAGCCCCTTTAATATTTATTTTCAGAATAGAATACAGAAGATTTTCAGTATGTTCAATAGAAACAATCTCATGAAGAGGAAACTCATTCCTGACTACTCCACCCAAAATCTTTTTATCAATAAAAACAACTCTTCTTGGCGTTGCAAAAACAATTCCTTCGCGTTTATTTTGGAGGTATATACATTCTGCAATTGCCAGAAGATTTTCATTCTGATCCAGCACAGTATCCAATGCATTGACTTCTTCATTGGCCAAGACACTTAGCCTTGCATTAAGAGCCACTATCTGATCTTTAATCTGATCCAGCCTGGTAGGGGCATCATATTCGTAATGGCTGCTTCCTGTATATTGGGATCCTCCCGGATTCTGACTGCCCTCAATTTTACTTTTCAGAAACATTCCTGTAATTTCCGCAAAATAAAACTGATCAAGAGTATTGATAAGGTCTCTATTGATATTAATGGCTTTAGTAAGGCATCCTGCACACAAATAACCACCGTCTGCCAGTTTATTTTTACCTACAGACAGATCTGTTTCCGTAAGCGGCGTACCGCACAATGCGCAAATAGTATTCATTTGGTTTTTAGGTTTAAAAGTTTTTTATGAATACAGGGTATCATTTCACCCTGCTTTTATAACATCGACTCCAAATTACAAATTCTGAACCGATATTAAAGGTCAAAAGTATTTAAATCTTAGCATCCATCAAATAAATCAACCACAAAAGCAATTTTTGTGGTTGATTTGTTTTTAATATATGTCTAATATTATTATCCTAAAAACTCTTCTAAAGAAACCGTTTTCTGTTCCCCAGCTTCAAGGTTTTTGAAAGTAACAGTATTATTTTTAATCTCTTCCTCTCCAAGGAAAACAAGGTTTTTAATACCTTTCTTTTCAGCATAAGTAAACTGCTTGTTGAGTTTTGCACTTTCAGGATACAGCTCCGCTGAAATTCCTTTTGCTCTTAGCTGTATAATTAGTTTTAAAGCTTCTGTTACTTCTTCACCTCCAAAATTGGCAAATAAATATTCTATTTTAGAAGAAGCTTCTTCAGGAAAAAGGTTCAGTTCTTCCATGACCAGATAGATTCTGTCCAACCCAAATGAAATCCCTATTCCCGGAATATTTTTAACTCCAAAAACTTCTGTAAGGTTGTCATATCTACCTCCTCCTCCAATAGATCCCATAGCCACTTCATCCGCTTTCACTTCGAAAATAGCTCCGGTATAATAATCCAATCCTCTTGCCAATGTAATATTGAATACAAGATTCTGCATATTAACACCAAGGTTCAGAGATTGCGTAAGAACATATTCCAACTCTTCCACCCCTTTCAGTCCTATTTCATTGCCTGCAAATTTCTCCTTAAGCTGAAGAAGGTTTTCCAGCGCGTCATCAGACTGACTAAACAGAAAATCCAGTTTATCAATAGAATCCTGAGAAATCTCTCTTTCCAGCAATTCTGTAACCACTCCGTCTTTTCCAATTTTATCAAGCTTATCTAAAGCTACCGTAAAATCAATCAGTTTATCTGTAATCCCAGCATATTCAGCTAATCCCGAAAGAATCTTTCTATTGTTCATGTGAATAGTTACAGAAACTCCAAGATCAGCGAATGATTTTAAATACAGCTGAACCAGCTCTACCTCCTGCAATAAACTTTCACTTCCTACTACATCGGCATCACACTGGTAAAATTCTCTGAATCTTCCTTTCTGAGGTCTGTCTGCTCTCCAAACCGGCTGGATCTGAGAACGCTTGAACGGGAATGTCAGTTTCCCATGATTCATGGCTACAAATCTTGCAAAAGGTACGGTAAGGTCATAGCGAAGGGCTTTATCAGTAAGATATTCCGAATTAAAGGGTTTATCCAATGCTTTTTGAAAATCATGAAGCATCAGCTCTTTTTTATCTTCTTTTGCTTCATTGATGCTTGAATTTAAAATTTTAAAGATCAACCGATCGCCTTCTTCTCCGTACTTTCCCGTTAAGGTAGAAAGATTTTCAAAACTTGGAGTTTCCAATGGCTGAAATCCGAATAATTCAAAATTATTCTGTAAAATACTGATGATATATTTTCTTCTGGAAACTTCCTGTGCTGTAAAATCTCTTGTTCCTTTTGCTAAACTTGGCTTCATTTCTAGTATGTCATTTTGATAGTTGCAAAAATAAGGAATTGCTATGACTTTACACAGCATAAAAAAAGCCGGAGAAGTAACCTTCCCCGGCTTTTGTTGTTATTTGATCATTTATGCTGAAAAATCAGACACTTTCAAGGATTTCCAGTATTTCTTCGCCATAATTTTCAATCTTATGTTTCCCGAATCCTTTAATCTCGAGCAGTTCCTCTTTTTTAGCGGGTTTATACTTGGCTACAGAAATTAATTCTTTGTTACTTGCTATAAAGTAAGTAGGCAGATTCTGTTCTCTGGCTTTCTCAGATCTCCAAAGTTTCAGAGCATTCAGAATTTGCTCTTCATCAGTATTCAAAAAATCGTTTTCGGCAGAGTATTTTACCACTTTTGGTTCTTTCACCGTATTTTTCGCCGATTTCAAGGCTTCAAAATACAATATAACAGACCAATAGCATTCATCATTTACAAAAGCCGTTTCCACTTTTATAATTTCATTCACTTCCAGAAAATCATCAAGCATTTTTTGATCTTTGTAGAGAAATTCTTCAGGAAGTCTTATTTTAAAAACTTTTACTTTCATCATTTGCATTTTTAGAATTATTTACCTCCTAACAAAAGGATCTCGTCTACACGAATCTCTGTAATGTACCTTTTTACGCCGTCTTTATCGTCATATGATCTGTACATCAATTTTCCTTCAATAGCTATTTCTTTTCCTTTGGGAACATATTTTTCCATAATTTCGGCTACTTTCCCAAATGCAATCAGATTGTGCCATTGTGTTTCTTCTACTTTTTCACCTTTGGCATTGGTGTAATGATCGCTGGTAGCTAAAGATACGCTGGCTTTTACGTTTCCATTGTCGAAGTTTACCATTTCAACTTCTTTACCTGTGTAACCAATAAGTGTTACTTTGTTTCTTAGTGACATAACTTTTATATTTTAAAGATTAATAAATTAGATAAGAGACGTTCACTGCTTTCTCAAATCTCTGTTGCAAAGATTGCGATGTCACCACAAGCCAGTCGGTTATAAACTATTTAAATTCACTTGTAGTCGTTTGCCGTCGGATAAGTTATATCTTTTCACATTCGATAATGCTTTTGGCTTCTGTTCCGATTGAAATAAGCTGATTACACTGCAATCCTGCTTTTTCAATCAGTTCTTTAAATTCATTCAATGTTCTTTCCCGACCGGTAATACAAGCCATCATCACAATATCAAGGAGTTTGGCTGGGTGTGGTTTATTTTGAGAATCATCGGGAATAACAGCATCTATAATTAATAGTTTTGCTCCTTTAGACATAGCCTCGCAACATATTTTTAAAATCTGTATACATTCATCATCGTTCCAATCGTGGATAATCCATTTCATAGTATACAGGTCAGCCCCTGCCGGAACTTGATCAAAGAAGCTTCCTGTAGCTACAGAACACCTTGTTTTTAGGTTTTCGGGAATGAGCTGAGTGGTATTTTCGATTACATGTGCTTCATCAAAAATAATCCCGGAACTCCCGGGAGTCGCATTTAAGATTGCATACATCATTATCCCGTTTCCCCCTCCAATATCTACAATCTTTTTGTATGGACTAAAATCATAGGTCTTAATAATTCCTGAGAGCTCCATATTGGAAAGCCCTGTCATTCCTCTGCCAAAATTGGCGCCTAATTCCGGATATTCTCTATAATACTCCCAGAGATTCATTCCATGAACATGTTCAAAAGGAATCTTTCCGGTTTGGACACAATAAGTAAGTTCCATAAAACCTGGAAAATGTTCTCTTAAATTAGCCAGCACAAAATCTTTTACAGTCCCGGGAACTCCTGTTAGCAGAGTGGCTCCAAAATCATTTAATCGAAAGGTTTTATTTTCCAGCTCTTCAAAGATCCCAACACTGCTCAAAGCTCTCATAATCCGGTACAGCTGTTTTTCCTGCGAATTTGTTTCTTTTGCTAATGAAGAGATTGTTTGAGGACCAGCTTCCAGATGGTCTGCAATATTCAGTTCTGCGGCCGTCTTTATACAGCCGGTAATCCACATCCCTCCTAACATTTCAAACATCTTCTCAGTAAATGCTGGTTTAATAAATTGTTTTTTCATGGTTATTTTTTTTTGATTTAATTTAACATATTACTTTATGATTATATATAATTCAGCAATACATGAATTTAGTCATTTTAATTAAAATTTAATATAAAGTACTGGCAGTTTAAGGTTACAATCAGAAAAAGCTTAAATCAGTTTCCTTAAAGAAAACAATTAGCTTTCTCAATACTATCCATTTACAAACGGATAATTCCGTACCTTTGTCAAAATTCATTATGAAAAGGGATATCAATATTTTTGAGTTTCCTCTTAATTTAGGACTTACAAAAAAGGATCATGAGACTGAACCCGGAGTCAGAAAACTTCCGGATTGGCTCAGAAAATTTGATTTTCATAAAAGAATTGGTCCCCAACATATTTTCAGACTGGAAGCTCCGGAATATGCCATGGATTTCGATGAAGACTCAGGGGTTAAAAATGCAGATGCCATTATTGGATATGCTAAAAAGCAGGCTAACCATATTCTGAACAGCTATGATAAGAATACTTTCAATATCATGCTCGGTGGGGACTGCAGTATTCTGATCGGAACCGCAGTTGCATTAAAAAAACTGGGAAACTTCGGACTTTTTTATCTTGATGGTCATACCGATTTTATCCCACCAGAATTATCAGAAAGCGGAGGTGTTGCCGGAATGGATCTTGCGATAGTTTCCGGAACTGGGCATGAAAAGCTAACCAATATTGATGGGCTAAAGCCTTATTTCCTTGAAGAAAACATCTTTTGTAGCGGTAATGCAGAGACAGATGACGAGGAATATGTCAGCCAGATCATCAATTCCAACATTCATTATTATGACCTTGAAAATCTCAGGAAAAACGGATTCAGAAAAACTGTTGAGGACTTTTTGAAAATAACAGCTGAAAAAAAGCTGGATGGTTTCTTTATCCATTTTGATGTGGATGTTTTAAAAGATGAAATCATGCCGGCAGTAGACAGCAGAATGGAAGATGGAATAAGCTATGATGATCTGCAGGAAATGCTGATCCCACTGATTCATCATCCTGATTGTTTTGGAATAGAGATCACTATTTTAGATCCCGATTATGATAAAGATGGATTTTATACCCAAGTTTTTGTAGAAAAATTAATTCAAATTATAAAAAATAAAGAAGACTAAATGAAGAAGACCATAAAAAGAACGTTTAGAGTCTCAAAGTATGTGATCTATAAAGAAACGCTGGTTGATTACAAAGAGCATTTCTGGTCATTTTTGGGTGCCTTTTTTGGGATTGGGCTTATTGCATTCATCCAGTCCCATTCTTTAGCTGAGACAGAAAATATATTCCTTATAGGTTCTTTTGGAGCCTCCAGTGTTCTTATTTATGGAGCTATTCAGAGTCCTTTGGCTCAACCCAGAAACCTGATAGGCGGACATGTTTTGTCAGCTCTTGTAGGTGTTACAGTGTATAAACTTGTTCCGGATATTATCTGGCTCTCTGCTCCATTGGCCGTAGCTTTTTCCATTGTCATTATGCAGTACACCAAAACTCTGCACCCACCAGGCGGCGCAACAGCCCTTATTGCTGTAAGTTCCACCGGGAAAATACCTGAATTAGGGTACTGGTACGTTATCTCTCCTGTTTTATCAGGGTGTATTATCCTGCTGATTGTGGCATTATTCTTCAATAATATAACGCGCAACAGAAGTTATCCTTCCCACAGCAGATTTATAAGATTGTTAAAGAAAAGACATACCAAACACACAAAATAAATAGTATGAACTGCCTGGAATGTGGCGAAAAGATCATCGGAAGGTCTGACAAAAAGTTCTGTAACGATGCCTGCCGGAACGCCTATAATAATAAACAGAATAAAGATTCTACCAATCTGATGCGGAATGTAAACAACAAGCTCCGCAAGAATTATCGTATCCTTGTAGAAATAAATACTGATGGCAAAACTAAAGTAGCAAGATCTAAACTGGATGGCTTAGGTTTTGACTTCGATTATTTCACCAATATGAAAGTCTATAAAAACGGATCTGAATACAAATTTATTTATGATTACGGATACAGGCTTTTGGAAGATGATTTTATACTGATTGTAAGAAATCAGGCATAATCCTCCTACACCACCAAACGATATAAATATGAAAGAAATTGTTCTGATTACAGGAGCTAGTGGTATGATTGCCCGGGAACTCGCAAAAAAATTAGAAAATGAATATAGTCTAAGGTTTCTTACCCGAAAAAAGAAGCACGATAATGAATATGAATGGGATATCACAAAGAAGACAATAGAAGAGTCTTCTTTGGAAAATGTTTCCCATATCATTCATCTGGCGGGTGCTAATATTTCAGAAAAGCGATGGACTGATGAAAGAAAAAAGGAATTAATCTCCAGTAGGGTGGATTCTGCGGCATTGCTTCAGAATACTTTAAAAAAGAAAGGGATAAAACTTAAATCCTTTATTTCAGCTTCAGGTATTAATTTTTATGGAACTCAAACGACTGAAAAAATATATACCGAAGAGGATCAGCCGGGAAATGATTTTTTAAGTGAAGTGGTTGTTTTATGGGAAAGAGCAGCCGATCATTTCGAAGAGCATAACCTTGCAGAAAGAGTAGTTAAAATCCGCACAGCTGTTGTACTTTCTGAAAAAGACGGGGCATTAAAAAAAATGGTTCCTCCTATTCAATATTGCATAGGATCTCCTTTGGGCAGTGGAAAACAGTATATGCCGTGGATTCATATTGAAGATATCTGTTCAATGTATGAGTTTGCTTTAAGCCACTCCTCTGTTCACGGTGCTTATAATGCCGTTTCCCCACAGCATACCACCAATAGTGAACTGACCGGAAAGATCGCTGAAGTGCTCAAAAAACCCTTACTGATGCCTAATGTTCCGGCTTTTGTTTTAAAGCTTCTTTTTGGGGAACTCGCTACGGCTATATTGGAAGGCTCAAGGGCTTCTTCACAGAAAATTCAGGATGCAGGCTTTCAGTTTAAGTTCCCGGACCTTAAAGAAGCCCTGAAAGACTTATTAAAGTGAAATAAGCGATAACAATCTTTAGTAGTTCTATATGGAAAACCTTTTAATTCTAAAAAATATATCCAGACATATTTCACTCAGCGGACAGGAAATTTCCTATTTTATTTCCTTATTAAAAGAGAAAAAGGTTCAGAAAAAAGAACTGATTTTAAAACAGCAACAAGTCTGCAAAGAAATCAGTTTTGTTCAGTCCGGTGTTCTTAGAGCATTCTATATGGATGCTGCAGGAAAAGAATCTACCATTATGTTTGCTGTTTCTGATTGGTGGATTACCGACATGTTCTGTTTCATCAACCAACAACCTGCCATGCTGAACATTGAAGCTCTGGAAGACAGTGTTATTTTGCAGTTACAAAAAGACAGCCTCGATGAGCTGTACCTTAAAATACCGAAGTTTGAAAGATTCTTTAGAATTATGATGCAAAATGCCTATATAAGAGAGCAGCTCCGCATTATTGAGAACCTTTCTCTTTCAGCAGAAGAACGATATGACAGCTTTCTCCAAAAATATCCTCTGGCTGCCCAACGGGTTACTCAAAAACAAATTGCTTCATATCTGGGCGTTACTCCCGAGTTTTTAAGTACCATAAAAATAAATAAACAGAAAAATACCCCCTCTTAATCTACATTATTTTTTTTTACCTTGTAAGTTCCGTTATTTTATGCAAAAAAATATGCTTATACTTATTGCAGGTCCCTATCGCAGTGGGACAAATGATGATCCGGAACTGATTCAGCAAAACCTTCATAACCTTGAAGCTGCAGCACTTCCTATTTTCAGAAAAGGACACATCCCTATCATTGGAGAATGGATTGCATTGCCATTAATCAGTCTTGCGGGCTCTACCCAGATTGGGGATGAGGCATGGCAGGAGATACAATATCCGGCTGCTCACCGTATTTTAGAAAAATGTGATGCCATTTTTCGGATACACGGAGCTTCAAAAGGAGCTGATGAAGATGTGAGAATTGCCCAGGAAAAAGGCCTTAAAATTTACTATAACACAGAAGATATACCCGATGCAAAATCCTAATATTACTATTTTAAAAACAGAGATCCTGTCAGATAACTGGTATACTTTAAACAAAGTTACTTATACCATTCTAAAAAAGGACGGAACTACAGAAACCCAAAGCAGAGAAGCTTACGACAGAGGAAATGGAGCGGTCATCCTGCTTTACAATACATCTTCCCATACTGTTATTCTGACAAGACAGTTCCGTTTGCCTACCTATATTAACGGGAATTCAACAGGAATGCTTATTGAGGCCTGTGCCGGCCTTTTGGATAATGACAACCCCGAAGACTGTATCAAAAGGGAAACGGAAGAGGAAACAGGATATAAAATTTCTAAAGTTGAAAAGGTATTTCAGGCTTATATGTCGCCAGGTTCTGTGACAGAAATTCTTTATTTCTTCATCGCTGAATATTCTGATGAAATGAAAATTGCTGATGGCGGCGGCCTTGAAGAAGAGGGAGAAAACATTGAAGTATTGGAAATGTCTTTTGAAAAAGCTCTCCAAATGGTAGATTCAGGAGAAATCAATGATGCCAAAACAATGATGTTACTCCAGCACTTACGGGTTAAAAGTATTTTATAACAAAAATAATTACTGAGAATGAGACTCCCAATCATCCTATTTTCAATGATAACCTGCACAACGATTAAGTATTAATGACCAAGGCTTTACGAATATACATTTTTAAAATCCTGGCTCTGTTTTCAGTACTTATTTTCAGTATTCTCATGCTGAAAACAATTTCCCAGTATACGAGTTTTGAAAAAAACGTGGGCTTTCTTATGTTTAAGCAACAGGTAGTCCGAAACCCATACTGGCTGACCTTTTTTTACATTCATATCTTTTCTGTTACGCTTTGTCTTTTAGCTGGCTTAACGCAGTTTTCCAGTCGTTTCCTGGCTGAGAACAGAAAACTCCATACAATCATAGGCAAGATGTATGTTTATAATATCCTTATCATCAATGTCCCAGCCTGTTTTATCCTCGGACTGTTCTCTAACGGAGGTTTAATCGGGATTACGGGATTTCTGCTGCAAGATAGTCTCTGGGCCTATTTTACCATAGCAGCAATTCTTTCCATTAAAAAAGGAAAGATAATCAGCCACCAAAACTATATGATTTTAAGTTATGCCGTTACTACAACGGCCCTTACTTTCAGAATCATTAAAAACTTTTTTTATAATGAAGAATATCATGATTATGAGCTTTTTTATGGGATCAATGTATGGTTGGCCCTATTCATCAATTTATTCATCGCATACTTAGTTTTTAGAAAAAAAACTCCTTTATCGGCTAAGATTAAGATTCATAAAGAAAATAATAAAGGCAGTGAAAAGAATCAAAAGAAATGAACTGATAAATACCAAAGCATTTAAATAAAAGGCATATTTACTTTTTTGTGTCCATCTTTTAAAAAGACGCATCACCAGGTAAGAAATTCCCCCAAATATGATAAGGGCAAAGATAAAAAAAAGATAAGGCACGATCCAGTTCATATGATTAATTAATTGATGTAAAACTATTATTTTAAAATTAAAAAACAATATCTGCCCATCAATAATATCATGCGTGATTAAAAAAATGAAATTATGGAAATAAGAAACATAGACCATCTCGTATTAACCGTTGCAGACATTGATAAAACGGTTGAGCTCTACATTCAGGTTATCAGAACTTCATTGAGGTAAGCAATTATACAGATTCGGATTTCAAATAACTACAAGCATATTGTTATAGTAAAATTTTCAACATAACATGCACAATTCATGCTGTTTTCAACATTAACCATTTGTGTTTATAAAGAAAAATATACTTGAAAAGTACAATATTTTGGAAAAAAATAAATACAAATAAAGAAACAGCTTAAATAAAAGTTAATGTAAAAAAAGCGCTCATTTATTTAGTTATTATTTCACTATAAAGTTACTTATTTTCTTTGTCAGTTGTTTTGAGTATAGTATATTTGTCAAACAAAACCAACAAATAATGAAACACGAAAAAAACAGTTCCCCCTATCTGATTCCCAAACAGATGGAGTATATTCTTTTATAAACAGACACTAACAACTTAAAGTAAGTTTAGTCTGTAATTATCCTTTATTTTTATTAAAAAATCATATATGACAAGGTGTGAGGATAGTTTGTTTTCATAAAACGAATACATCAGCCTCGCCCCCATCCATAATCATATTATAAGTATTTGAATCATTATAGAAAGATAAATACAGCCAACTTATAACTGTAAAATCAGCATTAGTATAAAACTTATACTAATCAATTGCTTTTATGCTATAGTAAAGCATTCATTATAATAAATTAAAATATAAATTATGGAAAATCAAGAAAAATTATTCGAAAAAGTGTACGAGATTTTAGGTGATATTACGGAATGTAATCCGAAGGAAATTCAGCCGGATACCAATCTGCTACACGATATGGGAATGACTTCCCTCATGGGGCTTGAAGTGTTGGTAGAACTGGAAAGAAATTTTCAGGTCAGCCTTGATGAAGAGCTTTTGGCTAATATGACTACCCCAAAGGATATTGTTAAAGTTTTGGAAGAAGAATTAGCAAGCTAAAATCTTGACTTTTTATTTCTATTTTGTTTAAAATATGAACAGGTAGGGAATAAAATAATATATCAAAATCAACTTATTGTAACAAACCAACACAAAATATGATTGACAATATTGATGTCGATGATTTGGTGATTGGAGCGGGTCTCTGTGGTTTAACATACGGCTTAACAGCTGCCACAGAGGGACGCTCTGTCGTCATTAGCGAGGCACATCATAAAGTAGGCGGCTATGCTACCAATTTTTACAGAAACAAAAGAAAATTCATTTTTGACTGTAGCCAGCATAAAGTAAGCGGGCTTAGAGAGCATGTAGGAAACCTTTGGAATACTCTAAAAAGACTGGAACTTCATTCTCTGCTGGAAGAATTTCATCTGCATGAAGAAATTGGAACCGTAGTGTATAGAGGCAACTTTATCAGAATTCCCTCAGAACCGAATGAAATTAAAGAGACTCTTACAACATACTTTCCGGACGAAACCACTGGAATAGAACGTCTTTTTAAAGACATAGAAACCCATGGATACCAACATTATATGTTTTTCAGAAGACTGATGAACGAGTATACCATCAACAAAGATATTTTAAGAGAAAGCAGGGGCCTCTCTAAAATAACAGCACGGCAATATTTTGAAACGATATTTAAAGGAAATGATATCATTGAAGTTCTCAGTCCTATTGCCATCTATTCGGGGTCTATTTCCAATGAAGTGAATGCTTTTTATTTTCTTCACTGTCTGTATGCTATGTTTTATGGAGGCCAGGCCTATGTAAAAGGGACAGGACAGCATCTCTCTGATGTATTGCTTAAAGAATTTATCAATCGTGGGGGGATTCTGTTAAAAAAGAACCCGGTCTATGAAATGGAAGACCATAATGAATATATGCTCGTCAAAACCCGGAAAAATATGATCCGGGCCAAAAATGTAATTGCAACCTGCCCTCCGGAAGATGTGCTGAAAATGCTGAATAAACAGGAATATACAGACCGCTTCCAAAGTGTTATCAATAATTTTGAGGTGGGCTGGGGACATTTTTGTGTATACATTGTGATCTCGGTTCCTCCGGAAGAAGTTGACATTTTTTCACCCGAATACCTTTTGGTTTCAGATTCAGGAGACGATTTTACGAAAGAAGACTTTGAAAATGACAGATATTATGATCTTTTTACCCTGAGCATAAGTAATTACCATAGGTTTGATCCTGCCGGCGGCTATGTCATCCAGCTTGTCATGCTGGATCATGGAGACCGATGGTTTCATCTTTCAGAGGAAGAATATACTGCCAGAAAACAAAAAATTCAGGATAAGTTTATAAAAAGAGCCCTTAAGACATTTCCAAAACTGGAAGGAAAACTGATCTATACAGAATCATCAACACCAAAAACAAATTACAAATTTACTCTTGCTACCAAAGGCTCTGCTTTTGCCTATAAAATGCTCCCCAGAACCAATTTAAACCTGCTTAGTAACTTCCCCAATGACAAAATTAAATTAGTCAGCACCTGGGCAGGAGGTCCGGGTTATGAAACCGCCATGTGCTTTGGCTTTACACAAGGTAAATTATTGAGTAAAAACACAAAATTATGAATCCGCTAAAGAAAAAAACACTCAGTCCAAAATTTTCAGATCTGCTGGAGAAGCTTAATAAAGCATCTGAGAAAAAGCAAATGAGCCTGCTTCTGGACCATCCCTGGGATGAACCCACAGATCAGGTATGGCTCAAAAAGAGAGAGAATATTTCCATCTATGGAACTCCGTATTATGATCTTGCATCAGAGGAAGAAAGAAGGCTTCTGTCTGTATATGAAACAGGAGCCTGGTGGTATACATTTATTGTATTTGAAAACCTGGTTTCGGAATATTATATGAAAATTGTAAATCATGGTTCTCTGAAAAGATTTCCGGAGGTAGTACAATATATACATCATTTCTGTAAAGAAGAAATTGTACATGCCATGGTCTTCCGAAAAGCAATGAATTATTTCAATATTGCTCCGTTTCCTGTTCCTTTAAACTTACGGGAAATATACAGCCATAATGCCTCCATGTCTGAATTTCCGCTGAAAGCCATCTATCTCACTATTTTAATAGAATGGCTGGCAGAAAACAATGCCATGGAAGACTGTAACAGCAAGGAAATTTCCAAGCTTTCCCGGGCAGTAGCTGTAGAACACCATAAAGAGGAAGCAAGACATATAGAATGGGGAAAAAATATGATCCGGGAATTTATAGATGTTGTTCCTGAGTTTTTAAACGAAGCCCGGGAAATTACAGCTCCCATGCTGAGAAGTATGCTGGACATGTCCATATCCAGTATAATGGTATACGCCAGAGTAGGCTTTAAAGATAAAGCATTTAAAAATTATAAAGAGCTTATCCCAACTGTTCTGAATGCTGAAAACAGAAAAAAAATCAATTCAAGAATCATGGCTCCCATGATGAGGTATTTCATAGAAATCGGGGTCTGCAACCACGAGAATAAAGAAGTATGGAAAGCGAATGGTTTTGAAAAAGATGTTGAAGATGCTATCGGGTTTTTTAAAAAGAAATCCGTTGATGAAAAAGACATAGACAATGTCATGGATAAAAATTATGATTAAAGAACACATTTCACAAAACTAACATTAATAAACATTAAATTTTCGATATGCACATTAACTTAGACGGCAGGCATTTTCTGGTGACCGGCGGAGGACGCGGAATCGGGAAAGCTATTGTCCGGCAATTACTTTCTTCAGGAGCTTCTGTATCATTCACCTATAACCGGGGTCAGGAAGCTGCAGAGAAATACCTACAGGAACTTTCAGCAGAGTTCCCGGATAAAATAAAGTTATATCATGCAGATATCCAAGATGAGGAACAGTCAAAATCATTAATAGAAACTGTTGAAAAATCCTCATTAGGGCCGTTGTATGGGCTCATCAATAATGCAGGAATTACTGCAGATTCCCCATTTTTCAGCATGTCCCACGATATGTGGAAAGACGTAATCAATACCAACTTAAATGGAACCTATTATCTTTCCAAAGCGGTCATAAAATCATTTATCCGGAAGAAGAATTCAAAAATAATCAATATTTCATCTGTTTCCGGTGTGCGTGGTGCTGTAGGCCAGGCCAATTATGGTGCCTCCAAAGCAGCCATTATCTCCCTTACCAAAACACTTGCCTTAGAATTTGCCAGGTTTAATATGCAGGTGAATGCCGTAGCTCCCGGATTTATAGATACTGAAATGGTTGCCCAAATGAATGAACAGGATAAGAAAAAAATAGACCAGATGATCCCCATGAAAAGAATGGGAATTCCTCAGGAAGTTGCTGACCTGGTCACTTTTCTCTGTTCTGAAAAAAGCAATTATATGACCGGCCAGACATTCATCATTGATGGTGGATTAACCTTATAAAATAAACACAAAACCAATATGAAAAGAGTTGTTATTACAGGAATGGGAGTTGTAAGCCCGCTAGCTTGTGAGAAAGATGATTTCTGGAAGAAAATACTCAATGGAGATACCGGAGTCAGTGATCTTACCAAGCTGGATTCCTCAGATTATAAAGGAATAACAAGAGCTGCAGAAGTGCATCTTGAAAAAGAATATCAAAATATAGACGTCATTGAGCATTTCCGGCCTTATGGAAAGGCTGCTACTTATGCTGCCGCTGCTGTAGATATGGGATTAAAAGATGCAGGGCTGGAAAATAGGTTGAGCCAGAAAAATAACTATGGAATTATCCTGGGAACAACGAATGGCAATCAGGATATTGTAGAACGTATCGTAGACGAATGGGATCTTGGTATGGAGCATGAAGAACTCGATCCTAAGGCAGCCGAAACCCTGAATAGATTCCGGCCTGTAGAACTGAGTGCCGGTATTGCAAAATATTATCATCTGGGTGGAACCAATATGGTTATCCCTACGGCCTGTGCAGCCGGGAATTATGCTATAGGAACAGCTTATTCTATGATTCAGGAAGGCCGGTCTCCCCTTATTATTGCAGGAGGTGCAGATCCTTTTACAAGATCATGTTATACTGTATTTTACAGATTAGGGGCAATGTCAAAAAATGATTGCAAACCTTTTGATCAGGATAGAACAGGGATGATTGTAGGAGAAGGTGCAGCCGTTTTAATTCTTGAAGAATTGGAGCATGCTCTGGCCAGAGGAGCAAGGATTTATGGAGAAATAAAAGGATATGGACTGGCTTGTGACGCTTATGATCCTACAGCACCGGATCCTGAAGGTTCAGGAGCTACATTATCTATGTCTAATGCTCTTGTTTCAGGTCATATTGACAGAGAAAACATTACCTATATAAGTGCTCATGGAACCGGAACAAAAGCCAATGATGCTCATGAGATCAAAGCAATGCGTAATGTTTTTGGAGAAGGAATAAATACTTTATATGTGAACGGAATAAAGTCTATGCTGGGACATTGTATGGGAGCAGCAAGTGCTCTTGAAGCGGTAAGTGCAGTTCTATCATTATATCACCAGCAAATTCCAAAAAATAGAAATACAGAAAAAATCGATGAATCTTTTAATATCAACTTTCAGATACAGCCACCTGCGGAAATAGAGCATCATGTAGAACATATTCTAAGTAATTCTTTTGCTTTTGGCGGTAACATCTGTAGTGTAATATTCAGTAAATATGATGCAAATTAATCCAAAAACCGATATTGTAATTTCTGCTATTGGCTTTAACAGCCCGTATGGAACAGAAATAAATGAATACCTTAACAATTTGGGAGATCAGCCCCTATCTTCTTCTATCATTGAAGATCATGATCCTCAGAAATTTTTAAGACCCAAAGGCCAGCGTTTTCTGAATAAAGCCACATTGATTTACTGTAATGCAGCATTTCAGTCTATTCATAACCGGGATTTAGGGAAGTACATACAAAGCAATCCGGAAAGGATTGGGCTCTATGACGGGACGGAACTGTCTAACCTTGAAGACTGTTTTATTTTCGATTTAACAGCTAAAAATCAGGGACCGGACAGAGTAAGCCCTATGAAGGCACCCAGTACAATAGCTAATGCAGCAGCCAGCCAGATGGCTATACAGACCGGAATAAAAGGACCCAACTTCAGTGTATGTGCAGGAATGGCAGGAAGTCTCCAGGCATTAGATATTGCTTACCTCCATCTGAAACTGGGAATTATAGATTATGGAGTAACGGCTTCTACGGAAGTGCGGAATTCCTATCAGAAACTAATACAAAAAAACCAGCGAGATAAATCTCCGGAATTGGGTATCTCTATGATTCTGGAGCGCCAGGAGTCTTTAGAAAAAGATAACAAAAAGCCTTTAGCCCGGATTAAAATGCTGCATTCTGAAACCTATACCCAAGATGCTATTCCTTTTGAAACCTATTTATATGAAATGCTATTCCCCATTATAAAATTAAATGATACTGATACGATCATTATCTCCGGCGGAACTTCTACAATACATATCAATAGATTCGAAAGTTTATTTAAAGAAAACAGTCTTCCTGTAACAGTACTGTATCCTGAGGATAAATTCGGAGATCTGGATAATGCCGGTGGAATGTTAGGTATTGCCTATGCTATTTCAGTATTTAATGGGCAAAACGCTCACAGAACAGACAAAAAAAACATCCTTGTCTTGTCGGCAGATCCATCGGGGACCGTAATCTACACCATTATAGAAAAAAACAGCATATAGTATGAAAGCCATTTTAGAATCCTATCAAATCACCCAAATAGTAAAATACCGATACCCTTTTTTACTCATAGATAAAGTCACCGAATATGTAAAAGGGGAAAGGCTAAAAGCCGTTAAAGCTGTTTCTATGGGAGAACCTTATTTTGCAGGGCATTTTCCTGATTTTCCCATCATGCCAGGGGTCCTCATTACCGAAGCTCTTGCTCAGGCATCTTCATTAATGATGGTCCTGGATAGTCTGGACTGGCAAGCCGGCAGTAGAATTCTGGCTTCTGAACCGACTTCAATGGGAGTATTGGGAAGTGTTCAGATCAGCTTTTTACAATCCGTACTTCCAGGAAATTTATTGGAACTGGAGGTCAGCATAGATTGGAAAAAGGGATCAGCCAGTTCTGTGAACGTTAAAGCATCCGTAGAAGGCTCTGTCTGTGCAAAAGGTAAAATCACGGTAATGTCTGTTGATAAAAGTAAAATCTCTTCTTAAGTATGAATACTCCTATTTTATTCTGTATTCCTTATGCAGGTGGGTCATCCATGTCATTTTCAAATATAACCAGCCTGATCAATATTGAAGGACTGGAGATTAAGTGCCTGGAACTTCCGGGAAGAGGTCTCCGACATAAAGAACCGCTACTCTCCTCTCTGGATGAGGCCGTGGATGATCTTTATGCCCATGTAAAAGATAGTCTGGGACCTCTGCAAAGACCAATTATCATCTGGGGCCACAGTATGGGTGCTATTTTAGCCCTATTGGTTTCGTCCAAATTAAATAAACATCAGTTCAATATGGTTGGGGTATTGGTTTCAGGAATGAAAGCGCCTACCCACCAGTCAGCTTCCCATACTCTGTCAGAAAAAGCTAAGAATAAATTATTATCTGACCTTTTACCTATCAAGTATGAACAAAATAAAGAAGCTCCCCTTTTTCAAAAGATTTATAAAAAAAGAATGGAGATTATGGAAAAAGATGTAGAAATATTGGAAAAGTACCAGAATGATAATTGGGCAGATATGTCTGTATCCAATACTATAGCCGTCATCATGGGTGAAGATGATGAGCTATATCCTACCCCGTCTTATTATGAAAACTGGAAACTTCATACCTCAGGCAACACTGAGTTCTTTCCAATAAAGGGCAATCATTTTTTCCCGATGCAGCATCCGGAAGAAACCGCAAGATTACTTACTCAGATAATAACACAACTATTGAATTAAAACCATCTATTAACTTAAAAAAAACAAAAAATGAAAAAATTATTATTCTTACCGGCAATCGCCTTGCTCAGCCTAACGTATTCTTGTTCCAACGATAGTATGACAATGGAACCTATTTATGAACCTAATGCTCAAGTATCAGCTTTATCAATGTCCAGAAATGCCTCATCGCTGTCTGCTTATTTTGGTGATAATATAGACTTCAACAGTTTACCCAATTATGCCAATCAAAATATTCCAATGTATATATTCAGGAACAATATTCCGTTTATTAATCGTATTACAAATGAAGGGGCTACCTTGGGAAGGGTTTTATTTTATGATAAGAAGCTGTCCAGCAACAATACCGTCTCGTGTTCCAGCTGTCATAAACAGGAATTGGCATTTGGAGATAATAAAATGGCCAGCCAGGGAGTAAACGGAACAACGGGCAGGCATTCCATGAGGTTGATCAATGTGAGATTTGCAGAGGAAGCCAGATTATTCTGGGACAAAAGAGCAACCTCTCTGGATACCCAGACTACCATTCCTATCAAAGATCATTTGGAAATGGGTTATAGTGGTACGAACGGAGCCCCGTCGTTTAATAATCTGATCACAAAACTTCAGGGGTTGGATTATTATAAAGAACTGTTTACAAGAGCATATGGCAGTCCGGAAATCACTGAGGAAAAAATGCAGAAAGCACTGGCCCAATTTGTCAGCAGTATCATCTCTTTTGATTCAAAGTATGATGAAGGAAGAACTATGATTGCATCAGATTTTCTTGATTTCCCTAACTTCACCGCAGAAGAAAACCTTGGCAAAAAGCTGTTCATGGAATTTCCTGTTGCAGTACGTGGAACCCGCGCAGGAGGTGGTTTAGGCTGTGCAAGCTGTCACCTGGCTCCGGAATTTGGAATGAGTGCCTTAAGTGGTAATAATGGCGTCATTGATAAAATAGGGAGCACTGATATAGATCTTACGGTTACCAATTCTCCTTCAATGCGGGATCTTGTCAATTCCAATGGGCAGCCTCATGCTCCTATGATGCATTCTGCCGTGTTTTCTACATTGGAGCAGGTAATAGATCATTATAATAATATTCCACAAGATCCAAGAAACAATAAACTGGATAACAACCTTCGGTTAAGAGGTTTAAATGCTACACCAGCAGAGAAAAAGGCGGTTATTGCCTTTATGAAAACCCTTACCGGAAAAAATGTTTACAAGGATAAAAAATGGTCAAACCCATTTATTAATTAATTGAATATCATGCAGAAAGCCGGCAAAAGCCGGCTTTCTGCATGATATATCCATATTACTTTAATCAGTTAAAGCCGAATTTAGAAAACAGTCCCGGTTTTTTCCATGATGCCCTGTATTCATCAGCAATAGAATTATAATCTGGAAATGAACACACATAATCCAATAAAATGTGTGCTTCCTTAAGATTGCCGGATTGGTACAAAACTGCGGCCTTTGCCAACTCTACACCCTCCATTAGCTTGTCATATCCCCATTCTTCATCATGATAGATAATAGAAAACCTTTCAGCAAGTGATAAAGTATGGTCTTTATGATTTAGTTTACTATAAACTCTAACTCCGTAGCTAAGCCAAAGCACATAATCTTCAGGATCCATGATTTCTGCATTGAAAGCATCATGGTCACTAAAGACAGACGCTGCTTCCTGATATGCTCCATGAAAATAGTTGCTCTTTACCATCATATAAAGTGTTTTAGCCCTGTCGAAATCATCCAGCAGAAAATCTTTTTTGCTTTCCAAATATTTATGGGCAGTAATGGTAACCTTTCTGTAATCTTCGTGCTCATTATAGATCTGCATCAGAATATATTGTGGATGAGGTTCCCGGGGAAAGCGTTCGGCAAGTTTTTCATAATAAGATTGTCTGGTTATATGATCTTCGGTATCCAGACGCTGATACATTATTTCCTCCAAAACGTTTTTTCCTGCCTCCAGATCCCTGTAGTCGTAGTCATTAATTTCAGGATGTTCCATAGTGTGCTGATAAAAATAAGTAAGCATTTCCTCAGCATTTTTGTAAACATTATCGCATCCCAGCAGGCAATGAACCTCAATTTGGCGTGCTTTATAGTATAAATTTTTATAGAAATAGTCTTCGTCTTCATCATCATAAAGACTGAAATAATTGTTCAGTGCTTCCGCAGTCTCTTCATCATTTTCACCTTCTAATAAAGCATCTATTCTTACAAGATGAAGTTCCCTGAACTCTGAATATGTAAGCCCTTCAGAAGCTTTGGCAGCAGAAGCATCATGATCTCCCTGCAATACATATTTGATGGCTAAGTTATTACAGCACATCGCTCTGGTATGCAGGTCATTGTAATAATCGCTTTCAAATTTTCCTTCTTTATAATATCTTCGGAAAGCTTTATCAGCCTGCTCATATACCATACGGCTCACATCTATCCATTGCAGCTTATCACTTTCATCCTCTATTTCTTCTATAAACTCATTGATACAAACCCCTTCGTTGTAAATGTCTGTGGGGAAATCGGAAAATGCAGGAATTTCAGCCGGTATCACTTTATAAAGATGATATTCCGATTCTGCTTTCCGTCTCCATGCCGTTACATTTGATGATAATGCCACAGCCTTTTGCAGGAAGGGTATGGCTTCAGCATAGCGTTTATTTTCATAGAGATAGGTTCCGGCAAAATGGTAGCCTGAGAAAAGTTCCGGATGTGTAGTAATCACTTCAAGAGCATGCTCATAATAAAAATATTCAGAAATATTCAGCAGGTCAGCATAGTTTCTTTCAATGATCAGCTGATAATAGAAAATATCAGACGGGCTGTACCCCTTTTGAATCAATTCTGCAAAACGATGATGCCATTCTACGAGCTTTTCCTGTATATGTAAAGCACTGTTAGTCCCTTTAATAGCTTTCAGCATCATCTTCAATGAAAGATCCGGAGCATTATTTTCATAAGCTATATCCGCAAGGTTGATAAAATCATAATCATCTCTGCTTACAAAAGTGAGGTGTCCCTGCTCAATAAGACTTATTAATTCCTCTCCTGAGATCATTTTTTCGCGGTCCAGCAGATAGATTTTTTTGATCCAGAACAATGAGGTATTCTTATCCCTCAGCTCACGGTTGTTTGCAAATGCTCTTTGAAAGTAATATATTCCAGCTTCAAGACTGTTTAAAAGAGCTTCATTTTCACCCAGGGATTCATATATTTTCACTAAAAAGTCATAGCCGTAGGCTTCGTATCCTGCATGATCCAGTAAACGTTCCGCATACGCTATGAATTCGGCCTTATTGGCTTCAGTAATATGTTTTTTCATCCTGCCTATCTGCATCAATGTATATTCGTTGCTTAAAGGATAATCCAGGATATTATAAAGTGCTTTAAGGTTGTTGGGATTTAGCTTTAGGATTTTGCGGAGATAAGGAATTACCTTATCATGTATAGCACTGTATACTTCTTCATGTCCTTCGTCATACACACTGTCATGATGAGCCACTGCCATTAAAAATAATACCTCTTCATTGTCAGGATTGGATAATAAATATTTTTCGCCCTCTGCAATACACTGCTCCAGTTCTCCACGGTAAAACAGCTGTTCAAAATTGTTGTACATTATTAATATTTTGTCTATAATTTGATAGTTATATTCTGTCTGCTTTAGAGGCTTCAGAATTTTGATTTGGTTTGCAAAAATAAAAAACAAAATTAAAAATAGGGTAAAACACCCATAAAATCAGCAATAATATAACATTAAATATATATAGATTTGTTTGTATAAACTCAATACATCTGATAGAGAAAAGTTTAGCATCATCATTCTAAATAGCAGATTAATAAATAAAAAATTAAAATCTTATTAAATCAGAAAAATATCTACATAAAATTGCACCTAATCCTTTAATTTTCAAATTTAAAGCCTTAATTTTGAGGCGAAATTCAGAAAATTCAGATTCTTCAACAGCTATGCACATGAAAAAAATGATGATCGGGCTTTGTTCGGCCCTGTCTGTTATTGTTTTGGGACAAAAAAAGCCCTCAAAAGTAAGTAATCTTACCCCTTACAGCTATCAGACATTCAATTGTGACAACAAAGGATATTTTGATGCTGCCAAATATGAGAAAGAAGAAATAGACGGCGTTAATAAACTACTATATAAATTCAATGGGGTCCATTTTGATACGAATCCTATTTTTAAACTTTCCAGCCTTGAAGAGATCCGCAAAAATAAAGAAGCTCATTTAGAAAACCTGGAAAAACAGTATCAGGAAAAAAAAGAAGAGCTGTACAGTCTTAAGGTGATCGATTTGCCTGTTTGGAAAAATCTGTATGAGAATGCTATTCAGACTTTTGAAAATGAGTATGAACTGAACAGGGAAGAGATTATGGCTTTCTCTGATCCTGCAACCCTCAAAAACAGCAAATTTTACAACACCTGTAGAGAACCTATAGACGCGATATCTTCTCCCGACCGGGAAAAAATGTTTGAGGCATGGAAAAATTTCACGGAACTAAAAAGCAAAAATAACGCAGATCCAAAAGCTGTAATGGCGAGGTTTGATCTTAAAATGAATGATCCTCAAAAAGAGGATTACGCTTTGATTGATTTAATTGGCCTTAGTTTTCACAACTGTGCCAACAGCAGCTTCAGACAAAAACGTGAAGATGAAGGAACGGTTTACAAAGATTTTGATAAAATTTTTATGAAGCTCAAAAAAAATTGTGAAGAGTTGTAAGATGTACAATATAAAGGTTGAATATCTCTCTTCTAATGCTTTCAAGATATTGTTTATCTTATCCTTACATAATCTGTTTCAATATGTTTTCATTTCCTTTTTTAAGATAAAAACCAAAGCACCTCAGAAAATCTGAAGCGCTGTAGATAGATCAATGTCTGAAGATCCGGAAAAGATACTTTCGTTCATAAGGTTACCACTATTTTACCTACTACCCGTTTGGTTTCCATTTCCAAATGGGCTTTAGCCATTTCCTCAAAAGAAAAGATTCTATGGATATGAGGAATCAAAGACTTATTTTCAAGTAAATCTGCAATGGCCTGGATTGTTTCTTTTTTGGAAGCCACCATCATAAACTCCAGATTTACATTTTGTTTTTCCGCTTTATCCTTTATGTTTTGAGGGATCTCAGGCGAAGGCAATGTCACAATGATACCTCCGGGCCGCACTATATCTATTGATCTGAGCAGAGTATCTCCCTGAATAGTATCGATAACAATATCAATATCTCCAGCTATATTCAGGCTATCTTTTTGAGTATAATCAATATGCTCATCCGCCCCAATCGACAGCACAAAGTCCCTATTATTTGCAGAGGAAGTTCCTATCACATAAGCTCCAAAATATTTAGCAATCTGTACCGCAAAATGGCCAACTCCTCCTGAGGCAGCATGAATAAGAACCCTGTCGTTTTTTTTGATTTCAGCAACATCCACTAAAGCCTGATAAGCTGTTACCGCCGCTAAAGCAGCCGCTGCAGCCTCTTCAAATGTATGATGTTCAGGAATCAGAGCCAGATGGCTTTCAGGAGCAGCTGTATATTCTGCATAGGCTTTTCCGTTTCCGAAAAAGTTGATCATTCCAAAAACTCTGTCCCCAACTTTAAAGGCCGTTACTTCCTCCCCTATTTCACTTACTTCACCGGCAATATCCCAACCTAAGATCACTGGTCTTTCATCCCTATATATCCAATTGAGAACATGATCATATGCCCTTGCATTTACATCAACAGGATTGATACTTATTGCTTTTACCTGCACCAATACTTCATTAGTTTTTATTTGCGGTTTTTCCGTATCAGTCAACTGCAGCTTATCGACACCTCCGGCTTCATTTAAAATAATTGTTTTCATTATATTTTTACTTTAAGTTTAAAACAAAAGTAAATTAATGCTATATTACAGACAAGTATGCACTTTTTTGTACTCTACATACTAAAAGTATACTATTACTGATTATCAAAGGAATAATTTTAATAAAATCATGAAAAAATATCTAAAAGACGAACCTTCCTGCCCTGTAGACTATGCATTTAAGAGAATTGGCGGAAAATATAAAGGCAGAATATTGTGGTATCTCCATGTAAAGACGATCATGCGTTATGGTGAATTACGAAAAACGATCTCCGATATTACCCCGAAAATGCTTACCCAGACTTTGCGCGAGCTGGAAGATGACAGCCTTATCAGCAGGAAAGTATACCATGAAGTTCCCCCAAAGGTAGAATATTCTTTAACCGAAGTAGGACAGCAGCTCATTCCTTTTATTGACTATTTACGGATATGGGGAAATGAACAAATGGAGAAACAAAAAGTAAAGCAAACAGTATAATAAGATTATAAAAAAGCGCCTCAGAAATCTGAGGCGCTTTTAGGTTAATTAAGGTTTGTTATTTAGTCTATGTGTTTCGGAGTAAATCCGTCTTCACTTAGTTCTTTATGTACATAGTCGGCTTTCATTTCAGTTTCGTAGTCTACTTTTTCATGTTTACCCATTCTTCTTAGAATTGAATCAAACAATGAATACACTACCGGTACAATGATCAGCGTCAGGAATAATGATGATGTCAAACCACCAATAATAACCCAGGCCAGTCCGTTGTTCATCTCTGCTCCTGCCCCTTTTGCAATCGCAATTGGGATCATACCGAAGATCATCGCAATCGTTGTCATCAAAATCGGACGAAGACGGGCATGGTTGGCCTGAATCAAAGCGTCATGCGTATTGGCACCTGCTTCTTTTCTCATATTCGCAAAGTCGACGATCATAATCGCGTTCTTCGCTACCAGACCAATCAACATGATCATTCCCAGCATCGTAAAGATGTTCAGTGAGTTTCCGGTGATGGCAAGAATTACCATTACCCCGATCAATGCCAGAGGGATGGAGAACAATACTACAAACGGATAAACAAATGAATCATATAGTGAAACCATTACCAGGTACACCAATACAATAGCAGCCATCAATGCAATTCCCAGGGTACCGAAACCTTCGGTCTGGTTTTCCATATCCCCGCTCCAGATATAGCTTACTCCTGCAGGTTTGGTCTTTTCGTTATCCATGAACTGAGCAGCCCATTCGTTGGCAACATCTCCTACCGGACGACCTACTACTTTAGATTTTACCTTTACAGAAGGCGCTTTATCTCTACGTTCCAATAAGCTTGGCCCTGAACCCATTTTCACATCTGCAAACTGGCTAAGTCTGATCTGCTCACCTTGAGGATTGGTAAACATCAGGTTTCTAACATCATCAATCGACTGTCTGTTGGCATCACCAAAACGGATGTTGATATCATATTCATACTCTCCGGCTCTGAATTTTCCATCTGTATTTCCACTGAATGCAGTTTGCATCGTTTGACCTACACTGGAAAGATTTAAGCCTAAAGAAGCCATTTTATCTCTGTCGATATTTACCTGAACTTCCGGACTTCCAGAATCGGTTGATAATTCTGCATCTACAGAACCAGGAACTTTTTTAAGCAATTCAAGGATTCTGTTTGCTTCCTTATTGGCTGTTTCGTTATCCTGTGCTGTTACCACCATTTCAATTGGCGCATTATCTGCTCCCATTAATCCGATCGGTGCGGTTTTAAACTCAACTCCGGTGAATTTTTCTTCTAACGCTCTTTTTATTTTAGCAGACTTGATATCTGTACTTTCATTACGTTCAGATTTATCTACCAGGATCACCTGGATTTCTGACTGATACAAAGTTGCCTGCGCTCCACCAAAACCTGATGACTGCTGACCAACCGTTGTAATCATATCTACTACATCCTTATCATTTCTAAGATATTTTTCAACCGCTAATGTCACCTGATTCGTTTTTTCAACAGAAGCATCTTTTGGTAATTCCATCTGAACAAGGAACTGTCCTCTGTCCATTTTAGGGAAGAATTCACCACCGATAAATCCAAAAGCAACCAACATAAATGAAGAGATCAGGATAATGAATGTTACAATCACAGTCATTACTCTTCTTAATGTTGATTTTAAAGCCCATTCCAAAATTCCTGTGATCCAGTGTGTGAATTTCTCCAATTGTTTTTCAAACCAAAGGATAAATTTCTCGAAAGGATTTTTTCCTGTTAAATGTACTAACTTTCCGAATCTTGATGATAACCAAGGAATAATCGTAAATGATGCCAATAAAGAGAACATCGTTGCAATAACCACTGTAACACAGAACTGTGCCAGGATATCAGCTACCAACCCCGAACTCATTGCAATCGGTAAGAATACCACCACGATTACCAGGGTAATAGCCGTTACCGTAAATCCAATCTCTGAAGCACCGTCGTAGGCTGCACGAATTCTGCTTTTCCCCATCTCCATGTGACGGTAAACGTTCTCCAAAACCACAATGGCATCATCCACAAGAATACCTACTACCAATGACAGTCCTAATAAACTCATTAAGTTTAAGGTATACCCCATCAGATACATCCCGATTACCGTTGCAATCAATGACATCGGAATAGAAACCATTACGATAAATGCGTTTCTGATGTTGTGAAGGAACAATAGCATTACCACTGCTACCAGGATAATCGCTAAGAATAAATCGAAGATTACGTGGTCTGCTGCTTCAAGTGTAAAGTCTGTGGTATCATCTACAATATTGATTTTAACTCCCTGAGCTTTATAATTGTCCTGAACCTGAGCAATTGTTTTCTGAATTGCTTCAGAAACCGAAACTGCATTGGCATCAGACTGTTTTTTTACCTGAAGTAAAATGGTCGCATTCTGGTTGTATCTTGCTACTTTTTCTACATCTTTCTGGGTATCAAAAACTGTGGCAATATCGGAAAGACGAACCTGAGCCCCGTTTTTATTGGAAACTACCAGATTGTTCATTTCTTGTACACTTCTATACTTTCCTGAAAGTCTGATGGTAGATCTTGAAGTTCTTGTTTTAAGCGCACCTGTAGGGAAATCTAAGTTGGAAGAAAGGATCGCCTGCTGTACATCTCCAATGGAAAGTCCGTACCCCTGCAATTTCTTTTCATCTAAACTTACCTGAATTTCTCTTTCCTGTCCACCTACAAGATCAACCTGAGCAACTCCGTTTACACGGGAAAAAATAGGCTCTATTTTTTTATCTAAAAGGTCATAAAGATCCTTGTTGTTCAGTTTATCACTGGAAATACTCAACGTCATGATCGGAAGATCATCCAATGAGAACTTCTGTAATGAAGGTGGATCTGCATCATCAGGGAGGTCTGCCAGAATAGCATTTACTTTTCTCTGTGCATCATTCAAAGCATAATTTACATCAGCTCCTGTGTTCAGCTGAACCATAATTACTGATAAACTTTCGTAAGAAGATGATTCTACTTTTTTTACGTTTTCCAAAGAACCTACGGCATCTTCAATCTTACGTGTCACCGAAGTTTCCACCTCTGCAGGCGAAGCTCCCGGATACACCGTAGAAATGGTTACCATATTGGTTTCAAATTTCGGAATCAATTCATACCCCATCATGGAGTAGCTTAATAAACCTCCCAATGTAAGGATCGTAAACAATACGATGACAAGGGACGGCCTTTTAATGGATATTTCTGCTAACTTCATCTGCTCTTACTTTACGATATTGATTTTTGAACCGTTGTCAAGGTTGATCTGGCCGCTGGTAATTACCTGCTCACCGCCATTAAGACCGCTGATGATCTGAACTTTATCACCATACACTTTTCCGGTTTTTACAGTAATCATTTTAGCTGTTCCGTTCTGAACGATGAAGATCTGTCCTGAGCTTACCCCGTTCGCGAAAGCTTGAGCAGGAACCGTCAACATATTCTGAGTTTCAGCACCGTGATTGGTTTTGAACAAAGCGGTTGCGTACATCCCTGCTTTTAGGTTCCCTCTGTTCTGAACTTCAATTTCAACCGGGAAATTTAAAGAAGCATCACTTTTAGGAGCAATGAATGTAATTCTTCCGCTGAAAGAATCATCCGGTAAAACGTTGACCGTAATTGGAACTTCCTGACCTAACTGAATTCTTCCCACCTGGCTTTCGTCTACCAGTACAGAAAGTTTAAGACTGTTGATATTAACGATTTCAAACATGGAAGTTCCTACAGAAACCACTGTTCCGGGCTCAACCATCTTTTTATTGATCGTTCCGCTGATTCCTGCACGGATGCTGGTATCATTTACCCTTACTCCCTGCGCTCTTACCGCTGCCTGTGCATTTTTCAGCTGTAATCTTGAATTATCAACCTGCTGCTTGGTAACACCTCCGGTTTTAAAGGCATTTTCGTAACGTTGGTTGTCAATAATTGCATTTTGCAAATTATTTTGAGCCTGAGAAACATCTACTTCAATTGCATCTTTTTTGATCACTGCCAAAGTCTGTCCTGCAGAAACTCTTGATCCTTCTTTTACCAAAACGCTTACGATACGTCCAGCAATTTCAGAAGACTGATTCATTTCCTGCTTTGGAATAAAAGTTCCGTTGGCTGAGTAATCTGTGTCGATATTTTCTCTTGAAACCGTTACCACATTCACGTTGATCTTATCCACCTGCTTGGCAACTTCTTTTACTTCCTGTGTCTGTTTTTCTTTATTATCTGCAATCTTGTAAGCTGCCAGACCTATCAGTACAGCTGCTACGATGATATATATTAAGGTTTTTTTCATAGTTTATTACGGGTTTTGTAGTGTGTTTAATTCTCCTTTAGCCTTGATTAATTTTATTTCCGCCTGTTTGTAATCCAATAAAGCATTGGCATAGTTCTGTTTTGCCTGGGTAAGAGCATTTTCAGCATCTAAAACCTCTGTAAGCGTTGCCAGCCCATACTGATAGTTGGCCTGAGTATTTTTCTGAACTCTTTCTGCCAGCCCTACATTATCTTTCATACTTTCGATATTGATTAATGCATTTTCCATATTGGTAATTGCATTTTTATAATCTAAACTTAAGTTCAGTTGGGTATTTTGAATATCTAAATCCAGGTCCTGAATATCAATTTCTGCCTGATTGATTTTGGCTTTGGTAGCTCCTCCGGTGAAAATCGGAACATTAATATTCAAACCAATTGCTGAATAATCACTCCACAGGACTCCATTGTTAATCCCGTTTGTAAGAGGAAATTTTCTACCTTGTCCTCCCCAGCCGTAATTGGCAACTAAACTCACTGTCGGATATAAATAAGCTTCCGTAGCTTTTTTATTAAACTGTAGAAGTTCTCTGTTTTTATTTAAAACTTTGATTTCTGTACGGTCATCAAGGTTTACATTGCTTGCTATCAATTCAGGTTTGGGTTCGATTGTTTTTTCTTCAAGCTCAATATCTGTAGAAATAGGAACTCCCATATAAAATTTCAAAGCATTTTTTGAAAGCTCTACCGAGTTGATTAAGGTCTGCTTATTTGAACCAATATTAGTCAGCTGAACATTGGTACGGTCTAAGTCGATGGCTTTTGCCAATCCGTTATCAACCAAACTCTTGATGACATTCCTTGTTCTTTCCGTATTGGCGTAGCTGGCTTCAACCGTTTTAAGATTCTCTTCCTGAACAAAAACCTGATAATAGGCTGTGGCTACATTTTCAATGATCTGTTCGTTCGTTAACTGAGCATTCAGAACATAGAATTCTCTTGTAGATTTTGCCGCTTTAAGACCGGTAAAAACTCTCTGGTCAAATATGGCCTGCTGAAGCTGTACAGAAGCTGTTGAGCTCCATGGCTGTCCCAGCTGCGCTCTGATTCTTTCTCCTCCGAATTCAAGCAAAGATTCCTGAATAACAGGATTGTAAGTTAAGCCTGCTGTGGCACTGATCTGCGGTAAAGCTCCAGCTCTTGCCTCATCAATTTTATATTCAGCCTTTTTGATCTGCAATGCTGCTTTTTTGGCTTCTGCCTTATTTTGCAGTGCCTGCTTGATGGCTTCCTGTAAAGAAACCTGTTGCTGGGCAGATACGGATGAAAAGCCGAAAATCATAAATGCTGCAGCTATCCCAATTTTTAGCTTATTAGCAGTTATACGTTTTCTTTTCATAATTTTATACTTCGTTTATTTTTTTAATGTAATTTTTCTCACAAATGTTTTTATTCCTAAAGGACGAATCATTTCTTAAAATACTTTAACATTTTTTTAATTTTTGAAAAGCATATTGATAATGATCTCTTTTCTGTCGGAAATAATTTCATCATATTCTTCATCACTGATCATCAGATTCTCCATAAATAAAGGCCTTATGGCACTTGGAAATACAAGTAGTGAAACCATATTCAGAATAAACTGAACAGGAGCCATTTTTTCAATATTCCCCAGTTCCATTTCTTTTTCAATATCCTTGTAAAGCGCATCCAGGATATCTTCTTCAATTTCTCTTTGATGACAGGTTCCTTTATTGATCTGAGAAACAATATAAGTTTCCAGATAGGGATACTGTAGGCTTGTAGCAAGACTGCTTTCTATAAACTCGCTCATTTTCTCTTTAAAGGGAAGGTCTGAGGTCTGAATAATTTTTGATTTCTCCTGTTCCACTTTCTGCGCTTCATCGAAAATAATCTGAATCAGATTATCTCTTGAGCGGAAATAGTAGTTAATCAGTGTTCTGTTCACTCCGGCTGCATCAGCAATTTCCTGCGTTGTAGCATCAAATTTTCCTTTCACAAAGAATAAATTCTTCGCCGTCTCCTTGATCAATTCCTGTGTTTGGTCTTTTTTTGCTTGATTTGACATTATTGTTAAACAATTTTGTGCAAATGTAAATCAAATTTTATTTTTGACAAAATTGTTAAACAAATTAATTAAACAAATTTGTTATGATTTGTGTCATATTTTTCATATAATTCAACAACTTGTGTTATTTAATATTTGATGAGAAGGGCATTTTTATATCTTTGCCGCAAAAAATTAATACCCTGATGCGAAAAATTTTATTGGTGTTCTCCGTTCTGAGTGGAGTTCTTCTATTTTCACAAAAAAAGATATCAGAAAACAATTCCTACTATTTTTACGAAAACAAAGGCCAGATCATAGATCAGGATGGAAAAGAAAATAATGATGTAAAATACCTGTTCCATTCTGATGGACTGAATGTACAGCTTCGTTCCGGTGGTTTTTCTTATGATATTTATGAAACCAAGAAAATAATAAATCCCAACTTTTCAAAAAAGACAGAGAATAAACTTCCAAGTCCCAGCCATTATAATATTGATGAATATATTTATGAGAAGTTGATACACAGAGTAGATATTGAACTTGTCAATTTTAATAAAGGAGCAACTATTATCACAGAAGGAAAATCTCCTGATTACAACAACTATTATAATCTTCCAAATCATCATAAAGGGGTCACAAATGTGTATCGTCATCAAAAGGTCCGTTATAAAAACATATATCCTCATATAGATTTGGTTTTCTTCAAACCTAAAGACAGTTTAAAACCGATTGAATATAATTTCGTTATCAATCCGGGTGGTAAAGTATCAGATATTAAAATGAAATTCCACGGAGCTCCCACTTCAATAAAAGACGGTAAACTTGCCATGAATGTGCGTTTTGGAGAAATTCATGAAAATATTCCTAATAGCTGGATAGAAGGACTCAGAAGAGAAAATATTAATGTTTCATTTAAAGATTTAGGAGATCAGACTTTTGGATTTAATTCGCCTGTAGATTCTTCAAACAGAACTATTATAATTGACCCTGTTCCTACGAGAGTTTGGGGAAGTTATGCAGGTGGAGCAGGTGAAGATTATGGAAGAGCTAAAACTGACAGCCAAAACAATGTTTATGTTCATGGATCAACCAGCAGCAACACTAATTTTGCAACTTCCGGAACTTATCAACAGAATCTAGCAGGTGGTACTGATGCCTATCTTATGAAGCTAACTAAAACCGGGCAAAAACTTTGGGGAACTTACTACGGTTTCGGAATGACTGATTATTTTATGGATGTTGACTTTGATGAAAATTTTAATATTTATGCAGGCGGAAGTGTTCAAAGAGGTTTATATAATGAAAATATTGTTTTAGTAAAATTCAATAATAATGGAAACTTGATTTTTCAAAAAGAATTTGTGTCAAGTAGAGAAGATAAACTTTATACTGTTTCTTATAATCAAAATCATGTATATATTGGGGGGCATGCTTTTAGCTCAGACTTCCCTACTGTAAATGCCATACAGCCAACAAAAGCTACTCCATCAGGTATGTCGGATGGGATTTTAGCATCTTTAAATTCAACAAATGGAAATGTAGATTGGGCAACTTATTTTGGGGGATCAGATTCTTCAACTTCTATTTTTCAAATATTTTCTTCAGTAAATGATCTGGAAATTGTGGGAGCTACACAATCTGTAAACATTCCAATGATTAATCCTTTTCAAGCCGTAAAAGCGGGAGTTACTGATGGGATATATTTAAAACTTTCAAAATCTGGAACTACACTTATAAGGTCCAGTTATTATGGTGAAGTAGGACAAGATGTGATACGACAGGCCAGAATTATTAATAATACACTCATACTTGCCGGAGAATACACCATACCTTCTCCATCAGGCGGTATCATAAACAAACCGGGAGTCTGGAGAGTAAATCTAACAAGTAATATTATAACGAAAAGTTATTTCGATTTCAATCCAGGTGGTCAGTTATTTGCCTATACTGATGTCTCAGGAAATATTTTCTTCATGGGACTTCATTTACAAAATTTTGGACAAGCAGATATTTCAACTCCCGGAGCCTATATGGGAATTCCTGCCATGTATATTGCTACCTTTTTAATTAAATACAATCAAAATAATATAAAAGAATGGGGAACGTATTATACAGGAAATGGGGCTACTCAGCTTGGCGAAATTACAAAGGATAATGAAGGTTCTATTTATCTAACAGGAATGTCTAGTGGAAATACCTCCGGCATTGCAACCCCAGGCACATTTCAGCAATCGCCTGGTGGTGGAAATGACATTTTTATAGCTAAATTTCAAGACTGTACCTCAGCTGCAGTGATCACGTCCAATTCTCCGGTATGTATTAATTCAACACTCCAACTTAATGCAACGGGAGGCACCACATACAGCTGGACAGGGCCAAATGGCTTTTCTTCTACTTTGCAAAACCCTAGTATCAGCAATGCAACGGCAGCCAATTCCGGCACTTATATATGCCAGATTTCCGGATCTGGAGCCTGTGACGGAAGTTTTACCGTAAACGTTGTGGTAGGTGATCATGTCGCTCCGGTTCCGGATATTGCCAATCTAGCAGACGTTACCGGAGATTGCCATACAACAATTACCAACATCCCAACTGCTACGGACAACTGTGCCGGAGTGATTAGTGCAACCACCACAGATCCTTTGTCTTATTCAATCCCAGGAACCTATATTATTTATTGGATATACAATGACGGAAACGGAAATACAGCCACTCAGAATCAAAATGTAATTATTACGTCTCCCGCTCTTCCCACTGCAATCAACTTAACACCCACCTTCTGTGCTACAAACAATCCAAAAATTTCAGATATCCAGATCACGGGCCAGAATATAAAATGGTATGATACTGCAGGAACTCTATTAGCGGTTACAACTCCTCTTGTCAATGGCCAGACTTATTATGCCACTCAAACTATTAACGGATGTGAAAGTAGTAAAGTTACCATTCAGGTGACAGTCAATACCACTCCTAAACCAGCGGCCAATACTGACCAGGATTTCTGTGCTTCGGCCAATCCTACGATCGCTAACCTGGCAGTAACCGGAACATCTCTGGTATTTTACAATGCTTCAGGAACGGTATTACCTATTACCACTCCTCTTGTACATGGACAAACCTATTATGTAACACAGACATTAAACAGCTGTGAATCTGAAAAACTGGCTATTTCTGTGACACTTTCTATCAACAACATTCCGGCCAAAGATTACTCGCCACTGTTGTGTAATACTACAACGGGAAACACCATGACTGTAGATCTTCATTCTTTTGAAAGTAATATCATTAATAATCCAAGCACCTATATATTTACTTATACAGATATGGCTGGAAATATTATTGCCAATCCTTCAGCTTATGTTGTAAACAACGGATCAACATTAATTCATGTAAAAGTTGCCACAGCTGACGGATGTTTTATAGTGGTAAGGCTCAATATTACAATTAATCCAAAACCTTTCATTAACCTTCCCGATCAGCTGGATTTCTGCGAAGGAAAATCTGTAACTTTAGATGCAGGACCCGGATTGCAATACCTATGGAATACCGGTGCTACCACACAGACCATTACCGTATCAACTCCGGGAACCTATTCTGTAAAAGTAACAAACAGTTTTGGCTGTGAGAATACCGATTCTGTACAGACCACCTATTCTGTGCTGGCTCAGATTGTATCTGTGAATATTGTTAACAATACAGCAACAGTCATTCTTTCTCAAACCGGAAATTATGAATACTCTTTAAACAATACTATATGGCAGGATTCCAATATTTTCACCAATTTAAATATAGGCGAATATACCGTGTATGTAAGAACAAAATCAGGTTGTATTATTGGTCAGAAAAACTTCTCAATATTTAATATTCCTAATGCCATCACACCCAATGGTGACGGAACCAATGATACATGGAAAATAGCCGGACTAGAAAATTATCCGGGTACAGAAATCAATTTATATGACAGAAAAGGATTGATGATCTTTAAGGAGACCATCAGTAAAAAGCCTTTTCAATGGGATGGAAAATACAATTCCCAACCCATACCCACAGGAACCTATTGGTATACCATAAAAGTTTCCGATGGAAGAACCTACAGCGGATGGCTGCTGGTTAAAAACAGAGAATAACAAAAAAGAGCAGAAAATTCTGCTCTTTTATTTTTTTATAATAATTTGATCTTATCGTCTAAGATATCAATCATCTTATCTTTATAAAGTCCTCCAATTGCTTTCTTAAAGTTTTTCTTGCTCATCTGAAGTTCATCCTTGATCTCTTCAGGAGAAGACTTGTCTGACACATGTAGAAGCCCGTAGTTTTCTTCCAGTCTGTTCAGAATCTTTTGTCTGAATTCATCAATATTTTCAAAACCTTCAGGTTGCAGAGAAACATCAATTTTTCCATCTTCCCGAATCGCCTTAATATAACCTGTTTCTTCAGACAAAGGATAAAGCTTCTTAAAAACATCGGCAGCATAGATCAAACCTATATATTTTTTGTTGATTACCACATTCCAGCCAAGTTCACTTTCATTCATTATAAGCAGCTCTACACTATCCCCTTTCTTGAATGGCAAATCCTGATATTGAGGATTTCTCTTAAATTTCGTAGTTCCTGTAATCAGCTCCATATCTTCATCTACGTAGATATATACCAGATACCTTTTACCTTCTATTATTTTGGTTTTCTGCTGTTTGTACGGGATAAACAAATCTTTGATGATTCCCCAATCCATAAACGCTCCGGTTGGAAGGCTCTGTACGCAACTCATTACGGCAAACTCACCTACTTCAGCTAATGGAATTTCAGTAGTAGCTTTCAATTTATCATCATCCTGATAAACAAAAACCTCTACTTCGTCGTCTATTTCTTTTTCGTCATTTGTGAAAATTTTTGGCAAAAAAGCCTTTTCACCGGATTCATCTGCCAAGATCCATCCTGAGTTATTTTTTTCTGAAATTTTTAAAGTTTGAGTTTTTCCGAGTTGCATTTGAGATAAAATTAGCTGACAAAGGTACGGAAATTTGAAGATTTCCCCTATTTAATACTTTTAAGAATTATTTTATCTTTCAGAAGCCTTTAAAACCTGTACATTTGAATAAAAACTCCCAGAAAACATGAAAAAGTATTTCGCTGTGGCATTTCTTATTTCCGTCATCACTACCCATGCCCAATTACTGGAAAAAACAGCCATTAATGTAGCTTATCGCTATACCGGGAGAAATGTTTTACAGGCCGGCTTGGAGTTCAGAACAGGGAATACTCACGGGAAATCTATTATTTTAGGGCCATCCTTTCTTTATAGTTCTATCAATCATACAGATAAATTTATACCGGAAGCTCATATTTATCTTTCTGACCAGGGAAAGTTATTTGGAATATCAGGAAATCCATATTCATTGGAGCCAAGAATCGGCATTTCATTATTCAATGCAATCTTTCTCAATACGGGTTACGCCTTTCCAATTCATAAAGAAAAATATTTTAAAGGAATAACCTTTGGGATACAGTTCAATATTGCTCCTAAACATACCCGGTTTTATGATCAAATAAGAATGATGTAATTGGGGACGAAAGCCCATTTATATTGAATAAAAAGCTGTTGGAGAACATTTTTTTATCCATTATAATGTGGCACACATATCTTACGGTCCATGAGGCACACAAAAAAAGAAAGAGAAGCGGATGCTTCTCTTTCTTTTTTAATATTTTAAATGATTACATCTTTTAATCAAATATTACATATGGATTGATCTTTTCCCTGTAGCATCCAACGCTGCTTCTTTAATAGCTTCAGCATAAGTTGGGTGAGCGTGAGAACTTCTTGCAATATCTTCAGCACTTGCACGGAATTCCATAGCAATTACTGCTTCAGCAATAAGATCAGCAGCTCTTGCTCCAATGATGTGCATTCCTAAAACCTCATCAGTTTTCTCATCTGCAATAATCTTCACAAGACCATCGGTATCACCACTTGCACGGCTTCTTCCTAATGCTCTCATTGGGAAAGAACCTACTTTATAAGCGACTCCTTCTTCTTTCAGCTGCTCTTCAGTTTTACCCACTCCGGCAACTTCCGGCCAAGTATACACAACACCAGGGATCAGATTATAGTTGATGTGAGGTTTTTGACCTGCTAATATTTCCGCAACAAGAACTCCTTCTTCCTCCGCTTTATGAGCAAGCATTGCTCCTTTGATAACGTCACCGATCGCATAGATGTTGGCAACGTTTGTCTGTAAGTGATCATTTGTTTTTACCCTTCCTCTTTCATCAAGTTCTACTCCAGCTTTTTCAAGACCAAGACCATCTGTATAAGGTTTTCTTCCCACAGAAACTAAACAATAATCTCCTTCTACCACTACTTCTTCTCCTTTTTTATCTTTAGCTGTAACTTTTACAGTGTCTCCGTTTCTTTCCACTGCAGAAACTGCTGTAGAAAGCATAAACTTCATTCCTTGCTTTTTAAGAACTTTCGTCAATTCTTTGCTTAAAGCACCGTCCATTCCAGGGATAATTTTATCCATGAATTCAACAACCGTTACCTGAGCTCCTAATCTTAAGTATACAGAACCTAATTCAAGACCAATAACGCCTCCTCCAATTACGATAAGGTGTTTAGGAATTTCTTTAAGGTTTAATGCTTCAGTAGATGTGATCACTCTTTCTTTATCAAGAGAGATAAAAGGAAGTGAAGACGGCTTAGAACCCGTTGCAATAATTGTATATTTAGATTCTATCGTTTCAGAAGAACCGTCGTTTTTAGTTATTTTAATCTGAGTAGCAGACTCAAAACTTCCCAATCCTTCAAAAACAGTGATTTTGTTTTTGTCCATCAAAAAGTTGATTCCTTTTGTCGTTTGATCTACCACTTCATTTTTACGCTCAATGATTCTTGCAATATCCGCCTGCAGCTCATTGATGATAATTCCGTGGCTTGCAAAATTGTGTTTTGCATTCTCGAAATGTTCAGAACTGTCAAGAAGTGCTTTTGACGGAATACATCCAACGTTAAGACAAGTTCCGCCTAAAGTTGAATATTTTTCAATAATTGCTGTTTTGAAACCTAACTGCGCTGCACGGATCGCAGCTACATAACCTCCAGGACCAGAACCTATTACGGTAACATCGAATTGACTCATGTTATATTATGAATTTGTTTATTATTATCTATCTTAATTCTCACAAATTTACATATAAATTACCAAGCACCAAAGTGAGTTTTATCAATTTTAAAAATGATAATTATAGGCTTTAGTTTTATGAAAAATGTTATTTTATGAGTTTTATATTTTCCTCACTCCCTTCCTTCAAATAAATTGCGGTAAAGACAAGTGGCTTTTCTGCTGATGCATTATCAAAATGAAGGATTTTTACATTTTTAGGTTCATAAAAAGCATCTCCTTCATGAAGTATCACTTTTTGCTGCCCCTCTATCTGAAAAACAGCCTCTCCTGAATTGATTATTCCTAAAACGGGACAGGGATGCAGATGTTCAGGAGCTCCTTGTCCTGCGGCCATTGTTATTTTCTGAATCTCTTTTCAGCAATTCTTTTCTGGAAATTGTCTTCTGCTGGGCCATCATGACAACAGAGGTCAGTATCAAAATAAAACTTATCAATGGCTTCATAAATTTGATATTTAATTTTACTACTTCAGCATAAAATGTTACAGACTCACATTCAATTTTCCTTGTCCAAATGTACCGGTATTTTCAAAAAAAGAACCGCCATATACATACCAGTCAAGGCTTTCCAAAAATTCCACAGCATTTTCCGGAGTTATTTGAGGACGCTCTTTTTTTGAAACAATTCCTTTATACCATCTTCCGGATTTCGAAAAACTTTCATATTCAACAAAATAATGAATCCATATTCTCTGGCATAACTTACATTGTTGAATAGTTACTTCGCCATATCTTCCGTTGGTATGATCTATACCTAATTCCGAACTTCTATATTCTGTATAATTGTAGCCAGGTTTTTCACAGGCACATCCTAATTTTTGGATTTTATTCATGAATGAAAAATATTTTTTTCTTATAAAATTTATAGTTCCAAAAGTAAGAAATTAACAATCCATAACGCAAATAATGTCATTAAGGTTTCATCAAATCCAGTAAAACCTTTTCATATTTATCCAGAATAATATTCTTTGAGAATCTTGATTTTATTGAGTTTCTGATGGCATCCCGATTGTAATTGCTTTGCATGATCCTTATAATCTGCTGAGCAAAGTTTTCATAATTTTCTATATTAGAGATTTCTCCATTTACATTATGCTGAATGATTTCGTTGATTCCTCCGGGGCAGTTATTGGCTAAAGAGTAGGTTCCGCAAGCTCCTGCTTCCAATAAAACATTCGGAAAGCCTTCATATCGTGATGAAAGAATGAATAAATCGGCATATTTTAAAAACTGGTAAGGGTTTTCCTGCCTGCCGTGAAAAATTACATTTTTTAATCCTAAAAACTCTTTCATCTGAAGCAAGACTTCTTTATCTTTTCCATCTCCTAAAATATGAAGCAGGATATGTTCATTTTTAAGCCGGGAGAACACTTTCAGAAGGTTGTCAAAACCTTTCCTTGCCGATAAATTACCGATAGCCACTACATTTTTGTAATTGTATTTAAAGCTTTCAGGTTTAAGGGAAACAGCCAATTTATCATCAATAAAATCGAAATCAACAGGATTATTTATTTTAACAATTCTCTTCTTTTTGATATTAAAATTATCAATCAGGTCTTTCATCATATCATCACTTTGTGCAATGATCTTCTGATAGTTATTATAAAAATTATAGAAAAATTTTATTTCTTTTCTTGTCACATGCTGAGTAACCACATTCGTTTCCCTGGCAATGAATTTCGTCCTTGGAAAAAGCTTGATAAATAATGCCAAATAAGCATTCACTTCCCCAAAACCCGAAAACACAATATCAGGCTTCCTCCTGTAAATTTCTCCCAAAATAGGTTTCAGAGAATGTCTGATCCTTTCCGTATTAATGTCGATGATTTCAACATCTTTTTTTAGAAAATTAAGATATCCGCCCTTCTTACGCAACAGCAAAATCTTAGGTTCAAACCGATCTCTGGAGAGATGATTCGCAATAGTGGTAACAATTCTTTCTGCGCCTCCGGTTTCTAAGTCCGGCAGAATAAATATAACAGAAATCTTTTTCATCACTGTAAAATTAGTAAAAAGTTTTGTTAACCTTCAAACCTAGCTCTTCAAATAAAGGAATAATTTCGTCAATATGTTCAACACTTAGAAAAACATACTTGTCCTCATCAAAATTTATCCCTCTTCTTTTAAACAAAGAAAAAGGTTCGTCATTTTTTCCAAATATATTTTCCGGTTCTCCGAAGATAATATTTCCGAAAAATCGGTTATTCAGTTCAATATTTACCTGATCTATTTCTTCCAGTTTTTTATATTTCCAAATATCTTTACTGGATTTTTCAGCTATAATTATTCTTTGATTGGTTATTAGATAATAATCATTTTTTAAATCAAAATACCTTAAAACCCATCTGAAAAAAGCGAAATATAATCCTGCTCCAAACATTATTATCGCAAAAATGAACAAAAATGAATTCATAGTTGAAAGCAATAAAATGGAAATGGCTAAATAAAAAAATGAAAAAACAATCCTAATTTTCTCCGTCATATTAAAAAAGAAACTCTTCGTTGGAAGAATTTCTTTTAAAATTATTTCGTTTGCGTTCAAAATCATTATTTTAATTCGCTACATCACTGATAAACTTAATTCTCAGCATTCTCACTTCTTCATCAGAAAGTTCATCTCCAAATTCATCCAACAGCACCTTCATGCTGTCACTTTCAGAATCAGTCATGAAATCCATAAAGCCATCAACGATATCTTCATCAAAATTATCTTCAATATAGTAGTCAATATTCAATTTTGTTCCCTGATACACGATACTTTCCATTTCTTTTAATAATTCGTTCATGGAAAGATTTTTTGCTCTTGCAATGTCTTCAAGGTCAATTTTCTTATCGGTACTCTGGATAATAAAAACTTTATGACTCGATTTATTGGCCACCTGCTTCAGGACCATATCCTGGGTACGCTCAATATTATGGTCTTCTACATATGTTTTTATAAAGTCGGCGAACTCTTTACCATATTTTTTGGCTTTTCCTTCTCCTACCCCATAGATCTTTGCTATTTCTTCTAACGAGATCGGATACTGAACAGTCATATCCTCCAAACTGGGATCCATAAATACGGTATAAGGAGGAATCCCATATTTCTTAGCAACTTTTTTTCTGAGCTCCTTTAATTGGCCAAACAGGTTTTGATCCAGTCCGCCGCCAGCCTGCTGCTGGATCTGATCACTTTCTGCTTTGGTCTGGCTAAGGTCAAATTCTCGGTCTTCAGCAATTAAGAATACATCTTTGGTTTTGCCAGCCACAACATCTCTTCCTTTAGCTCCCAATTTTAAAACCCCATAGGTTTCAATATCTTTCTGTAAAAAATTCTGAACAGTAGCCTGTCTCAGAATGGTCTTCCAATAATTGTCTTTTTCTTCTTTCCCAAAACCAAAATGTGAACTTTGTTCCAGCTTGTAAGATTTTGTAACGGCAGTTTCTTTTCCTACGATTACGGAAATAAGATCTTTAGCTTTAAATTTTTCACCGGTATCACTGATCAGCGCCAGTACCCTTTCCAGATCATCCGTGGCATCTTTTAATTTTGGAGGATTCGATGAGTTGTCACACATCTTCGCTCCGTCTCCGTTTACAGGATCAAAACTTTCTCCAAAATAATAAAGGATATATTGTCTTCTGCTCATAGAAGTTTCGGCATAGCCTACCACTTCATTTAAAAGCTGTAAGCCAATTTCCCTCTCGGAAACCGGTTTTTGTGCCAGAAATTTCTCTAATTTTTCAATATCTTTAGGATCGTAGAATGCCAGGCAATGTCCTTCACCACCGTCTCTTCCCGCTCTTCCGGTTTCCTGGTAATAGCTTTCCAGTGATTTAGGAAAATCATAGTGAATAACGAAACGTACATCCGGCTTATCTATTCCCATTCCAAAGGCAATGGTAGCCACAATAACGTCCACATCTTCCATCAGAAATTTATCTTGATTGGCAACCCTAATTTTCTGGTCAAGACCGGCATGGTAAGGAAGTGCATTGATCCCGTTAACTTGTAAAAGCTGGGCAAATTCTTCCACTTTTCTCCTGCTCAGACAGTATACGATTCCGGATTTTCCTTTGTGCTGATTGATAAATTTTACGATTTCCCTATCTACATTCACTTTTGGACATACCTCATAATATAAATTAGGACGGTTGAAACTTTCCTTAAAGACCAATGCATTGGTCATTCCCAATGTTTTTTGGATATCATCCTGAACTTTAGGAGTGGCAGTAGCTGTCAGTGCAATGACAGATACATCTGCGATCTTATCAATAATCTGTTTAAGATTTCTGTATTCAGGCCGGAAGTCATGTCCCCATTCTGAAATACAGTGCGCTTCGTCAATAGCAAAGAAAGAAATTTTCACTTCTTTCAGAAACTCCAGGTAATCTTCTTTGATCAATGATTCCGGAGCAACATACAAAAGTTTGGTTTTTCCGCTTTTAATATCGTCGAAAACCTGCTTTGTCTGTGTTTTGTTTAATGATGAATTCAATACATGGGCTACTCCATCTTCCGAGGAAAGGCCGTTCACTGCATCTACCTGATTCTTCATTAACGCGATCAGGGGCGAAACGACTATTGCCGTGCCTTCGGAAATAAGTGCCGGAAGCTGATAACATAATGATTTTCCACCACCTGTAGGCATTAAAACAAATATATCCTTCCCTTCCAATAGGTTTTCTATGATTTGCTCCTGCTGACCCTTAAATGTAGAAAACCCAAAATACTTTTTCAATTCGCCTGATAAATTGGCTTTTTTTGCGCTCATCTAATTTTCTATTGCTAAATTTGCATATAACCCAAAGTTATAAAATTTTTGCTTAAAATAAAAGCGAACGAATTTATAAAAATAAAATTTATATTAAATATTCTTTTTAAAATATAACATTTTTTAAGAACTTTTTTGTATACCATATCATCGTAAAATGGATAGAACCAACATTATATCAATCGCTAAAAGTACTTTAGAAATAGAGATTTCGGAACTTGAAAAATTAAAAAACAGAATTGGTGACCAATTTGCCGAGGCCGTGGAAATTATTCATGCTGCAAAAGGGAAACTTATTGTAGTGGGAATAGGAAAATCTGCTCATGTGGGGAATAAAATTGTGGCTACCTTAAATTCTACAGGTACACCGTCACAGTTTCTTCATGCATCAGAAGCTATTCATGGGGATTTGGGAGTTATTCAGAAGCAGGATGTTGTTTTATGTATTTCCAATTCCGGCAACTCTCCTGAAATTGCCAATCTTGTTCCTTACTTAAAAGACTATTCTTCGGCTTTGATCGGGATGACCGGCAACAAAAAAAGTAAACTTGCTGAGTTTTCTGAAATTGTTCTGGATACCCACGTTGATGTTGAAGCCTGTCCGAATAAGCTGGCTCCTACCAGCTCTACAACCATTCAGATGGCATTGGGAGATGCTCTGGCTGTAGCCTTAATGGAACTGAATAATTTCAAAGCCAATGATTTTGCCAAATTCCATCCGGGAGGCAGCTTAGGAAAAAATCTTACATCGAGAGTGGAGCAGTTTCTTTCTTCACAGAAACCTCAGGTTACAGAAGATGCCACCATAAGAGATGTTATTATTTCGATCAGTGGATCCAGTCATGGCATTACAGTAGTAACCCATGAAGATCAGATTATAGGAGTTGTTACCGATGGAGATTTGAGAAGAATGTTGCTGAAAGGAGAAGATATCAGTAAGGTTCTGGCTAAAGACATCATGTCTGCCCATCCGAAAACCATTGAAAAAGAAGCTCTTGCCAAACAGGCAATGAAAGTATTGAAAGAAAACAACATAGGCCAGCTTATTGTCACTGAAAACGGGAAATATTTCGGAATCATTGACCTTCATAAGCTGCTGGATGAAGGCATCAATTAAGATATTTATATGGAGGACTTTCTGAAAAAACATATCCAGGAGATTATCAATCTGACTGATGATGAGTTTGAAACGGTAGCATCACTTTTCAGAAAACAGAAATTCAGAAAAAGGCAGTTTTTAATACAGGAAAACCAGCTTGTAAAGGAAATATACCTGATTGAAAAAGGATTTCTTAAGAGCAGCTTCATAGACAGCACAGGAAAAGAACATATTCTTCAGTTTGCAGCACCCAATTGGTGGATTTCAGATTTTGCAGCCTTTTTTAAGCAGGGTCTGTCCTCGGTAGCTGTTGACTGCATTGAAAATGCTGAAGTTTACAGTATATCCTATGAAGACTTAGATCTTCTTTGTGCAAAAATCCCAAAAACTGAGCATTTCTTCCGGGTAAAGTCCAATTTTGGATATATCGCTTTACAGCAGAGAATTCTTTCATTAATGAGTAAATCTGCCAAAGAACGTTATGAAGATTTTTCGCAGCAGTATCCGGGCTTTATTGACCATATTCCCAAACAGCTTATTGCAAGCTACCTGGGAGTTTCAAGGGAAACATTAAGCAGACTATATTCTTAAGATGTGACCTGGGTCACATCTTTTTTTTGAGCTATGTCATGGAGATAATGACACTAAATTCTTCATCTTTGTTTTATAATTTAATCTAAAAAAACAATGAGAAAGAAAGTATTAATCGTAGTGACAAGTGTAGAAAAATATCCTGATATGGATAGAGCAACCGGTTTGTGGCTGGGTGAAGCGGTCCATTTTTATGAAAAATTACTTGAAAAAGGATATGACATTGATTTTGTAAGCCCAAGAGGAGGATATACTCCACTGGAACCTATTTCATTACAAATGTTTGTACAGCCATCAGAATGGAAATTGTATGCGGATGAAATTTTCAGAAAAAAACTGGCCGATACTTTAAAACCCGAAGAGATCAATGCGGAAGAGTACAGTGTCATTTACTACACCGGAGGACATGGAGTTGTCTGGGATTTTCCTGATAATGAAATATTGCAGCAAATAGCTCAAAAAATTTATGAAAAGGGAGGTGTTATTTCATCGGTATGCCACGGGGCTGTAGGTCTCTTTAACATTAAACTCTCTAACGGAGAGCTTTTAATTAAGGGAAAAACACTAACAGGCTTTTCAAATTCGGAAGAAATAGCCTCTGAGTTGGCAGACCATATGCCTTACCTTACAGAAGATGTTTTAAAAAGCAAAGGGGCTCATTATGTAAAAGCTGACCAGGATTTTGTTTCTTTTGCAGTATCTGACGGAAAACTGGTAACAGGTCAGAATCCTCAATCCGGGGGTGCCGTAGCAGAAAAGGTATTGGAAATACTTGAAAAATAAACAATTTACTAAGAATAAAACATTTAAAACAGACTATAACTCAAACTAAAAATTGGTTGTGTCTGTTTTTTTGTGATAAAACCTGCTTATTCAAGCATTAGTCTTACTCCCCTGCCTAAAACAACATCAAGTCTATAAGCACAATATTGAACAAAATCATGATCAATAAATTCTAAATACTGATTATTATTTCATAATTTCGCAGACTTAAACGGCATATCCGGACAGGTGAGCCGTTTGGATAGATTTTACTATATGGACAATAATAAAGACATGTCCTTTCTGGGGCATATTGGAGAATTAAGAGGACACCTGATCCGTTCAATTATTGCTATCGTAATTGCTGCTTTTGCAGTTGGTTTCAATATCAATTGGATTATGGACCATATCTTTTTTGGGCCAACAAGAAATGACTTTCTTACCTTCAGAGTGGTGAACCACTTTTCAAGAATGCTTTTAGGTGAAGACAGTATTCATCTTCCAAAAGATTTCCCTGTACGTGTACAGAGACTTTACCAACAGTTCAATGTGATGATGGCTGTTTCTGTTTTTGGAGGCATGGTGGCTGCTTTTCCTTATATTGTTTGGGAGCTATGGCGTTTTATAGGTCCTGCTTTACATCCCAGAGAGAGAAAAAATTCCATTTATATCATTAATGCGGTGTGGATTCTCTTTATGACAGGAATTCTATGCGGTTATTTTTTAATTCTTCCTTTTGCTGTCAACTTTGGGGTTATTTTTAAAATTTCGGATATTATTGTTCCACTGTATGACCTTAGTGATTATACTACTCTCTTTTTACAGGTAATTTTGGGAATGGGTATTATTTTTCTTTTCCCTATCCTTATTTACTTCCTTACCAGTATTGGCATTCTGACTCCACAATTTATGAAAACATATCGCCGTCATGCTATTGTTTTAATTATGGTCGTGGCTGCAATCATTACACCTGCAGATGTTTTAAGTATGCTTATGGCCGCTTTCCCACTGCTTATTTTATATGAATTCAGTATCATCATGTGTACTTTCACTTATAAAAAGGTACAGAAAAGCAACGGAAATCTTCCGGCTGTTCAGAAATAATAATCAAATAATAATATACAATATAAGCACTGGTTTAGTAATTAAACCAGTGCTTTTGTATTATACCCTTAAGTACGACTTATTATTTTTCTTTAAATAAAGTTATTTATATTAAAAAATCAATCTAATTATCATTTATGTAATTTTTAATTCATTTACAAAAAGAAATAACACGAAATAAACACATAATTCACGAATATTCACAATAAAATATTTAATTTTACAGAAAAGCATAAAATCAATTTATAAAAATATTATGAAAAAGAAAATTATTTTCGTTTTTGCATTAGCTATTGGTTTAACCAGCCTGCAAGCACAGCGCTGGGAGCCGGTATCTGAGAAGATTACTCCGATAAGGAAAGAGGTTAACATCATTCATGCTTACAAAGTTGATCTTGCATCACTTCGTGAACTTTTGAAAAATGCCCCTGAGGCTGGAAAGGGAGCTAACCCTGTAATTATTTCTCTCCCAACTACCGAGGGGAAAATTGAAAGATTCTCTGTATACAGTTCGCCGGTGGTTGAAAAATCGATGGCTGAAAGATACCAGCTTGGAGCATATTCAGGGGTGGGCATAGACCATCCCAATAAGCAGATCAGATTCAGTACGGCTCCTAATGATTTTCAATCCATGCTTTTTGACACTAAGACAGGGCAATATGAATTTATTGAGCCGGTAACTAAAGAAAAAGATATATACGGAGTCTTTTTCAAATCCGACAAAGCACAAGGAAGCAGTATTTTTGAATGTAAAGTATCCGAGCCTGAAAGCTCAAAAAAGGAAATGAAAAAACTGTTACAGTCAAAAAAAGGATTAAACGGAACAGGAATTAATAAGAATAACGATCAGAAATATCGCACTTATAGAATTGCTGTTTCCGTGAATGGTGAATACACCCAGCTGGCAGGAGGAGTTCCTGGTGCAGCAGCCCGCATCAACGCTACCATCAACAGGGTAAATGGCGTATATGAAAAAGACCTGGGGATTCATTTGATTGTACAGGATCTTCCGCAACTGATTTTTATAGATCCAGATACAGATCCTTATTCAGATGTAGCAAGTATGGATAACTGGAATCTGGAAGCCCAGCGAACATTTACCAATACCGCAGGTGTAGGTAATAATGCATATGATGTGGGGCATTTTTTCGGACACAGAGGTGGTGGTGGATCTGCAGGGGATATAGGAAATGTATGTAGAAACCCCAGTAATAACAATGATGATAGTTCAAAAGGGGCGGGAATTACTTCTCCCGCAGTAGATGATCAACCATTTGGGGACACTTTCGATATCGACTATGTAGCTCATGAGCTAGGGCACCAGTTTGGGGGACGTCATACGATGTCTGTAGTTCATGGCCAGACAGATATTCCAATAGAACCAGGATCAGGATCTACCATCATGGGATATGCCGGAATTACTCAGGCTAATGTGCAAATGCATTCTGATGCCTATTTCCATACCATCAATATTGAGCAGATACAGGCTTATGTAAACAGTAAAAATTGTGATATCGCTATTCCAGTGGCTAATACACCACCGGTAATACAGCCATCTCCTGATAAAGCTATCCCTAAGGGTACTGCTTTTGTGTTGACAGCAAGTGCCGCAGATGCCCAAAACGATCCTATGACCTATACATGGGAACAATATGATATTTCAGCTACTAAGTTTAATAATCTGGATGCCACCCGGACCAGCGGAGCTAACTTCCGATCACTGCCGCCTATAGCATCCCCAACACGTTATTTTCCTAAGCTCGAAACAGTTCTTAACGGAACACTTACGACTGTACAGGACTGGGAACTTCTACCCAATGTTCCCAGACAGCTAAAATTCAAGGTTACGGTAAGAGACAATAATCCTGATATTACCCAACAGCAGACCCAAAGCAGTCTGGTGAAATTAAATGTAGGAAACGAGGGGCCATTTAAAGTAACTTCCGCTACAGTTTATAATAATTTGCCGGGTGCTATTACCTGGGACGTGGTCAATACCAACAATGCTCCATACAGTGTACAAAATGTTAAAATAGACTATACAACAGACAATGGAAGTACATGGACCGTTATCAGCCCATCGACTCCCAATGATGGGGCTGAACCTTTTTCATTCTCTTCACTGGCTGCCGGATCCACTGTAAAAATCAGGGTAAGCGCCATTGACAATGTTTTCTATGCTATTGGCAGTGCTACCGTTTCTGCATCCGCAGAAAACTGCTCTTCAGCGACCCCCACAGGAATTGCGGTCTCGGGAATTACCAAAACTTCCGCCAGTATAAACTGGGCTGCATTGCAGGGCGCAACGTATTCTTTAATGTATAGAAAAACAGGAACTGCCACATGGACTACCGTTCCTGTACCAACAAATTCTTATAATCTCTCCGGATTAAACGAGGGTACTCAGTATGAAATTCAAGTGGCGAATGTCTGTGGATCTACCACTGGAAGCTATTCCGCATCTACTAATTTCACTACCCTTCCGTTTATCATGTGTTCTGTGACCGGAACAGATTCTTCAGATGAATTTATTTCTAACGTTACGGTAACACCTACAGGAATGAGCCCTATTTCCAATACCAGCACTGCTTCACCTTATACCAACTATACTACGGATCCTACAAAACTGATCACCCTTATTAAGGGATCTTCCGGTAATACGATCAGTGTACAAAAACAATGGTCAGGTAGTCAGTATAACGAAGGAGTAAGCGCATGGATCGATTTTAACAGGGATGGAATTTTTTCTGATTCTGAAATCATTTTCACAAGTGCTCCTAATAAAATCACTCCGGTTTCAGGAAACTTCTCAGTACCTGTAGATGCACATGTCGGAAGCAATATAATAATGAGGGTTGTGCTTGCCTACAATACACAACCTGCCAACGGATGCAACAGCCAACAATATGGTGAAATTGAGGATTATCCAGTACAAATTCAAGCAGAAAATCTTGCTACTAAAGACATCACAAAAGATAACAGCTCAATACAGATTTATCCTAATCCAGCCAGCGATGTATTAAATGTGACTAAAGTTTCGGCTAAAGCCCAATATATCATCACCAATATGGCCGGACAAATTGTAATGAACGGACAGATTACAGATCACAAAATTTCGGTATCAAAACTGATCACCGGAGCTTATGTGATTTCAATTGAGGATCAGGGAGCCACTTCAAACCTGAAATTCATAAAAAAATAAAAATAAGCATTCTTCAAACCTGGCCCGGCAATCAATAAGCCGGGCTTTTTTATGTCTGAAGGATTGATCTTCCTGTAATATTGTACATTTTTACCTTTTCACAATTTTGCTGTTAATTAAATTTTCTATTTTTGAAAAGATTATTAATAAAGTTTAAAAATGAAGAAGTTATCATATACACTTTTATTTGCTTCAGGATTGGTTTTCGGACAATTCTTTGAAAAAGGCCAGGTTTATACCAAACAGGACACTTTAAAGGGTTCGGATACTCAATTCCGGAATTTTTGGGATGTTAAAAAATATGACCTTTCCGTAGAGCCTGATTTTGATCAGAAAAGTATCAAAGGAAATAATAAGATTAGTTTTGAAATCATTAAGGATGTTACCAATCCTGTATTTCAAATTGATCTGCAGCAACCTATGAAAGCTGATAAAGTGGAAGGAAACTTCTCTATTAAAAGTTATAAGCAAGACGGCGACTTTATTTTTATTACCGCCAATAAAAAGTTTAAAAAAGGAGAAAAATACAGTATTGATGTTACCTATTCCGGGAATCCTGTAATTGCTAAAAGAGCTCCCTGGGATGGTGGATGGGTGTTTGCAAAAGATGAAAAAGGAAACCCCTGGATGACCGCTGCTGACGAAGGGATTGGAGCCTCCATCTGGCTTCCTACCAAAGATATATGGAGTGATGAGCCCGATAATGGCATTACCATGAAAATCCTCACCCCTAATGATCTTGTAGGGGTTGGGAACGGAAGGCTGATAGACAAAAAGACCAAAGGCAATACAACAACTTACACCTGGGAGGTGAAAAATCCTATCAACGCCTATTCTATCATTCCCAGTATCGGAAAGTATGTAAACTTCAAAGATACTTTTGATGGTGAAAAAGGAAAACTGGATCTGGATTACTGGGTACTCGACTATAATTTAGATAAAGCCAAAAAACAGTTTCAACAGGTAAAACCTATGCTTTCAGCATTTGAATACTGGTTTGGCCCCTATCCATTTTATGAAGACTCCTATAAATTGGTAGAATCTCCTCACCTGGGTATGGAACATCAAAGTAATGTAGCTTACGGGAACGGATACCAGAACGGATACCTTGGAAGAGATTTATCAGGGACAGGAGTGGGTCTGAACTGGGATTTTATTATTATTCATGAAAGTGGCCACGAGTGGTTCGCGAATAATATTACAGCAAAAGATCAGGCTGACATGTGGATCCACGAAAGTTTCACTAACTATTCTGAAACTCTTTTCACTGAAAAATTTATGGACAAAAAATCTGCGGAGACATATGTTCAGGGAATCAGAAGCATTATTAACAATGACATCCCCATTATCGGCCACTATGGGGTAAGAAATGAAGGCAGTGGTGATATGTATCCCAAAGGCGCCAATATGCTTCATACGATGAGACAGGTGATCAATAATGACGAAAAATTCAGACAGATTTTAAGAGGGCTCAATAAAGATTTTTACCATCAGACCGTTACCACCAAACAGATTGAAGATTATCTGTCCTCAAAATCCGGAATCGATTTCTCCACTGTTTTTGATCAATATCTGAGAACTGTAAAAATCCCTACTCTTGAGTATTCCCAGAACGGCACAACGTTGAAGTTCCGGTATACAGATGTGGTTAAAAGCCTGAAGCTCCCCATCAGAATTGACGGAGATCAGACGATTACCCCAACAGAAGACTGGCAGACGGTAACTCTTAAAAAAAATACTCCTGTTGAGTTTAACAAGAACTATTATATCAATTATAAAAATGTTCAGTAAATAATAAAAAAGGCAAATTCGCATATCAGCAAATTTGCCTTTTTATTTTTTTAACCCTTGATGATTAATTTTAAGAAAAGTTTAATACCCTATCACGTAACAAAATGAGAAAAACAACAACTATTTAACTATAAAATTTAACGTAATGAGAAAAACAGCACTTAGCTTAGGCCTTTTTGCCGCTTTTTTAGCGAATGCCCAGTCTATAAAGACTACCATTGATCTCGTCAATGTAAAAGATGATAAAGTAGCCGTTACCATGGAATTTCCAAAAATGAAATCCGGTGATGTAAAGTTTCATTTTCCAAAGACCGTTCCCGGTACGTATTCTGAAGATGATTACGGAAGATTTATAGAGGGTATCAAATTTTACGATAATAAAGGAAGGGAACTTACTTATTCTAAAGTGAACGATAATACTTATTCATTAAAGAACGCTCAAAATTTAAATAAAATCACGTATCTGGTCAATGACAGCTTTGATGATGAAATGGATACCTCAAAGCATAAAGCTGTATTTTCACCGTCAGGAACTGATATCGAACAGGGAAAAATCTTTATGGTCAATACGCATGGCTTTATTGGATATATTGATAATATGCAGGATGTTCCTTATCAGCTGGTGATCCAAAAACCCACCGATTTTTATGGAACTACCGCTTTGGTAGATCAGGATAAGTCTGAAGCTACCGATACTTTTACGTTGGCCAATTATGCTAAAGTTACGGACTCTCCCCTTATGTATACCAAACCGGATTACATTACCTTCAATGCCGGTGGAATGGAGCTTGTACTGGGAGTATATTCTCCAACAGGAAAATATAAAGCTGCCGATTTTAAGGAAAATCTGGAAAAAATGGTCATTGCCCAGAAGAAATTCCTGGGAGATATGAACACGAATAAAAAGTACGCTATCATGCTTTATCTTTCCGGAGGTGACGGACCGAAAATTAAAGGATTCGGAGCTCTGGAACACCATGAATCAACGAGTGTAGTACTTCCTGAAATGATGCCGAAAGATGCCATCGACAAAACCATTACCGATGTAGTTTCTCATGAGTTCTTCCATACCGTGAATCCTTTGAAAACCCATTCTGAGGAAATTCACTATTTCAATTATGCAGATCCTAAAATGTCTCAGCATCTGTGGATGTATGAAGGAGGTACGGAATATTTTGCCAATTTATTCCAGATCCAGGAAGGACTGATTACAAAAGATGAGTTTTTACAGAGAATTAACGAAAAAATCACCAATTCAAAGAATTATGATGACACCATGCCGTTTACGGTTATGAGTAAAAATGTACTGAAAGCGCCTTATAAGGATCAGTATAGAAATGTTTATGAGAAAGGAGCCCTTCTGGCCATGTGTCTGGATATTGAGCTGAGAAAGCTTTCCAATGGAGAGATGGGCTACCGTGATATGATCAGAAAATTATCTCAGAGATTCGGAGAGAATAAGCCTTTCAAAGATGATAAATTAATTGACGAACTGGTAACGGTAACCGGATATCCTCAGGTGAAAGATTTTTATAATAAATACATCGCAGGCAACCAGCCGACCCCTTATGCTGAATATCTAAGTCAGGTAGGTGTAGAATTACAGAAACAAGAGACCCCTCCGATTTTCTGGTTCGTGAAAGATCCTAACCAGACGGGATATGATGAGAAAAACAATGCTTTTGTATTTGATGAAAGCTCCGCCCTATCTCCTTTTGCTAAAAGTATCGGATTCAAAATCACTGACCAGGTTCTTGCATTAGACGGAAAAACAATTAACGTTCAGAATATGCAGGATTTCATTAATTATGCTAAAACAATCAAGGAAGGACAAAATGTTACCGTGACTGTTTTACGAGGTAATGGCGAAAAGAAAGAGAAAGTAGAATTGAAAGGAAAAGCAATTCTTGATAAACTGACAATGGAAATGCTTAAATTCAAAGCCAACCCTAGTCCGGCAGAACTGAAACTGCAAAGCCAATGGCTAACAGGTAAAAAATAAATAGAAAAGCGAGGGATATTTCCTCGCTTTTTTTGTTATAAAGAATTTAAAAACTTAATCAATAATTAGGTCATAAGTTCATCTATTCCTTTCTCCCTAATGAACATAAGGGCATTTACTATTTCCGCACTTCTTACTTAAAAAAATAATTTATACCTAACTGGAAATTAGTATTTTTTGAAGTTTCTCCACCTCCATTTTTAACAATATCTGTTAAACCGGCAGTATAACGGGCATTGATGCCTAATTTGGAAGTAAATTTGTATCCTAAGCCGATCCCCAGTCCAAAATTAAAAGTTTTTAATGAATCTTTATTACTCGCCTCATAAGAATTACCATTAATATCTCCTTTAGCCTGGGCATTGACCAGAAATCCAAATTCAGGACCCGCTTCCAGATAAAACTCAGGAGTGGCATTGTACTGAACCATTACAGGAACATTGATATAACTAAGGGTCTGTTTCATATTCGTTATGGTATACCCCGCAAAGTTATAATCATCTTTTGCCTTTGCTCCCTGTTGGCTGTACACAACCTCCGGCTGAATACTGAATGCCTCAGAAATTGGAACATTTACCAAGGCTCCGGCATAAAATCCAAACTTTGATTGGGTGTCATCTCCTGTTATGCTTGAAAGGTTACCTCCGGCTTTAATACCAAATTTCGGTCCCTCTGTAGATTGAGCGAATGCCATAGTTCCTATAGCTATGCATAAGCTTAGTAATTGTTTTTTCATATCATATGTTTTTTATAAATTGTATTTTAATAAAGTATCAGATCAAACATTCCCGGTGACATAATATTCTTTAGAGAATCATTATACTCCATACTTTTACTTCTAAAATGTATCTGCACGTTTTATCATTAATTTTTCGTCTTTCCTGAGAAACAATATCCAGATCCAGGCAACCAATCCCAATATAAAAGAAATAATAATATTCACATAAAATACTTCTTTTACGGTTTCATTTGTTTGAAACTCCAGAATTGCCTGCTTTAAAGTAGAACCTTCTTTTATTAATAAAGCAAGTACTGTCATAACATTTGCCATAATGACGCTTGCAATGTTTGTCAGAAAAATGATATACTTTTTTAATGCACCTTCACGCCCTTTTAAAAAGCCATATCCTATAAAAGCAGAAAAAGCAACAATAAGGGCCATTGCGGAGGCAATTCTTCCTAAATATACGGCAGATAAAACCCAAAGTATAATTCCTGGAATTGAAAATATTACGGCACCTAAAAATCCTGTCAGATAATTTTTCTCCTTTGAAATTCGTAGTTTTTCAATTTCGTAGAATTTATTGTTTGTTTCGTGAAAACAAGTGTCACAAAGTAATATTCCATTATCATTTAAGTTGTAATAGTTGACTTTTTGATTTGTTCCACAGCTATGACATTTGTATTGCTCAGGTATATTGAGTTTTTTGAAAAGATCAACTAAAAAGTCAAACAAAGAATAAACAGTCTTAAGCTTAGTATAAATAAAGCTTTCTGCAAACCGAAAGAAAATACCGGTATCTCCAATTTCAAAACTTGTAAATTTTAACCTCTTTTTGTTAGTGACCAGTTCTGTATTGATCTGCAGCCTTTGTTCTTCTGTTAGGTTACCGGTTGTCACGGTTACAAATTTGTATTGAGGGTTGCTTATTAAACTTGCGTCTGAAACGTTGAAAAAGTACCCTTTGTAAAGTCCGAATACACCATCCTCTGTTTTATACCAGCCAAGGTCTTCAGCTATTTTTTTTGCTTTTGGAAAAATCATTTGTGTTTATTTTGTTTTCGTTATTCTGGAAAAACTGGTGGCATGTTTTTATACTGCCTAAAATAATGATTATTTACAAATATTACGAAACCAATATATTGAAAATGTATTCTCTTCATATTTGTTTTTAGATCGTTGTTGAAAACAGGAGTACTTGTATCCATGATTCTCTACAGCACTTTATAATTAGTCACTATTTCTCACCCTTTTAAATATAAATTCTTTGTTAGTTTTAATTATTACTAGTGTATCACTATTTGCTCTCTTAATAATTTTAAAAGGAAGATTAACTTCTCTCCAATAAATTGAAAACTCATCATTAACCAAGCTTCCTGGTATTAAAAGTTTTCTTTCATTCAAATCTTTTGTGTAATAGATAAAATCATACTCTTTTTCTATATAACTTTTTTTATCAATACTAAAAACATAACCTATATTAAAACTTCCTTCTCCGTCAACATTTGTGTTAAATGGGTAATCATTAAAATCAAGAAGATCTTTACCATTTTTATCCTTACAACTTAAAGTAGTGAAAAAGGAAAATATTATCATTAAAACTGTACGATAATTCATACGCTATTGTAAGGTTAATATAATTATTCTACCCAATATATTTATACTAAAAGAAGAGGTCTTCAATTTTTCATTATTAATCAACAAATTTTGACATTAAAACTATTCTTTTATAAATTTCATAAGCTCTGGAGGTATTGGAGGAAATTTATTTTTATCTTTAATAAAAGTTCCTTTTTTCCCTTCCATAATAAATACACTGGTCTCTTGATAATCTACATTATAAAACCATATTTGATCTTTATTATCAATGTAAATAGCCCATTTCATGTTATTACTAATTGAAGTATTAATATTTCTCTGATATAATATATTATTATAATAATCACAAATTCCATAGACAATAGTATTATCTTTAAATTCTTTTACAATAATACTTATGTTCCTAAAGTAATATATACCTGGCGAATTTATAAATGTATTTGTCTTAACAAATGTTGCTCTATTCTTATCATTTCTAGTAACATTAGAATTTTTATTACAATTAATAAGAAGAAATAACACTATAATTATCGTAATCTTTCCCATTCTTTACTTTTTATTATAAATAACTAAAATACTGAGTTCCATGTAGCATACCATAACCAGTATTATATGTATTATCTATTATTGTTTGTGCCTTGACCAAGAGCGGCTCCAGCGAACCCTCCTTCCACTACAGAAGTTCAGGTGTTTTTCCAATCTCATTTTACAGTATTCCAATTCCATGATTGCCTGAACTCCACTTAAATAAGTTCCTACTACGACTCCTATAAACCACCATCAGAACTTTCTTCCATTCAGGGATGGAATTATTAATTATTTATTGGCATCATTCTGCGAGATGTTCAAAAATAAACTGTCCTCTATTATAGGTTGTGCTATAAATTTCGCCTTTCCAAAATTTAGTTTTGAAAATCTTCTTAAGTATTCTCCTTCAGGATAATTCCCTTTTAATACTTTATCATAAGGATAATAGTTTTGTTTAAATTTTGAAGAATATTTAAGTATTGGGGGAGATTGTTTGATGATTAACTTATATTTTACGCTCAATTTTCCATTGCTTTTTAGATAAAATACAGACTCCCCATCACCAGGCATTACTTGATTTATTAAATCAGCCATTCCTCTCTCTGATAAATTGAAGTTTCTAATACTATCTAATGTTTTTTGATAAAATTTTGAAAAATTGATTATCCTTTATTGTTGCATAAACTGTAATAGGATAAGAACCTTCCATATTACCTTGTGTAGAAATATCTTTAAAGTTCTTATCTCCAACTTCAAGTGTATTGGGTGTTAGAAATATAATATCCTTCTCAGTGTCATTTTCAAATATAAGAGACAGTTCATTATCATTTCTAATATATTTTAGACTAAATGAATTTTTCTCTTTTTGCTCACAAGAAATAAAAAGACAAAATATTGTTACTATTATAGAATTTCTCATTTAATGTACTCTTTAAATATTTTTTTATATTCAATTGTAATGAATCCGTCTCAGTTGTGAGACGGATTCATTCAAGTTATAATGTTATTATTTTAGTAATTTGTATCCTTTTCAGAAACTTTTATAAATAAGCTATCTTCTATTACTGGTTGTAATACAAATTTTGCTTTACCAAAATTAAGCTTAGAAAATTTCGTTATATAATCTCTTTCTAAATAATTCTCTTGTATTCCTCTTTTGTAGGGATGATAAATTTGTTTGTACTTAGAAGGAATAGCTGTTCTTAGGATATTTAGTTTGTAAAATACCTTTAAAGAACTGTCTTTTTTCAGGTAAAATACAGAATGTCCGTCGGAAGGACGTTTTAAATCAATAAGAATCTGCATATTTTCATTTATCAATGCTTTTATATAAAGACTATCTACTATTTTTTGATAATACTTATCTTGTTTGTCGGTATTTATTATAGCATATACATTTTGAGAGTCTTTATTTTTAACGTTCTCAAACCCTATCATATTAGGTGCTAAAAATACGATGTCGGTGTTGGTATTATTCTTAAAATTAAGCACAATATTTTTATTATCCTTTATGTAGGATAAATTAAAAGTATCTGTTTTCTTCTTTTCACAGGAAAAAAGAAGAAAGTAAGAAAAAACCAGAAAAATTATTATGTTTTTCATTTTAAAGTGCTTTTTAAATAATTATTAAATATTGGTCTTATTTTTTGTATAAGTGGTTTTAAGCTATCATCAGTAGTTACATAGTTGAATAATGACTGCATGCTTAAATTCAATTTTTGCCATCCTCTGAATCGTACATATTGCTGCTCCCACTGTCCAGTAAAATATTCATGTACACTGTCTTTTCTATTCAGCCACCCACCCTGCTGATCAAAAAGGCGTGCATTATTTAAAATAGAATGGAAAATCTCGTGTCCCATTGTTAAGTCTAATTGCTCTAAACTTATAAATGCTCCTTTTGGTAAGTATATCCTTTGCCAGACAATAACATCATTATGAGTAACGATTTCTGTTAATCCCCAAACTTTATTATCTCCATTGACTAAAAGATTTCTATTACTACTACCTCCAAATGAATAGCCTTGTCCTCGTAGATATGGGCTTAAATCACTTGTTTCATCTACAAAATGCCAACTACCCCGAATAAATTGATTTTCATAATGAGCATTGGCAACTTTTAATACTGTATCACGGCTAAACTCAGCTTCAGTTCCACCAATTAAAGTATTTTCATCACTAACAAGCATTTCACTTATACTGTATTTATATCCTGCAAAATCCAGATCAGTAGATGTCATTCTATTCCCCGATAAATTAAATGAATAATTTATTCCTGCGAATCCTGTTAATGCACTTTTAAAAATGTTTTGTCCATTGGCGAGTCCATTAAATATACTTCCAACAGCTCCCACTACGGAATTTTGAATAAATTTTGTTCCGTATACACTAATATTGCTTATCCCTTGACCAAGTGCGGCTCCAGCGAATGCTCCTCCAATTACAGAGGTCCAGGTGTTTTGCCAATCCCATTTTACAGGATTCCAATTTCCATGATTGGCTTGAACTCCACTTAAATAGCTTCCTACTATAGCCCCAATAAGCCACCCTAAGAACTCTCCACTTGGGTCATTATACATGAGTGGATTGTTCATCACATACCCATACTTATTATAGTTTTGGGTATTCATAGGGTCCTGTATGTTTTCATCAGCATTTAAGAACCTTCTAAGTAGCGGGTCATATAACCTGCCATTCATGTGAATAATTCCTACCTCAGCAAAATGTTCATGACTGGTATAGCCCCTGTCTATTAATAACGCGGAATTATCAATCTTGTTTTTATCCATGATCACTTCTCCGTGATTTCCAAATGATAAGGCTACCAAGCTGCCCCATGCATCATAATGTCTTTGCTCTAGCTTGTTTCCTGCTTCATCGCTGATGGCAAGAATACTTCCTATATAGTCTTTGTGAAGAAACTTATAAGAACCAACAGTCTGATCAAAGTCTTTCAAATATACAATATTGGATTCATAAGGATTGCCTCCGATGTATAAAATATGTTTCTCCCTGGCTGTTTTATTGTCTTTTACTACTTCAAAGCTACCATCTTCATTATAAAATTTTGTGAATTTACCTTCTCCCTTAGTATCGAAATTACCACCATAACTAACCTTCTGTCTCATATCTGAAAACCCATACTGAAAGGCAACATCTCCTTTCGCTCCATCAATGAATACCGGGTCATTATTCTCATTATAAACAACAGTTTGGATTAAATCACCATTATAATTTTGTATTCCGGCAGCGTTGAGTGTCATCCCGGTAGGTTGGTAGATTTTAGCAGAATTTTCATACTTCATTGTTCCTACCTGATCATTTTCTATAATTCGTCCTTTTTTATCATATCCATTTCTCTTATCAGTTGGTTTAATTCCTGTTACCGGATCAGTCCAGTTGATAAGCCGGTTATTACTATCATAATCAAAAGATTCTGCAATATCGAAATCTCCTCTTGTCTTTCTTGTTTTGAGCTCATTCCTTATCGCATCAAACGAATAGGATACATCAAGAATGTCTGTCATTGCCTGTGAAGAATGATTGACGTTTGTCAGAAGGCCATTGGCGTCATAGGTATTATTTACGGCTGTTGCACCTAATATTTCTTTTAATAGCAACCCTTTGGCGTTAACATCTTTCAATTCCCATAAGATCTTCCCGGAATTTTTATCTTTGATTTGATAAAGCTGACCGTTCCATGGGTTGTATACGTTTTCTACCGTAACTTTAGTTAAAACTCCCGAAGATTGTAATTCTTTTTCATAAGAAACCACTCTTCCTTTATCATCGTAGGCGATACCTTTCTGCGTGTAGGTTTTTCCATAGCTGCTTTCTGCGGAAGATAATAGCCTTCCCTGCGGATCATAGGTGAACGTGGTGTTAAATGTTTGCCCATTTATTATAACTGCTTTTCCAGAAAGCATACCTTTATTAGTATAGCCGAAAGAAATCTTTTTATTGGTGGTTTGCCCACCATCGATTGTAGAAAATTCTTTTTGGGAAGCTAACTGTCCCAGACTATTATAGGTATATTCTTTTGTTCCTTTCGGGCTGATGGTCCTTTTAGGTTGGCCGAGTCCATTATATTCATATTTATAGATCCCATTAGATGGGTCATTAAATTCTGATTTTCTTCCCCATGAATCATATTTAGTTCTCACTATATTATCTTCGTAACTGGCCATTATTTGTTGTCCAGCAGCGTTATAATTGAATTTAAGAGTTCCTCCGCTATCTTTTGAAGAAATAATATTTCCTAACGCATCAGCAGTTTTGGATGTTGTTCTTCCATAGTCTGCAGGACTTGACTCTTTTACTGTGGTTGTCAACCCTGAAACAGTGGTTTCCGTTTGCTTACCGTTAAACAAAGTGGCTGTTACTTTTGCCGGATATACAGAGTCATCGTAGGCAATGATATTCCACTGGCTGGCGCTTTGTCCCTCAAAATAAGGTTCAGATTCCTTAATTTTTCTGCCTAATACATCATAAAGGGTTTCTTTAGATACGAATTGTCCCTGTCCAAAAGCTTTAGTTGAAGTCTTGTATTCCTGTCCTAATTTATTGGTGAAAATCTTTGAAACATTACCATCCGGATCGCTCTGAATAATCGTTATATTGGCATCAGAGTCCCTTTCATAGTTATAAGTGGTTGTTCCATCTAAATTGGTTGTGGAAGTTAATAATTTGCCCCAACCGTCATAGGTATTGGTGAGGGTATTGCCTAACGGATCTGTTTTAGTTATTATTTGCCCCCAATCGTTATAAGTAGTCTCTATTTGTAATCCTAAATTATCGGTTTGTTTTATTATAAATCTGCCTTTAGAATCATACTCAAAACCTGATGTTATGGTTTGTGGATCTATGCTATTACTTGATACTTTCTGAGTGAGATTTCCGAAACCATCATAGCTGTAAGTATCCAATATATGGCCTGTATTATTTTCATTCCATTTTTTTATGGTTTTTATACGGTTATTTTCATAGGTATATTCTTCTTTACCTGATTTGGTATCACCATATGCCTTAATAACCTCAGTTTTTGATTTTGATCGTCCTACATAATAATCAGCGCCAAGACCAGAAGGATTGTTATTATATTCAAAAGTAGAGGTCGTTACAGAAAGACTGGAATTGATCTTCGAGACACTTTGTGTCGGAAGATAATACTCTCCGTATGTAATGGCACTCTCGGCAATAGCACCTGTTAAGAAATTCTTTGCTTTGCTTGTTTTTGGAACAATGGCTGTTACCACTTTAGCTTTTTCTGCATCAGGAACGGTTGTTACAATCTGGCTGTTCAGAAGCTTATCAGTTTGATAAGTTGTAGACTTGAAGCTTAATAGTTCGGTATTATTTTCAGAAATATCTGCCGGGAATATTTTAGTCTCGTCGTTAGTTCTGATGGACCACTCTTTAACCGGTACTCCTTCATTCCAAGGATCGACTTCAGTTCCAGACCATATGATTGTATTCTCAAAGCCAGACCCATACCATGAAGAGCTTGCCAGCTGTCTGAAACCGATTGTCTTCTTATTGTGCAGATTTATAATAAGCCCACGATAGCGGAATTTTTTAAATCTACTATTGTTAGAAATCGCTGAAACTAGTTGTGAATTTACGTCTCCCAGTTCCATTAATGGATATTGTTCATTTTTTACTGGCTTATAATAGGGATTTGTGCCACCATAGGTGATTAAATTTGTTACTTCTCCCTGTACAATCTTGTTAATTGATGAGTTTGGAAGATTAGAATAATGCAAAAAATTAGTTACTCTACCAAGATTTTGATTATAAGTAGGAGTATAAATATGTAATTCATTCTGTCTTAATCCTAAAATATCTCTAAAAATATATGGGGCATCATAGGTATTAGTAACTGGCGGGATAAAACCAAATTGAATTCTCCCATTCAAATACCCTTGGTTTTCATTAACTTTTATTGTAAGTGAGGTATTTGCAGAAGTAGGTGTCGTAATACTATAGCTGGTACTAAAATCTATAATATCAGACTTCCCATCTGCGTTAATGTCTAAAACTTTGGCCGTATAATAATAACCGTTTTTATCACTTGTATTGCTTTCAGTTCCATTAAAATCATTAAAATACGGTATTTCTAAGAAGCTTTTCCCCGTATTTAGGTTTATAATGTAATGATTATTGATGTTTGTACGAACAAATAAATCTGATATCCCATCCCCATTGAAATCACCCATCTGTACCTCTGAAGAAAGGCCAGAATACCTTCCAGAAAATACTTCAGATAAGCCATAATTTCCTTGGTCGTTTTTTTTCAGGTTATAGGCCTGTAACATGTTTCCTGGTACTGACTCTCCATTTATAGTAGTATTTGAGTAAAAATTAGATCTCCCAATATCATCAATTCCATCTCCATTAAAATCGCCAAAAAGAAGATTTTCATTTTTATAAAATTCAAATTGGAAAAAAGGAAAGGAGCTGTCTTGCTGCTTGACCACAATATATTTATTCTCCTCATAAGTTGTTATCTCACACTCATCCTCTTGTGGTATTTGACCCTCCACATGTGGACATGTTTTATCCCTAATAGAATTATTTTTTGCTATTAAAACTTCTGGTATACCATCTCCTTCGATATCATAGGGGATAAGTTTCACTATATTACTTGTTTTTTGATGTGAATAGTAAATATCAGGAGGGAAATTACTTTCACTTTCATCCCATTGATTACGTGCAATAACTTTTGTTCCTACTAAATATAACGCGTTAGGAAAAGAGCCAGTTGAATAATTAATACGTTTTGTTAAATCAATAAGATAATAGTTAAGGGTTAAGTCTTTTGTTGTTGGATTTATCGAATAAGAAACAAACCCTTGTTTACTGCTGACAAAATTATTGGCATCTTTGATATTTATTGAAACCGCACCCTTATAAACATTCTCTGGACCTAAATAATAACCGGGTTCGTTACCCCCATAATGTAAATAATAACCCTCTGGATTACCTGCTGATACTTTTTTATATATAATAAAATCCGTAGCATGAGTTCCACGAAAATCCCCACTCAAAGTAAGCTCATAGAAATTTGTCCAACCTCCAGTATTAACATGGGTATAATTGGGGTTATTCTCAGTCCGAAAAAATTCAATTGGGTTTGCCGGCTGATTTTCTGAATTATATTCTTGTATTTTTTCTACAAATTGATATTTTGTATCATCTGATTTATATATTATATCATATTTTCTATACTGAAAGGTATTAGTATTTACCACAATATTGTTTAACAGCTTATCTTGAATAAAGGATATACCATTCATATAAGATTGTTCTGTAAGACCCCGTGTGACATTTACATTATAATTGAACACAATTTCATTAAAATGTGTCTTCCCTAAAGGTTCATTTCCTCCCCATTTAATGGAAGAAATTACCGCGACATTAGTTCCTGTGTCTTGTGTATAATTATAAGTGATATAATTTCCTTGTGAATCCTTCGATTTCACAATATTATATTCCAAAGGGGTTCTGGCGTCACTATTACCTGAACTTGTTGCCCCATACCAAGCTTGTGATCCATCAGGGGATGTAACTTCCCAATATTCGGGGCCCTGCCACGACTGTCCTGAAACCGATCCCACAGACTTAATCTTTACATTAGAATATTTCTCCGTTACATATTCTGCACCATCCTTTCCATATTCTCCGGATTTTAAAATGAGCCTTTGACCGTTAAAGCTATAATAATCGGTATAATCTAACTGAACACCTTTCACTTCTCCATCTTTTTCTATATTCTTCCCTGTTCTTGAAATTGAACTAGTGGCAGAGATATTCCAGCCATAGCCTGCAATTCCATTGGATGCGCCGTTGTTATAGACAAGATTCACCTGCGGTGCTACGCTTTTTATACCCGGCGGTAGAGCGATGGGTAATGTAAACTGAAGCTGCCCGGCTCCATTGACGTCAATATTTCCCTTGGTATCATGAAATTTTTGTATCGGTGTTGTTTGTGCAAAACACATCATGGAGATGAAGAACAGCACAAAGCACGAAAAGAATCTCTTTTTATTGTTATTGTATTTCATGGCATTATCTTTTAGTGATGTTTTTACTGAAAGCTCTTCCGTCTTTTAGCGTAAAGCGCAGTACATATACTCCCCAGTCATAACCAGTCATATTGATTTTCAATTGCTTGTTAAGGTCAGGTAAATTCTGCTGCTGGAATTTCCAATGGACTGTACTGTGCTGGTATAATGAGACGGATTCTATCAGTCCGTCCACTTCCTCCGTCCAGTCAATAGTTAAGATATCGCTGACCGGAACAGGATACAGTCGTATCTGTTTCCAGAATGTTTTTTCATCCATCAGCTGTGGCCCAGCTAATGCAGCGGTTTTAGATTGTTCAGCAGCCTGTTTGGCAGCGGAGTCGGGACTCCGGTACCGTTGGTTCCCGGCTTCGTCATATTTGAAGTAAACTTCGGTGACCTGGGCATACGACAACCCCAGGGAAGCGCATAAGAGTGATGCGCTTAAATAAATCTTTTTCATTGTGTTGTGGTTTGTGTGAATGTAAAAAGTAGATATAAATCTCTATAAAGAGAATGATTATTTATACTGTTTTGTCGCAGGAATATTTTCGAGAAAACAATTATCCAAATGTGATCAGGCCAAGAACTGATAATGTTTTTTTCATAATTTTTGTGTTTTATACGTTATTTTGTGAAAGAGTATTCTATGTTTTGTTGTGTACAGATACAAAAAATAAATCGCTGTACTTTATCTGGAACAAAAATGCATTTGATTCTTTTAGTCTGCAAGAAAAGCATATCTGAATTTATAAATTCAGGGATAATAATATATTGAATTTATAAATTCATATAGAATAATTACGATTCAAAATATTGATTTATAACTTACTAACAATAAATATTCATTTTATAGTGAAAAAATAGTATTAAAAAGATGTATTTTTGTATATCGAAACACAATATGCAAAGAAAATTCCTTATTTATTTGTTGGCCCTTTGTCAGAATTTATATTTTTCCCAAAATATAAAAGGATTTCGTATTCCAGACTCTTTAAAAAACAGAAGTTTTGAACAATTAGAAAAATCTTTTAATAAAACACTCTATTCCAATAAAACTAAAGCTAAAGTTTATGCTAATACTATAATTTTAAAGGCTAAAAAAAATAAAAATAATGAGAAAATTGCTGATGGATATGAGTCTTTATATAAAATAAGCAGTGATGCGCAGACTCTTTTATTTGTAGACAGTATGATTACTGTATCCAAGAAAATGCAAAATCATAAATATTTATCAGAAGCTTATCGGTACAAAGGTGTTTATTATTATTACGCTGCTGATTATGCTAAATCATTAGATAATTACTTAATCGCCAGAGGTTATGCTAAAAGAGAAGGTGAAGTTTACAATAATATCAATTCCTGCATAGGTCTACTAAAGCTTGAATTGCAGGATTATCCCGAAGCTTTAAATTTATTATTAGGTTATAAAAATTATTTAGAAAAGAATAATCTCACAAGTCATATCAATTATGAGAAGTGCTTATATAATTTGGCATATGCATATCATGTAAGTAATCAATTAGATTCTTCAAATTACTATGCCCAACGTGGACTTGAAAAGAATTTGAAAAGCAAAGATCAGGATCTATATGCCTCCTTATCATTAGTTTCAGGTATTAACACTTTCAAGCAAAGAAACTATAAACTCGCTTTACCAATTCTGGATAGAGCTTCCTATCTTTTTACAAAAAACCCAGACAATATTCAAAATATAGCTCTAAGTGAATATTATATAGGAAAAATTTTATATAATATGAACAATAAAAAGTTTATAAATAGATTTGAAAAGGTAGACTCTATTATTACTACAAGTAAAAATGTTTCTTATGAGCTACGAAATACTTATCCATTTTTAATTGATTATTACAAAAAAACAGGAAATAAGGAAAAACAATTATTTTATATAGAGCATCTCTTGTTTGTAGATAGTATTTTAACTAAAAACTATAGCTTTTTATCAACAGAAATCAATAAAAAATATGATACACCTCTTCTGTTAAATGAAAAAGAGATTTTGATTGCAGACTTAAATTCTAAGAACTATACCTTATTTTGGCTATTGGGTGCAGGTGGTTTGCTTATAGCTAGTTTGTTTGTTTTACAAATAAGAAATAGGAAAAAAATAAAATTATATCAATCTAAAGCCAATTTGCTAACTGAAAAACCAGATATAAAAGAAGCTATTTCAGAAGTTGATGAGCCATATAACAAAGTACCTTATCCTTCACTAAAACAAAAGAATGAAAAATCTAAATTGTTGAATCTATCTGATAGTAAAATCAAACAGCTTAGAATACAGCTAGAAGAATTTGAGAGCAATAAACGCTTTTTAGATAAAACAATCAATCTAGATTTATTATCAAAAGAGCTTAATACAAACAGAGCTTATTTATCAAAATTGGTCAATGAATTGAAAGGGCAAAATTTTCCTCAGTATCTTAATGAATTAAGAATTAATTACATTATTGAAGAATTAAAGAAAAATAAAAATTTACAAAAATTTACGATAGCTGCTATTGCGGATGAAGCAGGATACAATAATGTGGAGTCTTTTACTAATGCATTTAAAAAAATTACAAATACGCTACCTTCCTATTTTATAAAAGCCTTAAAAGAAGAAGAAGAAGACACATGATTTTCTTCCTTGGCGGACACGGTGGACGTGACCAGCTTCTAAAACAAAAATATTCAAATTTAGCTGATGTTTTCTCTTTTGCTCTCTGGCAATTAGGTCATCCGGATTACCAGCCTAAAGAAAACATAAAAAAGTAACACCTTATTTTCCTTTCTAATCTTTTGATGGATACGTTTTCCGTACTCATCTTATTTTCATTCAGGGAATTTCAGGAAGATATAAATTCTCACCATGATTTGGCATATGATTTATACATTTCCAAGATATTTTCTTACGTTTTTTTTATAGTTATTCTAAAGGTACTACCCTTTCCCACTTCAGTCTGAGAGATTTTAATATCTCCGTTATGGTATTCATGGATTACTCTTCTTGCCAGCGATAATCCCAGTCCCCAACCTCTTTTTTTGGTAGAATAGCCCGGCTTAAAAGCATTTCTCGCCTGCTGTTTTGTCATTCCGCTTCCATTGTCTTTTACTTCCACAAGAATACTTTTATTTCTTTCAAAAACGGACATGGTAATAGATCCTTCCCCTTTCATCGCATCTACTGCATTTTTTACCAGATTTTCTATTACCCAGCTCATCAGGATCTTATTATGAGGAACCAGAACTGTATAATTTGGAAGCTGTAGGGTAAAATTAACCTTTCTGGAAATTCTGGTTTTTAAATAATCATAATTTACTTGAATTGTTTCATTGAAATTCATATCATTCAGCTCCGGCACAGAACCTATTTTTGAAAACCTTTCAGAGATCGTTCTCAGCCTTTCAATATCTTTTTCTATCTCGTGTACCCCTTCTGAATCCGGATTTTCCAGCTTCATGATCTCCATCCATCCAATCATAGATGATAAGGGAGTCCCGATCTGGTGAGCTGTTTCTTTGGCCAAACCTGCCCAAAGGTATCCTTCGTCTGTTTTCTTTATCGTCCTGAAAAACCAGAAAGAGAAACCGAAATACAAGAGTATAAATAATCCTAAAATATAAGGTGAATAACGAAGGTTATTAAGCAGTCGTGAATTGTCATAATAGACAAACTGGTTGTTTCCGTCAGGTACTTTAATTTCTATAGGATCATAGTTTTTCTCCATATTCCTGATGAGATCCTGCAGCTTTTCGGGATCTTTTATGGTATTTTCAGGGATATTCCTGTAATATCCCAAATCAAGGATGGCCCTTTTATTTTTATCGGTTACAATAAACGGAATGGTATTATTGATATTCAGAATCTCCGGTAAAAGGTCCAAAACATCGGTATCAGGAGTTTTCACTTCCTGCTGGATCCGTATGGCTTTAGACAGCAGGCTGATCCTTTTAATTTCTTCTTTTCGGAGGAAATTGATCAGTGATGTAGATGCTACTACAATGCCTACCACTAAGGCAGTCATTACAACAAAAATAATCCAGTTATTCAGTCTGGTTAATATGGATTTCCTCAAAGTTTTTTATTTTAAAACATTCAGAATTTTCTGCAGCTCTGTACTTCCACTCCCCTGATAGTTATTGATAATAATTGAAAACACGTATTTTTTTCCATCTTTAGCAGTATGATATCCTGCAAAGGATTTGGTGTCTCTCATGGTTCCGCTTTTCATTTTCATTCCATTCTCCTGAACCGGAAAACCGTCCTGATAAGCTTCAAACCAGGATTGCTTTTTAGCATATAGTAACGCTTGTACCTCTGCTTTTGCCGCCACGTAATTCTGAGGGGAAAGTCCACTGCCATCAGCAAAATTAATCATATTCGGATTAATTCCTTTTGACTTCCAGAATTCCTTCAGGTAGGCGACTCCACTTTTAAAGCTTGGGTTTCCTTTTTTCTCTTTTCCTAAGGTTTTAATTAAAGTTTCCCCATAAAGATTGACACTTTTTCTTAAAAACCAATACACAATTTTATCCAGCGTTGGAGATTGATAGGTCAGGATAATAGTATTCTTCGGGGCTTCCAAGGCCTTCTTTCCTTCTATTTCAAGTTGAGAATTAGTTATGGCTTTTCCTGAGATCTCAATTCCTGATTCTTTTAGCCATTGCTGTACTTCCACAGCCAGTTGTAAAGGAGGATTGGGTGTAGAACCGGAAACGGTGACCGTTTTTCCGCCCGGAAGCATACCGTTGATTAAGGCAACATCAGAATGAGGAGCTGTAAAGATCAGGCTCTGATCTGAGCTTCCTCCTGTTTTTAGATCATTCAGCCATTTTACACCTTCCAGAGGATAGGAAAAGTTTTTAAAATCTGTTCCGTTGATGTTGATATCAAACTGGTTTTCCCTCCAGTTGATCCCCCAGACTCCTGCTCCATAATAATTTCCAAGATCATCCCAGGGCCATCCTCCGGGAATCGTCTGATGGTCAAAATAAGAATCATCTATGACCAGATCACCGGATATTTTTGTAATTCCGGAATTTTTAATGGCTTCAATTAATTTCTTTTTAAAGCTTTCGGGTTTATAGGCATCATACCGCCAGCTTCCCAAAGTAGGATCACCATTGGAACTGATGAAAAGGTTTCCATTCAAATTTCCCCCGGATATACTTCCGGAATAACTGGAAGTAGTGGTATACGTATAATTTTTACCTAACGTTTCCAACGCGGCTCCTGCTGTAAAAATCTTCTGCGTAGAAGCTGTTGAAAGACCTTTATTTCCCTGATATTCATATATAAAATTCCCATTATCATCTGAGACATAAAATGACAGAGCGGAAGCAATGGTTCCTGAAGAATCCATAAGGTCTTTGGTAGCTTTATCTAGTTTCTGGGCTATATTCTGAGCAGAAATAACCTGTACAGAAAGGGTGAGAACTGCAAGTGTTTTTCTCATTGCATTGTTGTTTTTACTCTAAACTTTATTAAGATGTCTGAATCACCGGTATCAATCATATTATTGACTGACTGAACAGGACTAAAAACATTTTTATTCATTCAAATTCTAATCAAATATACTTAAAATAAAAGCTTCTCATATTCTTTGAGATCATGGTGCCCAAAAAGGATCTGATGGTCAGGTGACTTTTCAAATGACCGATCGTATTTAAAATATTTCTCATAATCATCTTCGTCTATAAAGATATCCATCTGGCAGGCTTTTATATAGTTTGCCTTTTCTCCATAATCTTCAATAAAAACTTCAGATTCAATCCACGGTTCCTGATGACAACGAAGGCAGGACCGTTGGTGAACAGCCTTATATCCGCATATCTCACAATGCTGTAAATTTTCAAATAATGCTGAAACAGTATTTTGCTTATCTGGTGGAAACACCTGTAACGGAATAGTTTTCATAAGCAGATAATAATTGGGTTCCTGCCAGGAAAAAGAAATACCTTCCGTCCCGTAAGTCGGTTCTTCTGTATACAAGCATAAGTTCTGAAGATCATATTCAATGTCAGCTCTTACAATATCCTTTATATTAAGCTGTATTTTATTGTTTGATCTGATATTCAGTTCTTCGTCAATTTCGATAACCGGCTTCTGGGTAAGGTAATGGCTCAGGCATAAAGTGGTTTCCCAGGAATTTATTGATCTTTTTTTTCCTTCACTTCCACAGATCTCGCAGGTTTCCATAGAAAGTGCGGTGTACTTTTCGGTAATATTTTTAATGACCGTATTAAGCTCCTTATCTTCAGAATAGGTGTAGCAACGGAGTTCTCCATATTTTTCTTTACCAAAAATATCTTTTTCAATATTCCAGCCTCCAATAGCAAATTCAAACAGCATTTGTTTGATCAGCGCATTCCACCCGGTGCTGTTCACCTCAAAATTTTTCAGATTACGTTCTATGAAAGCATTGATCACGTCCTGTTTCATGACAGTGTGCTTCCGGATTCTATTTCATAAGGTTCTTTATTTTTTTCAAAAATCCTGGTCAGCTCACTTCCTTCAACAGTAATGGAGTCTCCCGTTCTTCTGATCCAGTTTCCTTCTCTGAGTCCTACTACTTTACTATCATTCTGGGTAAGAAATTCTTTGATTCTGGTTTCTCTGGTTTCTCCATTGTGTTTCAAATCGGGATTCGGATCAAGATAATGAGGATTAATATTGAACGGTACAAGTCCCATGCAGTCAAAACTTGGCGGATAAACAATTGGCATATCATTGGTGGTTTTCATGTTTTGTCCACCAATATTACTTCCTGCACTGCACCCCAGATAAGCTTTACCACCTGTCACATTGTCCTTTAAAACAGACATCAGCCCTTCTTCATGCAGTGTTTTAACTAATAAAAATGTATTTCCGCCGCCTGTAAAATAACCTTTCGCCTGATGTAAGGCTTCAGCTTTATCTTCAAATTCATGAAGACCTTTTACTTTAATGCTGATGGTTTCAAAGAAGGAACGTGCTTTTGCAGTATACTCATCATGAGAAATACCACCGGGTCTTGCAAAAGGAATAAAAACAATTTCGTCAATTCCTTTATATAACTGGATTAATTCTTCTCTTAAATATTCCAGATATTCTCCACCAAAAATGGTGGATGTGGAAGCTAATATGATATTCATACAGGGAAAATATATTGATTATTAAAAAAATACTGAACTACAAAGATAAACTCAAACGGTAACGAATCAAAAATTAAACTAAAAAAAACATCAATCCCGTTAATATTTTCTAAAAAAACTTAAAGCTTCTAAAATTTGAATTTTTATGGAATTATTATTGAATTTCAGAAGTTAGAATTTTAAATATAAGATTATGAAAACGGTTAAAGTTAATATTAAAAATCTATTTTTAGGTTTAATTCTAGTAGGAGGTACTAGTTTAGTAAGTGCGCAAACCACTCAGACAGACAGCACGAAGAGTACTGCTAATACAGCTGCTGTGAGTCAATCGGGCAACTCTACTATTGAAGGTCTTAAAAAACAAATCGAAGCCAATCCAAAGGATACGGAATCGCTATCAAAACTGGCTGCAGCTTATCAGGATGCTTCAGACTGGACCAATGCGATTGATACCTGGAAAAAAGTATCTGCTTTGTTACCGGATTGGGCTCCGTCTTATTATAGCCAGGCATATGCCTATCAGTCTGCGAAAGATGATGCCAATGCAAAACTTGCTTATGAAAAGTATGTTGCTACGGTAAAACCTGAAGAAGTAGAGCAGAATAAGAAAAATCTGGCTTATGCCTATTTCTATATTGCTTTTGCAGAACAAAAAAGTGATCCTGGCAAAGCAAAAGAGCATATTGCTAAATCTTTACAGTATGATCCTACCAATCAGGATGCTATAAAACTTAGCAAGACTTTAAACTCATAAAAATAAGTAAAACCGGAAAATTTTCCGGTTTTATTATTTCTTGGCCTCTAATTTTTATTCTTTATTGTAATTGGAAACTATAAATTATCTCACCAGAATCGCCAATCCGTCATCTGAAATCTTGATTCTTGGCTCTTGATTCTTGATTCTTGGTTCTTGGCTCTTGGTTCTTGGTTCTTGATTCTTGGTTCTTTTCCCCCTAATCAATCCTTTTTCCAAAAAAATCTGTTTCGCCATGCAAATGCCGGATAATTTTTTCAATATTCCGCTGAATACCGGCTTCAGTTTTCAAATTATTGATATAGCGGATCAGTTCATGCCGTCTTGAAGGAATCAGTTTTTCAAAATTGGCTGTAGCCAGATTACTGTCCCTGATCGCCTGTTCCAACTGAGGATGGATGGCAATACTTCTGTCGGAATCATCATATTCTAATGTTACTTCAATGGTTTCACCTATCCTTTTCGGAGAATTTTTCAGCATGAGTAAATTCACATAGAGTCTCCATTCCCCTACATATTTCATTAGGTTCTGTTTAAACTCTTTACCGTTCACTGTTCCTTTTACCGGAATCGGACTTTTATTCCTTTCTGAATCCTCAAAAATCTGATCCAAAATCTCTTCAGGAACAAAAACGAAAGGATTAATCCCTATGATTTCCAGTGTTGCTGTAAAATGCTTGTTTTTCATGGACTAACAAATGTAGGATGATTTTGTAAAATGTACAATGTTATTTGTATAATGTATAGTGTATGGTGTTAGGCTGTGTAGATGATAAAATATTTCATCCGGCTTGTAAACTCTCCTTTTCAAATATAAGTTCTACATCCTATACTATATTCCCCTCAAACACTCCCACCCTTAAACTCATATCCCGAACCCCGGACCTCGTAACTCAAAATTCATATTCAGGAACTCAATTAATTCCCCTATCTTTGCAGAAGTAAATCTATTTAATTTAACGAAATGAAATTTTTTATTGACACAGCTAATTTAGAGCAAATCAAAGAAGCTAAAGATCTTGGTATTTTGGATGGTGTAACTACCAATCCTTCATTAATGGCTAAAGAAGGAATCCAGGGAGCTGAAGCAATCAAAAACCATTATAAAACGATCTGCGAACTTGTAGACGGAGATATTTCTGCAGAAGTACTTTCTACTACTTATGAAGAAATGATCAAAGAAGGAGACGAATTGGCTGCTATCCACCCAAATATCGTAGTAAAGATTCCAATGATCAAAGACGGTATTAAAGCGTTAAAATATTTTTCTGATAAAGGAATCAAGACTAACTGTACATTGATTTTTTCTGCAGGGCAGGCTCTTTTAGCCGCAAAAGCAGGAGCTACTTATGTTTCTCCATTCTTAGGAAGATTGGATGACATCTCTACAGATGGATTAAACCTTATCCAGGAGATCAGACTTATTTTTGATAATTATATGTTTGACACTGAAATCCTTGCAGCTTCTATCCGTCACTCAATGCATATCATTGACTGTGCTAAAATTGGAGCTGATGTAATTACTTCTCCACTTCCTCCGATCTTGAGCTTGTTAAAACACCCATTAACAGACAGCGGACTGGCTCAGTTTATTGCAGATTCTCAGAAATTAGCATAAAATTGACAACAATCTTAAATATAAAAATCCCGGAACCAATCCAATGTTCCCGGGATTTTGTTTTATAATAGCCTGCTTATTTCAACAGGTCGAGCTCAAGAATATTATTTTCCTTCTGTACATCATTCCTTCGTTTTATTTCTTTATCCCTTTTTTCTGAATCAGAAGCCGTGGTCATTTTTCCTGATGCATCTATTTCTTTAATAACAACCCCCTGGGCCATCATCTGCCTTTCGCTTTTCATCGGATCAGCACGATACTCTTTAAAAGCTTTTCTATATTTCTCTTCATTCACCGTAATAATCGGGTTAAATCGTTCTTTCTCTTTAGTACTCTTCCATTCATATCCTGCCGGGAGCTTTTTATTTCCTTTTAATTCAAATGAATGGGTATGGGTAGCGTCTTCAAGCTTTACAATTAATCCCGGAAGCCCGTGAAATTTATAGGGTCCATCCTGAATAGGAAGATCTGTGGTAAACCAGGCGGTCCATTTTCTGCCGATAAAGTCACAGACTGCTTTCTGAACAGTAAATTCGCCAATTTTTGTTTTATCAGAAAGGATGTTCCATTGCTGTTTTCTTTCATCTTTTACCATATATTCGTCAGCAATCAGGTTATTGAAAAAAATCACTGAATAATCCGGATACATCTTTTCAACACTATACCGTATTTTACCTTTATATTGAATGCCTGAGAAGTTTAATTCTTCACTTCCGGCCTTAAACTGTTTTTCCATAGTTGCAGCAATAAGAGAATCTGTTTCAAAGGTATCTTTACTGTAAAATTTTGAACCTTTTGGAACAACATCCAGCAGCATGATCTCCGTCTCCGGTTGGCCTCCGGCAGTAGAATCTGTGACATACCGGTACTCATACATGAATCTCTGATTCTGTGCATTGGCTATGATGCTCACTAAAAGAATCGTTAAGGTGATTAGTTTTTTCATTGTTAGTTATTTTGTGTGATGTAATCTTATTTTTCTTCGGAAATATTTTTAACAACCCTGCATGGATTTCCTACAGCCACCACATTTTCAGGAATATCTTTAGTCACTACACTTCCTGCTCCTATTACGGAATTATCTCCTATGCTTACTCCGGGCAGAACAACAACATTTCCTCCCAGCCAGACATTGTTTCCTACGGTAATGGGACGAGCATATTCCAATCCTTTATTTCTCTGCTTTGCATCAAGTGGATGGCCGGCAGTATAGAAACTGCAATTGGGACCTATAAAAACATGATCTCCAAACCTTACTTTGGCACAGTCTAAAATAACCAGGTTGTGATTGGCATAAAAATCTTCGCCCACTTCAATATTATATCCGTAATCACACCAAAAAACAGGTTCTATGCAAATATTTTCCTTCGTACTTCCAATAATTCTTCTGATGAGCCGGCTTCTGTTTTCAGCGTCAGAGTTCTTCAATTCATTATATTCCTGGCACAGGTCTTTACAGGCAATACGCTCGCTGATCAGTTCCTTGTCATAGTTTGCATCATATAAAAGTCCGGCTGCACATTTTTCCTTTTCTGTCATAAGATGATAAGTTGAAAATTTATTTGTTGCTTAAAAGGTAAGAATATTTGCAATAATAGTAATAATAGCCTGTTTAAAACTAATCAAGTTCAATAAGTATTCTTTTACACAGCAGATATTATTTTCTGATGTTGGCTATGGTTGATTCCTTAAAAAACAAAAACAGAATGCCGGTGACATTCTGTTTCAATAATAAATGATATAATTTAATTCACCAGGTCCGGTTCTATCGGATTGTTATCTTTTTGAAGCGATTCTTTTGTTCTTTTTTCCATTTCCCGGAAAACCTGACTGGGATCAGAAATTTCTTTTCCATCGGAGGTTTTCACTTTAAAGGCAAACTTAGTATTACCGTCTCCCCCATTTTTCATCATCAACTCTCTCATATTTTTAGTAGGATCATTCACATAGGCTTTCCATGCCTTTTTAAACTGATCTTTCGTTACCTCAATTTCTTTTCCGAATCCTAATATCTTTACATTTTCAGGAACCTGCATATCTTTTTCTGCATCTACAGATTTTACAGTTTTATTACCTATCAGCGTCATGCTGTGAGACCCCGTAGCATCTTCAATCTTTACAATAAGCCCTGGCAACCCGTAAAATTTATAAGGACCGTCCTGAAAAGGGATATCTGTAGTAAACCAGGCTGTCCACTCTCTTCCTCCAAAGCTTGTTGCTGCTTTCTGGGCATTATATTCTCCAATTTTTTGCTTATCAGGGAGTATTTTCCACTCAGGCTTTTTATCTTCCTTTACTTTATATCTGTCTGTAGAAATATTTTTGAAGAGAGAGGTTTTAAAATCCGGATATTCTTTGGTTACTTTATAAGAAACCTGCCCAGATTTTTCCCTTCTGTTAACACTTATGTTTCCTCCTCCGGACTTCAGTTGTCTTTCAAGTTCGGCTCTTCCTATGGAATCTGCTACAAATTTATCATGGCTGTAATAACTGGATCCCTTTTTATCAATATCCAGCAACATCATTTCTTTTTTCACTTCTTCCTTATGATTGGAATCCGGAATAAAGTTGTATTCGTAAAAAAACCTATTGGTCTGGGCACTGGTGAAGATCCCCAGTAATATAAAGAACAGAATTTTATTTTTCATAATGATTTGTCAGTAAAAGCTTTGTCAATATCAATATTGACAAAGCCTGATGAAACGTTATTTCTTTGTCTGAATTCTTATTTCGTTCCGTGTGCCTTTAGCTTTGTTTTCTTTGAAAACAGTAACGCCTGCAATATTTTCAGGTTTTAAGGCATCCGCTTCTTCTTTAGATGCTTCTCTTCCATCTATATAGTATTTCAGATCATCCCATCCGCTTACCTTGAATTTTTTTATCCCATTCATGGCAATGTTCCCGTCACCATCTTTTTTAATATAATCCGCCTGCATTACCATCACTTTTGGAGAGCTGCCTACTGAGGTGAAACTTACTTTCCTGAAATTCTTTGTATTTTCCAACGCGGCTTTTTCAGCTTCAATTCTTGCCTTCACTCCTTCTTTTCTGGCCACCTCACTTTCTAATCTAGCTTTAGCAGATTCTATTCTGGCTTTATCATTTTCTTTTCTTGCCTTTTCATTTTCCTTCATGGCATTTTTAGCCTCTTCCATTGCCTTTTTAGCTTCCTTCATCGCTTTTCGGACTTCTGCTTTTTCTTTTGGGCCCAGGTCTTTATAGAATACCGTTTTACTATTTTTAGAATATATTACAGTAGGACTTTTAGGCTCATCAGGAGAAGTAGGTCCTGCCAAAGGTTCAGGTATTTCAATCTCCATATTCTCAAGTGCTTCCATTTGATTTTTCCATTCAGGAGATTTGAAATATTCTTCCGTATCCTTAAGAGCTTTTTGGTCAGCAATCTTGCTTATTTCTGAAGCAAGTACATTTATTTCTTCAATTTTCTTATTAAAAGCATTGCTGCCGGGTTTCAGTTTATCCAGCTCCTTTCCTTTTTCATCCATCTTCTTTTGGATTTTAGACAACTTTTTATCATCATCAGAATCATTCGCCTTTATTTCCTGAATTTTCTTCTGTTCAGTTTCTCCGGGTCTTACTGTATCTTTTTGAATTTGTAAAACGGCATTTTTAATGGAGATATTCGTTTCTTCAATTTCTTTATTTTTAGCGTTCACCATATAGGCAAAAGCCACTGAAAATAAAACCGGTAATGCAAAAATTCTTCGCGCATACCCGAATTTGGTGTTAGGTTTTTGTAACATTTTAAGTCTTTTTTTAAGGTTTGAACTTAGAAACGGACTGGTGGCAGGCAACTGTGTTCCGGAAAAGTGGCTTGCTAAAAGCATCTGCGCAAATGCTTTGGTGTCCGAATGTTTTACGGCTTTTTTGTCAGCCAGATATTCATGGATTAAATTAATTTCTCTTTTGATAAGGTGAAAAAATGGATTGAACCATAACACAGAGGTGATCACTTCAATAAAGATTTTATCAAATGAATGCTTCTGCTCAATATGTACCATTTCATGCTTTAAAATTTGTTCTCCGATATCAGAATTCAAGGTGATTGCATTCTTCCAGAAAAGGTTTTTAAAATATGAAAATGGGGCTTCTATCAGGTCTGTACGGTAAAAATTAATGCCGTCAAAGCTTTCTTTCTGAAACTGTTTTTTAAACTGCTGGATTTTAAAAATCCCATAGCTCAGTTTTCCTATAAAATAGAGAGAAACCAGTCCCAGAGCTGAAAAAATAATGTTAAAATAAATGTGACCATGGTCTATATTTTTTGTTGTGTTAAAATTCTGAATCTTATCAAGAAGCATATACATATCATTATTTACTTCTATCGTAAAATCGTCTATCCTGATCAAAGGCAGCAATAATGAGATGAGTATTGCTGACAAAAGGTAAAATCTGTTATAATGATGAAATGTCTTGTCTTTTAAAGACAACTGATAATATAAAAACATTACACCAGAACATACAATTACTTTTCCAAAGTACAGAAGCAGTGTTTCCATGATTGTTAGCTTTTCTTTTTCAATTCATCTAATAGCATTTCAAGGTCCTGAACGGTCATTTCATTTTTCTCTACCAGAAACGAAACGGCACTTTTGTAGGAACCTTTAAAATAATTCGTCACAAGGCTTTTCATTGTTTTCCCCGAATATTGTTCTTTAGAAACCAACGGATAATATTCATGCTGTCTTCCGTAGACATCATAATCTACAAATTCTTTCTCCTTTAATACTTTCAAAATTGTAGAAACGGTATTGGTATGTGGTTTTGGCTCAGGAAAAAGATCAAGAATATCTTTAAGGAATCCTTTTTCTATTTTCCACAAATACTGCATTACCTGTTCTTCTGCTTTGGTTAAGGTTTGAATTTTCATATCCTTTTCATTTATCATTAAGGTGATATATGATCCATGCATCTTATATCACTAAGAAATTAGTTATACAAATGTAGACATAAAATTGAATCTAACAACTATTTTTTTAGTGATAGGAGATGCTAATACATTAACACATTGATAATCAAATAAATAAATTTATATTGAATATACATATTTTTTAGTGGCAGTAAATTATCAGCTATATAATCAGCAGAAAAGTGATGATTTCACCTTTAAATTCTTAAAACTTGTTAAAATTTATTAAATAAAATTAAAATGGATTTGTCTAAACCGGGAAATTATATTTATTTTAGTGCTTTAAAAATTTCTCATGAAAAGATATAATTTATTGATTGTACTATTACTGCTTATTTTTAACGTAACAACAGCACAAAAGAAGAATTCTCCGGCTGCTGATCTCAGTGTATTAAAGGAAACAAAATCTAAAATTGAGGCTACTGTTCCATTGGTAATGCAGCATCTTCAGAACATTGCTACCAAAGAAAGCGATAATAATATTGTCACAAACGGAAAAATTGCTGTGGGTAAAGAATATAAAATTTTGGAATCTGAATGGTTTTTATACAGAAACAATATGAAGAACTGTATTCTTAATAATTCTTCCAAGAAAGCTAAAAAATGTATGGAGTATCATACTCAATATCTGAGAAATACATTAATCAATTATAATAACTATATTACAAACCTTACCAAAAAAAATGGATACCTGGGAGTGGAAGGTGATACAAAATTTGATTTCAAGCCTGCAGAACTTGCTACAAAGCTAAGTGAAGCTTATTTCAGTGCTAATGAGGCTGCCGGAAGGATGAAAGCAAATCAGAAAAGAGAGTTTTTGGATCAGACCATGTCTGATGATAATAAGCTGACTCCTTACGCTCAATTGGCTCCGTAATACAGAGGTAATGAATAAAAAACAAAAGAGAATCACAAATGTGGTTCTCTTTTTATTTGAAGTAAAAAAATCTCCGCCAAGCAGTTTTGTGGTACTAATCATAAAACCGTGGGGAAAAAGTAGAAAATGAGGCGGAGATTAATTTTCTTTCATAAAGCTCTGTACTCAGCTGTCCTAATTCTGATTATTCAGAGCTCTTACAAAAATAGCTTTATGTCTCGTACAAGTAAAAGGATAGATGTAGAATTAAATAATAATAAATGTAGAACTAATACTACTATTTTATAGAAAAAACTAGAAAATGAAAAGCCCCAAACCAGGCTACCGGCTATTATTTATCAACATATAAGATGAAATATCATACTTTAACACCGTAAGGTCAACACTTTACATCCCCTATCCACCCTCATTCTCAACTCCCAACTCCCAACTCTCAACTCTCAACTCTCAACTCCTCACCTATCTCCACCAGTAATAATAGTTGTGAAGTCCATCATATTCAAATCCACAACGTGGGTAAAGGGTATTTCCAATATCATTGGTTTTCTCTGTTTCAAGCATTAGTCCACATGCACCGGTCTCTTCACACCATTGTTTACTGCGGTCAATTAAAGCTACAGAAAGCCCTTTTCCTCTATAATCAGGATGTACAAACAGATCACTCAGCAGCCACTGCTTCTGTAGTTTGGTGTAATGAAAAAGCTTGTAAAGCTGGACAAATCCTACAGCTTTTCCGTCAGCTATGGCAAGAAACAGGTCTGATTCGCTGTTTAAAAACCTTTCTTTTAAAAAGGCCTTTCCTTTTTCCAGATCTGATTCCTGTCTGTAGAAGATACGGTAAAGATTAAACAATTCTGCTGTTTCATTCAGATCTTCAAGACCCGCTTTTTTAATGGTGTAATTCATCGTTATATTTATTTGTATTAACGGTGCAAAAGTACCTTTAAAGAGGACTGGTTTTATACTCCAGATTAAAGTTATACAGCTAGTCCAGAACGAAGATGTATTATGGTCATCCAGCCCATTTTCCGCATGTTTGGATTTTATATCTATGAATAACATTGGATCTTTGCTGTACATAAACAAAATCATGACAGATATTATTCAAAAAATCAACAATACAGACTGGCACTCTATTACTGAAGCTATGCATCAAAACGGATATGCCGTTATTCGTAATCTCTTATCAGATGAAGACTGTGAGCTGCTGAAGTCAAATTACAACCATTCAGAATCCTATCGTAAAACCGTTGTTATGGCCCGGCATCGCTTTGGCTTAGGGGAATATAAATATTTTAATTATCCCCTTCCTGCATTGATTCAAATGATACGGACCACCATATACCCTCATCTGGCTTCTATTGCCAATTCCTGGTTCAAGGCTTTACATATGGATACAACCTTTCCATTAGAGCATGCAGAATTCCTGAAGCAGTGCCACAGCAATGGTCAGCAGAAAGCAACTGTTTTAATCTTACAATATGAAAAGGGAGGTTTCAATACTTTACATCAGGATTTATATGGAGACCTGTATTTCCCAATCCAGATTGTTGCCATGCTCAGTGAACCTGAAAAAGATTTCACCGGAGGTGAGTTTGTATTAACCCAACAGGTCCCAAGAGCACAGTCTAAAGCTATTGTTTTAAAACCAGGGAAAGGTGATCTGCTTATTTTTACCACCAATTTCAAACCTGAAAAAGGAACAAAAGGCTATTACAGGGTTAATATGAAACATGGAGTAAGTGAAGTAAAGGAAGGAAATCGATACGCCCTGGGAATCATTTTCCATGATGCTGCCAAGTAAAACAATATGATACAGCATTCACAGCTATCAGATTCTGTTCTCAGAAGTAACATACACCACCGGAAAATTTGTTTTGGAGGAAATAAAAAACTAAAAATATATGGATTGCTTCATTGTAAGTCAGGCAAAAGAATGAACCGGGAAAACAGGGTTTTCTTTGTATCTGAGCAGGAAGCAATGCAAAATAATTATCGCCCGTGTGGGCACTGTATGAAAGAAAAATATAAAATCTGGAAAAATAAATAGATCCTATTTAACCTGAGTTCGGGTAAGAAAGTAAATGGTTTATGGCTGGAAGTTGTTTTCGGTTATAACGTCCGGCAGTCATCGAATTGAAATGAGTAACAATCCCTTATAACAAGGATTTAATAAATTTAAGCAAACAAGGTGTCATTCAGAGCGAAATGTAGTGGAGCGTGGAATCTATACCCTACTTTATGAATTGTCTCGTTTAGATTCCTGGCGAAATGACAAAGAAACTGTTTGATTTCTTAAAGTAGCCTTCTGGGACTTATTCTTTCTTACTTTTTTATCAAGCAGCCCTTACCGCATGTTAATCGCTCATTATCCATGTTTCATATTCTATGGATGTCCGTGATAAAAAAGGATGAGAAAAAGGATGAAAATATGTTTAGAATAAGTAGAGATATCCTGACCCCATAGCATCATTAATTTTTTTTCATCTCTTCAATTTCCCATTAATACTATTATTTTAGAATATATTACATCAAATGTCAATATCATGTGAAATAAAATTAATATTATGTTAAATAAAATGATATATTAGTAACAAAACTATCACACATGAACAATGAAAATTTTAGTACCCTTGAACTGCTTCGCAATCAGTTCAGGTACCCGTTCCCAACACTTAAAAACCCCAATGCCGAGCAATTGCAGGAGATCACCGAGAAACAATGGATCGACGGGGAATACCTGTGGCTTTATGAGCAGAATCCCGATCTACGCAAAAAGTACAAAAAAACAAAG